>CAWIYC010000006.1:0-186478 GCA_963840235.1 uncultured Actinomycetes bacterium
TCACGGCGACGGCGACTTCACCGACTGGACCAGCTGCGAGCAGTGGCGCCGGGCGCTGAACCGCGGCGACTTCCGCTACGCGCTGATCAGCTACGACCGCCCCGGCCCGGTCTGGGCCTCCCCCCGCCCGAGGCGCTGGACCGCCGCCGACCCGGCGGCGACGCTGGTCCTCCGCCGCGGCTCGACCGCGATCTTCCGCATCTCGGGGCCACTCGACCCCAGCCGCTGCCCGCCGCCGCTGCCGGGCGAACTGGAGCGGTTCCAGGCGCAACGCCTGAGCCCGCATCGACGGGCGGAGAACGTCCAAATGGAGGACGGAATCCACCCATCGGCGACTCAGCCTGTCATGAGCATGCCGGGAAGGGGTCAGCGCTTGAGCCGGCGCCGGGCACGCCGCGCCCGGCCGGCCGCATTGCGGCGCCGGCGGGCAGGGGCCGAGACGCAGCCGCGCCGCCGAGGCAGGTGCGGGCGATCCAGGCGCCCTCGTCGTAGACGAGCGGCAGGAGACCAGGTCCTCGCCGACCGTGCAGTAGCACTCGGCCTTCTCCCGGACCCGGTCCCTCAGCCACCCCGGCGCCTCGTCCTCGACCGACCCGCAGCGCAGCAGCCGCAGCAGCTCGCGCTTGGCCGTGCTCCAGTCGAGGGCCGGACGGAAGCGCTCGCGGAAGCGGTCGACGCTGTGGTTCGAGAGGCGGATCTCGGTCGGGCGGCAGGCGATTGTCTCCATGCGGATGGAGTCGCGCCACGGCCCCGGTTCCTGACCGCCGACGACGGCGCGATGACGATGTAGCGGATGCCGCACCGTCGCGGACGATGCACTGTTCGAGCACCCGCAGCTCCGGCGCCGGCTCCGGCGGCCGAGGCGGCGGGTCGTCCCACCAGCCGAGGAAGATCGCGCCGAGGATTGCCACCCCGAGCGCGGCCCAGAGCCCGTACCAGGCGATCGCCAGGATCATCAGGCCGGCGTTCAGCACGACCTCGAGCACCCGCTTGGCGCGGGGTTGATCCTTCGCCGGATCCCCCGGCATCCTCGGGTCGGGTTCGCTCGGCGGCGGAGATCGGAGCAGGCGCTCGACCCCGGCCTCGTCATCCCGGGGCGCCGTCGGCGCAGTAGCTGACGTCCGAGTCGGCCTTGGTGAGCCGCAGCACCTCCACCGGTAGGTCCGCGCCAGCACCGTGAGGATCTCCACGTAGATGGGTGGGAACGGTTCGGGGAAGAAGGATGAGCACGTCGGGGCGTGCGAACTCGGCGCGGAACCCGTCCTCGTCGACCTCGATCCGGCCCCAGGCTTCGACCACCCCCATCACCGGGATCGCCAGGCTGCCACCCGTGAGCGAGGCGGCCACCTCGGCGGTCTGCTCGTGCCAGGGATGCATCGCGTAGAGACCGCAGGTGCAGTCGGGGGCCGGAGAGTGCCCGCGTTCACCGTGGCAGCCGTAGCTCCTGGTGAAGGGGCTGCACCTGGCGCGGGTCGGCTCGCCGCCCGCCGCTCCAACCGGATCCGTTCAGCCCACAGAGGGCCATCGAGCCGCAGCCGACGGTGACCGTCCACAGTCGGACGCCGTGGATCCGGCCAGGCACCAGCGGCGGGGCCCCGCTCAAACGGGAAAGCCCCCCGATCGCCCGGCGCCTCGGTCGGAATCGCCAGGCGACCGTCCACCAGGATCGTGAAGGGATCGGCGATCAGGCGGCGGAGCACGCGCTGCGCCTCCATCTCGGCGAAGGCGGGCTCGAACCACTCGTGGAAGGGCGTCACGCGGTTGGGCGCGAGCATGTCCGGGCAGCAGGGAGACCTGCGAGCACGGCCCATCAGCGCCTCGCCGGCTCCCGCGCGGGACGGCGCCTCGGCTTGCGCGGCGCCCGCTTCGGCCGTGGCGCCGGCCGGGCCGGCGCGGGCTCCCGCTCCGGCTCCGGGCGGCGCCGGGGCAGCCGGTTCCTCGACCGGTTCGACGATGATCGTCCGCGAGGGGCCGGGAAGGTTCAACGACAATCACTCCTCTGCCCACGCTGCAGCCGGCGCAGCACCGGCTCGGTGTAGTAGGTGGCGCGCTCGGCGCCCTGGCGCTGCGCGACCGCGGCCTTGAAGTTCGGATAGTCGACCTCGCTCGCCATTTGGGCGAGGGCGACGACCCACTCGGCCCGGGTGACGACGGCCCGCCACCGGTAGTCCGCCGTCGCGTCGGAGCGCGGCTCGACGCCCGGGATCCACCGCTCGCAGCGCCTCGACGTCCTCCCTGGCACGCGCGCGGACGACCAGCCGCTCGGGGTCGCGACGGTGCTCGACGACGCTGTAGAAGCCGCTGGTTGTCATCAGCCACATGCCGCCAGGGTCGGGCGGCGGCAGCGGTCCTGACACCGGTCCGCCGAGATCGCTTCCGGGACGCGGCGGTCACTCGATCGACAAAGTTCCGTCCGATACAAGCGCTACGCTCATTGGTCCAGTCGATGGGGGAAGCACGCTCGTCGTCAGGTCGAGCACCTCCGTCGCGACCTGACCTCGAGGCCTGTTTGAACTTTCGTCCCAAGAACGAAAACGAGCTTGACCACCTCTCCGACGACCAGCTGATCGCCGAGATCGTCGCTGCCCGGGACGCCGGCGACAACGATGCCGCCCGCGCCGCCCTCGGCGTCCTCGCCTTCCGCCGCTATGACGACGTCAGGCGCAGGATCCTGATCAAGGTCCCCACCAAGGACGCCGACGACGTCGCCTCGGAGGTCTTCATCAGCGCGATGAAGTCCGCCTTCGACGGCACCTCGGTGGGTGAGTTCGTCAGGTGGCTGCAGACGATCACCAAGCGACGTGTCGCCGACTACCATCGCGGCCGCCCCGACGAGCCCGACCTGCCGCTCGCGGAGGAGGGGGGCGATGAGGAGGACGCTTGGGGCGAGCACCTCGCGGATGATGATTTCGCCGACGATATCGACACCGAGGCCGTGATCGAGCAGGCGTTGAGCGACCTCAGCAGGCCGCATCGCGCAGTGGTCGAGCTCTACGTCTTCGAGGGCCTCTCGGCGAAGGAGACCGCCGATCAGGTCAACATGTCATCCAACGACGAGCTGACCAAGCCGATGACCGACGCCAACGTGCACCAGATAGCCAAGAGATTCCGCGAGCGCCTGAGAAGGTTGCTCGAGGACGCTCGCGGCCCCGACTAGCGATGGCCGACGTCGACAAGCTGTTCGAGGATTACGTCGCCGAGCACCGCGCCGGGGGCGAGGCCAACCCGCGCACCTACCTCGAGAGGGTCGAGGGCGTCGACCGCGACGAGCTGGCGACGCTGATCGACGCCTACCTGATCCGCTCGCCGGGGCGCAAATGGGACCCCGACGCCTATCGGAGCTCCGAGGTACCAGCCCTCGTGGAGGGCATGGAGCGCTCGATGGGCGGCAGGGCCGGTGCCTGGCCGGTTCTGCTGCCGCGCCTGCGCGAGCGGGCCCGGATCAAGCGCGCCGAGCTGGTGAAGCGGTTGGCGGCCGCCCTCGGCGTCGGCGGGCAGACGGAGAAGGTCGCGGACTACTACCACCAGATGGAGCAGGGCTCGCTCGACTCCGCCGGGGTCTCGACCAGGGTGCTGGAGGCGCTGGCGGGGATAGTCGGCTCCAGCGCCGAGGCGCTGCGGAGCGCGGGCGAGAAGTTCGGCGAGGGTCAACCACCTTCGGAGGGAACCGTCTTCGCCCGGGTCGCAACCCCGCGTCCCGAGTACGGGGCCGAGGGGTTGGAGGCGGAGGCGCTGCCGGCGGAGCCCGCCGGGGTCGCCAGGCAGAAGCGGTCGCCGGAGGCCGATGAGGCCGAGGTCGATCGCCTCTTCACCGGCGGCGATTGAGTAACCCGAGAAGTCAGTAACGCATCCCCCGCCGCGACCCGCCCTGCATGAGCAGAAGTGCACCCCACGATCCCGTGGCGCTGTTTGCGTTCGCGCTGCGCGAGAGCGACTGGGTGCTGGCCGACCTGATCGCGGCCTCCATCGCACACCGCCCGGCCGCCCGGGAGCGGCTGCTCCTTGCCGTGCGTGCGGGGGCCGGGGCCCGGGCCAGCCCCTCCTCGCTCGCCGAGCTCAGCAGCTGGGCGAGGCTCTCGCGCCGGCTCGGGATCGGCGACGGCGAGGATGCTGACGAGGAAGAAACCCACGACTAAGATGCCGCTGGGATGGAGGGAAGTCAGATCGACAGGGAAGCAATAGAGGAAAGGGCTGCGAAGGTGCTCGCCGCCGTCCCCTCCTTCATCTGGGACGGTGAGTCGCTGCCGGTGCCGGTCGAGGACATCGTCGACAGCGTCTACGGTCTCCACGTCCGCGACGTCGAGGACATGCGCGAGGCTCCCGGCTGCCCACCTCTTGAGCCGGGGGATTCCCTCTCGGGGCTGCTGCTCACGGCCAAGGGCGAGATCTGGGTCAACGCCGAGGAGGCCCGGCAGTGGCCGCCGCGGCGCCGTTTCACCATCGGCCACGAGCTCGGGCACCACGTCATGCACCGCACCGGCCAGCAGGCGCTCTTCTGCCGCAAGGTCACGGTGGACCCGGATGAGAGCAAGCCCGCCGACACCCGCCCGCCCCTGCCCGTGACCGAGGAGGAGGCGAACATGTTCGCGGCGGCGCTGCTGATGCCGGGCGAGCTGATGCGACTCCACTACCGCGACTGCGACGGCGAGTTCGAGGAGATGTGCCGGCGCTTTGACAGCTCGGCGGCGGCGATGGGTAAGCGACTGCACCAGGCCGTGCCGAGGTCCGCATGAAGCGGGGCGGGCCGCTGCTGCGCGGGACGCTGATCTTCCTCGCCGGTGCGCTGATCGCCGGGGCGGTGGCGCTTGCCGCGGCCGGCGGCTCCGACGACATCCGCAAGACCGCGGTCAGCGACGGCACCCCGATCTTCGGCATCCGCCCGACCGGGGTCGGGCTGCCGCTGGTCGGCGGCACCGCCAGCGTCGGCGCCGGCGACCTGGCGTCGCTGCTCCAGGCCTACCACGACTCCGGGGACTACGAGAAGGACCTCGCCGCGGTCGACTCGAAGGCCCAGAGCTACCTGATGAAGAGACTGCGCAAGCTGGCGGCGAAGAAGGACCGCTGCGAGACGGCCTCGCGGCGAAACCACAAGCCGCCGGCGCGCTGCCACCAGCCGAAGTGGGCGCTCGTCCTCGACATCGACGAGACGGCGCTCTCGAACTACTCCTACCTCGGGGACTTCAAGAACATCCTCGCCTCGCTGGCGCAGGCCGCTGTCAGCGGCACCGCACCGGCGATCGCGCCGACCCTGAAGCTCTATGACGCGGCCAGGGCCAAGGGCGTCTCCGTCTTTTTCATCACCGGCCGCCCGGTCGGGTTCGACAACCTGACGATCCAGAACCTGACCTACTCCGGCCACTCGGGTTGGAAGGGGCTGATCCTCAACCCCGGCGGCAAGACCCTGACCGAGTACAAAAGCTCCGAGCGGGCGAAGATCGAGCAGCAGGGCTACCGGATCATCGTCAACCTCGGCGATCAGGAGAGCGACCTCGTCGGCGGCAACGCCGACCGCGGCTTCGAGCTGCCGAACCCCTTCTACTACTCGCCGTAGCCGGCGGCTCCTCGCCGAGCGCAACATTCCGGTGTCTATGGGCACGGAAGGTGAAGATCGGGCCGGGGAGCGGCGCTGGTCCTGGTGCCGCGAGCGTTGCGCGGGCCGGGAATATCGCCGCGTCTGTAGGCGCGATCGTAGAGCCAGATATAGACGCCGAGAGTCACCACGACGATGGCGTAGAGCCAGCGTGGGTCTGCGTTGGTGACACCCACCACGATCGCGAGCAACCCGCCGACAGAGCAAGCAATCACCCGTCGTTTCCAACTCCCGCTCATGGTCAATCCAAGGGTAGCGCCCGGGCAAGCTCCAGAAGAAGGAAGGACGTCCCGAACGCGTTCGCGGGGCGGGCGGTTGTCGAGCGCGGTGTGGGTGCGGCGCTCGTTGTAGTGGTTGATCCAGTGTGCCAGGGCCTCGCGGCGGGCGTTGCTTGAGGCGTATTGGAGGGCGTAGGCCCACTCGCGCTGGAGGGTCTGGTTGAAGCGCTCGATTTTGCCGTTGGTGCGCGGGGTGTAGGGGCGGGTGCGGATGTGGCGGATCGCGCGGGCGTGCAGCAGCTCGCCGAGGCTGCGGTTGTTGATGTAGGAGAACGCGTTGTCGGTCATCAGGCGCTCGGCGACGATGCCCTGGTCCAGGAACCAGTCCAGCGCCCGGCGGGTGAAGGCGGTCACGGTGGGCGCCCGTTCGTCGTCGTGGATCTCCGAGTAGGCCAGGCGCGAGCAGTCGTCGACGATCGAGTGCACGTATTCCCAGCCCGACCCCCGCGAGCGCCGGGTGCGATCGGCCGGTCAGCGCGTGGCCGGGCGCCTCGAAGCGCCCCAGCTTCTTGACGTCCATGTGCAGCAGGTTTCCCGGGCAGGGCCACTCATAGCGGACCACCACGGGCCGCTTCGGGCGCGGCCGGCGCGAGCAGCCGCCCCGACGCAGCACCCGGTGCACGGTGGAGTGCGCCCTGGCGATGTCGGGCTCGTCGGCCAGCCGCCGCGGGCTCCACCCCGTCCGCCGGCGCCGCTCGCAGATCAGGACGGCCTCCTCGGCTGGCACCTGGCCCGGGCTCGTGTGCGGGCGCGACGGGCGGTCCTGCAGACAGCCCAGCGTGCGGCGCTCCTCATCGCTGGCCTGCCGCCAGCGGCGCACCCACTCCCAGCAGGTCGACTTGGCCACGTTCGAGGCGGCCGCGGCCGCCTCGAACGTGAACCCCTCCTCTTCGACAAGCTCGACCAAGCGCAGCCGGCCGATCGGGGTGAGCGGGGCATTAGCGTGTTGCATTCCGGGCCTCCGAGAAGGTCGTGAGCTTTGACACCCACAGCCTCTCGGCAGGCCCGGACCTACCTCACACCGTTCGCAACGTCCCTGGGCACGTCAGCTAGACCCGGGATCGCCCCTCTACACTCGCCCGGTGGCCGACCAGATGCTCCCCGTCTACCTGATCGCCGGGTCCGACACTGCCAAGATCGACTCCACCCGCGCCCGCCTGCGCTCGCGGGCCGAGGGAGAGGGCGGAGCGGCGGCACTCGAGATCTTCGACCCCAGCGCCGGACGCGGCGCGCCGGACGCCGAAGCCCTGATTGCGGCGATCCCGGCGATGTCGCTGGCGATATCGCGCCGGTACCTGCTGGTCGACGGTGTCGAGCGCTGGCGCGAGCCACAGCAGCGCGAGGTCGCAGCCGCCCTCATGACGATGCCACCCGACCTGACCGTGGTCCTGATCGCCCGCGGCAAGGCGCCGGCGGTGCTGTCGAAGGCCGTCGGGTCGGCCGGCGGCGAGGTGCGCGAGTTCGAGGCGCCCAAGGCCCGGGAGCTGCCGCGCAGGCTGGTCGAGGGCGCCCGCCGCCGCGGCTTCCGGCTCGATGCCGGCTCCGCGCGCACCCTGGTCGAGCGGATGGGCGCCAACCAGGTCCGGCTCGAGAACGAGCTCGACCGCCTGGCGCTCTGGGCCGGACCCGAGGGAGAGGTGACCGAGTCCGACCTCGAGTCGATGATCGCCGACACATCCGAGGCCGTGGCCTGGTCGCTCTCCGACGCCCTGCTCGAGCGTGACCCTGCCGGTGCCCTCGAGATCTGCGAGCGGCTCGTCACCCAGGGAGAGAACATCACCGGCCTGATCTACGCCCTGGCCTCACGCCTGCGCAAGGCCAACCTCGCCCTGGCCCAGCTCGAGAGCGGGGTGGCGCCGAAGAAGGTCGAGTCCTCTCTCGGCATGCACCCCTACGCGGCCAAGCAGCTCGTCGCCCGCCTCCGCGACTCCTCCCTCGAGGAGCTGCGGGAGGCGACGATCGTGCTCGCCGACCTCGAGGTGTGGTGCCGGGGCGGTTCGGAGTACGGCGAGGAGCTGGCCCTGACCCTGGCGTTGCGCCGGGCCGCGGGCGGCGCCGAGGGGCGCCGGCTCGCTGCCTGAGTCAGCCGCGGTCGCGGCGCGCCGCGAACCAGCCGGTGAGGGCGCCGAGGCCGAAGAACAGCAGGATCACGATCAGCAGGGAGGTCTCCCAGGTGCCAATCACCCAGTGGACCCTGACCGAATCGAGGTTGAGGACGGCGAACAGGATCGCGAACACGACAAGTGCCCAGAGCAGCGCAGTGCGGACTGGACTGCGCTGCGAGGAACCCCCGGATTCGCCCATCAGCTCGGTGCGGGGGTCAGGATCGGGAAGCGATGCGGGCAGCGCGAGACTTCTTGCGAGCGCCGTTGCGGGGGTGAAGCGCCCCGCGCTGGACCGCCTTGTCGATGCGGGAGACGAGCGAGCGGTGCTCGGCCTCGAGCGCCTCGGAGTCTCCCTCCCCGGCGGCCTGCTCGAGCCTGCGGAAATGGGTCTTGACGGCGCTCGTCAGCCGCCGGTTCTCGGTGCGCTCCCGCTCGCTGCGTAGGATCCGCTTCTTCTGTGAGGCTATGTTGGCCATGGTCGTGTGCCTGAGCGGGCGGGTCTCACCACGCGATCGGGCGATCGCCGACTATAGCGAGTGAGACCTGGCTTGGAGACTCCCCGGGCAGACGACACACCCGAGATCGAAGCCGCTGCGGCCGCGGCAGACGAAGCGATCCCTGAGGGCGCGGCCAGGGCCGAGGATGCCGAGGTTGCTTCCGACGCAGCCGTGCGCGCCGCCGAGGCCTTCGACCCCGGCGAGGAGCCGATGGGAGAGCCCGCCCCGGGTCGCCAGGCGGGCCGGATCGCCCGCTCGACTGCGTTCTTCTCGGTCGCCACCGCCGCCTCCCGCCTGGTCGGCCTGGTCCGGGAGATCTTCGCCGCCAGTTACTTCGGTGTCAGCGGGCCGATGTCGGCGTTCACGATCGCCTTCCAGGTCCCGAACTTGATCCGAAGCCTGTTCGCCGATGCTGCCCTGCAGCCGGCCTTCGTACCGATCTTCACCGAGCAACTGGAGAAGCGCAACTACCGGGAGGCGTTCCGGCTTGCCTCGACCCTGCTCTTGCTGGTGACGATGGTCCTCGGTGCGATCACGGCGATATTCGTGGTATTCGCCCCACTGATCATGCCGCTGTTCGCGCCCGGCTTCAGCGGTGAGATCGAGGACCTGACGGTCAGCCTCTCGCAGGTGCTGTTCCCGATCCTGATCCTGCTCGGGCTCAGCGGCGTCGTCGTCGGCATCCTCAACAGCTACGACCGCTTCGGCGCCTTCGCGATCTCACCGTTCTTCTGGAACGTGACGATCATCGCCGTCCTCGTCGCCCTGGTGCCCCACTTCCACGGCAACGATCGGATCTACGCCTACGCGATCGGCATTCTCGCGGGAACCCTGGTGCAGTTGCTGATCCCCGCGTTCGATCTGCGCAACACCCCGTTCCAGTTCAAGTGGAGCTTCGCCTGGCGCAATCGCGACGTCCGCCGGGTCCTGCTGCTGATGCTGCCGGTGACGATCAGCCTCGGCCTGATCAACTTCAACCTGCTGATCAACAGTTTCTTCGGCAGCCTCGTCCAGGGCGAGGGGCACCTGGCTCCGGCCGCGATCGACAAGGCGTTCCGGATCTACCAGCTGCCGCAGGGGATCTTCTCGGTCGCGATCGCGACCGTGCTGTTCCCGACCCTGGCGCGCTTCGCGGCCCGCGGAGCGACCGGGGACCTGCGGGCGACGATGGCCAACGGGATGCGGCAGATCGTCTTCGTCCTGCTTCCGGCCGCCGCCGCGGTCCTGGTTCTCTCCGAGCCGATGATCCGCCTCGTCTACCAGCGCGGCGAGTTCACTCCCTCGCAGACGACTCTGGTTGCGACGGCGCTCTTCTGGTTCGCCTTCTCGCTGCCGACCAACGGCCTCTTCCTTCTCCTCACCCGAACCTTCTTCAGCCTGCAGAGGCCTTGGGTACCGACCGGGATCGCGGCCGCCAACCTGGCGGTGACGGCTGTCGCCGCCGCCCTCCTCTACAAGCCCTACGGTGTCAGCGGCATCGTCGCCTCGACCGCGATTGCGACCGGCGCCAGCGTCATCGCCCAGTGCGTCATTCTCCGCCGCGCTCTCGGCGGGCTCGAGCTCGGCCGCCTGGCCTTCTCCACCGCCCGGATCGCGATCGCCGCGGCGGCGCTGGCGGCCGTCAGCTTCGCCGTCTGGGACGTCCTCGACCAGCAGTTGGGGCGCTCGGTCGGGCACCAGGCGATCTCGCTCGTCGCCGCACTATCCGCCGGTGGCCTCGTCTATCTGGCCGCGGTCTGGGTTCTGCGGGTCCCCGAGCTCGAGCAGATCACCCGGCTGCTGCGGCGCGGCCGCTGAGCGGGATCGCGGGCCCGTGCTGAGCGCCTCCAGATACCTGCTCGGGATGGCCGAGGTCGCCCTGCTGGTGGGAGCGGCGGCGCTCGGAGGCGCCCGTGTGCGCTCGCGACTGCTACCCGGCTTCGGCGGGGCGCCGGGATGGGTGGCCACCTCGGTGGTTGCGATCGCAATCCTGCTCGGGGCCGCCGAGCTGCTCGGCGCGGTCGGGCTGTTCGAGCCGGTTCCCTACCTGCTGGCGGTTCTCGTTCTCGGCCTGGGGCTGCGATTCGGCCTGGCCGCAGGCGGGTCGGGGGCCGTGACCCCACCGGCGCCCGAGGTGGGCATGCCGATGCGGCTCACTGCCCTCGCCATCGCGGGGGTCGTCGTCGCCCACTTCTGCGTCGGTGTGCGGCTGCGGCTGAGCACCGGCATGACCGGCTTCGACACGACCTGGTACCACGCCCCCTTTGCCGCCGGCTTCGTCCAGAGCGGTCGGACCTTCGACATCCAATTCATCGCCCCGCAATTTCTCGCCTGGTTCTACCCTCAGAACTCGGAGCTGCTGCACGGGGTCGGGATCCTGGCCTTCACCAGGGACCTGCTCTCGCCGCTGCTGAATCTCGGCTGGCTCGGGGGCTGCCTGGTTGCCGCGTGGTGCATCGGACGGCCCGGCGGCGCCGCTCCCGTATCCCTCGCCGGGGTCGCCCTCATCCTCGGCAGCGGCGCCTTCGCCGACCAGGCGGGAGAGGCGCGGAACGACATCGTCGCGCTCTTCTTCGTCCTCGCCGCGGTCGCGATCGTGCTCAACGCGGCGACATCGAACGGGAGCGGAGATGCCGCCAGACAGGCGCCACGGGCCCCGGTTCCGCCCGGGGCCCTGGCCGTGGCGGGGCTCTCGATCGGCCTCGCCGCCGGGACCAAGGTCAACTACCTCGCGCCGGCGCTGGCCCTGGTCGCCTCGCTGGCGCTGATCGCTCCCCGCGGCAAGCGACTCTCTTCCCTCGCCGCGAGCGGGCTGCCGGCGCTGGCGGGGTGCGGGTTCTGGTACTTGCGGAACCTCGTCCACGCCGGCAGCCCCCTGCCCTGGGTCAAGCACCTGGGGCCGGTCGCCCTTCCTTCTCCCGGGCAGGAGATCGCCGGGCGCGAGGGATTCGGTGTGCTCCACTATCTGACCGACCCTGGGGTCTGGTCAGATTGGTTCTGGCCGGGCCTGCACCAGGGCTTCGGGGTGCTGTGGCCGGCGATCGCAGCGGCGGCGCTGGCGGGGATGCTGCTCTGCCTCGGGCGGCGCTCCGAAGCAGCGCTCCGGGCCAGCGCGGTGGCCGGCCTGGCGATGATCGCCGCCTGGCTCGTCGCTCCGGCCTCGGCCTCGGGCCCGCAGGGCCAGCCGCTCGGCTTCGTCTCCGGGCTGCGCTACCTGGTGCCGGCGTTGGCCCTCGGCTTGGCGCTGCTGCCGCTGGCCCCGCGGCTGCGGCTCCCGTGGGCCCGCTGGGCCGTGCTCGGTGCCTTCGCCCTCGCCCTGCCGTTCACTGTCGCCTCCGGCGGCCCCTGGTACTCGGGCTACCTGGCGGCGGCGGTGCTGGCGGGGGCCCTCGCCGTTGCCCTGGCGGCGCTGATCGGGTCGGGGTGGGCCGCCGCCCACCGGCGGGCGGCAGTCGCAGTTGCCGTTGCTGCCGCGGTGCTCCTCGTGATCGCCGGGGAGCGTGGCCAGCGCACCTACCTCGAGAACCGCTACGCCGACCCGGGCTTCTCCGCCCCTGGCCTCGACGCCGCCTTCGGGTGGGCCCGCTCGCTCTCCGGCGAGCGGATCGCGACCACCAGCACCCGCCAGTACCCCCTGTTCGGCACCGACCTCTCCAACCGGGTCCGGTTCGTCGGGCTGCACCGGCCCAACGCCGGCTTCGTTCCTCCTGCCACCTGCGGCTCCTGGCGGCGGGCGCTGAACGATGGCGACTACGACTTCGTCGTCGCCAGCCGCGACCGGATCGAGCCCGGCAGGCCGGCCTTCCCCCCCGAGGCCGCCTGGACCGCCTCCGACCCTGCCGCCCAGGTGGTCCTGCGCAAGCCGCCGACCGTCGTCTTCCGCCTCCATGGTTCCCTCGACCCCGCGGCCTGCCCCTGACCCCACCGGACGAGCTTCACCTCGGATCCCACAATCGGCTCCAACGTTGCGTTCGGCCCGGTCGGGCGCAGAATCAATCGGGCCATCTGAGCCGTGACGTTTGATCTCGGCGGAGGGCGGTCGCCATACTGATCGCTCCCACCATGGAGCGCATCAGAAACTTCTCGATCATCGCCCACATCGACCACGGCAAGTCGACCCTGGCCGACCGCATCCTCGAGGTGACCGGCGCCATCGACCCGAAGAACATGCGCGCCCAGGTGCTGGATTCGATGGACCTGGAGCGCGAACGCGGGATCACGATCAAGGCCCAGGCGGTGCGGGTGGACTACATTGCCTCCGACGGGCAGACCTACCACCTGCACCTGATCGACACTCCCGGCCATGTCGACTTCTCCTACGAGGTCTCGCGCAGCCTCGCGGCCTGCGAGGGAGCGCTGCTCGTCGTCGATGCCGCCCAGGGAGTGGAGGCGCAGACCGTCGCCAACACCTACCTCGCAGTCGAGAACGGCCTCGAATTGGTTCCGGTGATCAACAAGGTGGACCTGCCCGGGGCCGAGCCCGAGCGGGTCGCGGGCGAGATCGCCGACCTGCTCGGCGGGGACCCCGGCGAGATCCTGCGGATCTCGGCCAAGACGGGGGAGGGGGTGGTCGAAGTGCTGGAGGCGATCGTCGAGCGGATCCCACCGCCGAGCGGGGAGCCGAAGCACCCTGCCAGGGCGCTGATCTTCGACTCCGAGTTCGACCAGTACCGCGGCGTGATCGCCTACGTGCGGATGGTTGACGGAGGTTTCGCCAAGCGCGAGCAGATCGTCGCGATGCAGAACGGGACCGAGGCCGATATCGACGACATCGGTTTCTTCCGGCCGCAGATGTCGCCGGCGGACGGGATGACCGCGGGTGAGGTCGGCTACGTGATCACCGGGATCAAGAACGTCGCCCGGCTGCGCGTCGGGGACACCCTGACCAGCCGCGCCGAGCCGGCCACCGAACCGCTGGAGGGCTACCGCGAGGTCAAGCCGATGGTCTTCTGCGGCCTCTACCCGATCGACACCGACCGGTACGAGGACCTTCGCGACGCGCTCGAAAAGCTGGCCCTCAATGACGCCGCCCTCTCCTATGAGCCCGAGACCTCGGATGCGCTCGGGTTCGGATTCCGCTGCGGCTTCCTCGGCCTCCTGCACATGGAGATCGTGCGCGAGCGGCTCGAGCGAGAGTACGACCTGGACCTGCTGGCGACGACGCCGAATGTCCTTTACGAGGTCCACCTGATCGGCGGCGAGATCGTTGACGTCCACAGCCCCACCGGGATGCCCGACCCCGCCGCGATCGAGGAGATCGACGAGCCCTACATCCGGGCGACGATCATCGCCCCGTCTGAGTACGTCGGCCCCGTGATGGAACTCTGCCAGGGCCGGCGCGGTACCCACGTCGGCATGCACTACTTGAGCCCGCAGCGCGTACAGATCCGCTATGACCTGCCGCTGGCCGAGATCGTCCTCGACTTCTTCGACCTGCTCAAGTCCTCGACTCGCGGATACGCCTCGCTCGACTACGAACCGATCGGCAACCGCGCCTCCGATCTGGTCAAGCTCGACATCCTGCTCGCGGGGGACAAGGTGGACGCGCTCTCGATCATCGTCCACCGAGACTCCGCCTACGACGCCGGCAAGACCCTGGTCGAGCGCCTGCGCAAGACGATTCCTCGCCAGCTCTTCGATATCCCGGTGCAGGCGGCGATCGGCTCGCGCGTACTCGCCCGCGAAACCGTCAAGGCCCTGCGCAAGGACGTCACCGCCAAGCTCTACGGTGGCGACGTGACCCGCAAGCGAAAGCTCCTGGAGAAGCAGAAATCCGGCAAGAAGCGGATGAAGCAGGTCGGCCGCGTCGAGGTGCCGCAGGAGGCGTTCCTGGCGGTGCTGGAGATCGATGAGTAGCGAGGGCACCCAGCGGCAGCGTGAGAACGCCGAATGGGCGAAAGCCACCTTCGATGCCTTTGCCGAGTCTGGGCCCGACGTCGTCATCGAAGATCTCGATCCCGAGGTCGAGATCCACACCGATCAGGACCTCGCCAACGCGGGGACCCTCCACGGGGTCCCCGGCTACCGGCGCTGGACCCAGCGCTGGTTCGATGCCTGGGAGGAGTACGAGCTGAACGTACAGTTGATCGAGCCGATCGGCGAACGGCATGTGGTCGCCACCTGCCGGCAGGTGGCCCGCGGCAAGTCGAGCGGAGTGCCGGTCGAGATGGAGACCACGTTCATGTTCGAGGTCGAAGCCGGCAGCGTTGTTCGCTTCCACCTCTACAGCGATCGTCTCAAGGCGATCGCAGCCGCCCGGAAAGGCGAGGAGCGGGCCCCAGGTGACGCCCGGACGGGCCCCCCGGCCGCGGACTAGCTCTTCTTACTCACCTTGACCGCGGTGCCGTAGGCGCAGATCTCGGTCCAGGTCGTACCCAGCTCCGAGGTGTCGAAGCGGAAGGCGAGGATCGCGTTGGCACCCTTCGACTCGGCTTCCTCGACGAGGCGATCGGTGGCGTGCTCGCGGCCCTCGGCGAGCATCTTCGTCATACCCTTCAACTCGCCCCCCCGAAGCGACTTCAGCGAAGCCCCGATCTGGGAGCCGATGTTGCGCGAGCGCACGGTGAGGCCGAACACCTCGCCCAGGACCTCGTCGATCTCGTAGCCCGGTAGATCGTTCATGGTGGAGATCAGCATCGCCGCGACCCTAGCAATAGAGTCCGGCGCCATGGCCGTGAAGACAGAGGCCGTCGGCAAGCAGTGGCCACCCGCGACCTACGAGGTCGGGCGCGAGAAGATCCGCGAGTACGCCAACGTGATCGGTGTCGATAATCCGGTCCACTTCGACCGCGAGGCCGCGCTCGCGGCCGGCTACCGCGACGTGGTTGCACCGCCGATGTTCTGCGTCGTCTACGCCGCCCCGGCGATGGGCCCGGCGATCATCGACCCCGAGGTCGGCATCAACCTGGCGGCGATGGTCCACGGCGGCCAGCAGTTCGTCTGGGGCGAGCCGGTCTGCTCGGGCGACGTGATCACCACCACCGCCGCCTGCACCGAGATCGAGGAGAAGGGCGGCATGGGCTTCTACGTGTTCGAGTCGACGTCGGTCAACCAGGATGGGGCGATGACCGTCCGCGGAACCTGGACCAACATCGTCAGGGGGGTCTGAGATGGCTGCGCTCAGCGCCGGAGAACAGGTCCCCGAGCTGAGGGTGACACCCGACAAGTACCTGCCCCACCGCTATGCGGGTGCCTCCGGCGACTTCAACCCGATCCACATCGACCCCGAGTTCGCCAAGGCGGTCGGCCTCCCGGGCAACATCCTCCACGGCCTCTACATGATGGGCCTCGTCGCTCGCGCCAACACGGCCCTCGCCGGCGGCGACCCGAAGGCGCTGAAGCGTCTCTCGGTGCAGTTCCGCGGCATGGGCGCCCCCGAGCAGGAGATCGTCGTCACCGGCACGGTGCGAGAGGCCGAAGGCGACCGCGTCGTCGTCGACACCGAGGCCGCGCAGGGCGAAAACCGGGTCATCCGCAACGCCGAAGCCGAGCTCGAGCTGTAGGCCGGGGCCTCGGGCCGCGGGTCCTGTCGCCGGATGGGGCTCACCACCCCTGCGCTCGCTGAAGCGTGCTCGGGGTGATCCGTCCCCCCATCCGGCGCCACCCGCGGCAGAGACCACCGAACCGGCTCGGGAAAGCGCTTGACGGAAAGGCAGGTCCTCTGCGCTGGAGCCCGGATTCCTGCCTCTGGCAGATTCGTCCCAGGCGGGGCCGCTCAGGCGTGGGTTCAAGGCGTCGGATTTACGCTTTTTCCATGCGACGGGGGGTCAGTCCGATGGCTGTGGCGGGGTTCTCGGCCGCCCTCTGCCTGCTGCTGGCGCTGGCGCTGGTCGGGTTTGCCGCCGCCAGCGGACTGGCGGGCGACGGATGCCAGGGTCACGGCGCCGGGCGCAGCTATCACCAGAGCTTCTCCATGGTGCCGACGGGCACCGACTGCGACTACTTCCAGCGCTCCACGGGGGAGACCTCGAGCGCGCTGGTCGTCCCCTGGGCACCGATCACCTGGCTGGTGCCGACGCTGATCCTCAGCGCCATCGCCTTCCTCTCGATGGGAATACTGGGGCGGATGCTGCACCGGCACGGCGACGCCGGCACGATCCCGAGCCAGGGAACCTAGCCAGCTGGGGGAGGCGGCGACTCGGCCGGGCCTCCGGTTTCTAGGATGTAGGCATGCTTTCCGAGCGCCAAGAGCTGATCCTGCGACTGGTCGTCGATGCTCATCTCGATTCCGGCAGGCCGGTTGGGTCGAAGGTGATCTCCGAGCAGTCGGGGGTCGAATGGGGCCCATCCACCGTGCGCGCCGAGCTTGCAGCGCTCGAGGATGATGGCTACCTCAGCCACCCCCACACCTCCGCAGGGCGGGTGCCGACCGACGCCGGCTACCGCAGCTACGTCGACTTCCTGTTGGAGTCGGGCCCGCTTCCCGCCCGTCGGCGGGGGGTCGATCTCGAGCTGTCCGAGCTGCGCCGCGAGGTCGACGAGGCGATGCGGGAGACGACCGCGGCGCTCGCCCAGGTGACCGACCTGATGGCGCTGGTCACCGCGCCGCCGCTGGAGTCGGCGACCATCCACCGGGTCGAGGCGTTGAGGTTGCAGCCGAACGTGGTCATGGTCGTCGTCATCACCTCCACCGGCTCGGTGACGAAGCGGGTCTTCAGCTTCGAGGCTCCCGTCGACCCGGGCCTGGTCCAGTGGGCTTCGAGCTATCTGAACGAGTCGCTGGCCGGCATGGGGGTGGGGTCGCGCATGATCGGTGGCAGGCTCGCCGACGCCGACCTCGGCCCGAGCGAGGCGAGCTTCATCGCCAGCCTCGCCCCCGCGTTCACACAGCTCGATCGTGACCGCGGCGAGACCCTCTACGTGGACGGCGCCGCGCGGCTGCTGTCGGAGGCGCACTTCGCCGACCTGCCCCAAGTGGACAAGCTGATGAAGGCGCTGGAGGGGCGTGCCAACGTGCTCGGGATGCTGCGCTCGGCGCTGGAGCAGCGCTCTGTCTTCTTCTGGATCGGCGCCGAGAACCCGCAGCCGGAGCTGCGCTCGGTCAGCGTGGTCGGGGCAAACTACGGCCTCGGGCACCGAAACCTCGGATCGGTCGGGGTTGTGGGTCCGCTGCGGATGGACTACGCCAACGCGATCTCCTCCGTGCGCGAGGCGGCCCGGGAGCTCTCGCGCTACTTCGAAGACGTCTACGAGCGATAGCAGCCCGGGGCCCGATGCCGCGCGACTACTACGAGGTCCTGGGGGTCGGATCCGACGCCTCTCCGCAGGAGGTGAAGAAGGCCTTCCGCCTGCTCGCCCGCGAGCTGCACCCCGACGTCAACGCCCACGACCCCGGGGCCGAGGAGAAGTTCAAGGAGGCCGCGGAGGCCTACGAGGTCCTCTCCGACCCCGAGCAGCGCCGCACCTACGACGCCTACGGGCACGAGGGGCTCAAGTCCGGCGGCTGGGCCCCGAGCAGTGCCGGCTTCGGCTCGATCGAGGACATCTTCCAGGCCTTCTTCGGCGGCGACGCCTTCGGGTTCGCGGGCGACGGGCCGGCCGAGGGCGGCGACATCGCAGCCATCGTCGAGATCTCGCTCGAGGACGTTCTCCGGGGGGTTCGGCGCGAGGTCAGCTTCGAGGCGGTGACGACCTGCGGGCACTGCAACGGAAACGGAGCCGAGCCCGGGACCCCGATCCGCAGCTGCGATCGCTGCGGCGGCGCCGGTCAGTTGCGGCAGGTGACCCGGACCGCATTCGGTCAGATGGTCCGCGCCGTCGTCTGCGACGAGTGCGGGGGCGATGGCAAGGTGGCCGAGACCCCCTGCGCCGAATGCTCCGGACGCGGCCGGGTGGCGGGCACGCGCCGCTGGGACGTGGACATCCCGGCCGGGATTCAGGACGGCCAGCGGGTGCGGATCACGGGTGCGGGCCACGCCGGCGGGTCCGGCGCCAGGGCCGGCGATCTCTACGTCGAGGTCCGGGTCGCGGAGGACGAGCGCTTCCAGCGCGACGGCGACGACCTCGTCACGATCGTCGACGTCGCCGCGACAGCGGCGATGGTGGGGACAACGGTCAGCGTCGAGACCCTCGACGGCACCCGGGAGGTGGAGGTGGCGCCCGGGACCCAGCCAGGCGCTGAATCGGTCCTGCGCGGGCTCGGTCTTCCCCGACTCGGCGGCGGCCGGCGTGGCAACCAGCGGCTGATCTTCCAGGTGATCGTCCCCTCCAAGCTGAGCGAGGAGCAACGCCGGATCGCGGTCCGGCTCGCGGAAATGATCGGACCCGAGAACCTCGAGCCCGAGGGCGAGGGCGGCATCTTCTCCCGGGTACGTCGGGCCCTGGGTTGATCCGGCTCGCGGTCAGGTGTCTGCCCGGGCAGGCCGAGGCCGTCCTCGCCGAACTCGCGGTGCTGGCCCCGAACGGTGTCGAGGAGGAGCGTGGCTCAGGCTACGTCGAGTACGCGATCTACGGCGGCGAGGGTGAGCTGCCGGATGTCGGCCTGCTCGAAGCTGCGGCCGGCGAGGGCCTAGTCGAGGTCAGCGCCGGCGAGGTCCCCGACGACTGGGCCGACCGCTGGCAGGATTTCCACAAGCCGGTCCTGGTCGGAGGCAGGCTCTGGCTCCGCCCCTCCTGGGAATCGCCCCACGAGGGGGCGATCGACATCGTCATAGATCCGGGCCAGGCTTTCGGGACCGGCGCCCACCCGACGACCCGGCTCTGCCTCGAACTGCTGGTCGAGCACGAGCGCGCCCGCGGGGTGGAGGGGGCGTTGACCGACCTCGGGACCGGCTCGGGGGTCCTCGCGATCGCCGCCGCCAAGCTCGGCTGGACTCCGGTCCGCGGTTTCGACCACGAATCTGCCGCGCTGGAAGCGGCGGCGACCAACGCGGCCGCGAACGGGGTCGCGATCGACCTCGAGCGCGTCAACCTGCGCGAGCGGCTGCCCAAGCTGGACGAAACCACGGTCGCCAACCTGACCGCGCCGGTGCTGCTCGCGGCGGCGAAACGGCTGGCCAAGAGAGCGGCGCCGCGAACGCTGATCTGCTCGGGGCTGTTGCCGGGGGAATGCGACGAGGTCGCCGAGGCCTTCTCCGGCGCAGGCCTGACTGAGGCCCAGCGCCGCCAGGCGGGCGACTGGGCCGCCCTTCTGATGCGACGGCCCTAGCGGTTATCTTAGGGCGCCGAAGATGACCCTTTCGCTGGCGGTGACCACCTACGATTTCTCGGTCTTCATCCACATCACCGCGGTCATGGTCGGCTTTGGTGCCACCTTCGCCGAGTCGATCATGTTCCCGGTTGCGATGAAGATGAACCCGCGGCACCTGCCCTACGTGCACCGGCTCCAGCTGGCGATCAACCAGTACCTCGCCACCCCGGCGCTGGTGATCGTGCTCCTCACCGGCGTCTACCAGGTGAACGAGCGGAACTGGGACTTCGGCTCCGCCTGGATCAGCGGCGCCTTTCTGATCGTGATCGTGATCGGGGGAGTGCTCGGCGGTTACTTCATCCCCACCGATCGGCGCCTGGGTCCGATGGTCGAGAGCGAGATCGAGGCCGCCGGCGAAGGCGAGGTTGTGCTCTCCGACGCCTATCAGCGCCAGGCCCGGATCGAGGGCATCGTCGGCACCCTCACCGGCATCCTGCTGATCGTCGCCGTGTACCTGATGGTGGTCAAGCCTGGGGCCTGACATCGCGAACGCAGTCACGGGCGCGCGGAACCTCCCGATCGCGGTCTTCGACTCGGGCGTCGGCGGGCTTACCGTCCTGCACGAGTGCCTGGTCTCGCTCCCGGCCGAGGACTTCCTCTACCTCGGCGACAGTGCGCGCTTCCCTTACGGCACGAAGCCGGCGGCGGAGTTGCGGGAGCGGGTGCGGCAGGTTTCGGGCTATCTGCTGGAGCGGGGCGCGAAGCTGCTGGTGATCGCCTGCAATTCGGCCACCGCGGCCGGAAGCGATGCGGCGCGCGAGGTCGCGGCGGAGCATGGGGTGGAGGTCGTCACCGTGGTTGACCCCGAGGCCGAGATTGCCGCGGCGATCACGGAGAGCGGCCGGGTCGGGGTGCTGGCGACGCCTGCCACCGTCGAGGGTGGGGCCTACCACCGCGCCCTCGCGCAGCAGGGCCGTGCGCTCGAGGTGACCGAGGTCGCGGCACCCGACCTCGCCCCGATCATCCAGCACGGGTTCCCGTTCGACGAGGGCGTGATCGAGACCGTGCGCTCCTACTGCAGGCCGCTGAAGCGGGCGCGGATCGACACCCTGATCCTCGGCTGCACCCACTACCCCCTCGTCGCCCCGATGCTTCAGCGGATGCTCGGTCGCGACGTGCGCCTGGTCACCGCCGGCCATGCGGTCGCCGGGGCGGCGCAGCGGCACCTCGAGGCGGCCGGGCTCGACAGCCGCAGCTCGTCTGAGGGCGACTACCGCTTCCTCTGCACAGGAGACGTCGTCTCTTTCGGCGAGCTCGGTACCCGCTTCCTGCAGATGCCGCTGGCCGGACGGGTCGAGCAGGTGGAGGTCACCTAGCCAACGGAGTCGCCCTCCACTCGACGGGTCCGGTATCGGCAGGTACCGCTCGCCACCGGGGAGGACAAACGGTGAGAGTGACTAGGCTTTCGGCATGGCCGAGGCGACAATCCTCGAACGGGTCCAGGCAGACGTGCGCACGGCGATGAAGGCCGGAGAGCGCGAGCGCGTCTCTGCGATGCGGCTGATCGTCGACGCCCTCCAGCAGGACGCCAAGCTGGGCAAGGGGGACGAGATCGCCGTACTCCAGCGGGAGCGAAAGAAGCGGCTCGAGGCTGCCGAAGCATTCGAGAAGGGTGGGCGCTCCGAGCAGGCCCGGGTCGAGCGGCTCGAGGCCGAGATGATCGAGGCCTACCTGCCGGCCCAGCTCTCCGACGAGGAGCTGGGCGAGCTGGCGCAGAATGCGATCGAGGAGGCAGGGGCAGGCGAGCAGCGCGACATGGGCAAGGTGATGGCGCGGGTGATGCCGATGGTCGCCGGCCGCGCCGACGGCAAGCGCGTCAGCCAGGCAGTGCGGGAAAGACTTGGCTCGTAGACAGCTGACCCTGGAGAACACCGTCGCCGCCGAACTGGCGGGGTCCGAGGACGCGGTGATCCGGGCCCTGCGAGGGCACCTGGGCTGCGATCTGCACCTGCGCGGCAACGTCCTCACCCTCAACGGCGAGGACACCGACGTCCAGACTGCGGCGACAGTCGTCGACGAACTGGTCGAGCTGATCGAGCAGGGTCACGAGATCGCCCCGGGCACGATCGAGGCGGTGACGGGAGCCCTCGACGCCCACGAGAGCCCTGCGGCGATCCTCGAGGATGTCGTCTGGCGCCACCGCAACACCAAGGTCGCCCCGAAGACGCTCAACCAGAAACGCTATGTCGACTCGATCCGCAACCACACGATCACCTTCGGCATCGGGCCCGCCGGCACCGGCAAGACCTTCCTCGCGGTGGCGATGGCGGCGGCGGCGCTGGCCGAGCGCCAGGTGCAGCGGATCATCCTCACCCGGCCCGCCGTTGAGGCGGGGGAGAGGCTGGGGTTCCTTCCCGGCGACATCCAGGCCAAGGTGGACCCATACCTGCGACCGCTCTTCGACGCCCTCTACGACATGCTCGACCCCGACCGGGTCAACGGCTACTTCGACCGGGGGGTGATCGAGGTTGCGCCGCTCGCGTTCATGCGGGGGCGCACGCTCAACGACTCCTTCGTCATTCTCGATGAGGCCCAGAACACGAGCCCGGAGCAGATGAAGATGTTCCTCACCCGGCTCGGCTTCAACTCGCGAATGGTGGTGACCGGTGACATCACCCAGATCGACCTGCCCACCGAGCAGCGCTCCGGTCTGATCGTCGTGCGGGAGATCCTCGAGCAGGTCCAGGACATCTCCTTCGTCCACTTCGGCGGCGAGGACGTGGTCCGCCACAAGCTGGTGCAGCGGATTGTCGCCGCATACGGCGAGCACGCCGAGCGCGAGCGCCCGGCCGGCGATTGAGCGCTGACCTCTCCGACGTGCCCCTGCAGCTGCGCGAGGCCGTGGCGGCGGCGCTCGAGGCCGCCGGCGTCGCTGAGGGTCACATCGCCGTCGAGATCGCCGACGCCGGGCGGATTGCCGGGCTCAACCGGAAGCATCGCGGCGTCGAGGGACCCACCGACGTGCTCGCCTTCCCGGTTGACGAGGCCGACGCGGTCCCGGGGCCGCGCGAGATCGGCGACGTCGTCATCTGCCCCGAGCATTGCAGCGACGTGGTCGAGGCGGCCGTGCACGGGACCCTGCACCTGTGCGGCTTCGACCACGAGGTGGATGATGGAGAGATGCTGAGGGTCCAGGCTGAGGTGATGAGACGGTTGGCGGAGGGCGACCGGTGACGCGGTCGGGCTTCGTCGGCCTCGCCGGGCGGCCCAACGTCGGCAAGTCGACGATTGTCAACGCGATCGTCGGCGGCCATGTGGCGATCGTCTCCGACCGCCCGCAGACGACCCGCCGCGCCGCCCGCGGGGTGGCCACCGACACCGGGGCGGGCTGGCAGCTGGTGCTGGTCGATCTTCCCGGGGTGCAGAGGCCGCGCGACGTCCTCACCGAGCGGATGCAGCGCCGGGTCAAGCGCGAGCTGGCGGAGTCCGATGTCGCCCTGCTGGTCGTCAACGGCGAGGAGGGAGTGGGTCCCGGCGACCGCTTCATCGCCCGAGCTCTGCTCGCGGCCAGCGCCGAGGTGCCGGTGGTCTGCGCCGTCAACAAGATCGATCGCCTGACGCCGCAGGAGACCGTGATCGTCCTCAGCGAGGCGGCGGCGCTCGACGTCGTCGGCGAGGTCTTCCCGGTCAGCGCCCGCACCGGCGCCGGGCTCGACGAGCTCGTCGCCAGGCTGGCCGAGCTGATGCCGGAGGGCCCATACATGTACCCGCCCGGGGACCGCAGCGACCAGCCGAGCGAGGTGCTGCTCGGGGAGCTGATCCGCGAGCAGGTGCTGAACCGGACCCGAGACGAGATCCCGCACTCGGTCGAGGTCTCTGTCACCGACGTCTCGACCCGCGAGGACGGCCTGATCACGGTGCGGGCCGAGATCTGGGCGGACTCGGAGTCGCAGAAGGGCATCCTGATCGGGGCCGGTGGGCGCAAGGTGGGCGAGATCGGCGCCGCCGCCCGCCGCGAGCTCGAGCGCGAACTCGGCGCCCGGGTCCATCTCGACCTCCAGGTCAAGGTGCGCCGTCACTGGCGCCGCGACTCCTCCCTGCTCGACCGGCTCGGCATCGAGTAGAGCGACGACCCGGCCCTACACTTGCGCGCATGCTCGAGGGAGTCGATTTCGGAGAGGACGGGCTGATCCCTTGCGTGGCCCAGGACCGGGCGACCGGCGAGGTCCTGACGCTCGCCTACATGAGCGAGGAATCGCTGCGGCTGACCGTGGAGACCGGCGAAGTCCACTACTTCAGCCGCTCGCGAAACGAGATCTGGCACAAGGGCGCTATCTCGGGCAACAGCCAGCTGGTCCGCAGCCTCCGCTACGACTGCGACGGAGACGCGATCCTCGCCCTCGTCGATCCCGCCGGCCCCGCCTGCCACACCGGCGAGCGCAGCTGCTTCTACCGCGATCTCGGCGGATCGGCGGCGACGGCCAGGGACGCCCCTCGGGCCGAGGGGGAGCCCGTCCCGGTCTCCTTCGAGGCACCGGCGCTGCTCGGGCGCAGGCTGCGCTCGCGCGCCACCGAGCGCCCTGCCGGCAGCTACACGGTCGAGCTGCTCGACGATCCGGCGCGGATCGGCGAGAAGGTGGCCGAGGAGGCGGAGGAGGTCGTCCGCGCCGCCCGCTCCGAGAGCGACGAGCGCGTCGCCGAGGAGGCCGCCGACTTGATCTACCACCTCGCCGTTCTGCTGGTCTCCCGCGGCCTCCCGCTTTCGGTAGTGATGGAGGTGCTCAATGCCCGTCGGGACTGAGCCCGAGCTGGGGCTGGAGCCGAGCCTGGAGCAGGCCCGCGAGCTCTCGGTCGAAGGCAACGTCGTCCCGGTCCGGCTCACGGTCGTCGACGATTGCGAGACCCCGGTCTCGGCCTTCCTCAAGCTGACCGCGGCCGGTGGCGCCAACAGTCCCTGCTTCCTGCTGGAGTCGGCCGAGCAGGGCCAGGTCGGCCGCTTCTCCTTTCTCGGGTTCCGCCCGCGGGCGATGCTGCGCTGGAGCGACGGGGAGCTCTCGGAGTGGAGCGGGGAGGCGACGGTTGGCGGCGGCCCGCCGACCGCGATCACCGACGCCCCCGATCCCTACGGCGTTGTCTCGGAGTACATGTCGCGCTTCCGCCCGGCTCCGGTCGAGGGCTTGCCACCGTTTGCCGGCGGCGCCGTTGGCTTCTTCGGCTACGACCTCGTGCGCACGGTCGAGCCGCTGGGCGAGCCGAACCCCGACCCGCTCGGCCTCCCCGATATGGCGCTGATGATCACTGACGTGATGCTCGCCTTCGACCACCTCCGCCACGAGTTGACGATCCTCGCCTGTGCCTTCGCCGACGACGGCGGAATCGACACTGCCTACGCCCGCGCCGCCGAGGCGATCGCCGACGTTCGCCGCCTGTTGCGGGGCCCGGTCCCGGCGCCGGCGGAGGCTGTCGTCAGCGAGCCGCCAGGCTTCGTTTCGAACATGGAGCGCGAGGAGTTCGAAGCGGCGGTGACGAGGATCATCCGCTACATCCACGCCGGTGATGCCTTCCAGGTCGTTCCCTCGCAACGGTTCTCGGCCGAGCTGCCGGGAGACCCCTTCTCGATCTACCGCGGCCTGCGCGCAGTCAACCCCTCTCCCTACATGTACTTCCTCCAGTTCGGCGACTTCCAGCTCGCCGGCGCTTCGCCAGAGCCGCTGGTCAAGGTCAGTGGCCGCCGGGTCGAGACCCGGCCGATCGCCGGCACCTACCCGCGGGGCGACAACGAGGAGGCCGACCGCCGGCTGGCCGAGCGGCTCGTCAGCGACCCCAAGGAGCGGGCCGAGCACGTGATGCTGGTGGACCTGAGCCGCAACGACCTCGGCCGCGTCTGCGAGTTCGGCTCCATCAGCGTCGACGAGCTGATGGTGGTCGAGACCTACTCCCACGTTCTCCACATAGTCAGCCAGGTCTCGGGCACGCTGCGCGAGGGGATCGGGGCGATGGACGTTCTGCGCTCGGCCCTGCCGGCCGGAACGCTCTCGGGGGCGCCAAAGGTGAGGGCGATGCAGATAATCGACGAGCTCGAGACGCACAAGCGCTGCTCCTACGGGGGCGCGATCGGCTACCTCTCCTGGGGAGGCGACCTCGACACTGCGATCCACATCCGCACCGTCGTAGTCAAGGACGGCCAGGTGCACGTCCAGGCCGGTGGAGGAACCGTCGCCGACGCCCAGCCGGCATACGAGTACAACGAGTCCGTGAACAAGGCAAAGGCCGTATTCAGGGCGGTGGAGATGGCCTGCGAGCAGCCGGAGTGGCCATGACTCGCGTCCTCGTCATCGACAACTACGACTCCTTCACCTACAACCTGGTCCAGTACCTGGGAGAGCTGGGGGCGGAGGTGGAGGTGGTGCGCAACGACCGCGCCACGGTCGAGGAGCTACTGGCGCGCGGGCACGACCGCCTGGTGGTCTCGCCCGGGCCGTGCACGCCCGCCGAGGCGGGGATTTCGGTCCAGGCGGTCCGGGTCTTTGCCGAGGCGCGAACGCCGGTGCTCGGAGTCTGCCTCGGCCACCAGTCGCTGGTCGAGGCGTTCGGAGGCCGGGTCATCCAGGGCGAGCCGGTCCACGGCAAGGACGCCGAGGTCAGCCACGACGGCCGCACCGTCTACCGGGGGCTGCCGAGTCCGTTCGTCGCCGGCCGCTACCACTCGCTGATCGCCGACCCCGACGAGATTCCGGGAACGCTCGAGGTAAGCGCCACCCACGAGGATGTCGTCATGGGGGTCCGCCACCGAGAGCTTCCGGCGGAGGGAGTGCAGTTCCACCCGGAGTCGGTGCTGACGCCAATGGGGAAGGAGTTGCTGGCGAACTTCCTCGAAGAGCCGGGCAACGGAGGCGGCGCGGATGCCGAATGAGATCCTCAGCCGCGCCATTGACGCCGTCTGCGACGGAGACCACCTGACGGCAGACCACGCCTCGGCGGTGCTCTCCGAGATCATGGAGGGGCGCGCCGGCGAGGTCCAGACGGGCGCCTTCCTCGTGGCGCTCCGGGCCAAGGGGGAGACCGTCCCGGAGCTGGTCGGCCTGGCGCGGACGATGCGCTCGCTGGCGGAGCCGGTGAGCGCCAAGCGCACCGATCTCCTCGACACCGCCGGGACCGGCGGCGGGCCCTCGACCTTCAACGTCTCGACCGCGGCGGCGCTCGTCGCGGCGGGCGCGGGTTGCGCCGTGGCCAAGCACGGCAACCGCTCCAGCACCAGCCGCTGCGGCTCGGCCGACCTGCTGGAGGCCCTCGGCGTCTCGATCGAGTTGACCCCGGAGCAGGTCGGCCGCTGCATCGACGAGGTCGGCTTCGGCTTCATGTTCGCTCCGCGCCACCACCTGGCGATGGCACACGTGGTCGGTGTCCGCAAGGAGTTGGCGGTGCGGACGATTTTCAACTTCCTCGGGCCGCTGACCAATCCGGCCGGGGCGAGCCGGCAGCTTCTGGGGGTCTCTGACCGCCGCTACCAGGAGACGATCGCCGAGGCGCTGGTCGGCCTCGGCAGCGAGCGGGCCCTGGTGGTCGCCGCCGAGGACGGCCTCGACGAGTTCTCGGTGTCCTCGCCGACCAGGGTGATCGAGGTGAATCAGGGCGGGACCAAGGAGTGGTTCGCCGAGCCCGGCGCATTCGGACTCGAGAGGTCGCCGCTGGAGGCCGTCGCGGGCGGATCAGCAGACGACAACGCGGCCGCCGTGCGAGCTGTGCTCCGTGGGGGGCAGGGCCCGGGCGCCGATCTGGTGCTGCTCAACGCCGGTGCCGCCATCTACCTCGGCGGCGGAGCCGATGACGTCGAGGGAGGCATTGACGCCGCCCGCGAGGCGATCGCCTCGGGCGCTGCGATGGGGGTTCTGGACCAACTGGTCTCCACCACCGCCAAGATGGTCTCGAGCAACTAGGGTTCCGGCCGTCAAGTGGGAATGATCGAGCAGCTCATCTCCGCCGCCCGCGAGGGCGTCGAGCGCCGTCGGGAACAGGTTCCGGAGGCGGACCTGGAGGCCCAGCTCCGCAGCCGCGGCGAGGACGACCGGCCGTTCAGCGAGGCGCTGGTTCGGCCGGGCCTCTCGCTGATCGCCGAATTCAAGCGGCGCTCGCCGAGTGCCGGCGAGATCGCCCCGGGCACCGACATCGCCGGCCAGGTCGAGGCCTATGAGCGCGGCGGCGCGGCGGCGCTTTCGATCCTCACCGACGAGACCCACTTCGGCGGCTCCCTCGACGACCTGCGGTCGGCGAGGAGTGCCTCGGGCCTGCCGATCCTGCGCAAGGATTTCCTCGTCGACCGCTATCAGCTCTATGAGGCCGCGGCCGGCGGCGCCGACGCGGTGCTGCTGATCGCCCGCGTGCTCGAGGGCGACTCGCTCAGGCGCTTGCAGGCCGAGGCCGAGGCACTCGATCTCGACTGTCTGGTCGAGGTCCATGACCGCGAGGAGCTCGAGCGTGCGCTCGAGCAGGGCGCCGAGGTGATCGGCATCAACAATCGCGACCTCGATTCGGGTGCCGTCGACGTCGCCACCACCTATGAGCTGATGCCGGACGTCCCGGCCGGCAGGACGGTGGTCGCCGAGAGCGGCATCTCCGATCGCGCCCAGCTCGACGACCTCGAGCGGGTCGGCGTCGACGCGGTGCTGATCGGCGAGGCGCTGATGCGGGCCGGGGACGCCGAGGCAAAGACCCGCGAGCTGACCGGCTCCGACGAGGGAACGCGCGAGCACCTGCTGCCCTGAGCCCAGGGGCGCGGGTTCTTTAGGAACTCTTTCGGGCTCGTTTAGGAGGTCCACAGCGCCCGCTCCGATCATCTTCCGGGATGAGCAGGGTCAAGGGCTTCTTCCGCACCTCCTTCGGTTCCGCCGTCCTGGGCGGCGCCATCGTTGCCGCTTTCGGGCTGCTGGCGATCTCGGCCGGCTGGGTCGATGCCGGGGGAGGGGGAACGACGATCTCGGCGGCCCCGCTCGCCGCCCCGGCCGTCGACACCCACAGCGGCGGTGACGGCAACACGGTCAACCAGATCTACCAGCGTGACGGCCAGGGGGTCGCCTTCATCCAGGCCGAGCAGCCGGTGCGCCCGGCGACCCCGTTCAACCCCTTCGGCGAGTCCGGCGGCGGCGTCGCCACCGGCTCGGGCTTCCTGATCGACACCGAGGGGCACATCCTCACCAACAACCACGTCGTCTCCGGCGCGAGAAAGATCCAGGTCAAGCTCGGGGACTCGGAGGCAACCTACGACGCCGAGGTGGTCGGCACCGACCCCGCCACCGACCTGGCGCTGTTGAAGGTCGACGCACCCTCCGACCAGTTGCACCCTCTCGCCCTCGGGGACTCGTCGAAGATCCAGGTCGGCGACCCGGTGGTCGCGATTGGCAACCCCTTCGGTCTCGACCGCACCGTCACCAGCGGCATCGTCTCCGCCCTCCAGCGCCAGATCGAGGCCCCAAACGGGTTCGCGATCTCGAACGTGATCCAGACCGACGCCGCGATCAACCCCGGCAACTCGGGCGGGCCGCTGATCAACGCAGCCGGCCAGGTGATCGGGATCAACTCCCAGATCGAGACTGGGGGCGGGGGGCGCGGCAACGTTGGCATCGGCTTCGCGATCCCGATCAACACCGCCCACGACGTCGTCAGCCAGCTGGAGTCGAGCGGCAAGGTCAAGCACGCCTTCCTCGGGATTACAGGGGCGACGATCGATTCGACCCTGGCCAAGGCGGTCAATCTGCCGGTCTCCTCGGGCGTCCTGGTGCAGGACGTGGTCCAGGGCGGCCCCGCCGACAAGGCCGGGATCCAGGGCGGCGACACTTCGGCGACGATCGAGGGCGCCAGCCTCAGCCTCGGCGGCGACATCATCACCGCCATCGACGGCAAGAACATCTCCTCCATGGACGAGGTCGTCAACATCGTCAATGCCGCCAAGCCGGGCGACACGATCGACGTCTCCGTCCTCCGCGGCGGCTCGACGAAGAGCTTCACCGTCACTCTGGGCGATCGCCCCAACTCGATCAGGGACTCCTCCTCGACCCCGAACGGGCCCTTCGGGAACTAGATACCGGTAGCCGTCGGCCGCTCCCGTACCCTTGACCGCGTGCGGGTCAAGATCTGCGGGATCACCAATTTCGACGATGCGAGCGAGGCGGTGGAGCTCGGGGCCTGGGCCATCGGCTTGATCCACCACGAGACGAGCCCCCGGTTCTGCGAGCCGGGGGAGGCCGCGGCCATCGGCGCCGCTTTCCGCCGTCGCTGCGAGGTCGCCGGGGTCTTCGTCAACCCGACCCTGGACGAGGTTGCCAAGGCGGTCGAGAACGCCGGGTTGACAATGGTCCAGCTCAACGGCGAGGAGGGACCGTCGCTGTGCGCCGAGATCGCCCGCCGCACCGGAGCCAAGGTGGCCAAGGCGATCCATCTCTCCAGCGGCGCCGACCTGCAGGCGGCGGAGGCCTACCCGACCGACTTCCACCTGTTCGACTCCCGCCGGGGGTCGCTTCGCGGTGGCACCGGCCGGACCTTTGACTGGGAGCTGCTCCGCGGTCGCCACTCCGAGATCCCTGCGATCATCGCCGGCGGCCTCCGGCCCACCAACGTCGGCGAGGCGATCGAGGTGACCCGGCCGTTCGCGGTCGACGTCGCCAGCGGGGTCGAGGCCGAGCCGGGCCGCAAGGACCCGGCGCTGCTTTCCGACTTCTTCGAGGCCGCAGGCGCAGCGAGCCCGGCGAGCGCATGACGGAGGGCGCGCAGGTCGAGGCGAGGTTCGGCCCCTACGGGGGCCGCTACGTCCCGGAGACGCTGATCCCGGCCCTGGACGAGCTCACCGCAGCCTGGGCCGGGGCGCGGGACGACCCGCTCTTCCGTGATCGCCTGGCGCTGCTCCACCGCGATTTCATCGGCCGCCCGACGCCGCTCTACCGGGCGGAGCGCCTGTCGGGACGGGTGGGAAGGACCATCTATCTGAAGCGGGAGGACCTAGCCCACACCGGCGCCCACAAGATCAACAACGCCGTCGGCCAGGTGCTGCTCGCCCAGCGGATGGGCAAGCCCCGCGTGATCGCCGAGACCGGAGCCGGCCAGCACGGGGTCGCCACCGCCACCGCATGCGCCCTGATCGGCCTCGAGTGCGTCGTCTACATGGGGTCGGAGGACATCCGCCGCCAGGCGCCGAACGTCGAGCGGATGGCGTTGCTGGGGGCCGAGGTGGTACCGGTCGAGGCCGGCGCGAGGACGCTGAAGGAGGCCGTAAGCGCCGCGATTCGCGACTGGGTCGCAAACGTCGCCACGACCCACTACGTGATCGGCTCGGCGGTCGGCCCTGCCCCCTTCCCGGCGCTCGTGCGCGACCTGCAGCGGGTGATCGGCGACGAGGCCCGCGGGCAGGCGCTGGCGGCGGAGGGCGCCCTTCCCGAGAGGGTGATCGCCTGCGTCGGTGGCGGCTCGAACGCGATCGGCACCTTCACCGCCTTCCTCGGCGACGAGGTCGAGCTGATCGGGGTCGAGGCGGCGGGCGAGGGTTTGGACAGCGGGCGGCACGGGGCCTCGCTCGGGGCCGGCCGCACGGGCGTCCTCCACGGCTCGCTCTCGTCGGTGATCTCAGACGAGGAGGGCCAGATCCTCGAGGCGCACTCGGTCTCGGCCGGCCTCGACTACCCCGGGGTCGGGCCCGAGCACGCGTTCCTGCGCGACAGTGGCCGCGCCCGCTACGTCTCGGTCACCGACGAGCAGGCCCTGGCGGCCTTCCACGAGCTCTCGCGGCTGGAGGGGATCATCCCCGCCCTCGAGTCCGCCCACGCGATCGCCTGGCTGCTGGAGAACTCACGGCCAGTCCGCAGCCCCGGCATCGCCGGACGCGAAGCCGAGGAGATGCCGGGCTTTGATCTCCTCTGTCTCTCGGGGCGCGGTGACAAGGACCTGGCCGAGGTGCTGGAGCGCAGCCGTGGCTGAGGCGATTGCGACCGCCTTCGCCGCGGCCCGCGAGCAGGGCCGTGCGGCGCTGATGCCCTACATGATGGGCGGCTTCCCCGACGCGGAGGGCTCGGCCGCGATTGCCGCCGCCTACGCCGATTCGGGCGCCGACGTGATCGAGCTCGGCGTGCCCTTCTCGGACCCGCTCGCCGATGGCCCGGTGATCCACGCCGCGGCCACCGCTGCCCTGGCCTCGGGGGCGACCCTGAGCTCCGTGCTGGAGACCTGCTCGTCCGTGGCGGAGCGGGTCCCGGTGGTGCTGATGGTCTACTCGAACATGGTGCTGGCCGGGGGGGCCGAGGAATTCGCCGGCCGTGCGGCTGCAGCGAGCGCCTCGGGCGTGATCGTTCCCGATCTTCCCCTGGGCGAGGGGGAGCAAATCGGCGCGGCGCTGGCCGCCGCCGGGCTGGCGAGCATCCCGCTGGTGGCGCCGACGACGCCCAGCGACCGCCGCCAGCGGATCTGCGGGGATGCCACCGGATTCGTCTACGTCGTCTCCGACGTCGGCACAACAGGGGAGCGGGCCGAGCTGCCGCCGGAGCTCTCCGCGCTCGTCGCCGCCGTCAAGGAGCAGGCGAGGGTGCCGGTCGCCGTCGGATTCGGCATCGGCACGCCGAAGCAGGCCGCCGAGGTCGGCGCGGTCGCCGACGGGGTGATCATCGGCAGCCGCCTGGTGCGGCTCGTCGCCGACGCCGCCGACGACGCCGCAGCGGTCGCGGCCGTTTCCAGCTTCCTCGGTCAAACACGCGACGCCCTCGCCGGTTAGGATTGCCGCGCAATGGGACTCGTCGTCAGCCTCTTCCTCGCACTGGTCGCGATGACCCTCTCCTACGCGATCGGCCAGGGCGGCCCGGTCGCCGGGCTGGTCTTCCTCACGGTGCTGTTCATCGGCGCCGCCCTGCGGGTCTCGAAGCCGCTGATCGACAAGCTCAAGCCTTAGTCGCGATCACCTCGAGGTAGTCGGCAGGGATCACAAGCGCGCGCTCGCCGGCCTCGTTGGAGCTCTCGAGCAGCGCCCGCAGGTCGGCCTCCAGCGCATCCGCTCCTTCCGGCCCGACCCGCTCGAAGGCGACTTTGGTCGGTCCGAAGTAGGTGCGGAATACGTCGAGCCAGTGGTCGGCCGAGTAGAAGCGCTGCCGCATGGTCCGCCGCGTGACCTCGAGATCCGAGACCTTGTCGCCGAACAGCTCCCGCAGCCGCTCCTCGGTTCCCCAGAGGACCGGGGGATCGAGGCCCGGGGGCAGCGGGGCGTGCTTGGCCGTGGTCAGGAACATCTTGCCGACGAAGCCGTCGGGGACCCAGTTGGCCATCCCGATCCGGCCCCCCGGCCTGCAGACACGCAGCAGCTCGGCAGCGGTCCGCGCCTGATCGGGGGCGAACATCGCTCCGTAGATCGACATGACGACGTCGAAGCTCCCGTCCGCGAACGGAAGATTCTCGGCGTCGGCCTCGACGAACTCGATCTCGAGGCGCTCGGCACCGGCCCGCTCGCGGGCGCGCTCGAGCAGCGCCGGGACGAAGTCGGCGCCGGTCGTGTTGCCCCAGGCCCGGCGGGCGGCGGCGATGGCGCCGTTGCCGCTGCCGCAGGCCACGTCGAGGACCTTCTCGCCGGGGATGATGTCCAGGGACTCGGCGAGGCCCTCAGCCGTGGACATCACCAGGCCGGCGACCATCGAGAAGTCTCCTTCGGACCAGACCTTCTGCTGGACTTGCTTGACGGCCTCCAGGTCGATCTCTGCGCTCATTGCAACTCTCCTTCGGTTCGCGGTCCTGGTTCGACCCCCCACCGGTGATTCTGACGGTTGGCGGGCCGCGGCGTTACTCTGAGCGCCCAGCGAGATGGAGGCTTGAGGATGCGCATCGGAGTACTGACAGGCGGGGGCGACTGCCCCGGGCTCAACGCCGTGATCCGGGCCATCGTCCGCAAGGGCGTCGGCGAGCACGGTCACGAGTTCGTCGGCTACCGCGACGGCTGGCGGGGCCCGCTGGAGGGCGACGGCCGCCCACTCGGGATCAACGAGGTACGCGGGATCCTGCCGCGCGGGGGGACGATCCTGGGTTCCTCGCGGACGAACCCGACCGGCGAGCCCGATGGGATCGAGCGCCTGCGGGCAAATCTCTCGGAGGACGGGGTCGACGGCCTGATAGTGATCGGCGGCGAGGACACGCTGGGGGTCGCCCGCAAGCTCGGCGAAGCTGGGATCAACGTCGTCGGGGTCCCGAAGACGATCGACAACGACCTCGGGGCGACCGACTACACCTTCGGCTTCGATACCGCCGTCAACATCGCGATGGAGGCGATCGACCGGCTTCACACCACCGCCGAGAGCCATCACCGGGTGCTGATCGTCGAGGTCATGGGCCGGCACGCGGGTTGGATCGCCTTTCACGCCGGCCTCGCCGGTGGCGCCAACGTGATCCTCATCCCCGAGCAGAAGTTCGACATCGAGCGGGTCTGCAACTACATCGAGCTTCGCTTCAAGAGCCAATACGCGCCGATCATCGTCGTCTCCGAGGGGGCGGAGCCGGTCGGCGGCATCCCCGACGCGGAAGGGGCCCCGGCCGACGCCTTCGGCCACGTGCGACTGGGGGGTATCGCGCACTGGCTCGAGGGGGAGATAGCCCGCCGCACCGGGGAGGACGCGAGGGCGACGGTGCTCGGCCACGTCCAGCGCGGTGGCACCCCGACCGCTTTCGATCGCGTCCTGGCCACCCGCTTCGGCCTGTACGCGATCGACGCGGCCCACGAGGGAGAGTGGGGGAAGATGACCGCCCTGCGCGGCACCGAGATCGGGTTGGCGGACCTCTCGGAAGCGACCGCGGAGCTGAAACTGGTTCCGGAATCGCTCTACCGGGAGGCGGAGGTGTTCTTCGGCTGAGCCGCTCCGGCGCCCTCATCGGGGTCCTCGGCGCCGCCCTTCTCACCCTCGCCGGCGGCTGTGGCGATGGTTCAGGCGACGGCCGGGCAACGCTGACGGTCTATGTCAGCGTGCCGCTGCACGGCGAGCGCGCCGCCGAGGGCCGCGCCGTCGTCGATGGCGCCCGGCTGGCGCTTGCCGGCGCCGGGGGCAGGGCCGGGAGCTTCAGGGTGAGGGCGAGATACCTCGACGACACCGGCGGCCACTCGCGGTGGGACCCGGTTGCGAGCGCAGCCAACGCCCGCCGCGCCGCTGAGGACTCGACCGCGATTGGATTCCTCGGCGATCTCGATTCGGGAGCGACCCGGGCCTCGCTCCCGATCACCAACCAGGCCGAGATTCCGCAGATCTCGCCCGGCGCCACCGCGCTCGACCTGACCGGTGAGAGGTTCCGACCGAGCGGCGATCAGACATTTGCCCGTGTCGTCCCTGACGTCTCCGTGCTCGGGCGGGCGGCGGTGCTGCTGGCGAGCAGGCTCGGCGTAGCGCCGGGGAGCGTTGGCACCGGCGCCCCGGGGCCGGCGGCGCTGCGAGGATGCAGGGTGGGCAGCGCTCGCCGCTACCTGATCTCTCCCTACCGCGAGCCCTCTCGGCTTGGTCCCCGCGGCAGGGCCTTCAATCGCGCCTATCACCGGCGCTTCGGCCAGTCCCAGCCGGCTTCCGCCTACGGCTTCGAGGCGATGTCGCTGCTGCTCAGCGCGATCCGGCGAGCCGGCGGCGACCGCCGCTCCGTCCGGAATGAGGTGCTCTCCACCCGCGACCGCCGCTCCGTCCTCGGCGAGTACTCGATCAGGTCCTCCGGCGATACCACCCTGGACCTCGTCACCGCGTACTCGATACGGGGCTGCCGCCTGGCCCTCGCCGCGGAGCTGAGTGCGGGCCCGCCCTGAGCGCCGGGCAGTCGGGCAGGTCCCGATGGAAGCGGGGGCAGGGGTGGCTCAGCCGAGCAGGTCGCGCAGCGCCGGCTCGAGCTCGGGCTGCTCGAACTCGTAGCCGAGATCGAGGGTGCGGCGCGGCATCACCCGCTGCCCGCCCCTGACGGTCTCGGCGAACTCCCGCCCGTACCTGAGGTTGAGAGCGAAGCCGGGCACGGGTACCGCCGCCGGGCGCCCCAGGACCCGGCCCAGCGTCTTCGATAGCTCGCGGTTGGTCACCGGATTGGGCGCGGTGGCGTTGATGACCCCGCTGACGCCCTCGTTCCCGAGCGCCCAGAGCAGGATCCCGATCTCGTCGTCGATGTGGATCCATGACATGTACTGGCCGCCGCCCGCCACCGGGCCGCCGACGCCGAGCTTGAAAGGCGTCAGCAGCTGCTTCAGCAGACCGCTGGAGGGATCGAGGACGAGACCGGTGCGGACGATCACCAGGCGGACGCCGGTTCCGCCGATCTCGTCGGCAGCGCGTTCCCACTCGGTCACCACCTCGGCGCCGAAGTCGTCTCCGGCGGCAGTGGACTCGTCGACGAGGCTCTCGCCCCGGTCGCCGTAGAACCCGATCGCCGACTGGCTCACCAATACCTTGGGCTTGTGCTCCAGGGCCGTGATCGCCTGCACGAGGTTGCGGGTCCCGGTGCGGCGGCTCTCCATGATCGCCGTCTTCGCCTCCTCGGTCCAGCGCTGGTCGATCGGCTCCCCGACCAGGTTGATGACCCCGTCGAGGTCATCGAAGGCTTCGGCCGGGGGCCGCTCCATCCGCGGCTGCCAGCCGAACCAGTGAACCGTCGGGTTGCTCTTGCGGGCACGCTCGGGGTCCCGTGTCAGTCCGACGACCTCGTCGCCGCGCGCCAGCAGCGCGTCGCAGACGGTGGAGCCGATGGCGCCGCTCGCTCCGCTGACGAGCACCCTCAAGACGGCACCGCCCTGAAGGTCCCCGTCTCGTCGCTGAAGCGGGCGATACCTGCGCTCTTGGCCTCCTCGACGACCGCCGCTGCGACGGCGGGGGCGACGTCGCGGTTGAAGACCGAGGGGATGATGTAGTCCTCGGAGAGGTCGTCGTCGGTCACGGTCTCGGCGATCCCCTTGGCCGCCGCGAGTTTCATCTCCTCGGTGATCCGGGGGGCGCCGGCGTCAAGAGCCCCGCGGAAGATCCCCGGGAAGCAGAGGACGTTGTTGATCTGGTTGGGGTAGTCGGAGCGGCCGGTGGCCATGATCCGGACGTATGGGGCCGCGTCCTCGGGCATCACCTCGGGATTCGGGTTGGCCATGGCGAAGACGATCGCGTCGTCGTTCATCTTTCCCAGCGACTCGGGGGCGATGATCCCCGGCCCCGAGAGGCCGACGAACAGGTCCATCCCCTCGAGCACCTCGTCCGGCTCCCCAAGGACGTGATCGGGGTTCGAGTTCTCGGCGTACCAGTGCTTGATCGCCGACATCTCGCCCGACTCGTAATCCGGGCGGGTGGTCGACAGCGCTCCCTGGCGGTCGCAGCCGACGATGTGGGTGACACCGGATGCGAGCATCATCTTCGTCACCGCGACGCCGGCGGCGCCGAGACCGACGATCAACACCCGCAGATCCGTGATCGACTTGCCGACGATCTTCAGCGCGTTGAAGAGCGCCGCCGTCGTCACCACCGCGGTTCCGTGCTGGTCGTCGTGGAATACCGGGATGTCGAGGGACTCCTTCAGCCGTTCCTCGATCTCGAAGCAGCGGGGGGCCGAGATGTCCTCGAGGTTGATACCTCCGAACGTGGGCGAGATCAACTCGACCACGCGGACGATCTCGTCGGCGTCCTGGGTCGAGACGCAGATCGGGAAGGCGTCGACGTCGGCGAACTCCTTGAACAGCATCGCCTTGCCCTCCATCACCGGCATCGCCGCCTCGGGGCCGATGTTGCCCAGCCCGAGCACGGCGCTGCCGTCGGAGACGACCGCGACTGTGTTCTTCTTGATCGTGTACTCGAACGCCTTGGAGCGGTCGGCGTGGATGTCCTGGCAGACCCGCGCCACCCCGGGCGTGTAGGCCATCGAGAGGTCGTCGCGGGTCTTCAGCGGGTACTTGTTGCGCTGCTCGATCTTGCCGCCGCGATGCATCTGCATCGTCCGGTCGGTGTAGTCGAGCACCTTGGCGCCCCTGGTCGAGCCGATCGAGCGCAGAATCTGCTCCCAGTGCTCCTGGTCGCGGGCGTCGATCGTGAACTCCCGCACCCTCTTGCCCTCGCTGCCGGCGCCGGGCACGAGATCGACCCCCTGAAGCTGCCCTCCGGCCTCGGCGATCGCCGCCGTCAGCTTCCCCAACGGCTCCTGGCGCGCGTCGAGCTCGACGCGGATCGTGACGCTGTACTGGGCGCTGACGGGCATGGCGGCTGATTCTATGCAGGCGCCAGCCCCTGGCAGTCGCGGGGGCGTCGAGTCCGAAAGGGGCGAACCCATGTTTGAGGCGACTTGTGGTCGGTATGCGCCCAGAAGTCGACTCACCGGATCTGAAGATCGCTCGTCTCGCCGCTAGGCGGTACGGGATCGTGACGTTCCGGCAGCTTGCCGCAGCCGGGTTGACGAGCAACGGAATCTCCCGGCGGATTCGGGCTGGCCGCCTTCACCGGCTCCATCGCGGGATCTATGCGATCGGTCATGCCGGTGTCAGCCGCCGGGGCCGCTGGCTCGCGGCGGTGCTCGCTTGCGGCGAGCGGGCCGCGCTCAGCCACCGCCACGCGGCCGCGCTCTGGGGGCTGCTCCCGGATCCGGCCGGCCCGGTGAGCGTCTCCGTGCCAGGGCAGCAGGGCCGGACACGGCAAGCTGGCATCCGGGTTCACCGGCCCAGGAACATGGTGGCCGCCGACCTCACCCGGCGCGACGGCATTCCGGTCACGAGCCCGTCCCGGACCATTGACGATCTCCGCCGCGTTCTCGGCGAACCGCAACTGCGCCGCGCGATTCGACAGGCCGAAGTTCTCGGGCTGGCACTCGGGCCTGGCGACGGCTCCGAGGGCACCCGCAGCGAGCTCGAGCGGCTCTTCCTACGGCTTTGCCGCCGCCATCGAATTCCCCAGCCGGAGGTCAACGCGCGCGTCGGCCCCTACCTCGTCGACTTCCTCTGGCGTGACCGAGGACTGGTGGTCGAGGCCGACGGCTACCGCTACCACCGCGGCCGCCAGGCATTCGAGGATGACCGCGCCCGGGACCTGGCACTGCGCCTGCGGGGCCTCGATGTGATGCGCTTCAGCCACCGCCAGGTTGTCGAGAGCCCCGCAGCGGTGATTGGCCTGCTCTCCGTCGCCCTCGGGGCCGGCGAAACGGACCGGCTCGGGTGACGAACCAGACCGGGGCCGGCGAACCGACCGGCTCCGCTGACGCCTCCACTGACTAGAGTCAGCGCGTGGACGCCAAGGGCGACAAGGGCCGCCACGAGCTCTTCCTGCTCGACGGCAACAGCCTTGCCTACAGGGCCTTCTTCGCCCTGCCGGACTCGATCGCAACTTCCGACGGGCGACCGACCAACGCGATCTTCGGGCTGGCCTCGATGCTGGTGAAGATCCTCACCGACCATCGTCCGAGTGGGCTCGTGGTTGCCTGGGATGCGGGGATGTCCGGGCGTGAGGTCACCTACGCGGACTACAAGGCACAGCGCCCGTCCCGGCCCGACCTGCTGCGCGAGCAGTGGCCCCACCTGCTCGAGGTGGTGGAGGCCTTCGGTTACGCCAACGTCAAGGCCGAGGGCTACGAGGCCGACGACGTGATCGCCACCCTGACCAGGGAGGCGGCCGAGCTCGACATCCCGGTGATGGTCGTCTCCGGAGACCGCGACGTCTACCAGCTCGTGGACGAGGGGGTGCGGGTGATGACCACTTCGCGCGGGGTCACCGACACCAAGATCTACGACCGCGAGGCAGTGATCGAGCGCTACGGCGTCCCGCCGGAGCTGGTTCCGGACCTGATCGGGCTCAAGGGGGACACCTCGGACAACATCCCGGGGGTCCCCGGTATCGGCGACAAGACCGCAGCCCAGCTGCTGCAGCAGTTCGGCTCGCTCGAGGAGGTCTTGGCGAACGCCGATCAGGTCTCGGGGGCGAAGCGGAAGCAGAACCTGGTCGAGCACGCTGACGACGCCCGCGTTTCGAAGGAGCTGGCGACGATGAAGTTCGAGGTCGAGACCGGGATCGACCTGGGCGAGGTGATGGCGACCGAGCCGGATCGCAGCTCTCTGCGCGAGTTCGCCCGTGAGTTCGAGCTGCGGGCGATTCTCGAGCGGCTCGAGGAGGGTCTGCCGGACCACCAGGCAGTACCCGGCCGTCGGGTCGAGCGGGAGATCGAGATCGAGCCGGTCCAAGGCTCCCCCGCTGACCTCGCCTCGGCCGAGGGCCCGGTCGGCCTCTCCATCTCCGGCAGGCGCTGGGCCGGGGCCGACTCGGAGCGTGTGGTGGCCGGTGAGGCGACCTTGGAGGAGCTGGCCATTGCTTTCGACGGCAAGCCCCTCGCCGCCCACGATGCGAAATCGCTCGGAGGGGGCCGACACGGCCTGCTGGCGGCGGCCTCGCGCGAGGGGGCCGAGATCGTGCTGGACCACGACACCATGCTCGGCGCCTATCTGCTCGAGCCCCAACGGCGAACCTATGAGCTGCGCGAACTGGCGGCGGACGCGGGAATCGGGGTGGCGGAGGAAGAGAGCGGCGGGCAGAAGGCTGAGAGCGCAGGGGGGGAGCAGCTGGCCCTGGGCGAGGAAGCCGAGGAGGGGCTTGAACCCGCCGAGGAGGCCCGAATCGTCGTCGAGCTGGCGCAGTGGCAGCGCGGCAGGCTCGAAGAGTGGGGGTTGGAGCAGCTTCTGCGCGAGGTCGAGCTGCCGCTGGTCCACGTGCTGGCGGCGATGGAGCGGGAGGGACTGAAGCTGGACGTCGAGCGCCTGGCCGGGATCGGATCGGGTATCAACGAGCAGATCGAGCAGCTCGAGTCCGAGATCTTCGAGCTCGCCGGGCACGAGTTCACGATCGGCTCCCCGCAGCAGGTCGGAGCGGTCCTGTTCGAGGAGCTCAGCCTCACCCGCAAGCGCCGCGGCAAGACCGGGTACTCGACCGACGCCCGGGTCCTGGCGCAGATCCGCGACGAGCACCCGATCGTCGAGAAGATCGAGAGCTGGCGGGAGCTGACGAAGCTGCGGAGCACCTACCTCGACACGCTCCCCGAACTCGTCGACCCCGACAGCGGCCGGATTCACACCACCTTCAACCAGGCGTCGACGTCCACCGGCCGCCTCTCGAGCACCAACCCGAACCTGCAGAACATCCCGATCCGGACCGAGATCGGCCGCCCTGTCCGGGGCTGCTTCGTCGCCGAGCGCGGCGACCGGCTGCTCTCGGCCGACTACAGCCAGGTCGAGCTGCGGGTCCTGGCCCACGTCGCCGAAGAGGAGGTGCTGAAGGAGATCTTTCGCGCCGGAGACGACGTCCACGCCGCCACCGCGGCCGAGGTCTTCAACATCCCGCGGGAGGAGGTGGACATCGGTCAGCGCTCGAAGGCGAAGATGGTCAATTTCGGGATCGTCTATGGACTCACCGGGTTCGGGCTCGCCGACCGCCTGAACATCTCGCGCGGCGAGGGAGAGGAGTTCGTCGCCCGCTACCTCGAGCGTTTCCCCGCCGTCTCCGCCTTCCGCGAGGAGACGATCGAGCGCGCCCAGACGGACGGTTACGTGACCACCCTGATGGGCCGGCGCCGGCAGATTCCCGAGCTGCGCTCCGGCAACCCGAACACCCGCCGGCTGGGAGAACGGCTCGCGGTCAACACCGTGATCCAGGGCACGGCGGCCGACATCATCAAGGTGGCGATGGTCCGCTGCCACACGGCCCTGCGGGACTCCGGTGCCAAGACGCGTCTCGTCCTCCAGATCCACGACGAGCTGCTGTTCGAGGGCCCGCGGGGGGAGATGGAGGCGGCGACCGAGACCGTCAGCCGCGAGATGTGCGCGGCACAGGAGCTCGACCCGCCGCTGGAAGTCGAGGTGGGGGTCGGCGAGGACTGGCTGGCCGTGAAATGAAGAGGCGCCCCGGAAGGGGCGCCTCTTCTGCTGATCGTTGCTTGCGGTACCGCGCGTCTAGCTCGTGGCGTCGCTGCTCTTGATCAGCTTGATCTCCGTGAAGACGGCGCCGTCGCCGCTGACCCGGATCTCAGCCTCGTTCACGACCGTGTCCTGGACCAGATCGTCGACGCTGCAGGCGTTCTCGCAGTCGCCGTGGTCGCCGTGGTCGCCGTGCTCGCCGTCGTCGTCACCGGAGTCGTCGCCCGAGTCATCGTCACCCGAGTTGTCTCCGCTGCCGTCGTCATTCGAGCTGAGGCGGTGACGTCCGTTTCGGCTGGTGCCCGTCGGATTCTCGCTGGAATCGTCGCCCTCGTCCTCGCACTTGATCTCCGTCCGGTCGGTCACCAGGCCCGAGATCGTGCCGCCGGCCGCGAGGTTGATGGTCAGAGTCGTGCCGTCGAACGAGGCGATGGTGCCTGCGTTCTCGTCCCCGTCCTCGACGCCGTCGTCGTCGCTGTCGTCGTCGGCGGGATCGTCGCCGACCGCGGTCTCCTTGCCGTCAACGATGCCGTCGTTGTCGCTGTCGGCGTCGCGGGGGCTGGTCCCCTGGCGGAACTCGCCGAGGTTCTTGAGGTGGTCGCTGTCCTGGTCGCGGCGGGTCTGCTTCACGTTCAGGGAGAGATGGTGTCGCTTCTCCCACCGGTCGGGGATGCGGTCGTTGTTGCGGTCCTTGGCCGCGGCTAGGCTCGGCAGCGCGAAGATCGCGAGTACGCCGAGCGCCATCGCGACCGCGAGTCGGATCGTTCGGTAGGGACTGGTTCTGGAGCGGTGGGTTCTCATCTGTCCTCCTTCGGCGCCCTGCCTGCGGAACCTTGAGCCCGGGAACACCCCCTGGACGGTTCGCTGACGGACGAGTGTGCGTCGTTGTGGTCAGAACCCGGGGCCCCGCTCAGGATCACGCCGAAGGGGCGATCGACCCGTACAGACGTCCGCTTCTCAGTCGTCTTCGGGGCGCGCGGGCTCGGTCTTTGCCGCTGGTTCCGTCTTCCCGGACCCTGATGAACCGCCCTCTCCGGAGGAGTCGTTGTCTGACCCCTCGTGGCTGACCGGCTCGCCGGAAGATTCCGAGCCCCCGTCGCCTCCCGAGCCGCTGCCGTGCTCACCGGAGGTACCGTCCGAACCGCCGTCGTCGCCGGACTCGTGACTGCTGCCGGAGTGCCCGCTGCCGTCACCGGAATGCTCGCCGCCGTCTCCGCTGCCCCCGTCTTCGCCTCCGTGGTGCTCGCTGTCGCCGAGCCCGGAATCGCCGCCGTGACCGGAGCCGGATCGGGGGCCGCCGTCGCCCGCGCCGTCGCCACCCCGGGTGGAATTGCCGGTCGAATCCAGCGAGGTCAGCGAATCCTGGCCTGAGCCGGACCGATCGGAGCCGTTCGACGAGCCCTGCCCGCCGGCCCACCGGTTCTCGCCCGAGCCCGCCCCGGCCCCCGGGGCTGAGCCCGTAACGCCGCCCACGCCACTTGGGCCGGCGGCCTCTCGCTCGGCAACGATCGGGTCGGCCTTTGCCGGCTGGTGGGAGTGCCGGTCGAGCGCGACACCGGCAGTGACGGCGCCTCCGGCCGCGAGCAGGGCCACCAGCGCCTTTGCCGCGATCGCCCCACCGGCGCCCGTTCCCGCTGCCGCAGGGGCGCTGAGCCCCTCGAGGAGTTGTCTCAGCACAGGCATCGGGATCAGCGCCCCGAGACCCTCGCGCAGAGTGATGCGACCACGGTGGATCAGCTGCCGGGCGGCGGCGACGGAGACGCCCATGGCGGCGCCGATCTCTGCGTGGCTCTTTCCCTCCATCTCTCGCTTGACCAGCGCCTCGCGCTGGGTCTCGGGGAGCGACTGCACCCCAGCGACCACCGCCGCCAGCTCCTCGCGGCGCTCGAGGGCCTGCGGCGGCTGCTCCACCCCGTCGAAGCTCTCGTCGAGGTGGTCCATGGCCGGGCCGGCGTCGCGGAGGTTGTTCAGCGCCGTGTTGCGAACGATCGTGTAGAGCCAGGGGCGCAGGTGCAACTCGGCCTCGCCATCGCGGATCGCCGGCAGGGCTCTGGCGATCGCGTCTTGGACCACGTCGTCGGCGCGGTGGGCGGGGACGATCGTCGCCGCGTAACGGACCAGCGCCGGGCGGTAGCGTCTGACGACCTCTTCCACAGCCGGCTCGTGGCCCTCGCGCGCGAGGGCGACCAGGCGGCGGTCGGGCTGGGCCCGCAGCGCCGGGCCGACCAGGATTCGCGCCGGCAGGCGGGGAGGAGTCATCTCGGCTCGATTATCGACATCAGCGATGGACGGAATGACGATCTTGGCAGGACATTCGGCGCATGGACGATTGGGCTACCGGGATACCGCCGGGAACCCTAATACGTTCAACCCGGCCAGAGGCCGAAGATCACAGGCGGCGAATCAGGCGCCGCTAGCCGGCCAGCACGGGGGCCCGGGCGGGACGGTCCTCCGGTCGGGACCGGTCAGTCGCGAACTCCGGCGGCGCGATATTCAGGTAATGGCCGAAGGACCAGTCGACGAAACGCTTGCTCCCCATCCCGTTCAGCAGGCCCGCCAGGAGCCTGGGCGGCACCCGCGGAACGAGTTGCTGCACCCGCAGCATCGACTCGAACTTTCCGCGGTGCGAGCCCGAGAAGCCCTCGTAGTCGGCCAGCGCCTGACCGCGCGACTTGCGACCGCCGAGCACCGCACTCACCTCGCGCCCGCAGGCGATCGCGAAGTAGAAGGCGGTGCGGATGCCCTCGGCGGTGAGCGGGAGGCAGTGCCCGGCCGAGTCGCCGGCGAAGAAGACGCCCGTGTCGGTCGCGGGGCGCAGGCGGTGGGGGATCCAGTTGCCCTGGTAGTGGACGCTCTCGACCCCGAGGCGCTCGGCCAGCGACACGGTTGGCTGCTTGACGTGGAAGCGGGGGTCGAAGGAGCCGACTCCGACCCGGACCTCGTCGCCGGCAGGGAAGCTCCAGCCGTAGCCGGCGGGGACGACCCCCCGCTCGATCCAGATCTCGAGGTCCTCCGAAGCGCTCCAGGGGTGGACCTCGAGCCCGCGCGAGAGCCGGGCATCGGGTGGCTGGACGTTCTCGCCGCTGCCGAGGACGCGGCGCCAGCCAAGGGCGTCGACGACGAGCGGCGCCGAGACCACGCCGCGGTCGGTGGCCACCGCGACCGAGCCGTCGCCGTTGGCTTCATGCGCGCGCCCATTGATCTTGGCCGTCTCGAACCCTGCCTCGCAATCCTCCCAAAGGATCCCGCAGAGGGTGCGGTAGTCGAAGGTCGAGAAGGTCCAGGGGAGGTCCATGCGCACGGTGGTGTGCGGTGTGTGGATCACCAACTCGCCAAAGGTCTGGCGGATCGAGTCCTCGAGGCCGAGGGCCCCGAGCCAGCGGGTCGGAGCAGCGCAGGCGGAGGTCTGGCGCTCGCCGATCTCGTAGCGGTCGAGGACGAGCACGTCTGCGCCCGACCCCGCAAGCTCGCGGGCCACCACGAGCCCGGCGAAGCTGGCTCCGCAAACGAGCACGTCGCAGGAGCCCCCGATCGGGGTTCGCTCGTCGCCGCGCTTCGTCTCACGCCTGGGCACCGACCTGCATCCTAGAGCGGCCCGGCCTCGTGCCGCGGCGCCTCGGATTCGGGCTCCGCTGCTGACTCCCGCCTCTCGGACCGCCTTCTGCCACAATCTTCGCCGTGTCCCCACCCGACACATTGACTGCGCCTGCGCAAGAGGGCACCCCCGTCGAGGGATCGAACGGCCTGCTGCTCGAGATCGACGGCCAGGTCGTGCCCAACTACGCGGCCACCATGGTCAGGTTCGACGAGGGCGACGTCGTCAATGGAAAAGTGGTCCGGATCGACAAGGACGAGGTCCTGGTCGACATCGGCTACAAGTCGGAAGGGGTCATACCCTCGAACGAGCTCTCCATCCGCAAGTCGGTGGATCCCTCCGAGGAGGTGGAGCTTGGCGAGGAGATAGACGCCCTGGTGCTGACCAAGGAGGACCAGGAGGGGCGTCTGATCCTTTCGAAGAAGCGGGCGCGCTTCGAGAAGGCCTGGCGCAGGATCGAGGCCGCGGCGGAGTCGGGCGAGCCGGTCGAGGGGACCGTGATCGAGGTCGTCAAGGGTGGGCTCATCCTCGACCTCGGCGTGCGCGGGTTCCTCCCGGCATCGCTGGTGGACATCCGCCGGGTCCACAACCTCGATGAGTTCATGAGCCAGAAGCTCGAGTGCAAGGTGATCGAGCTCAACCGCAGCCGCAACAACGTCGTCCTGTCGCGTCGCGCTGTTCTGGAGGAGGAGCGCAAGGAGGTGCGGGAGCAGATCCTCGGCCGGCTCCAGCCGGGCCAGGTGGTCGACGGCAAGATCTCCAACATCGTCGACTTCGGCGCCTTCGTCGACCTCGACGGGATCGATGGATTGATCCACATCTCCGAGCTTTCCTGGAGCCACGTGAACCATCCCTCCGAGGTGGTCGCGATCGGTGACACCGTCCGCATCAAGGTCCTCGACATCGACCGCGACCGGCAGCGGATCTCGCTCGGGCTGAAGCAGACCCAGGAGGACCCGTGGCAGCGAGTCGTCAGCACGCACCGCCCGGGCGATGTCCTCGAAGGCAAGGTGACCAAGGTCGTCGCCTTCGGCGCCTTCGTCGAGATCCTCCCGGGGGTCGAGGGCCTCGTCCACATCTCCGAGCTTGCCGACCACCACGTCGAGAACCCGAGCGAGGTCGTCGAGCCCGGCGCGGTGCTCAACGTCAAGATCCTCGAGATCGACGAGGAGCGCCGCCGGCTCTCGCTCAGCATCAAGCGGGTCGAAGGCCAGAACATGCCGCTGAAGGACCTCGGCGCCGCAGTCCAAGAGGCCCAGGCAGCCGCGGTCGAGGCAGCCCCGTCCGAGACTCCGGACCTCGATCTCTCGGAGGAGGTCTTCGCCGAGCCGCCGCCCGAAGTCGAGGGCGCGGAGGCGGAAGCCGGAGAGGCAGAGGCCGCAGAGGCCGAGGGGCCCGCAGCAGAGGCCGGGGAGCCCGCAGCGGAGGCCGAGGAGCCTCCTGCCGAAGCTCCCGCAACTGAGAGCGAGACCCCCGCCACTGACAGCGAAGCGCCCGTCGCGGAATCGCCGCCGGAGGCCGAGGAGGAGAGCTCGGACGACCCGGCGGAGGTTCACGAGGGCGAGTCGGTGATCGAGCGCCCCGATTCGCCCGACGACATCGACGAGGCCGCCGGCGAGGGCGACGACTCGGCTTCCTGAGCGGGCGCTGTGGCGCCGCTGAAAATTGGGCTGACCGGGGGGATCGCCGCCGGCAAGTCAGAGGCCCTGGCCGCCTTCCGGCGTCTCGGGGCGGCGACGGCCTCCAGCGATGCGATCGTGCACGAATTGCTCGACGACGAGCCGATGTTGGGCGCGATCGCAGAGCGATGGGGTGACGACGTCATAGTTGACGGCATCGTCGATCGCTCCCGCGTCGGCGAGATCGTCTTCGCCGACGCCGAGGAGCTCGCCTGGCTCGAGGCCAGGGTGCATCCGCTGGTCGGTGCACGCATCGCCTCCTGGCTGGAGTCACTGCCGGCGGGGACGCCGGCGGCGGTGATCGAGGTCCCGCTCCTGTTCGAGACCGAGATGGAGGGCCTCTTCGACGCCACCGTCAACGTCCACACCTCCGACGAGATCAGGCGCGCCAGGGCGGGCGCCCGCGGACACAGCCTGGTCGAGGAGCGCGAGGCTCGGCATCTCCACCCTTCCGAGAAGGCGCGGCGCGCCGACCATGTGATCGAGAACGACGGCACGATCGAGGAGCTGGAGACGAAGCTGTCCGCCCTGATCGAGAGCCTGACGGGCGCCGGCAAAGCCGCCCGGCGCAACCCGCTACAACACTAAGCCTGCCCATGGCCGCAGCCCGCACCCATCGCCGGCCGGCGCGCAGCCGGTCCTCATCGCGATCCTCGCCGGGGCGCGGGCGTTTCCGGCTGCGCCGCGGAGTCGCCCTCGGCGTCGCCGCCCTCGTCGGCCTGGGGGCCGCGTACATGATCGTCAACGGCAGCTTCGAGAAGGCGATCAACGAGCTCACCCTGCCGCTGCGTCACGAGGACATCATCCGCCAGCAGGCCCGGGAGAAGGGCGTCGAGGCCTCGCTGATCGCCGCCGTCATCTACGCCGAGTCGCGATTCAGCGACCAGACCTCCTCGGCCGGCGCCCGCGGGCTGATGCAGATCACCCCGGCGACCGCCAAGGACATCGAGAGGCGCAGCGGGGGGACAACCTTCACCGTCAAGGACCTCTCCGACCCCCAGATCAACATCTCCTACGGGACCTACCATCTGCGCGATCTGCTCGAGCTTTACTCGGGCAACGAGGTCGCCGCCCTCGCCGCCTACAACGCCGGGCCAGGAAACGCCGACGCCTGGGGCGGCTCCGAGATGACGCTCGACGACATCGGCTTCCCGGAGACCCGCGCCTACGTCGAGGACGTCCTCGACAAGCAGGACGCCTACCGCCGCAACTACGCGAAGGAGCTGGGCTACTGAGGCGCTGGGCCCTGGCACTGGCCGTTGGGCTGGTGCTCGCAGACTCGTCGGTGGTCGTCCTTGCTCTCCCCGCCATCTACCGGGAGCTCGACACATCGGTCTCCGGCGTTACCTGGGTCCTGGTCTCCTTCAACCTGGTGCTGGCCCTTGCCGCCGTCCCCGCGGCGATGCTGGCCCGCCGCTTCGGTCCCGGCCGGGTGGCGGCCGCCGGCCTTGCCGTCTTCGCCGGCGCCTCGGCCGCCTGCGCCGCCGCCTCCGGCCTGGAGACGCTGATCGCCGCCCGCTGCGTGCAGGCGCTGGGCGGGGCGGCTGCGGTCACCGCGGCGCTGGAGCTGATGCCGGCGGTGGTTGGGTCCGAGCGCAGGGCGGCGGCGGCGTGGGCCGCGGCCGGGGCGACCGGCGCCGCCCTCGGCCCGGGAATCGGGGGGATGCTGACCGAGCTCGTCTCCTGGCAGTCGATCTTCATCGCCGGGGTGCCGCTGGCGCTTGCGGCAGGGGTGCCGCTGCTGGCCGTCGCCCGCGAGGAGGGCGAGCCCCGCACCCTGGAGCGGGAGGTGGGCCGCACCGGGCGTCCGCACCTGGCGGCCAACGTCGCGCTGGCACTGGTTTCGGCGGCGATTGCGGCTGCGCTCTTCCTCGTCGTGCTGCTGCTGATAGAGGGCTGGCGCCTGACGCCGATCGCCGCAGCTGTGGTGGTCACGACGATGCCACTGGCAGCGCTTGCGGGCACCCGGATCTCGCCGCTGGTGCCGAGCGCCCGCGCCCGTGCCGCCGCCGGCGCGATCCTGGTGGCGGGGGGCCTTGCCGGCCTGGGGTGGCTGCCGAAGGCGACGGTGCTGCTGACGCTGCCGCCGCAGATCCTCGTCGGGGTCGGCCTGGCTCTGGTCCTCTCGGCCTTGACCGAGTCGGCACTGGAAGGGCGATCACCACAGGCGATTCACGGCGGCTGGACGATCTCGGCCCGCCATGCCGGGGTCGTCGTCGGCCTGCTGGCGCTGACGCCGGTGTTCACCGCCGATCTCGCCGAACAGCGCCGCAACGCGATCGACGCCGGCACAGCGGTCGTCCTCGACGCCCCGGTGGACCCGGTGCTGAAGATCGACCTGGCGCAGCGGATCGCCGATCGGCTGGACCGCGAGCGCGGCAAGGTTCCGGTCATCGACCCCGCCTTCGAGCCGCTGCCGACCGATCCCGGCGACCGCGCCGACGTGCTGGCGATGAAGTCGGACCTTCAGGACCAGCTCGACCGCGCCGCCACCCACGCCTTCAGCGCCTCGTTTCTGATCGCTGCGCTGCTGGGGCTGGGGGCGCTGGTCCCGATCGGGCTTTCGCGGAGGGTCGAGCTGTGAGCTCGGCGACGCGCTCGAGGGTGCTGGTCGGCTCGGCGGCGGCGGCGGCGCTGCTGCTGGCCGGCGGCTACCTGGCGGCGGGTGGAGCCTCCTACGAGCCGGCGACGACGCAGGATCCCTGCAAGCCGCGCCAGTGGCGCTCCCCGGACGGGATCAAGGAGATCGTCGAGCAGTTCTCGCTCTCGGCGCTCGACGGCGCCGCCTGTGAGCTCGGCGTCAGCCGCGAGACCCTCGCCCGCGCTCTCTCCAGCGAGGAGGCGCGCCGGCGCTTCGCCGACCGCTACGGGATCGACGACGCGAGGCTCGAGGACGCGGTCCACGCCGGCCTCGTCCGGGGCGTGGACGACGCCGAGCGCGCCGGCGCCCTGAGCCCGATCCTCGCCGTGCCGCTGCGCGAGCTCGCCCAGCGCGTCCCCGTCGAGGAGGGGATCAAGCTGATCAACGACGCCAGCCCCCTGTTCGACGATGCGCGGGGCCTGCTCGAGCTGCTCGGCGGCCAGGACCTAATCCCCGGCGACCTCGGTCAGCTGATCCCCTGACTTCGCGCCCGCGGATGGTCGTGCCGCGGCCTCAGCGCCGGGTGGCGCGCCAGACCCAGAGCATCGCCAGCGGCTGCAGTGGCAGGCGGGCCCACAGCAGCCACCCGGGTACGCTCTCCAGGCCCCTGATCCGGTCACGGTGGACCGCCATGTGGATGTTGGCGGGGAAGACCGCGGCCAGCAGCCCGATCAGCCACCAGCGGGCGATGGGCCGGGCGCGCCGCGAGGTCACCGCCGCACCGCCGGCGATCTCGGCCAGGCCGCTGATCACCACCGACTGACGATGGGCAGGGAAGCTGGGCGGCATCATCGCCACGTAGCGGCGGGGAGCGATGAAGTGCATCGCCCCGGCGAAGGCGAAGAAGGCGGCCAGCAGTCGCTGCGAGCGGGTCACGCCGGTGATTCTCGCAACCACGCCGCACCCGCGCCCCGAACTGTCGCGTCTACGACAACGGGATCGAGACCAACCAGCCTCCCTACCTGACCGCGGGCCACGACTGGCGAGCTCAACTCCTGAGGCTCAACCGAGCTTGGCGTCGATCGAGAAGTGGGCGACCTTGGTCGCCGAGACGTTGCCGGCCGCGTCGGTGACCGTGAGCCGGGCGACGTAATCGCCACCGGCGACGAGGCCCTGGCCGAGGTAGGTGACCCGGTTCGATCCCTTCTGTGCGGCCTCCTTGACGGTTGCCGAGTCGTGGACCGCCTTGCAGTGGTCGCGGCGGCGCTCCTCGTCGAAGTCCTTGCCCGCAGGGAGGAAGCGGGTGCAACCGATGCCCTTGAACTTGATCACCGCCTGCCCGGCCTCGGTCGAGTTGAAGACCAGGTTCGTGCCGACCCGCAGCACCTGCTTGCGCTGTCCCTTCGGGTACATGATCGTCTTCTCACCCTTGCCCGCCTCGACCGGGCCTTCGCGGCTCCCCTTGGCGAAGCGCTGCCGCGAGGCGTGGAAGGAGCCCAGGGACGGCTTGCTCCGGTCGGGGGGCGGCTCGTTGCCGTAGCCCGAGCGGGTCGAGGCGATCCGCTGGTAAGGGTTACCGCCGAGGGGATCCTGGAAAGCCTGCGCCCAGATCAGCACGGCCTGACCGGCCGCGTTGGTTGCGAGCACCGGTTCGCCGGCGTCGCCGTCCTCGGACCCGAACGGGCCGGAGACCTCCTCGGCGACCGCCGGGAAACTGCCGCCCGCAGGACGGGTGCTGACCTCGACCCGGTTCAGGGTCCCGGTGTCACGCGACCAGGCGACGATCGCCTCGTTGCCGGCGAAGCCCACCACCGGCCCCAAGATCGAGCCGATCGTGTCGGCCTCCTCAGAGAGCTTGACCGGGGCCGAGAAGCTGCTGGCGCCAGCGGCCCGCACGGAGGCGTAGACGAACTTTCCGCCGAGGCTGGGCGGATCGTCGTCCTGGCGCCAGGCGGCGACGAGGGTGCCATCGGGGGCGGCGGCAAGGGCAATCGGCGGGCTCGCCTGGGCGCTGGCGACCTCCTCGGGCGTTTCGGCGGTCCCGACGCGGGCGAAGGGGTGTTGGCTGGAGCTGTTGAGCCAGGCGGCCGCGACGTCGCCCCCAGGCGTCAGCGCGATCGCCGGGTACGCGGGCGAGACCGCGCTGGCCGGAGCCAGGTCGGCGGGAGCCGCGAAGGCTCCGCTGCTGGGTGGGCCGAAGAGCCCGGGGCGGAGGGCGAAGGTCGTCGTCGAGAAGCGGTCGAATGCGACCAGCGCCCCGGCGCCGCCCGCGGCGACGTCAGGCACCCGCCGGGTCGTCGGGTTGCTCTGCGAGCCTCCGGCGAGGGTCGCGTTGGAGCCGGCGAGAACGCCGCCGTCGACCAGCCGCACCGCCAGGCGGGGGGTGCCGGAGATGTTCGTCTCCCAGGCGATTGCCCCGGTTCCTCCGGCGTTCAGCGCCGCCGAGAAGGAGGCCCCGAGGGCGTTGTCGGTTGATCCCGCCCCCGACAGCTGGGTGGCGGCGCCGAAGTCGCCGGAGCTGCCGCGCGCCATGCTCCAGACCTTGCCCAGGCTCCCAGCCGCGTCCTGCTCCAGCCAGGTGGCGACGGCGGCGCCGTTGGCCGCCATTGCCAGTACCGGCCGGCGGGCTCTGAGGCCCGAGCGCGGGGTGAGGTCGAGGACCCAGTTACCGCCGGCGGCGCGGGTGCCGAGACGGATCGTGTGCGGGGGCTGGGAGGAGCCGGCGGTGTCGTCCTGCATCCCCCAGATGGCCGTGGCGTTGCCGGAGGAGTCGATCCCGACCGCCGGGCTGATCGCGGCCTTCGCGGCGGGGGATACCAGGACAGGATCCTCCCAGCTGCGTCCGGCGGCACCCTCGGCGGTGAGAAGCGCCGCGAGCAGGAGGGCAAGCACCCACACAGCCGCCCACGCCTGCCCCCATGAACGCATGCCGCGAAGGCTAGACCGTGCCTGGGGGAGTGGCAAGCGCAGAATTCGGTAGCCATCCGTTGGCCCCCGCTATCGTCATCCGGGTGCCGGAATTCAAGCTCAACTCCGCCTACACGGCCACCGCCGACCAACCGCAGGCGATCGAGGGGCTGGCCGAGGGGCTGGACGGCGGTGAGCGCTTCCAGACACTGCTCGGCGCCACCGGCACCGGCAAGACGTTCACAATGGCGGGCGTTGTCGAGGCGGTGCAGCGCCCGGCGCTGGTGATCGCCCACAACAAGACGCTCGCGGCCCAGCTCTGCAACGAGTTCCGCGAGTTCTTCCCCGAGAACGCTGTCGAGTACTTCGTCAGCTACTACGACTACTACCAGCCCGAGGCCTACGTCCCGGCGCAGGACCTCTACATCGAGAAGGACTCTTCGATCAACGACGAGATCGACCGCCTCCGCCACGCAGCGACGGCGGCGCTGCTGGCCCGCCGCGACGTGCTCATAGTCGCCTCGGTCTCCTGCATCTATGGGATCGGCTCGCCCCAGCTCTACCAGCAGCAGATGCAGCTGTTCAAGCTCGGCGAGGAGATCGACCGCGACGAGGTCCTGCGCAAGCTGGTGAAGATGCAGTACCAGCGGAACGACGCCAATCTGGCGCGCGGCAGCTTCCGGGTCCGCGGCGAGGTGCTCGAGATCATGCCGGCCTACGCGGAGTCCGCCTACCGGATATCCCTGTTCGGCGACGAGATCGAGGGGATCCAGCACTTCGACCCCCTTACCGGCGAGGTCCTGGACGAGATCGACCACGTCGCCGTCTGGCCCGCCACCCACTACGTCACCCAAGACGAGACGATCGAGCGCTCGGTGGAGGAGATCCGCACCGAACTGGAGACGCGCACCGCCGAGCTCGAGCAGGAGGGCAAGCAGCTGGAGGCGCACCGGCTGCGCCAGCGCACGCTCTACGACATCGAGATGATCAAGGAGCTCGGGTTCACCTCGGGGATCGAGAACTACTCGCGGATCCTCGATGGCCGTCCCCCCGGAAGCCCGCCGCACACGCTGATCGACTACTTCCCCGACGACTTCGTCGTCTTCGTCGATGAGTCGCATCAGACCATCCCCCAGATCGGCGGAATGTATGAGGGCGACCGCTCGCGCAAGCAGACCCTCGTGGACTACGGCTTCCGGCTGCCGTCGGCCATCGACAACCGGCCGCTGAAGTTCGACGAGTTCCTCGACCGCGTCAACCAGCTGGTGATGGTCTCGGCGACCCCGGGCCCGTTCGAGCGGGCCGAGGCCTCGCGCACGGTGCGAGCAGATAGTCCGCCCGACCGGGATCGTCGACCCCGAGATCGAGGTGCGCGAGACCCGCAACCAGATCGACAACCTGATGAACGAGATCAAGCGCAGGGCCGAGGCCGGCGACCGGGTCCTGGTGACGACGCTGACCAAGAAGATGGCCGAGGACCTCACCGGCTACCTGCTCGAGTACGGGGTCAGGGTCCGCTACCTGCACTCCGAGGTGGACACGCTGGAGCGGATCCAGATCGTCCGCGACCTGCGATTGGGTGAGTACGACGTCCTCGTCGGCGTCAATCTCCTGCGCGAGGGCCTCGACCTGCCCGAGGTCTCGCTGGTGGCGATCCTCGATGCCGACAAGGAGGGCTTCCTCCGGGGCGAGACCAGCCTGGTGCAGACCATCGGGCGGGCGGCCCGAAACGTCGAGGGCAAGGTGCTGATGTACGCGGACAAGGAGACCGAGGCGATGCGGGCGGCGATCAGCGAGACCGATCGCCGCCGGGCGATCCAGGTCGCCTACAACGACGAGCACGGAATCACGCCGGAGACCGTGAAGAAGGGGATCTCGGAGATGACCGAGTTCCTGGCGATGGAGGACCGCGCCCCGCGCAAGCGCCGTCGCAGGCGGGACGACGAGTTCGCTGGGCCCGAGGAGCTGGAGCGAACGATCGTCGAGTTGGAGGAGGAGATGCTCGTCGCCGCCGAGGACCTCCGCTTCGAGGAGGCGGCGCGGATCCGCGACGAGCTGCGGGAGCTGCGCCGCGACCTCGAGGGGATGCGGGCCGGGGCCTAGCTCCCGGGCGGTGCCGCTGAGTCGGGAGCCGGCCTAGATCTCGTCCCCGGTGTCGAGCGGGCGGTAGAAGCTGATTTCGGGCCGGGTCGCGACACCGACCTCCTGCATCAAGACCGGAATGTCCTCGTCATGCCCGAAGAAGGCCTGGAAGCCTTCCTCACTCACCCACTCGTCCAGCACGATGAACTCACCGTCGCCGCCGAGGAAGCGGTGATGGACTGGGTTTCTCCTTCTCCTCCCGTCGGTATGCGGATTACTCGAACCCAGCCGGCTCCGCTTGTCAAGGACCCGGCCTCCGCTAGTCTCGTTCTCACCGTGGCCCTCTCGCGCGAAGAGATCCTCAGGCAGGTCTCCGGGGCGATCGACGCCGCTGAGGAAAGGGCGGCCGAGATCGAGCGCGACGCCCGCGAGATCGCCGAGGCCGTCCTTGCCGACGCCCGCACGGAGGCTGGGCGGATCCTCGAACGCGCTCAGACGGCGGTGGCGGGCCTCGCCGCCGAGATCGCCGGGGAGGTGCCGGAGCCACCGCAGCCGCCACCGGCTCCCGACCCTCCTGCCGACCCCGAGCCTGGCCCCCCCGCCGACCCGGAGCCCGACCCCGATCCCGTTCCCGAGCCGACACCATTGCCCGAGCCGCCCTCCGAAGAGCCGCCACCGGCCGCAGCGGCCCGCAACGGCGATGACGCCGGCGCGCGCCTGGTGGCGATGAAGATGGCGCTGGACGGCTCCACCCGCGAGGCGGTGGCCGGGCACCTGGCCGAGGCCTACGGCCTCACCGACAGCGATGCGCTCCTCGACGACGTCTTCGCCCGCGTAGCGAAGTAGGCACCGCCTCCCCCGAGTCGCTCGTCCCACGGGAACGCCCGTTCGCCCCCGTAGAATCGATCCGCATGCCCCCGAAGAACCGAATCGTCGTCTCCGGCGCCCGCGAGCACAACCTCAAGGACGTCGATGTGGAGATGCCGCGGGACGCCCTGATCGTCGTCACCGGGCTCTCCGGGTCGGGGAAGTCGAGCCTTGCCTTCGACACGATTTACGCCGAGGGACAGCGTCGCTACGTCGAGTCGCTCTCGGCCTACGCGCGCCAGTTCCTCGGGCTGATGGAGAAGCCCGACGTGGACTCGATCGACGGGCTCTCGCCGGCGATCTCGATCGACCAGAAGACGACCTCGCGCAACCCGCGCTCGACCGTCGGCACCGTGACCGAGATCTACGACTACCTGCGCCTGCTCTGGGCCCGGATCGGCACCCCCCACTGCCCCAGCTGCGGCGAGCCGATCAGCGGCCAGTCGCTGGAGCAGATCACCGACCGGCTGATGACGCTGGAGGAAGGCCGGCGCTTCATGGTCATGGCCCCCGTGGTCCGCGGGCGCAAGGGCGAGTACGGGAAGCTGCTCGAGCAGATGCGCCTCGAGGGCTACTCGCGGGTCGAGGTCGACGGCGAGCTGCGCCGCCTCGACGAGGAGATCAAGCTCGACAAGAAGTACAAGCACGACATCTCGGTCGTCGTCGACCGGTTGGTGATGAAGCCCGACCTCCGCCGCCGGCTCTCGGAGTCGGTCGAGGCCGCCGCCTCGCTCGCCGGGGGCCTGGTCGAGGTGGAGATGGTCCCTGATGGCGACCGCCCCGCCGTGGACCCCGGCATGCCCGGACGAATCCGCCCGAAAGGCGGATCACCGGTCGCTGACGCTTCGTCGGAGGACGTGCGGGGCACTGATTCCCAGGAGGCGGAACGCTTGGTGTTCTCAGAGCAGTTCGCCTGCCTCAGCTGCGGCACCTCGATCCCCGAGCTGGAGCCGAGGATCTTCTCCTTCAACTCGCCGCACGGAGCCTGCGAGCGCTGCCACGGCCTCGGCTTCCAGCGGGTGATCGACCCCGAGCTGGTAGTGCCCGATCCGACCCTCTCGCTGGAGGAGGGGGCGCTTCAGCCATGGCGACTCGGCCACTCGCGCTACTGGAAGCGGGTGGTCGAGGCCGTGGCCGAGACCTACGGGGTCGACATCGCCAAGCCCTGGCAGAAGCTCTCGGCGGACGAGCGCGAGATCTTCCTCCACGGCACAGGCTCCGAGCGGCACAAGGTCAGCTACCGCAACCGCTTCGGCCGCAGCCGCACCTACAGCGTCCGCTTCGAGGGGATCGTCAACAACCTCGAGCGCCGCTACGGGGAGACCGATTCCGAGCGCGTGCGCGAGCGGATCGAGGGCTACATGGCGGAGCAGCCGTGCCCCGAATGCGACGGCGCCCGCCTTCGCCCGGAAAGCCTCGCGGTCAAGGTCGGCGGCGCCAGCATCGCCGAGTTCAGCGCGCTCTCTGCGCGAACGGCGGGCGAGTGGATCAAGTCGCTGGAGATGAACGACACCGAGCGCGCGATCGCCCGCCTGATCGTGCGCGAGATCACCGAGCGGCTCTCGTTCCTGGAGAACGTCGGCATCGGCTACCTCTCGCTGGCCCGCTCGGCGCGCACCCTCTCCGGCGGCGAGGCGCAGCGGATCCGGCTGGCGACGCAGATCGGATCAAGCCTGGTTGGGGTGATGTACATCCTCGACGAGCCTTCGATCGGCCTCCACCAGCGCGACAACGAGAAGCTGATCGGGACCCTCGACCGCCTCCGCGACCTCGGCAACACCGTGATCGTGGTTGAGCACGACGAGGGGACGATGCGCGCCGCCGACCACCTGATCGACCTCGGGCCCGGCGCCGGGGAGCACGGCGGCTACGTGATCGCCGAGGGGACTCCGGCCGAGGTCGAGTCGAACCCGGCATCGCTCACCGGGCAGTTCCTCTCGGGCGGGAGGCGGATAGAGGTACCGAACCACCGGCGCAAGCCCGCCGGAGAACTGACCATCCGCGGCGCCCGCCAGCACAACCTCAAGCAGGTCACGGTGGACGTCCCGCTCGGCGTCTTCTGCTGCGTCACCGGGGTCTCGGGCTCGGGCAAATCCACTCTGGTCAACGAGACGCTCCACCACGCGGTCGCCAACCGCCTGCACCAGGCGAAGCTACGGCCCGGCTCGCACGACGGCATTGACGGGCTCGAGGCGATCGACAAGATCATCAACATCGACCAATCGCCGATCGGGCGGACTCCGCGCTCGAACCCGGCTACCTACACCAACATCTTCGACCACATCCGCCAGCTCTTCGCCCAGACCCAGGACGCCCGCGCCCGCGGCTACAAGCCGGGCCGGTTCAGCTTCAACGTCAAGGGCGGGCGCTGCGAGGTCTGCAAGGGCGACGGCCAGATCAAGATCGAGATGCACTTCCTGCCCGACGTCTACGTCCCCTGCGAGCAGTGCCACGGCAAGCGCTACAACCGGGAGACGCTGGAGGTCCGGTTCAAGGGCAAGAGCATCGCCGACGTGCTCGAGATGTCGGTCGCCGATGCGGTCGAGTTCTTCGAGAACGTGCCGAAGATCGCCCGCCGCCTGCGCACCCTCAACGATGTCGGCCTCGACTACATCCGGCTCGGCCAGCCGGCGACGACCCTCTCCGGTGGTGAGGCGCAGCGGGTCAAGCTGGCGACCGAGCTGTCCAAGGTGGCCACCGGCGACACCCTCTACATCCTCGACGAGCCGACCACCGGCCTGCATTTCGCCGACGTCCAGCGCCTGCTCGACGTCCTCGGCCGCCTCGTCGACGCCGGCAACACGGTGGTGGTGATCGAGCACAACCTCGACGTGATCAAGACCGCCGACTGGCTCATCGACCTCGGTCCGGAGGGCGGCGAGGAGGGGGGAGAGGTGGTCGCCACCGGCACTCCCGAGGACGTAGCAGCGATCGGGGCCTCCTACACCGGCCGCTTCCTCGCTGACCTGGTCGAGCCGAAGGTGAAGCGGACCCGCAAACGCAAGCGCGAGCCGGTCGCCGCCTGACGGCTCCCGTCAGCGGCTGAACAGCAGTGAGGCGCCGATGGCGCCGCCGAGGTCGCCCAACTCGGCGACCTGGACGGATGGCGGGCGGTCGTCGGCGAAGAGGTGCTTGCCCATCTCGCGCTCGATCTGCTCGGCGAAGCGCTCGCCGAAGCGGACGCCGAGTCCGCCGCCGATGATCACGCACTCGACGTCGAGCAGGTTGACGGCGGAGGCGATACCGGTCCCGAGGTAGCGGATGGCGCGCCGGATCAGGCTCTCGGCCAGCGGGTCCTTCTCGCGCAGCGCGTGCTCCCAGACGGCGCTGGTGAGGCGGTCCCTGCCGCGCTTCTCCATGATCTTGAACAGGTCCGTATCGACCCCCCCCTCCTGCTCGAGACGGGCCTTGGCCTCCATCGCCGCCCGGCCGGCGTAGGCCTCCAGGCAACCCCGTCGTCCGCAGGGGCAGCGGGCGCCGCCCCTCTTCACGACCGTATGGCCGATCTCGCCCGCCGCGCCGCGCCCCAGCCAGGGCTTGCCGTCGAGGATCAGGCCACCGCCGACCCCGGTCCCCCAGAAGACTCCGAGCAGCGAGTCGAAGGGCTTGCCGGCGCCGAGGTGGAACTCGGCCTCGGTGGCCACCTGGACGTCGTTGCCGACCCGCACCTCGGTGCCGAGCGCCTCGGAGAGGCTGTCGGCCAGGGGGAAGCTCCCCTCCCAGCCGGGCAGGTTCTTGGCGGCGCTGACGACGCCGGTCTTCTCGTCGGCGTCGCCGGGTGAGCCGACCCCGACTCCGGCCAGCGCCGAGGTCTCGACCCCGGCTTCTGCGGCAGCCTCGCGCAGTGCCTCGGCCATCTCCCGGGCGACGTCCTCGGGCCCGCCCTCGGTTGGGGTGGGGCGCCGGGATTGCCCGGAGACCTCCCCTTCTGAGCCGACGATCGCGGTCTGGATCTTGGTGCCGCCGAGGTCGATGCCACCTCGGAGCTTCTTTGCGGGGCTCATAGCTCCACCTTTTCGGGCATAGTCACGAACCGTCCCACGCGCGGACCCTCCTCTAGCTTGCGAGCGGACCCTACTGCCGCCGGCTCTGGAAAGCTAGACCGATGGCCGAACTGCAGGGTTGGAGGTTGTGGTGGGCGAAGCGCCGCTGGTACGAGCGCAACGGGCGCAGGCTGCGGCGCTGGCGGATCAACCGGCACATGGCCCGTGCCGGCGCCTTCATCCGCTACCCCGTCGAGGGCGAGGTCCTGGAAGCGCTGGAAGAGGGAAGGCTGACGATCGGCAACGCCACCCTGCTCGAGCCGGGGTGCTGGATCACGATGTCGCCCGAGGCGGAGATCGCGATCGGCGAGGGCTGCTTCCTCAACCGCAACACGATGCTGGCGGCGCAGCAGCGGATCGAGATCGGCGACCATGTGATGTTCGCCAACGGCTGCTTCGTCGGCGACGCCGCGCACCGCTTCGACGACCCCCAGAAGCCGATCACCTGGCAGGGGTTCACCTCCAAGGGCCCGGTTCGGATCGGCTCCAACTGCTGGTTCGGGGTCAACTGCGTCATCACCAGCGGGGTCACGATCGGCGACCGCTGCGTCGTCGGCGCCAACTCGGTGGTGACCGAGGACCTGCCGCCGCGGACGATCGCCGCCGGAGCACCGGCAAAGGTGATCCGCGAGATCGAGTTCCGCCCGCCCGCGGGGTCGGACCAGCCCGGGTGAGGCCGGTTCCTTGCTCATGGGCGAAAGGGACCCGCCTGGCAATCGCGCTGGCGGCGACGGCGGCTGCTCTCGCCTGCGGCGGCTGTGGAGGAAGCGGTGCCGGCGACTCCGTGTCCAGCGGCACCAAGCCGCTGGACACGGGCATCACCAGTACCACCGAGGAGTCAACGGCCACGGCCACGCCCGGGAACACAAACGAGCCGAAGCCCAACACCTCGTCGATCCAGGTCCCGGGGGATCCGAGAAAGGCGATCCCGGGCGCGATCGAGGCCGTCCTCGCCCCCCGCAACCCGGGGCTCGCCAGGCAGACCGCGTGCGGCTTCTTCGTCACCGATCGGTACATAGAAACCACCTACGGAACCCGCTTGGGCTGCATCCGCGCCCAGGTTCCCGGCAGCGCCGCGGACTCGGTCGAGGTCTCACGGGTCGTCGTCAGCGGGGACCACGCGACCGCGCGGGCAATCCCCGGGGGCGGCCCCTCAGGCGGCGAGACGATCACGGTCCGACTGGTCCGCGAGGGCTCGGTCTGGAAGGTCGCCTCGCTTCGCTCAAACGCCCCGGTTGGTCCCTAGATCGACCTGTTCGGGGCACCGGGATTCGCTCGGGATCTTTCGGGAGCGATTGATGCCTGAGGTCAGCTGAGGATCTGGACCGAGACCGTGCGATCGCGGGGGCGGTCGTCGAAGTCGACCAGCACCAACTGCTGCCAGGTCCCCAGGGCCAGCCGGCCGCCGCTGACCGGGACCGCCTCGGAGGGACCGATCACTGACGCTCGTTGATGGGCATGGGAGTTGGTGTCGTGGTTGAGCCGGTTGTGCTCGTAGTCACCTGCCGCCGGGATCAGGCGCTCGAGCATCTGGCCGAGGTCCTGGACCCCGCCGGGCTCGTACTCCATGGTCGTGATCGCCGCGGTCGAGCCGCGGACGAATGCCAGCGCCTGGGCCACATCGACCCCGGCCCCGTCGACGACCTGCTGCACCCCCGCCGTGATGTCGGTGACGTCCCCGTCCCCCTGCGTGGATATCCGAATCTCACCCGTGTGAATCGCCATTGCCTGAACCTAACTGATCGCGTTCGAGCCGGGCCATGCCTGCCGCGGTCGATCTCCGGGCGGGTGGCACGGGATGGGTGGACCCATTGCCGAGCACCCGCCGTGGAGTGCAGGTAATGGTGGGTCCCATCCCGTGACGGGACCCGTCCGCCGGTGGGTCCATGCCGTGACAGGCCCCGTGGCCCGAAGCCCTACGGCAGCGGCTCCCAATCCCAGCTCGAAGACGAGCTGAGGCTCTCCTGGTCGAGGTAGCTGGTCAGCTCGGAGAGCTCGCTGGGCTCGATCGCGTAGGCGTGCTCGGGCCCGGGGAACTGACCCGATCGGACCTCGGCGACGTAGTCGCGCACACCGGCGACCATCGTTGTCCGGGTCTCCGCGTAGCGCTTGACGAACTTGGGCAGCCGGCCCTCGGTGATTCCGAGCAGGTCGTGGAAGACGAGCACCTGGCCCGCCGTCGCCGGGCCGGCGCCGATGCCGATCGTCGGCACCTCGAGCCGCTTGACGATCTCCTCGGTCACCGCCGCAGGGATCGCCTCGAAGACGATCGCGAAACAGCCGACCGCCTGAAGCGCCAGCGCCTCCGCGGCGACCTTGGCCGCCATCTCGGCGGTGCGGCCCTGGGTCTTGTAGCCCCCAAGAGCGGTGGCGCTCTGGGGAGTGAGGCCGACATGGCCCATCACCGGGATGCCGGCGCGGACGATCGCCCTGGCGCGGTCAACCGAGGTGCCGCCACCCTCGAGCTTGACCACCCGGCAGCCGGTCTCCTTGACCAGTCGCTGGGCGCTCTCAATCGCCTGCTCGTTGCTGACCTCGTAGGAGCCCATTGGCATGTCGCCGACCATCAGCGGGGTCCTCAGGCCGCGGCGCACGGCCTTGCCGAGCATCGCCATCTCGTCCATCGAGACCGGCTCGGTGCCCGAGTAGCCGAGGACTGTGACGGCAGCGGTGTCGCCGACGAGGACGATGTCAACCCCGGCCTCCTCAGCGACCTGGGCCGAGGGGAAGTCATAGGCGGTGACCATCACGATCGGCTCGCCGGCCTCCTTCATCTCCGCCAGCCGCGGCAGGGTCACCGGTTGGCGCTCGTTGTCGTGGCTCTGGTTCATTCTTGCCTCCCTTTCATGCCCGTCAGGGCTGCACCAGGATGTTGTCGATCAGGCGGGTTCCGCCGACGCGGGCTGCCACCGCGACCAGGACCGGTCGGCCGTTCAGCTCGGCAGCGGGCGTCAGTTCCTCGGCGTCGCGGGCCTCGAGGTACTCGGGCTCGATCCCGGCCGCTCCAAGCTCCCTGCGGGCCGCTTGGAGACCGGCCTCGAGCGAGTCGGCACGGGCCTCCTGCCGGGCCGCCGTCAGGGCGCGAAATATGGCGGCCGCCCGCTTGCGAGCGCCTGGATCGAGATAGGCGTTGCGCGAGCTCATCGCGAGGCCGTCGGGCTCGCGCACCGTCGGCAGCACCTCGATCCGGACCCGGAAATCGAGATCGGCGACCATCCGCCGGATCACCACCGCCTGCTGGGCGTCCTTCTGCCCGAAGTAAGCGGCGTCGGGATCGACGCTGTTGAAGAGCTTTGCGACCATCGTGGCGACTCCGCGGAAATGCTCGGGGCCGCGATGCGCGGGGTCGCCGCAGAGGATCTCGGTGAGTCCCCCGACCTCGATAAGCGTGGCGAAGCCCTCCGGGTAGACCTCCTCGACCGCGGGCGCATAGAGGAGGTCGACGCCCGCTTCCCCTGCGAGCGAGAAGTCGCGCTCCTCGTCGCGCGGGTAGAGCTCGAGGTCCTCCCCCGGGGCGAACTGCGCCGGGTTGACGAACAGGCTCATCACGACCACGTCGCACTCGGCGCGGGCGCGCCGCAGCAGCGAGAGGTGGCCTTCGTGCAGATAGCCCATGGTCGGCACCAGCCCCGTGCTCTTGCCGTCATCTCGCAGCGCGCGCAGCGCCCGGCGCAGATCGTCCCTGGTCCGGACGACGATCACGTCACCGACTCCCCGCTCGGGCGCCCCGCGAGCGCCCGGGTCCGCTCGGCCAGCGCCCGGTAGAGGTCGAGCAGCTCCGGATCGGCCTCGGCGAGCGCCTCCAGGTGGCGCTCGACCGTCTCCTCGTCGCCGCGGGCGATCGGCCCGGTGAGCGCGGCGGCGCCATGCTCGGCCCAGTTGGCGGCGGTGCGAAGTACCAACGGCGCCAGCATTTCGCGGGCGTCGGCGACGCCGGCCCTCTCGAGCAGGTCCGAGGCGGACTCCTCCAGCGAGACGAGGAAGTTGGAGGCGATCGAGGCAGCGGCGTGGTAGGCAGCGCGGTTCTCATCGGCTATCTCGAAGGGGCTCATCCCCAGGGACCGGGCAAGTCCCTCGGCGAAGATGAGCGCTTCGCGGTCGGATCCCGAGACCGCGCAGGGGGCGCCGGCGAGGTCGGAGGCCTGATCGCGGATCGTCTGCAGGGGGTGGAGCGAGAAGATCGATGCGCCGCCGGCGGCTGCCGTCGCCAGGGCGTCGAGGTCGGTGGCTCCGCTGGTGTGGCCGACGAATCGGATGTCCCTGGCGTACTCGGCAACCGACCCGCATGCCTCCTCAATCGCCGAGTCGGGCACGCACAGCAGCGCCGCCTCGGCCCCGGAAAGCGCCGACTCGAGCCGGTCGCGACCCGCCAGCGTCACCTCGAAGCCGGCCGCCGTGGCCGCGGATGCGATCGCCCTGCCAACCCTTCCCGGGCCGACGACGGTGAGCGCGTTTGGCGCTCGAGGGTTTCGGTTTAGTTCCCGTTCCAGTTCCCGCATGCGAGATACCAGACGGAGCTGTCTCAGCTCACTTGACGATTCGTGCCGGCCGTGCCGGCGGGTCCACGCCCCTTGGGTCGCGGCCGACCGGAATTATAGGGGCCGCGGGGCCGACATCCCGGCGCCGATTACGATGGGCCCTGAAGCCGCCATGCCGATCTACGAGTTCCAGTGCGAGCAGTGCGGGGCCCGCTTCGAGGAGCTGGTCGCGAGCGGAACCGGGAGCATCGCCTGCGCAGCCTGCGGATCCACCGAAACACGACGGGTTGTCCCGTCGTCGATCTCGCCGCCGGGCCGGTTGCCGCGAGGCGCCGCCGTTCGCGACAGCGAGTCGCGGCGCCGTGAGCGCGAGGCCGCCCGCGGCGAGCGCCTGGCCGAGACCCGCAAGCTGCGCGAGGCGGGCGGGGTTCCGCCGCCACGCTCGCAGGCGAAGAAGCGATGAGCCCGGAGCCGGCGCCGCCGCAGCGGCGCGAGAAGCTGGTCGAGCTCTTCAACGAGGCTTCCGGCTGCCTGCGCTGCCCGCTCTCGGAGACGCGGACCAAGGTCGTGTTCGGTGCAGGCAACGCCGACGCCGAGCTGATGTTCGTCGGGGAGGCGCCGGGGGCGGAGGAGGATCGCCGCGGGCTGCCGTTCGTTGGCCGCGCCGGGGGCCTCCTAAACGAGATGCTTGCCGGGATCGGGATGTCCCGTGACGACGTCTTCATCGCCAACGTCCTCAAGTGCCGTCCTCCCGGGAATCGCGATCCGCAGCCGGCCGAGATCGAGTCCTGCCGCCCCTACCTGTTCGAGCAGGTGCGGCTGATCGAGCCCCGGGTCGTCGCCACCCTGGGGAACTTCGCCACCAAGCTGCTGAGCGGGAACCCGGCCGGGATCACCAAGGTCCGGGGAACGCCGCAGGTGCACGACCTCGGAGGCCGGACCGTGTTCCTGCTGCCGCTGTTCCACCCGGCCGCCGCGCTGCGTACCCCGGCCGTCGCGGAGACGCTGAGGGGCGACTTCGAGGCGATCCCCGACATCCTCGCGGAACCTCTCCCCGGGTCCGGCGAGGGCCAGCCGGCGGCAGAGGCGACCGAGAGCATGGAGGTGGGGGAGCGGAGCGCACCCGAGCCCGACCAGCTCGGGTTCTTCGGTTGAGCGCACCCGTCGAGCAGCTCACGACCAACTCGGCGGAGGAGACCGAGGCCGTCGGCGCCCGGATTGCCGCTGCGGCGGAACCCGGGGACGTCGTCCTCGTCAGCGGCGAGGTCGGCGCCGGCAAGACCACCCTGGTCCGGGGTGCCTGCAGGGCGCTGGGGATCGAGGAGCCGGTTACGTCGCCGACCTTCACCATCGGCCGCCGCTACGAGGGCGGCCGGATCCCGGTCTCCCACCTCGACCTCTATCGCCTCCAGCGCCTCGAGGACGAGGACCCGGCCCTTCTCGACGACTACGTCGGGCCGGACTGGCTCTCTTTCATCGAGTGGTCCGCGCCGGCGGAGCCCCACCTGCAGGGGCGGGTCCTGCCGGTGAGGCTCCGGCACGCGGGCGGCGATCGCCGTGAGATCGAGATCGGTCCCGTGATCCCGGGTCCGGGCGCTCAGTAACCGGAGTTGCCGACCGCGTCCTGAGCGTCCTGAGCGGCCTTGTCGGCCTGCTTCTGGGCGTCGTTGATCGCCTTGTTGGCCTTGTCCTGCGCCTGCTTCAGCTGCTTCTGGGCCTCCGGCACCTTCTCGTTCAGCTGCTTCTGCGCCTGGTCGAGCGCCTTGTTGCCCTGCTTCTGGGCCTGCTCCAGCGCCTGGTTGCCCTGCTCGACCGCGGTATCGATCGCGTTGCTGAGGTCGTTGCTGTCGCTGCCGCCGCAGCCGCTCACCAGTGCGCCGCCGGCGACCAACGCCACGATCAGGAACAGCGGGGCAATCCGGCTCGTGACCATCTTCATCGACTCTGTCCTTTCGGGAATGATTCAACCGGGCCCGAAGCAGCCCCGGCGGTATGGCGCCAGCCTAGCGAGCGGGCTGGGCGCATCATTGCCGGCCCGGGTGTGTTCAACGGATAGGCCGGTAGGATCGGCCGCCAGGAGAACTTGGAGCAGGAAGGAACGAAATGAAGGCAGTCAAGGGGATCGCAGCGGCGATGGTGCTGTCGGCGGCGCTGCTTGCGAGCGCGGCACCGGCGACGGCGAAGCCGGCGGCGTACCGCCACTACGTGGCCTGCGGATTGCAGGCGAACTCGAAGCCGTCCCACATCTGCCCAAAGGGGGCCAGGAAGGGAGCCTTCTTCCGCAGCAACAACGCCGATGTCACCTACAAGGTCTGCGTCACCTTCCCCAACGGCCACGGCATCTGCGCGCCTGCGCAGGAAGCCAAGCAGGGAACGCTCTACGTCAACAAGATCACCACCAACATCCCAGGGCGCCACAAGGTGAGCTGGTTCGTCCAGGGCAAGCGGGTCGGCGTCTTCTTCTTCCGGGTGCCGTCCTAGGCCAGCCTGCTCGTAGTCGGCTTCGATACCGCTACCGACGACACCGCCGTTTGCGCCTGGCGCGACGGCGAGGTGATCGAGGAAGTCCGGATCGCGCCGGGCGGGCCGGGCGCCCGTCCGGCGCACGCCACCGCTCTGCTGCCTGCGATCGAGCGGGCCGCCGAGGCGGCCGGGGGATGGCCCGGGGTGGCAGCGATAGCCGCCGGCACGGGCCCGGGCTCGTTCACCGGCCTGCGGATCGGGATCGCGACCGCGCGGGCGCTGGCGGCGGCGTTGGGGACGCCCGGGGTCGGGGTGGGTACGCTCGATGCCCTCGCCCTCGGCATGCGCGATGCGTCCGGCGGGGAGCGCGAACTGCTGGCGGCGCTCGACGCCCGCCGCGGCCAGCTCTTCGCCGCCCTCTATGACGCCTCCGGCTCGCAGCTGCGGGAGCCGTTCCTGGTCGACCCCGACGAGCTCGCCGGATTCGTTTCAGGGCTCCCCCGGCCGCCGCTGGCGGCCGGGTCGGGGGCGCTACGATTTCGACGCGAGCTCTTAGGCAGCGGCGCCGAGATCCCGGGTGAAGCCGATCCCGTTCATCGAATCGCCGGCCGCCATGTCTGTGCTCTCGGCGCCGGAGCCGGGGGCGGGGCGCTCGAACCGAGATACCTGAGACCACCCGACGCGGAACGCTGGCGTGAGCGAGACACTCCACCAAGAGCCCAGAACTGAGGCCGAAACCGGCTTTCGCCTGCGGCGGCTCGCCTACAGCGACCTGCCGGCGGTGATCGCGATCGAGCGGAGCTCGTTCCCCACGGCCTGGTCGCTGGCGATGTTCGTGCTCGAGCTCTCGAAGCCCTCGGGAATCTGTCTGGCGGCGACCGCGGGCGACCGGCTGCTCGGATACCTCGTCTGCTCGCGGTACGACCAGGTCTGGCACCTGATGAACGTCGCCGTCGCTCCCGAGGAGCGCCGCACCGGCGTCGCCACCCGGATGATCCACCGACTCTTCATGGAGGCGGGGGAGGGTCTGCCGTTCACGCTCGAGGTGCGGGTCAGCAACCGGCAGGCAATCACGATGTACGAGGGGTTCGGCTTCCGCTCCGCCGGCGTCCGCCGCCGCTATTACCACGACAACGGCGAGGACGCGATCATCATGTGGCTGGACTCGCCCTGACCTTGATCCTCGCTCTGGAGACGTCCTGCGACGACACCTGCGCCGCCGTCCTCGACGGGCCGCGGATCCTCTCCAACGTGATCTCTTCGCAGGCGGCCGCCCACGAGCGCTTCGGGGGCGTCGTCCCGGAGGTCGCCTCGCGCCAGCACCTCGAACTGGCCGTGCCGGTGGTCGAGGCGGCACTGGCGGACGCCGGAGTCTCCCTCGAGCAGATCGGGTCGGTCGCGGTCACCGCCGGGCCCGGCTTGATCGGCGCCCTCCTCGTCGGCCTCAGCACGGCCAAGTCGATTGCCGCGGCGCGGCGGCTGCCGCTGATACCAGTCGATCACATGCAGGGGCACGTGGCGGCGAACTTCCTCGAGCCGGAGCCGCTCGAGCCCCCCTTCATCTGCCTCCTCGCCAGCGGCGGGCACACCCTGCTTGCCGCCGTCCGCGACCACGTGGGCCATGAGGTCCTTGGCCAGACGCTCGACGACGCTGCCGGCGAGGCGCTCGACAAGGCGGCGCGGATGCTCGGTCTCGGCTATCCCGGCGGCCCGGCCCTTGAGCGGCTCGCGGCCGAGGGAGACGACTCCGCTGCCTCCTTCCCGGTCGCGATGCGCAGGGATCCCGGCCTCGATTTCAGCTTCAGCGGGCTGAAGACGGCGCTCGCCTACCGCTGCCGCGACCTCGGTCCCGGTGGCGTCGCCGAGCATCGCGCCGACCTCGCCGCCGGCTTCCAGGCTGCCGTCGTCGGCCAGCTTGTCGCCAAGCTCGAGCGCGCGCTCGACGCAGGCGAGTGGGAGGCGGTGGCGCTCGGTGGTGGCGTCGCGGCGAACGGCCCCCTGCGACGGCAGGTCGCCGATCTCTGCCGTGCCCGCGGCCTCCGCCTCAAGCTCCCCGCCGCCGAGCTCTGCACCGACAACGCCGCGATGATCGGCGCGGCGGCCCGGTTCGCGGCGCCGGTCCACTACCCCGACTACCTCGCCTACGACGCATTCGCCTCCACCTCCAGGGAGGTCGCGGCATGACCCTCACGGTCTACTCGCGCCCCGGCTGCCATCTCTGCCAGGAGGCGATCGCCCGGATCCTCGACCTGCGTGCAGAGGGGTACCGATTCGAGTTGCGCGAGGTCGACATCTCCTCTGACGACCGGCTGCTGCGGCGCTACCTCGAGCGCATTCCGGTCGTCGCCGTCGAGGGCGAGGTCGTCTCCGAGCTGGTCCTCGATCAAGCCGCACTGCGGGCCAAGCTCGATACTGTGACGGCATGATTGAGCAGAGCACGATCGAGCCGGGCGGGGCTTCGGCCGGCCTCACAACCGACGGCGAGCGGCTTTCGCTGGGCGTCGCCGCCCGGCTCTCCCGCTACCTCCAGGTCCTGACCCAGGCCCGGAAGATGGGCCGGGAGACGATCTCCTCCCAGGAGCTGTCCGAGTACACCCACATCAACCCGACCCAGATCCGCCGCGACCTCTCCGGCTTCGGCAAGTTCGGCAAGCGCGGTGTCGGCTACAACGTCGATTCGCTGGTCTCCGAGATCCGCAAGATCCTGCGGACCTCGGGAAAGCACAACATCGCCCTCTTCGGCGCCGGCAACCTCGGCCAGGCGATCGCCAGCTCCGACATCTTCGCCGACCACGGCTTCCAGATCGTCGCCATGTTCGACGTCGACCCAAACCTCGTCGGGATGCAGGTCGGGGAGATGCAGGTCCGCGACTTCAGCGAGATCGACAGCGTCGTCTCCGAGGATGAGATCGTCGTCGGTGTCCTCGCCGTCCCGGCCGACGCTGCCCAAGCCGTTGCCGACCGCCTGGTCGAGGCCGGAGTCAAGATCATCTTCAACTACTCCGAGCAGCTTCTCCAGGTTCCGCCCGAGGTCACGGTCCACACCTCCAGCCCCGCCGTGGACCTCCTCTACGCGCTCTACTTCTACCTGGCCTGACCGCTTTGGCCGACGCTGGCCTCGACCTCGAGCGCGCCCGCGAGACCTTCGAGGCCTCGACGGACTTCACCATCGGCCTCGAGGAGGAGTTCGCGATCCTCGATCCGCAGACGCTGGAGCTGCAGAACCGCTTCAAGGACCTTCACGCGGCCTGTCTCGCCGACGAGGTTCTCGCCCACGCGGCCGCCGGCGAGCTGATCGCCTCCGAGATCGAGATCCGATCGGGCCGCGCGGAGACCTTCGCCGAGGCGCTCGACAGCCAGCGCGAGCGCCGCGCCAGGCTGTTCGCGCTGAGCTCGGAGATGGGGCTCGGCCTGGGGGCGATGGGGACGCACCCCTGGGCCGACTACCTCGACCAGGTGATCATCGACACCCCCCATTACCAACGGCTTCGGCGGGACCTGGGCTGGGTCGCGCAGCGCAACAACACCTGGAGCATGCACGTCCACATGGGCATTCGCGGCGCCGATCGCGCGATCGCCGTCTGCGACTGGCTGCGAGAGCTGCTGCCGCTCCTGCTCGCCGCCTCCGCCAACTCGCCCTTCCTCGATCGCCGAGACACCGGCCTGCACTCGATCCGCACGGAGATCTTCACCCGCACCTTCCCCCGCTGTGGCATCCCCGCCTGCTTTCGCAGCTGGGACGAGTACGAGCGCTTCGTCCTCACCCTGGAGCGCCTCGGGTCGGTGGTCGAGTCGACCCAGCTGTGGTGGAGCGTGCGTCCCCATCACGCCTTCGGCACCGTCGAGGTGAGGATCTGCGACGCGCAGACAAGGGGGGATGAGTCCTTCGCCCTTGCGGGGCTGATCGCGGCCTGTATCGCCCAGACGGCGCTCGAATACGACGAGCACGGCTACGACGGAGCCGGCTCGCCCCTGCCCGATCGCGAGATCGAGGAGAACTTCTGGCGTGCGATCCGCTACGGGATGGACGCCGAGATGATCGACTTCCGCCGCGGCGCTACGAGCCCCGCGCGGACCGTCCTCGAAGAGGTCCTCGCCTGGACCGCCCCCGCCCGCGAGCAGCTCGGGATCGAGGTTGCCCTGCCGGATGCCAACGGGGCCCAGCGGGCACGGACCGCGCTCGCGGCCGGGGTCACGATCGAGGAGATCTACAGCGACGCCGTCGCCGATACCAGCTCGACCTACGGGATAGGATCCGCGGTCCGATGATGAGCGACGCCGGCGAGGAGACAGCGCCCGAAGCAGAGGGGCCGCCCCCGACCGAGGAGGAGATGCGGGCCGCGCTCGAGGAGCAGATGCGCCAGGTCCGGATCGAGGACCTCGTCCTGCAGAGCGTCGCCAGCATCATCAACCTGACCGCACGAAGGATCGCCAAGCCCGACGAGCGCGACCTGGGTCAGGCAAAGCTGGGGATAGACGCGGTTGCCGCCCTCGCCGACCTGCTGCCGGGGGAGGCCCAGAAACAGGTTCGAAACGCCCTCTCCGAGCTCCAGGTCCTCTACGCGCAGGCGGCCGGCGGAGAGGAGCCGGGCAGCGGCGGTGACGGCGGCCCCGGAGGCGGTGGGGGGCCGGGGGAGGGCGGTGGAGGGCCCCCGGGCGGCGGTCCGCCGTCACCCCCTTCGCCCGGGCCCCGCACCGAGCCCCCGCCCCGGCTCTGGACCCCGGGGTCCTGAGAATCGGGACCGCAGGGCGCGAGGACCCCTCTCGCAGATAAACTCCCGCGCCGCCTGACCCCGGCCCGTGGGCCGCGGTAAACCCACCTAGGAGCCAAACTTGACCGATTTTCTCACCGAGTACGGAGTCGTCATCGCGCTCGTCTGCTCTGGGGCGGCGGTGGTCTACGGATTGCTGATCACGCAAAGCCTCCTCCGCCGTTCGCCCGGCAACGACCGCATGCAGGAGATCTCCTTGGCCGTGCAGGAGGGGGCGAGCGCCTACCTGCGCCGCCAGTACCAGATCATCGGCCTCGTGGCGATCCCGCTGGCGATTCTCCTATGGGTCGTCCAGAGCAGCGTCCTTCCGGCTATCGGGTTCGTGATAGGCGGTGTCCTCTCAGGCGCCACGGGGTTCATCGGGATGAACCTCTCGGTCCGTGCCAACGCCAGGGTCGCGGAGGCGGCCCGCGGTGGTGTGCCACCGGCTCTCGACGTCGCCTTCAAGGGCGGCTCGGTGACCGGGCTGCTTGTCGTCGGCCTCGCCCTGCTGGGGGTCGCCGGCTACTTCGGCATCCTCGTGCTCACCGACCACACCGACAAGGAGGCGGTTGATGCCCTCATCGGCCTCGGCTTCGGCGGCTCGCTGATCTCGGTCTTCGCCCGGCTCGGCGGCGGCATCTTCACCAAGGCCGCCGACGTCGGCGCCGACCTCGTCGGCAAGGTCGAGGCCGGGATCCCCGAGGACGACCCGCGCAACCCGGCGGTGATCGCCGACAACGTCGGCGACAACGTCGGCGACTGCGCCGGCATGGCAGCCGACCTGTTCGAGACCTACGCGGTGACCTCGGTCGCGGTGATGCTGCTCGGCGTACTCACCTTCACCGGCGAGTTCTCGCGTGAGGCGGCGATCTTCCCGCTGGTGATCGGCGGCGTGGCAATCATCGCCTCGATCATCGGCGCCCTCTCGGTGCGAACCAAGTCCGACCGTGTCGAGGGCGCCCTCTACCAGGGGCTGATCGTCTCGGGGATCCTCTCGATCGCCGCCTTCTACCCGGTCACCGACTGGCTCATGAGCGACCCGCTGCGGCTCGGCTTCGCCAGCGCCGGGGCGGACGCTGTCGGCGTCACCGACCTCTGGCTCTGCGCGGTCATCGGAGTCGCCGTCACCGCCCTGCTGTTCGTGATCACCGATTACTACACCTCGACCCGCTTCCGGCCGGTGAAGACGATCGCCAAGGCTTCGGAGACCGGCCACGCGACCAACATCATCCAGGGCCTTGCACAGGGAATGCAGTCGACCGCCGCACCGGCGCTGGTGATCGCGCTGGCGATTCTCGCGGCAAACGAGCTGGCCGGGATTTACGGGATCGGCGTCGCCGTCATGGCGCAGCTCTCGCTGACCGGCCTGATCGTCGCCCTCGACGCCTTCGGCCCGATCACCGACAACGCGGGGGGGATCGCCGAGATGGCGGATCTGCCGGAGGAGGTCCGCAACGTCACCGACCCGCTCGACGCGGTCGGAAACACGACCAAGGCGGTCACCAAGGGGTATGCGATCGGCTCGGCCGCACTTGCGGCGCTGGTCCTGTTCGCCGCCTTCAAGAGCGAGTTGAGAGGTGAGGCGCCGGCCGGCTTCGACCTCAACAGCCTCTTTAACCTGAGCTCGCCGGACGTGCTCATCGGCCTGATCATCGGCGGGATGATGGTCTACCTGTTCGCGGCGCTGGCGATCGAAGCCGTCGGCCGGGCGGGAGGCCAGGTCGTCGAGGAGGTGCGCAAGCAGTTCCGCGAGCACCCGGGAATCATGGAGGGGACGGAGAAGCCCGAGTACGGCAAGACCGTCAGCATCGTCACCCTGGCGGCGCAGAAGGAGATGATCCTCCCCTCGCTTATCCCGATCGCGGTCCCCGTGATCGTCGGCCTGCTCAGCGTCGACGCCCTCGGCGGGCTGCTCATAGGGGTCATCATCGTCGGCCTGTTTGCGGCGATCTCGATGACCGCCGGCGGCGGCGCCTGGGACAACGCCAAGAAGCTGATCGAGGACGGTGCCTACGGCGGCAAGGGCTCCGAGGCCCACGCCGCCTCGGTCACCGGAGACACGGTCGGAGACCCCTACAAGGACACCGCCGGGCCGGCGATCAACCCGATGATCAAGGTGGCCAACATCGTCGCCATCCTGATCATCCCGATCGTCCACTTCTGAGCACCGGCGCGGCCGGTTGCCGCTGGGTTGGGCGGATTTCGGCGCCATAACGGCCGCAATCCACCCAACCAGGCGTTCGGCCGCCCCGGGGCCCGGGTGCTGGGGCCCTCGCGAGAGTGCAATTAGGCACCAATGAGGTGACCGATCGCACTCTCGGCGGCTGCGGCCGCGCGGCCGGGTCGCGGATGCGGTCGGGACGGTAGGTTTGAGCCGTGAGCGAGGCCTGGGAGCAGGCGGTCAACCTGGCGGACTTCGAGCGGATCGCCTCGGAGCGCCTCGATGCGGGGACGCTGGGGTATTTCGCGGGTGGGGCGGCAGATGAGATCACCCTTCGCGACAACGTCGCCGCCTGGCGGCGCTGGCGCCTGCGGCCACGGGTACTGGTGGACGTCAGCGAGGTTCGCACCGACGTGGAGCTGCTCGGCGGCCCCTGCTCGATGCCGGTCTGCGTCGCTCCGGTCGCCTTCCAGAGGCTGGTGGACCCTGACGGAGAGGTGGCGATGGCGCGCGCGGCAGCGGCCGCCGGAACCGTGATGTCGCTGTCGACGATTGCGACGGCGCGGCCGAGCGAGGTCGCCGCCGGCGCCCCCGGCGGGCGCCGCTTCTTCCAGCTCTACAGCTTTCGTGACGAGGCGGTGACGCGGGCGCTGATGGAGGAGGCGGTCGAGTCCGGCTTCGAAGCGATCCTGCTGACGGTCGACGCCCCGGTGGCGAGCCTGCGCGAGCGCGATCAGAGAACCGGCTTCACGATCCCGCCCGAGGTCAGGGCTCCGAGTCTCGACGCCGCCCTCGGCGGCGGCAAGCCGGTCGCCGTGACCGAGGTATTCGCCCAGATCAACCCAGCGCTCGACTGGCAGGACCTCGACGACCTCGCGTCCGAATGCAGCCTCCCGGTCCTCGTCAAGGGGGTCTTTACCGCCGAGGACGCTGCGCTCTCGATCGAGCATGGCGCAGCCGGAGTCGTCGTCTCCAATCACGGAGGCCGTCAGCTCGACTGCGTCGGCGCCAGTGCCGATGTGCTCCCCGAAGTGGTCGAGGCGGTCGAGGGGCGGGGGAGTGTGATCGTCGACGGCGGCATTCGCCGCGGGACCGACGTCGCCGTCGCCCTGGCGCTGGGGGCGGACGCCGTCCTCGTTGGCCGTCCGGCCCTCTGGGGACTCGCTGCCGGGGGGGAGTCGGGGGCGTTGCGGGTGCTGGAGATGCTGCGTGACGAGCTTGCCCTGACGCTGGCGCTCTGCGGGTGCACCTCGCCTGCCGAGCTGAACCGAAGGCACGTGGAGAGGGGCCCGGTCGGCTCCGTATATTCGGTTCGGATGTCAGACCATTTCGGCACCGCCGATGGCTAGGCGGATACCGCAGGACGAATCCCTCAGCCGCGTGCACGGCGTCGGCGCCCTCTTCGCCGCCGCCTACGGCAACGTCGGCTCCTCGATCTACTACGCGCTCGGCGTCACCGCGGCATTCGCCCTCGGGCTGACGCCGGTCGCCTTCGTCATCTCCGGGTTGATCTTCATGTTCACCGCCGCCACCTACGCCGAGGCGACGGTGATGTACCCAGAGGCCGGCGGCTCCTCGAGCTTCGCCCGCCATGCCTTCAACGAGGTCGTCAGCTTCGTCGCCGCCTGGGGACAGATGCTCAACTACATCATCACGGTCGCTATCTCGGCCTTCTTCGTCCCGCACTACCTGGCGGTTTTCTGGGAGCCGCTCGGGCGTGGGCCGGGAGACGTGATCGGCGGCGCAGTGCTGATCGTCATGCTCGCCGCCCTCAACGTCAAGGGCACGCAGGAGTCGGCCAAGCTCAACCTGGTGCTGGCGGTTGCCGATCTGGCGACTCAGGTCGTCCTCGTCCTGATCGGCCTCTTCCTCGTCTTCAGCCCCGAGGTCCTTGTTGACAACGTCCACCTGGGGGTCGCCCCAACCTGGAGCGATTTCGCCCTCGGGATCGCGGTGGGGATGATCGCCTACACCGGAATCGAGACGATCTCGAACATGGCCGAGGAAGCAAAGGACGCCTCGCGCACGATCCCGCGTGGCGTCGGCCTGGTCGTCCTCGCCGTTCTCGGCCTCTACCTGCTGATCCCGATGATCGCCCTCTCGGCGCTGCCGGTGACCCAGAACGCGGCCGGTGATTTCACCACCCAACTCGGCACAACCTTCGCCGACGACCCGATCCTCGGGATCGTCGAGAACCTCGGCCTCGGCGCCGGGCTCACCGACATCCTCCGCATCTATGTCGGCATCCTCGCCGCCGTGATCCTGATCATCGCCACCAACGCCGGCCTGATCGGAGTCTCGCGACTCACATATTCGATGGGCCAGCACCGCCAGCTGCCGGAGGGCCTGCGGCAGGTGCACCCGACCTTTCGCACCCCCTACATCGCGATCATCGTCTTCTCCGGGATCGCGATCATCACCCTGCTTCCGGGCCAGACCACCTTCCTGGCGACGATGTACTCGTTCGGAGCGATGCTCTCGTTCACGATTGCCCACGTCTCGGTCATCCGTCTGCGCCAGAAGCAGGCGGACAGGGAGCGGCCGTGGAAGCCGCCGCTCAACGTCCGGGCCTTCGGGTTCGAGGTTCCGGTTACCGCGGTGCTCGGGGGTCTCGGCACCTTCGCCGCCTGGATCGTCGTCATGGCCCTGAACCCGAAGACGCTGGTGGTCGGCTCGGCCTGGATGGTGCTGGGGGTGACGCTCTACGTCCTCTACAGGCGGCGGCAGAGGCTGCCGCTGGCGAAGACGGTCAAGGTCAAGCTCAAGGCCCCTCTCGGGGTCGAGGACATCGAGTACCGCAGCGTCGTAGTCGCCTTCGAGGACGGGCAGCCGTTCTCCCAGGAGATGGTGGCGACGGCGGTCAAGCTGGCCTCGACCCGCCGCCGCGGGATCCACGTCCACTCGATGATCGAGGTCCCCAACCACCTGCCGCTGAACGCCGAAATGAAGCGCGAGGAATCCGACGCGCAGAGCAAGATCGAGCAGGCGAAGCTGATCGGCGGCATGCGCGTAAGCGGCCACGTCGATCGTGTCCGGCCCGGGCAGGCCGGCTACTCGATCTCGAAGGAGGCCGAGATGATCAGGGCGGTCGCCGTCGTCGTCGGCCTGCGCTACCGCAACGGCACTCCGCTCTACGGCAAGACGCTGCAGACTGTTCTCGGCGAGCGCCCCTGCAGGGTGATCGTCGTCTCCGAGGGGGGCGGGCGGCCCGAGCCCGAACCCTCGCCCGTCCTCGTCGGAGCCTGAGGCCCGGAGCCCTTTCTAGAATCGCGACCATGGCATCGCCCGAGGGGATCTATCACGGCTCAGTGCGCGCATTCTCGGTCGTCTTCATCGCGATCGGGCTGGTCGTCCTGGTGGTGACGCTGAGCGCCGGGGGCGGCCCGCTATCGGTCGGAGTTCTGATGGGGGTGGCTTTCGTCGCCGTCGGCGGCGGCCGCCTCTGGGCGGGCTCGCGGATGCGCCGGTGACCGACCCCGGCGGCGACGGCGGCCGCAGCGGGCGCGCCGGGGCCGGCGGTAGCGGGCCGGGCAATACCGGTAAGAGCGGCGCCGGGCAGGGAGAGCCGGAGCATCCCGACATGCTCCGCCGCGGCCTCGGAGTGCCGTGGCTGTTCGCCGCGATCTACTCGGCGGTCGGCTTCTCGATCTACTTCGCACTCGGGGTCGTCGCCGACCGCGGTCTCGGGCTGACGCCCCTGATCTTCCTCGTCTCCGGGCTGCTGTTCGTGCTCACCGCACTCAGCTACGTCGAGGGCGGGGCGATGTTTCGCGAGCGCGGGGGATCCTCGACCTTCGCCCGCTACGCCTTCAACGAGCTGATCTCATTCATCGCTGGCTGGGCGATCCTGATCGACTACCTGATCGTGATCGCCCTGGCGGCGATCTCGGTCCCCCACTACCTCTCGCCGGTCTCCGCCGACTTCAGCGAGCCGGGATGGGAAATCGCAGTCGCCGCCGCCGTGATCGCCGCCGCCTGCCTGCTGAACGTCCGCGACATCAGCGGAAGCAAGCGACAGCGGGCACTCGCCGGGCTGGCGCTGGCCGACGTCCTCCTCCAGCTCGCCGTGATCGCGGTCGGCGTGCTCGCGGTCTGGCACCCCGACCGCCTCACCGCCGAGCTCAACCTCTTCTCCAGCCCCGAATTCGTCGACGTCGTCTATGCGGCCGTGCTGGCGATGCTCGCCTACGCCGGTATCGAAGCCGCCTCGAACCTGGCCCCGGACATCGAGTTCGGCAGCCGCGACCTGAAGCGGATCGTCTCGGTCGGGGCGGTGACGGTGCCGCTGATCTACGCCGGGATGGCGGCGATCGCGCTGATGGCGGTCCCGGTCGTCGCCGGCCCCACCGGTCCCGAGACCGCCCTCGGTACCAAGTACGTCGAGGACCCGGTGCTCGGGGTGGTTTCCGCCTACCATCCGAGCTGGCTTGCCGACCTGATGAGGTGGATCGTCGGCCTGGGGGCCGCGGCGGTGCTGTTCTCGGCGGCGACGACCTCGATGCTCGGGGTCTCACGCCACATCTACACCCTTGCGATCAACCGCCAGATCCCGAGCTGGCTGGGCAAGCTAAACAAGCGCTACTCGACCCCGCACGTCGCGATCGCGCTCTCGGGGCTGATCGCAGTCGGCCTGGTGGTGCCCACTGACGTCAAGCTGCTGGCCGGGATCTACGCCTTCGGCGCGACCCTGGCCCTGACCATCGCCCATCTCTCGGTCATCCGCCTGCGCCTCACCGACCCGGACCGGGAGCGGCCGTTCAGGATTCCGCTCGGGATGCCGTGGAGGGGGCAGGAGCTGCCGGTCCCGGCGATCTTCGCGGCACTGGTCAGCGCTCTCGCCTTCGCCAGCGTCATCCTCTACCACGACCGTGCCCGCTGGGTCGGTGGCGGCTGGATGCTGTTCGGGATTGTCAGCTATGTCGTTTACCGGCGCTTCTTCGAGCAGACCAGCCTCACCAGGAGGGTGTCGGTCAGCCCCGAGGCGCTGACCAAGCAGGTGCCCCAGGTCGAGTTCCGAAACATCCTCGTGCCCGTCTTCGGGACCGAGCTCGACGACGACATCGTCGGCACCGCCGGCCGCCTGGCGGCGGCGGAGTTGGACGAACACGGATTGAAGATGCCGCGCGGTTTCGGCAAGCGCGACAAGGAGCGCACCGGAGCCTCGCTCACGGTGATGCACGTGATCAAGGTCCCGCTGAGCCTGCCCGAGGACGCCCAGCTGCCGGATGAGGAGGCGAGGGCGGAGCGGATCCTCGAGCGGGCGAGAGAGGTAGGGGACGAGTACGAGAACGTCAGGGTGCGGAAGTTGTATGTGCGTGGTCGCGAGGTCGGGCCGAAGATCGTCCAGGTGGCGCGTGATCTCGGGGTCGAGGCGATCGTCATGGGCGGAGAGCCCCCGTCGAAGATCCGCGGCGGCGCGATCTTCGGCGGGATCGGCGGGACCAAGCCGCCGGAGGTGGGGGCGGCGACCGAGTACGTGCTGAAGAAGTCGCCCTGCCGGGTGCTGCTGACGGCACCCCCCGAGAGCGTGGTCGAGGATGAGGGGGATGACGGGGACGAGGAGGCCGGCGACGGCAAGGCCGGCCGCACCGCGCCCGACGGAGATCGATCGGCCGCCGATTAGCCTGCGCCCGGCTTCTCTAGTATCCGCTTGATGTTCATCCTGATCGTCGGATGCGGCCGCGTCGGCTCGAGCCTCGCCCGCAACATGTTGCACGATGGTCACGAGGTCTCCTGCCTGGACGAGGACCCCGAGGCGCAGGCGCGGCTCGAGGTCGGCCTCGACGAGAGCTGGGAGGACTCCGGCGGCCAGTTCACCGTTGGCACCGCACTGGAGACCGACGCCCTCGACGCAGCCGGGATCGCCAGGGCCGACGCCTTCATCGCCTCCACCAACGGCGACAACACCAACATCGTGATTGCCCAGATCGCGGAACGCCGCTACAACGTGCCGACCGTGATCGCCCGCATCCTCGATCCGCTTCGGGCCGAGTGGTACGCGCGCCAAGGGGTGCACACGGTCTGCCCGACGAAGGTCGCGATCGAGATGCTCGAGACCGACGTCCGGGCGGCCGCGGAGAAGACCAAGGGCACCTCGGGCGCCGGCAAGGCGGCCTGAGGGGAAAGGGGAAAGGCGGGCGTGTACATCATCATCGTCGGCGCCGGCAAGGTCGGCTGGAACCTGGCCAGGGAGCTGCTCGACAAGGAGCATGAGGTGACCCTGATCGAGAAGGACCGCCGCCGCTACCTGACCGTAGAGCAAGAGCTCGAGCACAACGTCCAATACGGCGATGCCTCCGAGCTGTGGGTGCTGGACCGGGCCGGGGTTCAGCGGGCGGACATGATGATCGCCGTCACCGGCGACGACGAGGACAACATGCTGATCTGCCAGGTGGCGCGTGAGAAGTACCTGATCGACCAGGTGATCGCCCGCGTCAACAACCCCCGCAACCGCCCCCATTTCGACCTGCTGGGGATCAAGCCGACTGTCTCGGCGACGGACCTGATCCTGAGGCTGATCGAGCATGAGGTGCCGGAATACGGCCTCGTGCACCTGCTCGACCTCGAGGAGGAGCGGCTCGAGATCATCGAGATGCAGATCAACGAGAACTCGAACGTCTCCGATCAGCGGGTCGGCGACCTGCAGATGCCCGAGGGCAGCCTGCTGATCTCCGTCCTTCGCGACGGCCGCGGCTTCGTCCCCGGCCCCGACACCGTGCTCGAGCCTGGAGACGAGGTGCTGGCGGTGCTCGACCCGGGCAAGGAGGAGGAGCTGAAGTCGCTGTTCAGCCCGGACGGCGACGGCTCCGAGGGCGGCTGACCCCGGGGCCCGCGGTGGCGGATCGAGAGGTCGAATACCTGCTGGTCGGCGGCGGCATGGCCTCCGCCCATTGCGCCTCGGAGCTGCGCAGGCGGGGAGCCGAGGGGGCGGTGGCGCTGGTCGGCCGCGAGCCGGAGCCTCCGTATGAGCGGCCACCCCTCTCGAAGGAGTACCTGCGTGCAGAGGCCGGTCGCGAGGACGCCTACGTCCAGGCACCCGAGTGGTACCAGCAGAACGAGATCGAGCTGCTGACGGGTCGCAATGTGATGTCTCTCGACCCCGAGGCCCGCACGGCGAAGCTGCAGGGGGGCGATGAAGTCACGTTCGCCAAGGCGCTGCTGGGGACGGGGGCGATGGTCAACATCCTCCGGGTCGAGGGCGCCGAGAACGAGGGCATCCACTACCTCAGGGCCTTCGGCAACGCCGACGCGATCCGGGCCGAGACGGAGCGGCCGGGGCATGTCGTCCTCATCGGCGGCAGCTACATCGGCACCGAGGTCGCCGCCTCGCTGACCGCCACCGGCACCCGCTGCACGATCGTCTGCATGGAGGAGGTGCTGCTCTCACGCACCTTCGGCGAGGAAGCCGGGCGCTGGTTCCACGACCTCGTCACATCGAAGGGTGTGACCGTGCACGGGGGGGAGGAGTTGGAGGCGTTCGAGGGCGATGGCCGGGTCGGGGCGGTGGTGACGAAAAGCGGGCTCACGGTCGAGTGCGACGCGGTCGTCGTCGGGGCCGGCGTGCGGCCTGACGCGATGCTGGCGCAGAGGGCGGGCCTCGAGGTGGACGACGGGATCGTCTGCGACTCGAAGCTTCAGACCTCGGCGGCGGGGATCTACGCCGCGGGCGACTGCTGCAGCTACGACAGCGTCATCCACGGCCGCCGGCTCCGGGTCGAGCACTGGGACGTGGCGATGCAGCAGGGAATCGCCGCCGCCAGGAACATGCTCGGCGACGAGCGCGACTACGACGTCGTCCCCTACTTCTTCAGCGACATCGCCAACTGGGCCAGCCTCGAGTACATCGGCCCCGCCCACGAGTGGGACGAAACCGTGCGGCGAGGCGACTGGGACTCCGGTGAGTTCTCGGTCTGGTACCTGAAGGATGGGCGGGTGGCGGGGGCCCTCAGCGTCGGGCGATCCGAGGACCTGGCCGAGGCGCGAAGGATGCTCGCGGAGAGGGTCGATGTCTCGGCCGCGCGAGAGACGCTGGCCGACGCCGGTTCCGACCTGGCCGCAATCGTCTAGCTATTCTCAGCCCTGCCCTGCGCCCTGGTGTAATGGCAGCACGCCTCGCTCTGGACGAGGTAGTCGGGGTTCAAATCCCTGGGGCGCAGCCTTCGATCCGCAGGGTCGGCTCGGCACGGGCGGCGCCGTTGGCTGAACGGCTCGACCACCCATAGGCGCCGAAACCGTTCAGCGGATCCGCATTGCCCCAAAGATCCCTGCTAACAAGTTGTTTCTCTCTGCTACCTTCGCCGTCCGATGAGCGCCCGCACCTACTTCTTCGCTGTGATGCCGATCGTCGCCGTCGTCGCCGCCGGCTGCGGGGGCTGCGGCGGCAGCGACAACTCCCTGCCCGATACCCCGATCGCGACGACCACGACCCCCGCCGCCGGGACCCTGACCAAGGCTGAGCTGATCCAGCAGGGCGACGGCATCTGCGCCGAGGTCAACGCCGCTGTTGGCACGATCGAGTCCTCCACCAGCGACAATGCCGCCAAGCTGAGCCAGGAGGCCGACCTCTACTCGGGCATGGTTGAGCGCCTGAAGGGGCTCGGGACTCCCGACGACTCCGCCGGCCTCGAGCCCGTCTTCACGGCCGGCGACGACCTCGTCCAGGCCCAGCAGGACGCCCAGCTGGCAGCCGAGCGCGGCGACAGCGCCGCCCTCTCCAGCGCCGAGGCTGACGTCTCGTCCGCGCTTGCATCCTTCCAGGACGCCGCCTCTTCCTACGGCTTCAAGGAGTGCGGCCAGGCCGCGGCCGCCCCCCAGGGCAGCGCCGCGACCACGACTCCGGTGACGCCGACGACCCCCGCGACGACCACTCCCGTCGCCCCGGTCACGCCGGCGCCCGCGCCGGCGCCCGCGCCGGCCCCGGCAACCGGCGGAGGCACCTCCGGCGGCACCGGCGGAGGCACCACGGGCGGCGGCAGCGGCGGTGGCGGCAGCAGCGGCGGCGGCAGCAGCGGCGGCGTCGGCCCGGGCTAGCTCGGCGGTCAAGCCGCCGAGGACTCCGCCCAGGCCCCGTACAGCCGGGCGTAGGCGCCACCCGCCTCGATCAGCTCCTCGTGGGTGCCCTCCTCGGCGATCCGGCCGCCTTCGAGGACGACGATCTTGCCGGCGCGGCGGATGGTCGAGAGGCGGTGGGCGATGACGATCGCGGTGCGCCCGACGAGGAGCCGCTCGAGGCCGCGCTCGATCACCTTCTCGGTACGGACGTCCACGTTCGAGGTCGCCTCGTCGAGGATCAGGATCCGGGGCTCGGCCAGCAACGCCCGGGCGAAGGCGACGAGCTGGCGCTGGCCGGATGAGAGCTGGACGCCGCGCTCGCCCACCTCGGTCTCGATCCCGTCGGGGAGGGCGGCGATGAACTCGGTCGCGCCGACGCTCTCCGCCGCCGCCTCGATCTCTTCCAGGGTCGCCGCGGGGCGGCCGAAGGCGATGTTCTCCCTGACCGTGCCGGAGAAGAGGAACCCCTCCTGGGGGACGATCCCGAGTTGCTCGCGCAGCGCCTTCTGCTGCACCCCGCGCAGGTCGTGCCCGTCGATCATCACCTGGCCGGCCTGGGGGTCGTAGAAGCGCGCCACCAGCTTGGCGAAGGTGGACTTGCCGGCGCCGGTGGCGCCGACCAGCGCCAGGGTCTGGCCCGCCGGCACCAGCAGGTCGACGTCTCGCAGCGCCCACTCGACCGGCTCCCCCGCGGCCTCCCGCTCGAAGGCGTCGTCGATATAGGAGAAGGAGACCGCCTCCATCACGATCTCCCCGCGCAGCTCGCCGGGGTCGATCGCCCCCGGCTCGTCGACCAGGTCGGGCTCGGTCTCGAGCAGGTCGAAGATCTTGTCCAGAGCCGCCATCCCCTGCTGGTAGGTCGTGTATAGCTGGGAGAGCTGCTGGATCGGGTCGAAGAACGTCTGCAGGTAGCCGACGAAGGAGACCACCACGCCGATGGCGATGACGTGCTCGATCGCCTGGGCGCCGCCGTAGAGCAGGATCACCGCGGTCCCGATCGCCGAGAGCAGCTCAACCGCGGGGAAGTAGGCCGCGTTGAGGTAGACGGTCTTCATGTTGGCCTCGCGGTTGAGTTCGTTGAGCTCGGTCATACGGACGCGGTGGCGGTCCTCCTGGCCGAAGCTGCGAACCACCCGCACCCCGCTGAGCGTCTCCTGCAGGTAGGCCGTGATCGCCGCGATCCGCTCCCGCGTCGCCCGGTAGGCGCCCGCCGAGTAGATCCTGAATACGACGCTGGCGATCGCCAGCAGGGGGAAGGTGATGAAGGTGACAAGGGCGAGCTTGACGTCGAGGAACAGGAGAATCACAACGACGCCGATCAGTGTCAGGGTGCTCGAGAACAGGGTCACGATCCCGTCTGTGACCAGCTGGTTCAGCGCCTCGATGTCGTTGGTCATGCGCGAGATCAGAACCCCGGGGCTGCGCCGGGTGAAGAAGCCGATCGACATCCGCTGGATATGGATGAAGATCCGCGCCCGCAGATCCTGCAGGGCCCTGGTCCCGACCCAGCCGACGAGGTAGGTCTGCAGATAGGTGGCGAGTGCGAAGATCAGAGCGGTGCCGATGAAGGCGGCGACGATCAGGTTGAGCGCCTGCACATCGCCGGGAATGATCCCCGAGTCGATCGCCTTGCCGGCGAGGTAGGGAGGTGCGAGGCCGGCCGCGGTCGCGATCAGCAGGGCAACGAACATCAGCGCGACCCGGCCCCGGTAGGGGTGCAACAGCCCGACCAGCCACCGAACCTTGTGGCCGCGTTGGTCCTCGCCGCGGAGCAGTCGCCAGAGGGCAGAGAAGAGCAGGAAGACGTTCTGGAGACGGTTGCGCTCGGGAGAGTAGGTTGCCTGCTCCTCCTCGACCTCCTCGGCGGCGCGGATCTCCTCGCGCCGCTCGGCCTCCCGTGCCTCCTCCTGTTCGTCGGAGGCCCAGCGCTGCTCGCTCTCTCGCTCCCTGTCCCCGCCGTTGGCGGAGTTCGGCTCTCTGCCTGCGCCGCTCACAGCCTCGCCATCTCCTCGCGCTGCTCGAGGTCGCGCTGCAGGAAGACCGAGTCGGCGAGCCCGTGCTCGGCGATCTCCGAGTAGAAACCGCAGCGGTCGAGCAGCTCGGCATGGGTGCCGCGGTCGACGATCAGCCCGCCGTCCATGACCACCACCTCGTCGGCGAGGGATACGGTCGAGAGGCGGTGGGCGATGACGAATGTCGTTCGGCCTTCCATCACCTCGCGCAGTCCCTCCTTGATCGTGCGCTCGGTCGTCGCGTCGACCGACGAGGTGGCGTCGTCGAGGATCAGGATCCGCGGATCCGCGAGCAGGGCGCGGGCGATCGCCACCCGCTGGCGCTGGCCGCCCGAGAGGGTCAGTCCGCGCTCGCCGACGACCGTCTCATAGCCGTTGGGAAGCTCCCGGATGAAGCCGTCGGCCTGTGCCCGCCTCGCCGCGGTCTCGATTTCCTCCTGCGAGGCCTCGGGCCGCGCGTAGCCGATGTTCTCGGAGATCGGGGCGGAGAAGAGGAAGCTGTCATCGGCGACGAAGGCGATCTCCGAGCGCAGCGAGTGCAGGTCCACGCTGCGCACGTCGGCGCCGTCGACGAGGACGGCGCCCTCGCTCGGGTCATAGAGGCGGGCGATCAGCGCCACCAGGCTGGTCTTGCCGGCGCCAGAGGGGCCGACCAGCGCCACGGTGCGTCCGGGCTCGATCTCGAGGTCGATCCCGGTCAGTGCCGGCTCGGATCCGTCGTAGCGCAGGGACACGTCCCGCAGCTCGACCCTCCCGCCACCCTCCGGGAGCGGTCCCGCTCCCGGGGGACTTTGTATGAGCGGCTCTCGGTCGAGGATCTCGAACAGCCGGTTGCCCGAGGCGATGGCGCGCTGGGCCATCCCGAGGGTGACGCCGAGCATCCTCATCGGCGCTGCCAGCATCACCAGGTAGGTGTAGAAGGCGGTCAGGTCACCGAGGCTGAGGGTGCCGTTGATGACCTCATGGCCGCCCACGAGCAGGACAAGCCCGGTGCCGATCTGCGGCAGCAGGCCGATCAGCGGCGAGAAGAACGCGGCCAGACGGGTCGTGTAGATGCTCTGGTCGAAGACGCGGGCGACGGCCCGCTGGAAGCGGTGGAGTTGGTGCTCCTCACGGGCGAAGGCCTTGACGATGCGGATCCCCGAGACGTTCTCCTCCGCCTCCGCCGTCAGCTCGGCCAGCCGCTGTTGGACTTCCTGCAGGGCCGGACGAGAGAGGCTGTTGTACTTGGCCGCGGTGAGGATGACGAATGGGGCCGGCAGCAGCGCAAGCAGCGCCAGCGGCGGGTTGATCGCGACCATCACCACCGTCGCCAGGCTGATCGTCAGAAGGTTCTGGGTGATGAAGATCAGCCCGTATCCGAGGAAGAAGCGGATCGACTGTAGGTCGACGGTCGCCCGCGACATCAGTTGCCCGGTCTGCTGGTGGTCGAAGAACCCCATCTCGAGCGACTGCAAGTGGTTGTAGAAGCGCTGGCGCAGGTCGAACTCGACTGCGAGCGAGACCTTGCCGGCGACCACACGGCGGACAACCGTCATCCCGACCCGCAGGGTCGCGGCGCCGACGATCGCCCCCGCGAGCGGCAGCAGCGAGGGCTTGTCGCCCTGTTCGATCGCGTTGATCGCCTGCCCGACCAGCCAGGGGATGAGGACCGTCATTCCCATTGCCAGCCAGGCGAAGACGAGCGAACCCCACAGCTGTGGCCTGTAGGGGCGAAGGAAGCCCATGAGACGACGTAGAGTCCCCATCCAAAGCGACTATACAAAGTGAAGTAAAGGCGCTCCCGCGGTCCGGGGCAGGGCACATCTCATACTTCGCACATGCCCGGGACCGACGCCGGCCTCTGCAGCACCTGTCGCCACCAGCGGCTGGTGCCGAACTCGCGGGGGTCGACCTTCTCCCTCTGCCGGCGCTCACGCCGTCAATCGGAGTTCCCGCGCTACCCGCGGCTTCCGGTCCTGCGCTGCCCCGGCTACGAGACCCGATCAGGGCAGGGCTAGCGGATTGCTTCCGCCGCCTTGGCGCTCGAGACCTTCCCTTTGCAGTCCTTCTCGGGCGGCGCCGGGCGCCGGGGGTCGGGGACGATCTCGAAGTTGGTGACCGCGTGGTAGGGAGTCGGGGCCCCGTTGTTCTCGGCCAGGGTGATCACCAGGCGGTAGAAGCCCGGGGGAAGGCGCTGATAGAAGATCTGCGGCATGGTCGCCGGGGAGTAGAGGCCGGCGCTGCCGCTGCGCTCCGCCAGCAGGCCATTGGGTCCCGAGTGCTGAGGAAAGTCGTAGGAGCGGCCGATCAGCCGGCCGCTGCTGGTGGGGCTGTTGAGCGCTCGCTCGAGCTTGGCCCTCTCGACGCAGTCGGGGACCCGGTTCAAGGCGAAGCGGATGTGGCCCTCCCCGAGTTGCGGCGCCGCGCCGAACTGCCTCGGCGCCAGCTGGAAGTTGGCGACGTCCACCTTGACGACGACCGCCCGCGCCGGCTGCACCGAGCCGTTGCGCGGCGAGATCACCGAGACCGACGGCTCGCCGGGGACCTGCCCGGTCGCCGTCGTCGTGCCGTCATCGCCGGCGCTCGTGAACACGGCCACGAGTGCGCCCGCGACTACGGCGAGTAGAGCCAATATTCCGATCCTGACCTTCACGGGGAGCGGGAAGATTACGCGCCCTCAGCGGCGCCGATCGGATAGGTTGCGCCCTGAGCCGACCCCGAGGGAGAAGACGGATGGACGCCACCCAGTTAAAGAGGATCCGCATTTTCGAGGACGTGCCCAACGACGATCTGAAGGTCGTCACGACCTTTGCCACCTCCGATGAGGTCCCCGAGGGGACGGTGATCGTCAAGGAGGGGGACTTCGCCAACGAGTTCATGGCGATCGAGGAGGGCACCGCGAAGGTGACCCGCGGGGGCGAGGAGGTCGCGCAGCTGGGGCCGGGGGACATCTTCGGCGAGATCTCGCTGATCGAGAAGGAGCGCCGGGCTGCCAGTGTCGAGGCGACCTCGCGGGTGAAGCTGATCAAGATCGAGAGCTGGGAGTTGCAGCGGATGAAGAAGGTCCTGCCCGAAGTCTTCCAGCGGATCGAGCAACTCGCGGGCGAGCGCCGCGAGCCCTAGGTCCGACCGTCTCACCTGGTCGCAACTGCGGCCGATTCTGCTGGCTGCGCTGCTCGCGGTCGATGCCTTCGTGGTCGCCTTGCTCGCGATTGCCCGCCCCGCCGGCTGGCTGCCGCCCCTGATCGCCTTCGGAGCGATCCTGATCGGGCTTGTGCCGCTGCTTCACTGGGCGATCCGCCACCGCGGCGACGGTTAGACCGGGATCGGCGCTCCCCTGAACTGAACGGTTTCAGCACCCATGGAGGCTGAAATCCTTCAGCCGACGGCGTCGGGCCTCTGGGGCGCTCCCAACCGCGGCGATGGCTGGGGCGCGACCCGGGTCGCTTGCCGCCCGCGGAAGCTCAGACGCAGTAGGCGAAACCGCTGAAGTAGCTGTTGGCGTTCTGCGGCAGGCCGGTCGAGGTCCAGCGCCGCCCGCCCGCCGGGCCCGAGGTGATGGGGATCATCACCCCGCGGGCCGCACCCATCGGGAAATGGGCGAGGAAGCCGCCGCTGGCGGCGACGGTTCCCCAGGGGCAGAGAGCCGTCAGTCGCCGGGGGTGGTTCCTGGCGGGGAAGATGGCGGAGATCCCGCGGGTGAGGGGACGCTCCGAGGTGCAGTAGGCGTAGGCGGTCATCCGCGACACGCCGGTGGGTGCGAGCCGGGCGGCGGTCACCGCCCACGAGTGAGCGACCGAGCGCGAGCCGAGGACGACCGCGACCGGGGGCGAGTTCGGGGTGTCGCGACCGTTGACCGAGACCTTGAAGCCGCCGGAGAGGGCGAAGCCGCCGCCGGGGCACTGCGGCCTGGCGGTGCGCAGTGCGATGTGGCCGGGAGGCGCCGGCAAGATCGCCTTCTCGCTCACGGCCTTCAGCGGACCCAGGCCGTGGCCGCACTTGGCGAACGCAGTCAGGGTTGTCTTGCCGCTGCGGCCGCCGACCTTGTAGGCGGAGACGCGCCAGCTCCTGGGCCCGGTTCTCATCGAGCCGTGTACGAGCAGCACCGCCGAGCTATGGGTCGAGTCGTAGCCTCCGGAGATGACGCGGGTTCCGCGGGGGCAGTGCGCGGTGGCGGTGCCAGTCGTCCCGGGGGGGCCGGGAACGTTCCTGGTGACGCTGACCGCGACCGGCTCGATCGGCCGCGCGGCCGAGGTCGCCAGCGGCCCGACAGCGGCCAGCGCCAGCAGCGCCAGGCCCGTTGTGAGCAGGATGTCCTGGTCGGCCGGGCCGTTCTCATCGGGCGCTCCGCAGGCAGTAGGTGAAGCCGTTGAAGGGCGCGTTGCCGCCCTGGGATATCCCGGTGAAGCTCCAGCGGCGCTTGCCGGACAGCCCGGAGGAGATGGGGAGGAGGCTGCCCTGGCCGGGTCCCATCGGGAAGCGGGCGGAGAAGCCGCCGCTGACGGCGAACCACCGAGACGGGCAGCGGGGGGTCAGCAGCCGGTCATCCCGGATCGGGTCGGTGGCGTGCATGACCCCGACCTTCGGCCTGCCGATGGGCCTGGTCGGGTAGCAGTAGGCGAAGGCGGTCATGCTCGAGTGTCCCGTCCCCATGCGGGCGCCGGTGACAGCCCAGGAGCGGGCGACCGCCCGCGAGCCGATGATCATGCTGACCGGGGGCGAGTTCGAGGGGTTTGTGGAGCGGCCGTTGATCGAAAGCTGGAAGCCGCCCGAGAGGGCGAAGAAGTGGCGCGGGCAATGCGCGCTCGCATTCTCGGCACCGGGGTTGCCGGGACGGGCGTCGATCGTGATCTGCCTGGTGCGGACCATCAGCCGGCCGAGGTCTGTGCTGCAGTTGGCGGTCGCGGTCAGCTCGACCGTGTCGCCTCCGCCGAGCTGGTAGGCAGATACCTTCCATCCTCTTCGCCCAGCCCGGCGCGAAGTGTTGACGATGAGCGCGGTTGCCGGCCCGTTGGGGTGGTAGACGTTGCCCGGGTCGTACCCGCCGGAGACGACCCGGGTTCCCCGGGGGCAGCGTGCGACCGCGGTCGCGACCGTCCCCGTCGGGCCTGTGACCTCCTTGGTCACGCTCACAGGCTCGAGGCCCTGGCTGGCCGAGGCCGTCGCCGCGCCCCCCGCCAGGAAGGCCGCGAGGGCGAGCAGGCCGAGCAGGCCGGGCAGGCTCATACGCACTCCGGCTGCGTCTCTGATCGCTGTCATCGGGCAACGCATCGGCCTCTTCGAGCCGGGTCTTGAGCCGGGAAGCGGAGATCCCAAGCCGCTACTCGACAGCCAATGGAGCGGGGAATAGACTCCGCCACGAATCGTTGCGTATAGCCGAGGAGACGAATGCGCCGCGTGATAATCATGGGCGCCGGCGGGCGCGACTTCCACAATTTCAACGTCGTCTACCGTGACGATTCCGAGGTCGAGGTGGTCGCCTTCACCGCGACGCAGATCCCCGGGATCGCCGACCGCGTCTATCCGGCCTCGCTGGCGGGGCCGCGATATCCGCATGGAATCCCGATCCGCCCAGAGGAGGACCTCGTCGTTCTGATCGGGAACGAGGGTGCCGACGAGGTCGTCTTCGCCTACTCCGACGTCACCTACGAACACGTCATGCACCGCGCGGAGGCGGCCCTTGCGGCGGGCGCCGACTTCACCCTGCTTGGTCCCCGGTCGACGATGCTGGCGAGCCGCAAGCCGGTTGTCGCCGTGTGCGCCACCCGGACCGGGGCCGGCAAGAGCCAGACCAGCCGCGAGGTCGGGCGGATCCTGCGCGACAGGGGGTTGAGTGTCGCCCTGGTCAGGCACCCGATGCCCTACCACGACCTCGAGGCGATGCGGGTGCAGCGCTTCGAGAGCATCGACGAGATAGACGCGTCCAACCCGACGATCGAGGAGCGCGAGGAGTACGAGGCCCCGGTCGAGATGGGGATAGTCGTCTGGGCCGGCGTCGACTACGCCGAGATCCTGCGGCAGGCGGAGGCCGAGGCGGACGTCGTCATCTGGGACGGGGGCAACAACGACTTCTCCTTCTTCGAGCCGGATCTGCAGATCGTCGTCGTCGATCCACTCCGCCCGGGAGACGCGTTCCGCTACCACCCCGGCGAGATGAATCTGCGAATGGCCGATGCCGCCCTCGTCAACAAGACCGACAGCGCATCGCCTGAGCAGGTGGCCGAGGTGCTGGCGGGCATCGCGGAGGCGAATCCGGACGCGACCGTGATCCAGGCGCGCTCGCCGGTGTCGCTGCAGGAGGGCACCTCGCTGGAGGGGAAGTCGGTGCTCGTCGTGGATGACGGCCCGACGATCACCCACGGCGAGATGTCGTTCGGCGCTGGGACCGTGGCGGCGCGACAGGCCGGTGCCGGAACCCTGGTCGACCCCCGACCGCACGCCGTCGGCTCGATCGCCGAGACGCTGGGCCGCTTCCCGCACATCGGAGCCGTCCTGCCCGCAATGGGCTACTCGCCCGAGCAGCTGGCCGACCTGGAGGCGACGGTAAACGCGACCGAGTGCGACTTGGTCGTCAGCGGAACGCCGATCGACCTCGGCCGCCTGATCGACTCGCGCCACCCGATCCGCCATGCGACCTACAGGCTCGAGGTGATCGGCGAACCGACGCTGGAGGAGGTGCTGGAGCCGGTGATCGCCCGGGCGAAGTCGGACGGCGGCGGGGAGTCAGGACGATGACGGAACCGCCCGGGGTCGCTCCCTCGGAGCAGATCACACCGGAGGAGCTGCGGCTCGCCACCCGCAACCATGGGCTTCCCCTCGAGGCGCTCTCTTATGAGCTGACGCCGGCCGGCCTTCACTATCTGCTGGTCCATTACGACGTGCCGGTGGTCGAATCGGCAGATTGGAGGCTTGGCGTCGGGGGCTGCGTCGCCGCGGAGCTGTCGCTCTCGCTTGACGATCTGCGCGCGCGACCGGCGGTGACGCTGGCGGTGACGATGGAGTGCGCGGGCAACGGCCGGGCCCGGCTCTCGCCCCGACCGCTGAGCCAGCCCTGGCTGCTGGAGGCGGTGGGTACGGCGGAGTGGACCGGAGTCCCGCTTCGCGGCCTGCTGGAGGAGGCCGGGATCGGCGAGGGGGCGGCCGAGGTGCTCTTCCGGGGTCTCGATTGCGGCTTCGAGGGCGGCGAAGAGCAGCACTACGAGCGCAGCCTGCCCCTGGCCGAGGCGCTCCGCGAGGAGGTGCTGCTCGCCCATACCATGAACGGCCGGCCGCTCCCGCCCCAGCACGGCTTCCCGTTGCGTCTGGTGGTGCCGGGCTGGTACGGGATGACGAGCGTCAAATGGCTCGATCGGATCACCGTGCTCGAGGAGCCGTTTTCGGGCTACCAGCAGGCCCACGGATACCGCCTGCGACAGACGCCCGAGGAAGAGGGCGAGCCGGTCTCCCGCATGCTGCCCCGCTCGCTGATGGTTCCGCCGGGGATTCCCGACTTCGCCACACGCGAGCGCAGGATCGAGCCCGGGAGTTGCACCGTCCACGGGCGCGCCTGGTCGGGGTTCGGCTCGATCGAAGGTGTCGAAGTCAGCTGCGACGGCGGCGAAAGCTGGAGCGACGCCCGGCTTGGGGGCCAGCCGTCGCCATGGGCCTGGCGTTCCTGGGAGTGGGATTGGGAGCCCGGCGAGCCGGGCGCATACGAGCTCTGCTGCCGGGCCACCGACAGCGCAGGAAATAAGCAGCCGGTCGAGGCCCGATGGAACCTCGGCGGCTATGCCAACAATGAGGTGCAGCGGGTCCGGGTCGTAGTCCAGTCACGCGTCCCTTGACGGATGCCTGGGGAGACCAAAGGCGCCGGGGGACGAGCAGCTGGTACCTCAGGAGCCCGTGGGATCACGCCGGCGAGTCGGTCCAGCGCGACGTCAGCAGGCAGCGCCGGGGTCCGCCGCGCCGGAATAGGACGGCCCGGCGCGTCGAACCAACGGGATAAGGGGATCCCAACCTTCTGGCGGCTAGCCCAACGACGGGCGAACGGTGTAGTTGCCGTTCGGCGGCAGGTATCTCCGGACGAGGTCGCGGGCCTCCGCGGGGGTGTCCGCCATGACCTTGACCGCCATACGCATGCCGTCGACGCCCGCACCGGGGTAGGTGGCTGAGACGTGCGCTCCGAGCACCCGAATGGCGCCGGAGCGCTCCATCTCGCGCAGCATCGGCTCCAGGCCCTTGCCCTCTACGATCAGCTCAATCATCCCTATCGCCGCACCCCCATCGCCCATAGCAACGTCAGGGCCATTGGAGGGCTTTCACCTCCTGGATGTGTCTGCGGGGACCTTGCCGACCAGATTCGAGCCGTGCTAGGCGGGGAGGGAATCTTCGCCCGTCGTTCGATTGGCATCGCAGCGGCGAGCCCAACGTCGCGGGCCCAGCGCCAGTGGCCGCTAGAAGTTTCGGGCCTGATCCCGCGAGATCAGAAATCCGTGGCGGGTGTCGCGGTTGGCGCAGCGCATCCCGTCGGCGCTGCTCGCGCAGACGAAGCGACCCAGCCGAATGAACTTGCCATATCGCAGGACGAGCCCGGCACCGAGGACGGTGTCGCCCGCGCAGACGAACTGAGCCGTGCCGCTTAGCCCAACGCTGAGGCCGTTGCCCCAATCGGTCGGGCACGACGCAGGTTTCGGCGGCGCCTGCCATGTGTGGTCGGCGATATCGCAGCGCACGCCGTCAGTCGCCATCGCGCAGCCGATATTCCCGGTGGGCGAATGAAAGATCGCCGGGGCGGCGGCCGGGGTTGGCGGCGGGGGCTTGATTTGAGTTTCGGGAGTCGTTGGCGTCGTGGTCGCCGTTGTCGTGGTCGTCGCCGTCGAGGTGCTGCTCTCGCCGGTGCCGACGTTGATGTTGATATCGCAGCCGGTGAGGCTGACGGCAAGGGTCAGGACGAGGACGGCTAGGGCACAACGCTTCACGGCGTCGCGAGCCTATCCGAGCCGGGACTGGTCGAACTCACAGGAAACTTACGAAGACTCTGTAGCTTGGAGTGGCTGGCATTGCCCTGAAGGGCTGACTGACTCAGCCGCCAGCCAACGTTCGTTGGGATTCCCTCTTCCTCGTGCGATCCCCAAAGAGGGTACGAGGAGCCAGAAGCAATGAACCCGAGCAGACTGCCTACGCGGGCAGCGCGATCTCGGCGAGAAGCGAACCGAGCCGATCGTCGACGGTCAGCTCATGCAAGCGACGCGGCGCGAACCTCGGACAGGGAGGAAGAAACGCTATCGGCTACGAAGGAAGGAAGGTTATGCCTACGATCGACAGGCCCCCTCGACGTCTAGATCGAGTCCGGGCGCTGCACCGTGGCCGACGTATCCGGCATGAAGCGGCTCCCTCGCTGCCGGAAGTCGCCCTAGGCCACAAATCACTTGCCGACTACGGCCGCCTCTGCGGCCGGCCGCAGATCGAGCGGATCCGCGAGCTAGCCGAGCCCCTCAGAGGTCGTCGCGTGCTCCACGTCAGCGCGACGTCGTTCGGGGGCGGCGTTTCGGAGATTCTCTACACGCTCGTGCCGCTGATGCGAGATGTCGGCGTCGATGCCCACTGGCGCGTGATCCTCGGCGAGCAGGAGTTCTTCCATGCAACCAAGCTGCTGCACAACTCTTTGCAGGGCGATGAGAGGACGCTGACCGACGAGCAGTGGGCGATCTTCGACCGCTGCAACGAGCTGAACGCCGAGGGTCTGGAGGGCGAGTGGGACGTCGTGGTCGTCCACGACCCGCAACCGATCGGGCTGCTCCGGGGAGCGGCTGACCGGGGCCGACACTGGATCTGGCGCTGCCACATCGACCTCTCCGAGCCCAACCGGGAGCCGATCGAGCGGCTGCTGCCGATGATCGCCGAGTACGACGCCACGGTCTGGCACATGCAGCAATACGTGCCGGCAGGACTCAACGGCGGGGTGCGGATCATGCCGCCCGCGATCGACCCCGTCTCGCCGAAGAACATGGCTCTCTCGCCCCACGACGCCGCCTTCGTCTGCGAGCAGTTCGGGATCGACGTCGATCGGCCACTGATCTGCCAAATATCTCGCTTCGATTTCTGGAAGGACCCGATGGGGGTGATCGACGCCTACCGTCTGGTCAAGGAGCAGCTGCCCGACGTTCAGCTCGCCCTGGTTGGTTCGATGGCCACTGACGATCCGGAGGGCTGGGAGTTCCTCCAGCGCACCTTCGATTACGCCGACTCCGATCCCGACATCAAGATCCTCAACAACCGCGACGACGTCGGGGCGATCGAGGTCAACGCGTTCCAATCACAGTCAGACGTGATCGTCCAGAAGTCGATCCGCGAGGGGTTCGGGCTGACCGTGACCGAGGCGCTGTGGAAGGGGTGCCCTACTGTCGCCGGCAAGGTCGGCGGCATCCCGCTGCAGATCACCGACGGCCAGAGCGGCTTTCTGATCAGCTCGACCGAGCAGGCGGCCCAGCGTTGCATCGAGGTGCTATCCGACCCCGAGCTTGGCGGGCGACTTGGAAGGGCTGGAAAGGAGCACGCAAGGGCACGGTTTCTGACCCCTCGGTTGCTGCACGACTGGCTGGAGCTCTTCACCGACCTCGGCACTTAGTTTCTTTCTCGCCGAGTACCTGTTGGTGGGCGGGTCCCACCCGGAAGCGGGAGGGCGCTACTCCGACAGCCCGGCGGCTTCGAGGGCCGCTCCAAGGTGGCGACCCCACTCGAATCGGGCCACCTTTCCGTCGCGCAGAGTCCAGGAGTGCGCCTCTTCCTGGACGACCTCGCTCCGGCTTCCTCGGCTCCGCGTGTAAAAGCGCACGGAGGCGACCACGCTATCCCCGCCGTCGAACAGCTGATGGAGCTCGTTTCGGGCGGAGTCAAAAGACTTGGTGAAGTTTCGCAGCGCTTGCGCAACCTCCGCCGTGCCACGACGGGTTCCCGGCTCGACCGCCTCCGGCGGATTGATGTATTCGACGTCTGGGGTGGCAAGTTCGAGAAGCCGCTCCGGATCGCCATCGAGGAGTCCCTGCTCGTAGATCCGCCGCACGATCTCCACGTTCTCCTGCGACATCGCCTACTCGCCCCACCCCTCGAATGCGCTGGTGTGTCCCTCGACGCGATCACCTTCGATCACGGGCTCGCCCATGCGCACGCTCACCTCCCCTTGCTCGACCGCCTCCTTCCGAAGGTAGCGTCTCAGTGCATTCCTTCCCATGACCGTTTCCTGGGTCGGGTGGGAAACGTAGACGACGTCGTCGCTGAACAGATCGACGAACCCCGAGACATCCCACCTCTCCCAGCTACGTCCATAACCCTCAACGAACGTCGCCGCACTCTCTCGGCCGATAGTCATCGCTCCTCCGTTCAGAACGCGGTGCGCCTTGAGGTTCGACGTTTCTCCTGCGACATCGCCTGCCCAGTATCGGTCGCACACTAGACATGCAAGACGATGATGATCGCCGCGGTTCTGATGGCAGCGGCGCCGGCGATTTCCTCTAGCCAAGCGAATCCCACCGCCACATTCAGCGTCAAGAAGTGTGGGAATGTTTGGAGTGTAGGGCCTCCGCATCAAGATCCGGGTGCGAGTCAAGCGGGCCCGGTTGGCTGCACTGAGACCAGGCGGCTGATGAGGAAACTCTTTCACGGACGACGCAACCCTTGGGATGAAATTCAGCGCAACCGCGAGCCTAGGTGAGCGACTCCGCACCAGCCAGGCGGCCAAATGTTCGAGCATCGTTTTGGCGAAGACCTCGGTTGAGCTCCTCGGTGATAGGGTCGGACTCGTGGTGCGACGACTTTTGGTCTTCGCGCTCGTGATCGCGGGATCTGCGGTCCTCGTGGTGCCGGCCGATGCCGTGCTTTCGGGAAGGAACGGGAGGATCGTTTTCACCAGCGGGCGCGGCGCAACCGCGGGCGACGACTCGACCGCCCGTCTCTACCTGCGCCCCGTCATTAGCAGTACCGGCGGGGGAACCGTCTCGGCTCCGATCACCCCGCTCGGAGGGCAGAGCCGTCACGGAAGCTGGTCGCCCGACAGGACGAGGATCGTCCTCGCCAACGGCACCCCCGGGACGCCGGCCACCGAGGATTACGACCTGTTCGTGCGAGATCTCGTCGCCGGCACGCTTACCCCGCTCGACGCCACCCAGGTCGGGGACAGCCTCAGCTCCGACCATCCCGCCTGGTCTCCGGACGGGACTCGGATCGCATACGAGCAGCAGCCCGCCGACAACAGCACCGACCGCAACATCATGGTCAAGACCGTCGGAACCTCGGCTCCGGCGGTGCCCCTGACCACCAGCTCCATAAGGGAATTCAAGCCGGCCTGGAGCCCTGACTCGAGCACGATCTACTACGCGAAGGAGAACTCGAGCCCCCAATACCTCGACATCGTCAAGAAGGCGGCCGGGGGCGGGACCGAGACACCCGTGCAGGCGGCCAGCGGCATCGACGAGTATCAACCCTCAATCTCCCCAGACGGGTCGAAGATGTGCTTTACGGGCCAAACGACCCCAGGTAACACATCGACGGCCGAAATCTACGTCGTCGACCTGCCCACGCCCGGCTTCCTCACCAACATCTCCGACGACGCCACGAAGGGCGACATCAACTGCACCTGGTCGCCGAACGGGCAGTACATCGCCTACGTCAGCGGCACCTTCACCTCCGGCGCGCTGGTGATGAAGCGAGCCGACGACAGCAGCCTCTTCCCCGTTCCGCTGGAGGACGTCGCCGGCCATTTCGACGGCAACCCCGACTGGGCACCCGACGGCAGTCCCAACTGCCCCGACAGCGCCGTGGGTACCACTCCGGGCAAGCCGATCACGATCGAGCTCGAGTGCACCGACACCGGCCCCGCCTACGAGCGGACCGATCCGAACGGTTTCGTCGCCAACGACGGTGGACCGCAGCACGGAACCACGAGCGATGACGCGCCTCTCGCGAACCCGTCCACCGTCAAGTACACGCCGAACCCGGGCTTCAAGGGCACGGACAGGATCATCTTCACGAGCTTCGACGACTTCGGTTTCGGCACCGACACCGGGACCGTCACGATCGCCGTTGACAGTTGCTTCGGCCGGGCCGCGACCGTGGTTGGCACCTCGGGCCACGACGCTCTGAAGGGAACCCGGGGGCGCGACGTGATCGTCGCGCTCAGCGGCAAGGACACGGTCAGGTCCTTCGCCGGCAACGACCTGATCTGCGCCGGGGGCGGCAGGGACCAGGTCAAGGGCGGCCGCGGCAACGACAAGCTCCTCGGACAGGGGGGCACCGACCACCTATTCGGCGCCAAGGGCCGCGACAAGCTGTTCGGCAACAAGGGCCCCGACCGCCTCAACGGCGGGCCGCAGTCGGATCTCTGCAAAGGTGGCCCCGGGCGCGACTCCGAGAAGCGCTGCGAACGCTGACGAGGAGTTCGTTATGGGAGCCCGATCGGTGACGAAACCTGAGAGTCCGGCACTGATTCTTTCCGGGCACGTACGGGGCCCCCGGCGACGGCGATCCGGCCGCGCGCGCAGCGGCATCCGCGAGCTGGGGCCTTGGCGACGGGGTCGTCGCGGCGGAGGATGACGTTGCCCGCGAAACGCTGAATCACGCAAATCGCGTGATGACGGCTCACCGCGAGAGCACTCATTCTCATCAGAAACCACAGTTCGTCAGCACGAAGGAGCGCTTACATGCCTAACGACGAAGTCATTATCGAAGAGGTTCGCGCCGCGCTCGCCCGCGACTCGCGCCTCGCCCACCCGGCGGAGGTGGCGGTTTCGGAGCGAGGGGGCACGGTGACCCTGCGAGGCAGCGTTGGCAGTCTCCATCAGCGTCGTACCGCGGTCCAGATCGCCAAGTCGGTCCGAGGCGTCCACGCCGTGGAGGATGAGCTTTCTATCGACCTACTGGATCGCTGGGAGGACGATGAGCTCCGTGGTGCCGCGCTGCAGGCTCTGAACTCCAACGTCGGCGGGCCCGCCGGCCGGATCGACGTCGCCGTCGCCGACGGATGGCTGACTCTGAAAGGGGAGGTCAGGCATCAGTCCGAGAGTGACGCGGCATTCGACGCGGTCCGCCAACTGCCCGGCGTGGGCGGCATCACAAACGAGATCAAGGTCATCACCGCCGGCATCGACGGCTGATGCAGCAGATCGCTCAGCGTCAGGTTTCAGTCGCGTCAGCTCGGGTGATGGTCGTCATTAGGCTGCCTGTCTACGCTGGGCAGGACCAGCCGAACCAGGCGGGGCGCCAGGGCATGTGCTGTCGCGGCAGGCGCGTACGGGCGTGGCACGTAGCGTTCCGAACGCCGTCGCAGACCAGCGTCGACGATCGCATCGGCGGCACTGTCGGGGTCAGAGATCATCCAGCCGGTCTGGCGCTTCGCCCGGAGCTCCTCCGCTGGAAATCCCTCGGTTGGAATGAACCCCGGCAGCACCAGGCCTACGGGCCGGTGATGGGAGCGACCAGACTCATGCCCGGTAGAGGAGCGACCGCGACACGGCATCGACGGCTCGAGTCATCAGCCGTCGCTGTGGATCGCCGTCTCGAAGGGTGAGAAGGTAGTCGATGTGCGCTTCGATCTCAGCCTTGACCAGGTCGCTGCACTCTGCCAGCGCCTCGGGGTTATCCGCCCTGCGCCTTCGGGAGGACGGCACTTGCCGAAGCGCAACTGTGTGACGGGGTGAGGCGATGGCAGCGTCTGTCCGAGTGGAATCGGCGCGAACCGTCCGCGTCGGCGGCCGTCGGGGACACGTCGAGGCGTGTCATCGATCAAGCGTTGGTGGCTGCTTGCCGTCTTGGCGGCGGGAATGGTCATGAGCTCGTGTGGAGGGGAAAGCGGCAGCCCCCGACCTTCAAAGCGCCAAGGACTTCCACGGGTTCACGCTCGTACTAGGCGACGGACAGCGGGGCCTTCCGTCGGCAGCGGTCGTGGCGAGCACACCGACGCGGTGAGCGTCGAGGAACTCGCGGAGGGTGTCGGTCAGGACGCCCACGCCGGCGCCTCCTCCGCCCCCTCGACGACGAAGCCCTCGGGCTCCTCGACGACGGTGTTCTCGAGTGTGCCGATGCCGTCGATCTCGACCCGGACCGTGTCGCCGACCTTCAGCAGGCCCTCGGGAAACGGCTGGCGCACCGCGCCGATGCCGGCGGGTGTGCCCGTGGCAATCACGTCGCCGGGCTCGAGGGTGAACGCCTGGGAGAGATGCGCGACCTGCTGGAAGCAGTCGTAGATCATCTCGCTCTGTTGCCGTCCTGGCGCACCTCGTCGTTGACGTAGGTCCTGATCCCGAGCGCGTGCGGGTTGCCGAACTCGTCGGCGGTCACGATCCAAGGACCGAGGGGGCCGTGGGTGTCGAACGACTTGCCCATCATCATCGTGGGCGTGCGGAGCTGCCAGTCGCGGACCGAGAGGTCGTTGGCGATCGTGTAGCCCGCGATCACCTCGTGGGCGCGGTCCTCCGGGACGTGGCGGCAGCGGGTGCCGATCACGATCGCCAGCTCGCCCTCGTAGTCGAGGAGGTTCGAGACGCGCGGCATATGCACGTCGTCCCCGGCCCGACCACGCAGGTGGCCTGCTTGTTGAAGAAGACCGGGAACTCGGCGCCTCCATCCCGCTCTCGGCGATGTGGTCGGCGTAGTTCAGGCCGATTCCGAGGAACTTGCGCGGCCGCACCGGAGCCAGCAACCGGACCTCGTCGATCGCGTGGCGGTCGCCGCGATCGCTATCGACAACCTCCTCTCCCTCGACGACGCCAGGACGAGCCTCTGTCGAGCGCGAACCTGCAGAGCCTCATGACGCCTCCGGGATCTCGACCGGCGCCTCGGCCGGCGCGTACTCGCCGGCCATCGCCTTGGCGTGGATCTCCTCGAAGGAGACGTCCTCCTCGAAGTCCGCGGCGACCCGGGCCGGATCGACGAACTGGCCGATCGGGTTCGCCTTGAACGCTTCGGACGTTTTCATCCACTCCATCGACTTGGCCCAGTCGCCGAAGTTGTCGACCTGGAGCTCGACCCGGTTTCCGTCCGGGTCCTTGTAGTAGTAGGAGAACGTCATCCCGTGGTCGAGGCAGAAGTCGGGCTCGATCCCCTCCTCACGCAGGCGCAGGTAGGTCGCGTTGAGCTCGTCGAAGCCCCCGTACTCGAAGGCGGTGTGGTGCAGCCCCGTCCGGTTCTCCTTCTCCGGGTCGTCGGCGAAGCCGGGGAAGGCGAGCAGCGCGATCCGGTGGTTCGCCTGGTCGTTCGACAGCCACGCGCCGACGTCATCTCGAAAGATCACCTCGGCGCCGACGAGGACCGAGTAGTAATCGATCATCTTGTCGAGGCGGGTCGTCTTCAGGTTGAAGTGGTGGAACTTCGGGTGGATCACTTCGGACATCTGCGATGCTCCTTCATCTCGGGGTTGGTGTTCTAAGCGCGAGCTGCTCTCGAAGGTCGTCGAGAAGCTCTTGCAGGCCCTCGCGCGAGGCGACGCTGCCGAAGACATAGAAGTCGGGGCGAACCAGAACGGCGTGGGTGCCGTCTTGACCGAGCCACTCGGTCAGGCGACCGTCGATGTCGTTGACTCCGTTGGGCACCAGGGGATCGAGTGAGGCGACCGTCGCATCGAGCGAGCGCAGGAAGCTGCGGCGCTCCTCATCCAGCTGCTCGAGCGGATCACCATCGGCGGCGATCAGTGTCCAACCGCGGCCGACCACATCGTCGAAGCGCCCGGTTTGACCGTCAACCGCCACCAGCCCCTGGACGCCCAGCGTGCCCGCATGGGGGTCGCGCTCCCCACGCCCGCCTCCGCGGATCACCCCGCCGCTCAGTGGCTGCAATTCGACCGGTGGTGGCGAATCCGCCTGGCGGAGGGAGGCGTCTCGCTCCGCGGCGGCTTCGGGATCGAGCTCGCAGAGGACCTTGCCGAGCTCGACCGCGAAACCGATCACCCACTCCGTCTGCGGCTGGCGCTCGGTCTCGATCGTGTCCAGAAGCTGCTCCGATGCGAGCCCCCGCAGCACGAGGTCGAGCTTCCACGCGACGTTCGCCGCGTCCCGCAGCCCGGCGCACAGTCCCTGCCCGAGGAACGGGGGCGTCAGGTGCGCGGCGTCGCCGACCAGCAGCACGCGGCCGTCCCTCATGCGGTCGGCGAGCATCGAGCGGAACTCGTAGACCGTGCTGCGGGTGAGCGGCCCGTCGCCTTGCTTGAACCAGGGCTCGAGCAGCGACCAGACGCGCGCGGGGTCGCCGAAGTCCTCCGGACGCTCGCCGGGCAGCAGCATGAACTCCCAGCGGCGGTGCCTGGGGCCGCTCTGGACATGCGTCGTGGGGCGCGCCGGGTCGCACCACTGGCAGGCGGTCGGCAGGTGGGCCAGAGCCTCCATGTCGCGGGGCTCGGCGTCGACCACCAGCCAGCGCTCCTGGAAGCCGAGGTCGCGCCGGGTGATCCCGCATGCCTCGCGCACGAAGGAATTGGCGCCGTCGGCGCCGACCAGCCAGCGGGTCCCCACGGTCCGGACCTCCTCGGTGGGCTCGAGCCGCCCTCGCTCGTCCTCCTCGTGGCGGCGGACGGTGAGCGTCGCTCCGTCGGCCTCGTTGACCAGTTCCTCGGCCACCCAGCCCCGGTGGACGGCGACGCCGTCATCGGCACACGCGCCGTCGAGCGCCGCCTCGAGCTCCGGCTGGAAGAACAGGTAGTCGGGCTCCCATCCCGAGCTCGCCGGCCGCTGCGGCGTGAGCGTCAGCAGCTCATCGCCGTCGGCGCCGAACCAGCGGTACTCGCGCAGCGGGATCATCTCCGCGGCGAGGCGGTCGGCGAGGCCGAGAGATTGCAGCAACCGCATGATCTCGTGGTCGATGTGCACGGCGCGCGGCAGCCGATAGATCTCGTTGAAGCGCTCGAACGCCGCAACTCGATGGCCGGCGCGGCCGAGAAGCGCCGCGAGGGCGTGGCCGACTGGCCCGCAGCCCACGATCGCGACGTCGACCTCGGACTCCATGTCTTCAGGCCGCGCCGGCAGGCACTGCGACCGGTCGAGCGAGGATCTGACCCAGGGCATTCGAAAGCTCCTCGAGCGGCGCCTCGGAAGCGCCGGAATTGCGCCATGCCACGAAGCGGTCGGGGCGAACGAGGATTGCTCCCTCAGGGTCGATCTGGCGACGGCGCGCCCACATGGAGCGCGGGTCGTAGAGGTCGCCGTCGATGTGGCCGATGCGGACGGCATCGAGCGGCAGATCGGCCTCGGAGGCGAGCTGACGGGCGGCATCGCACCAGGTCTCGCCTTCCTCACCTGCGATCAGCAGGAAGCGGCCCGGAGCGACCAGGGCCTTGATCGGTCGCCGACTGCCGTCCTGGTCGTCGATCCAGGCATGAGGCAGCGGTGCGCCCGGCCGGGTCGAGGGCTCGTAGACACGAATCCCGTCAACCGGGTTCGGCGCCGGGGTGTCATCGGGCACGACCGCCGCCGACTCGTAGGTGTAACCGAGTTCGACGTTCAGCTCATTGAATTCCATCGACTGCATCCGGATCGCCCGCTGGACCTGGCTGCGGTGCTCGGCGTCCTCGCGACGGCCGCTCCAGATCCGACGCAGGTTCGCCCAGTTCTCCTCCGGCGTGTTCTCGTGCGAGACGCCGGCGGCGGCAAGGATCGCGAAGTGGTTGACCGCGTTCTCGAGCGATCGCTGGGCGTTGCGCTCGTCGGACGAGCGCCGTTCCGGCTCGTAGGTCTCGAGCAGTTCCGGTGACGCGTGCCCCGCCAGGACGGCGGCCACCTTCCAGCAGAGGTTGTGGGCATCGTGGATGGCGCTGGTCAACCCAAGGCCGCCGGTCGGCGGATGACGGTGCGCGGCGTCGCCGAGGAGGAAGATCCGGCCGACCCGAAACGCCGAGGCCATCACGGCATCGACGGACCAGCGCGTGACCTTGTGGATCAGCATCGGCGTGTCGAGCAGGCCGATCGCCTCCCGCACGTCGGCCTCCACCTTCTCGTCCGACTGCGCGCGAGGATCGTCGACCGGGTAGTTGAGGTGGATCACCCACTCCTCGGACTCCGGGCCCCACCTCTCCGGCCCCATCGGAACCATCACTACCAGACCCCCGGTCCGGGGGCAGACGATCCAGCGGAGCAGGACGTCGGGATCGCGCGCCCAGCGCGAGAGGTCGGCGCTCACGTGCAGCGTGGCTGTCTCGGTCACGACGCCGAGGCCTTCGTAGGTGACGCCGATCTGGCTCGCCACCCGGCGCCCCCCATCGGCCCCGAGCAAGTACATGCATCGCACCGAGTACGACTCGCCGGAGCCGTTGTCGCGCACCAAGGCGATGACCCCGTCGTCCTCCTGTGAGAGCTCGAGCAGCTCGTGGTTGAATCGGATCCGTCTCGGCGAGAGCCTCTCGGCACCGGCCTTCAGGATCGGTTCGAGCCGGATCTGGGGAAGATTCAGTTGCCGCCAGGCGCTTGCCGCCCGCCAGAGCTCATTGTCCCCGCCGGCACCCCACGACTCGAGCTTGGCGATCTGCCGACCGGAGTCGGGGCTGGAACCCGCGAAGCCGGCGTAGTACGCGGTAGCAGCCATCTGGCTTGCAGGCGTACTCCGCTCGGCGATCTCGTCGGCGACTCCGCAGTCCTCGAGGATCTCCATCGCCCGCTGGTTGAGGACGTGGGCCTTGGGCAGGTCCGAGGTTTCCGGCCGCGCGCTGATCAGGAGGTGATCGACCCCCTGGCGCGCAAGCAGCATCGAGGCCGTGAGCCCGGCTCCGCCCCCGCCGACGATCAATACGGGCACCGTTTCCGGCTGCCGCCTGGGTCTTGTCGGAGGTCGCCTCGTCAAGATTGGAACGGACACTACACTATAGGTATTGTAATGTCAATTCCAATTTTCGATAGGATCTGCGCATGGCGGCCAGGACCGAGGTAATCCCAAACCGGCGCGGCGCGCGCTCGCGCGAGGCGGTTCTCGATGCCGCCGAGCGGCTGATGGCAGAGCATGGCTACCAGGCCGCGACGGTTGCTGTGCTTGTGGACAAGGCCGGGATCCCTCCCAGCTCGATCTATCACTACTTCGGCTCGAAAGAAGGCGTGCTTCTCGCCGTCATGGAGCGTGGCGCCGAACGGTTCTTCGAGGCCCTGCCGGACCTCGATCGGCCGCTTGGTTCGCAAACCGAGCACCTGCAGGCGCTCGTCGAAGTCGTGGCGGCTACGCTCGAGCGCAACCCGAACTTTCTGCGCATCCTCGTGGTCATGGCCACCCAGCCGGTCAACGCCGACGGTGGAGAAGTCCACCGGGTCGTCGAACGCGTACGCGACGTACGAGAGATGGCGCTGGAGCGTCTTCGGGATCAAATGCAGATCGTCTTCGGCCTCGATCGCGACGGTGCGGATGCGGACCACCTGGCGCGCTTTGCCCTCGCCGCCTTCGATGGCGCCTTCGTTGCTCACCAGTCGAATCCCAAGCTCCGCCTTGACGATCTGCTGCGGCACCTGCCCGCCGCCCTCATCGCGGTGCGGCGGGACCTTGCCTAGTCACCGCGCGTCGACCAGCTTAGGACTAGGTCGATCTCGACCCAGTCGCCGTTTGACTTGCTCTCCCGCTTCAGGATCACCTGATCTGCAACCGGGACGGTGACGTCCTCGTCAGCGTCCAGCTTCACCCGTCCTCCCGCAGTGAGGGCATAGGCGACATCAGTCAGGCACTCGGCGGCCTGCTGGCGGGAGATCTGCTCTTTTCGCTTGACGTGTGCCATCCGGTATTCCCTCTGGGATGCGGCGGATCGCCGCGCAGCCAGTTCGTGCTATTGAAGCCTCCACCAGGGTGATTCGTCGTCACTCGGATCAGATGATTTCCCCTGCGACGCACTGCGATCACTCAAAGCGCGTGATGACAGATCACCTAGTCGCACTCGAGGGTTTTCGGCGCAATGTAGAAAACGGCGTTGTCCGCTCTTCGGCGGTCGACGCCCGTGTCCAAGGAGGACCCATGAGTGCACACGCGACGACATCCGATTACGGCAGGCCGCCGGTTGACCCAGATCTCCGCGCGGCGGCGCGCGAGATCAGCGGCTACTGGTGGATCTGGCTGCTGACCGGGATCGCCTGGATCGCGGCTTCCCTGGTCATCCTCCAGTTCAACGACGCATCGATCACGACGGTCGGCATCATCGTTGGGCTGCTCTTCACGTGCGCCGGCATCCAGAACCTCGCCATCGCAACTGCGCCGGGGACGGCTCTGGCAACGGTGCCTACCTCTGCGCGCTGGGTGTCTGGGATCTTTGGCGTTCTCTTCCTGGTCTCGGCGCTGATCTGCTTCATCAAGCCCGCGGATACGTTCGCCGGGTTGGCTGACGTGCTGGGCTTCCTGTTCCTCGTCGTGGGCATCTGGTGGATGGTGCGCGCCTTCCTGGAGCGGCCGCTCAACCCGCTCTGGTGGCTCACGCTCATCTCCGGCGTCCTGATGACGATTCTCGCCTTCTGGACCGCCGGACAACTCTTCATCGAGAAGGCCTACGTGCTCTTGGTCTTCGCCGGGATCTGGGCATTGATGGAGGGGATCGGGGACATCACGCGCGCATTTGCAGTTCGCGATCTGCGTGAGGAGCTGTAGCCACGCTCGATGCGCCGCTACGGCAAATTGCCCCAACTCAGGTGATGACCAATCACCAAACCCACCCGCAGGCTAGACGCGTCAAACGAAATGGCTCGCGCTCTTATGCCGAGCGCGCAGTCGACTGCTGGTCGGCCGAAGTTTGCGATCCGGCCGCGGGGGTTGCGGGTCTGGATGCCGCGGCGTGCAGGCGATCGGCGGCGGCCACCCCGACCGGCGCCAGGGCCGCTCCAACGACGGCCCCGGCGATGACATCGCCGGAGTAGTGGACCCCGGTATGCACGCGCGAGTAGGCGACGAGCGTGGCAATGGCGATCAGCCCGGAGCCTGCCAGCGGATCGGCGCTTGCAACGCCGCCGGCGAAAGCGAACGCCGAGGCGGCATGGCCGGATGGGAATGATCGCGTCCGAGGCATCCTCACCCGGCGGCCGATCGGGACGCGGTACTTCGCGCGCTCCGGGCGGCGGCGTGCCCCGAGCGGTTTGAGCAGGCCGTTGACGACGGTCGCCGTCAACGCGAGCGAGGCGAGGCCCCTCGCCGCGGCTCGCCGGCCGTCGGTGCCGCCGGCCAGCGCGAGCGCCGCGGCGCCGCCAAGCCAGAGCTTCGAGTGGTCGGCGGCACGCGAAAGCCGGGTAAAGGCGAGATCCAGCACAGGAGTGTTGGTCCTCGCGATCGCCGAGTACACGGCCGTGTCGAGTCTTTCTGCCTCCTCGGCGATCGACCGGAATGGCGCCACGGTACTAATGCGCCCGGGCGGGTCCGAGGAGGCCGAGCTCCCGCGCCCGGTCGACCGCCTCCTTGCGGCTGTGTGCGTCCAGCTTGGCGTAGATATGGCGGATATGCGTGCGCACCGTGTTTGGCGAAACGAAAAGCTCGGCCGCGATCTCGGGCGCCCTCAGGTTGCCGGGCAAGTACCGTACTACGCGGAGCTCAGCCTCGCTGAGCTCCTCCAGCAGCGGAGCCGCCTCGCTGCGGGGGGTTGCCGACGCGCCGGCCAGCACGTTCAGGATCTCGGCCAGCAGGGTCGCGTGGGCGCTCCGGTGCCTTGGGTGGCCCTTCAGCAGGTCCGTTACCGGAACGAGGGCAAACGGCAGGATGATTCCCTCGGGCTCGGCGAGCTCGAGCGCTCGCTCAAGCGAGGCCTCTGCACCGCGACGGTCGCCGAGCTGCTCGCGGGCCGCGGCGTCGAGCACGACCGCCTCTACGGTCGCCGACGGTTGGTGAATCGCTGGGGCGGACCCTTCGATCACCGGGCCGAGCACATCGAGCGCCTGCTCAGGCTGTGCTTCGGCAAGGTGGATGTCGGCGCTGGTCACGCGCACGAAGGCGGTGTCACGGTCTTGGTCGCTGACCTCTGCGAGCGCCGCGCGCGCCTCAGCCACGTAGCCCGCGCGCGCCTTCGCCTGCAGCAGGCGCGCCTGCGTGGCAACCGCGAATGCGTGCTCGCCGGCCAGCAGCGTTTCCATCCGCTGCGCCTCCCGAAATGCCGCTACCGCCTCGTCGACCCGGCCCTGCGCTAGGCGCAGGAGGCCTCGTGCGTGGTGAACGAGCAGTTCGGTGCCCGGCTCACCATCCGGCTGCATCGCGCGCCGCGTCCGCGCCAGCCAGCGCTCGACCTCTTCAAAGCGCCCGAGCCACAACAGCGCTATCGCCCCTGTGGCCAAACCGGTGCAAATAATCGGGTCGCGCGTCCAGCCATGTTCCTCGGCGATGCGGACCGCCTGCTCGCTGAGGTCGAGGCCCGCGGCGAGCGAAAGCCCTGTCCACGGCCCGGCGATCCCGAGGTGCCCGAGGCAGCTGACCTCGAGAAACGGCCGTCCAGCGCTTCGTACCAGTACCAGCGCCTGCTCGAGATGGCGCCGTCCGTCATCGAAGCGGGAGGACCACAGCTCGGCGATGCCGAGTTCCTGCAGCGCGACTGCTCGTAGTTCGTCGTTGAGGTCTCGCTCCGTCGTAGGCTGCGCTGCCAGCGCCGCCTCCATGGAGCGCATCGTCTGCAGCACCTCGGCGAAGTCGCCGCGCCGGCGCGCGAGCGCCAGGCTGGCCGCAGCCAGGTGTAGGTCAAAGCGGGGTCTGCGCGCCTCCGGAACAGTGTCGGCCACCCGCCGGGCGAGATCGATATGCGCGGGGACCTTTTCGAGCCTGGCTTCGACGATCAGCGTGGCGGCTAAGGCGAGGGCCACCTCCGCATCCCCGCCCGATGCGTCAGGCGGGAACATGCCCAGCAGCTCGTCGACCACGGCTATGCGACCGTCAAGGATCAGGCTGAGGTAGTTGTCGGCGAGCACGCGAGCCGCATGCTGCGAGTCGTCCGCGGCGTGGAAGTGCCGGATCGCCTCCACCGGATAATCGTGCTCGTGGTACCACTGGGCGGCCTCTAGGTGCAGGGCCTCGATGCTCGCTGGCTCGGTGCGCCGCAGCTCCAGGCGGAGAAAGTCGGCGAACAGGTGGTGGTAACGAAACCACGAGCGCGCGACGTCGAGCGAGCTGACGAACGCGTTTGCCTCCTCCAGCTCCTGCAGCATCCCCTCGGAGCCCGCACCGCCGGTTAGAAGGTCGGCCAGCGGGCCGCTTATCCGCTCGAGGATCGAGGTTCGCAGCAGCAGCTCGCGTACGTTCGGCGGCTGCCGCTCGAGGACCTCGGCGACCAGGTAGCCGGCGACATTCCGTTCGCTCCCGGAGAATTCGGTCACGAACCGCTCAGGGTCGGGGTGCTCGGACAGCGAGAGCGCCGCCAGCCGCAGGCCGGCAACCCACCCCTCCGTTCGCTCGTGAAGCAACTCCAGCGCCTTATCGGAGAGCTCGATCCCGCTGGTCTCGAGCAGCTCCCGAGTCTCCCCGGCCGTGAAGCGCAGATCCTGGTCCAGGATTTCGAACAACTCGCCGGCGAGGCGAAGCCGGTGCAGCCCGATCTGCGGCTCCTCGCGGGTCGCAAGCACCAAGCGCAGCTGGGCCGGCATATGAGTGGCCAACAACCCCAGCCAGGCGAGTGCGTCTGGCGAGTGAAGCTCGTGGAGATCGTCGACCACCAGCGCCAGGGGCTCCTGGAGTGAGTCCAGGTCGGACACCAGGCGCTCGACGATCGCCTGCCCGCGGAAGTCCGGCGTGGGAGCGGTCCGCGCTATCGCCTCGCCGCCGGCCGCGCCGGCGAGGGCGTCGATCATCGAAAGCCAGAAGCGCTGCGCGTCCTGCTCCCCCCGATCGACCGCAACCCAGCCCACATGTTCACCGAGGATTTCCGCTTCGACGCAAGAGCGCAACAGGAAAGTCTTACCGCTCCCGGCGGGACCGCAGACGAGCACCACGCTGCCTGGCGGGGACGCCGAGATCCGCTTGAGAATCCGTCGGCGATAGACCAGGCGGGTTCGTGGGGGCAGTGGTCTTGCCTGACGCGTTGCAGTTGACCCATCCATCGGTCTCGCTTCTCCCCTAGTGAGCGGTTTGCCGCGTCTAGATGCGAATCATTCGGCAGGCACAGCGTCTCACGTTCGGCGCTCGGCTCGCAATATCATCAAGAATGGATGACGACCGCTCACCCGGCTGCCCCTCAGTCTCCGCGTCGACAACGACAGGAGGTTGAAAATGGCTCTCTCAGATAATTTGAGCAAGCTTGCGGCCCGTGCGAAGGAAGCGGAGGATCGCGGGAAAGCTGCGCAAGAGAAGGGGAAGGCAGATCTGGAAGCCGATCGCGACAACGCCCGCGCGGTTGGCGAGCAGCAGGCCAAGGAGCTGCGCGAGACGGCGGACGAGCGCAAGGATCAGATCTCGGATTGGTGGAAAGACGTGCAGCGATCCTGGGACCAGAAGATCGCCTTGGTGCGCGAGGACATCGACAGCCGCAAGGCCGAGCACGACGTGCACCACGCACAGCGGAAGGCCAATCTGGCCGAGGAGGACGCGGAGTACGCGATTGACTTCGCGTACTCGGCGATCGTCGAGGCCGAGTACGCGGTCCTCGACGCTGGCGTCGCCAGAATGGAGGCTGACGAGCTGTCCGGGAAATCGAGCTAGGAGGCGGGAGCGGCCACCTAAGGGGGAGCGGTCCCCTAACCCCGACCCTGCACCAAGGTGAGCGCCCCGGCTTGAGCCGGGGCGCTATTTCGTCCGCCTGAGCAGCGATTCTGCGTCCTCGAGGGCCTGGGCGACCGAGGGCAGTCCCAAGCAGAGGGCCATGAGGCCGAGGGCCAAGAGGAAACGCAAAAGCGTCGAGAACCTGCGCGATGCAGGAAACAGCGTCACGCCGACATCACCCATTGCCCGGACCCGTTGCATGCATCTCGTGCGCCTCCCAGCGGGGCTTTCTGCCGATGCCGGGGGAGGGACTCGAACCCCCGACACGCGGATTATGATTCCGCTGCTCTAACCAGCTGAGCTACCCCGGCGGGGGAGGAAATCGTAGCGGCGGGGTAGGGCCGCCGAACTGTCGCCAACTACCGCCGGGGGGTAGGGGCAGATGGCTTCAGTTCGGGTGTGCTGGCTCTAGTCTTGCGCCGATGAGCGAGGGCCTTGACCGATCGGCACGGACCGTGGTCCGCGACTGCCTCGGCGCTGCCGAAGGGGAAGAGGTCCTGGTGATCTGCAATCCGGCGACCGAGGCGATCGGCGTGGCGCTGCGCGACGAGGCGGCCGCGGCGGGGGCCGAAGCGGTCTTAGCGGTGATGGCGGAGCGAGCCTCACACGCAGGTGAGCCGCCGGCGGCGCTGGCCGCGGCGATGGCGGTCGCCGACGTCGTCCTGGCGCCGACAGTGCAGTCGCTCTCGCACACGGCCGCGCGCAGGGCGGCGAGTGAGGCGGGGGCCCGGATCGCGACACTTCCCGGGGTCACGGAGGAGATGCTGGCACGGGTGATGAGCGCCGACATGGACGGTCTTCGCCGCCGCGGCGCCGCGGTCGCCGCCGCCCTCGACTCCGGCGCCGAGGCGCGCATCACTTGCCCCCTCGGCAGCGACCTACGGCTCGGGATCGAGGGCCGCAGCGCGATCCCCGACGCCGGCGAACTGACCGCCCCCGGTGCCTTCGGCAACCTTCCATGCGGCGAGGGCTTCATCGCCCCGATGGAGGGAAGCACCGAGGGAACGCTGATCGTCGCCGGCTCGATCGCCGGCATCGGCAAGGTGGCCGAGCCGGTGACGCTGAGCGTGCGGGAGGGCCACCTCAGAGAGGCGACCGGAGCCGAGGGAAAGCTGTTGCTGGAGCTGCTGACCACGCACGGGCCCGACGGCACCAACGTCGCCGAGCTCGGCATCGGCACCAACGAGAAGGCGATCCTGACGGGGGAGATCCTCGAGGACGAGAAGATCCTCGGCACCGTCCACGTCGCCTTCGGTGCCTCGGCTGGGATCGGCGGCACCGTCCAGGTCCCGGTCCACCTCGACTGCGTCGTCCTCGACCCTGACCTCAGTGTCGATGGCGAGGCGCTCGTGCGCGGCGGGAAGCTGCTGGTGTAGGTGGCTCTCCTCGGGGTCCCCAACGTCTCCGAAGGCCGCGACGCGGGTCGCATCCAGGTGCTGGAGGAGGCCTTCAGTCGCGGTGCCACCCTGCTCGACCGGCACACCGACGCGGACCACAACCGCTCGGTCTTCACCCTCACCGCCGCTGCCGGGCCGCTTCGCGCCTCACTGCTCTCCGGCGCCGAGTCGGCGGTCGAGCTGATCGACATGTCCCGGCACGAGGGCCTTCACCCATGCATCGGCGCTCTCGACGTCTGCCCGGTCGTCTGGGCCGGAGCCGCTGACCGCGACGCCGCCCGGACCGAGGCGGTTGGGGTTGCCGAGGCGATCGGCGGGCTCGGCGTACCCGTCTTCGGCTACGGCGAGCTGGCGAGCGCCCCCGAGCGGACCGAGCGGGCGTTCTTCCGCCGCGGCGGTCCGGAGGAGCTTTGGCGGCGGATGGAGCGCGGCGAGCTGGCGCCCGACTGGGGTCCGCCGCTGCCGCACCCGAGTGCCGGCGCGACCCTGGTGACTGCCCGCCCACCACTGGCCGCCTTCAATGTCGTTATCGATGGTGGGGACGAGGCGCTGGCCCGCCGGATCGCCGCCGAGCTGCGCGAATCGGGCGGCGGTCTCCCCGGGGTGCGCGCGATCGGCCTCCTGCTCTCCGGCGGTCGGGCCCAGGTCTCGACCAACATCCACGACCCCTTCGCGGTCCCTCTCGCCGCTGTCGTCGGGCGGATCAGGGATCTCGCCGCCCCCGCAGGAGCAAGGCCGGTCGAGGCCGAGCTCGTCGGCCTGATCCCCGAAGATGCGCTCGATGGCTATCCCGCCGACGTGCCGATCCGCGGCTTTGACCCCGAGGAGCGGGTGATCGAGCGGGTGCTGCCCGCCTCCAACCGACCCGCCGATCGCTAGATTTCGCCAATGGCCCAGACCAGGAAGAGACGCCGCCGCAAGCATCGCGGCACCCAGGGCGGCCGCATCGACACCGGCAATCGCCGCAAGGCCCGTCCGCGAACCCGCGAGGAGGCCCGGGCGCGGGCGAAGTCCAAACGCGGCACCGGGCCCAACCGGCTCGACCGGCCGCCGACCTGGCGCTCGGCGACGATCCGCGGAGTCATCGCCGCGGCCCTCTTCGTCGCCCTGCTGCTGCTCGCCTTCAAGCGGTCCCCGGGCGAGGCGCTTGGATTCGGCGCCTTCATGCTCGTCTTCTACATTCCCGCCGGCTATTACATCGACCAGATGATGTGGCGCCGCCGCGAGCGGGCGAAGATGCGCGACGGGGGCGGCTGAGTGGACGTCCGCATGTTCACCGTCGGGCAGGTCGCCGAGAACTGCTTCATCTTTCGGCGCGAGGAGTCCGACCGCGCCCTGATCGTCGATCCCGGCGACGAGGCGGAGCGGATCCTGGCCCCGGTCACCGAACTGGACCTCACCATCGAGGCAATCCTGCTCACTCACTGCCACTTCGACCACATCGGCGCCGTCGCCCCGGTGGCCGCCGCCACCGGCGCGCCCGTGTACTGCCCCGAGATCGAGGTTCCGCTGCTCGCCGACATCATGGCCTTCGTCCCCTGGCCGGGCTTCGGGCCGTTTGAGAGCTATGACGCCGACGAGACCGTCGCCGGGGGCGAGAAGCTGGACCTCGCCGGCTTCGAGATCGACGTCATCTTCACCCCCGGGCACAGTCCCGGCCACGTCACCTACTCGATCCGCGGAGAGAACGCGATCTTCTCCGGCGACGTCCTCTTCCAGGGCTCGGTCGGCCGCACCGACCTCCCCGGGGGCGACTGGGAGACGCTGCTGAAGTCGATCGGCGCCCTGGTCGAGTCGCACCCGCCCGAGACGACGGTCTATCCCGGCCACATGGGCGTCACCTCGCTCGGCGCCGAGCAGGCCTCGAATCCGTTCCTGGCCGAGCTGGCGCGCTGATCGGCGCCCGCTGGAGCCGGTAGTGAGCCGATGAGCCCAGGTCTGCAGGCGCCGAAGGGGACCTTCGACGTCCTGCCCGGCGATGCGCGGGCGCGGGACCGACTCGAGCAGGCTGTGCGAGGAGTCTTCGGCCGGGCGGGCTACGGGCGGATCGAGACCCCGGTCTTCGAGGACACTGAGCTGTTCGAGCGCGGGGTGGGGGAGGCCACCGACGTGGTCCGCAAGGAGATGTTCACCTTCGAGGACCGCGGCGGGCGCAGCCTCACCCTTCGCCCGGAGGGCACTGCCCCCGTCTGCCGCGCCTACATCGAGCACGGGATGCACAAGCTGGCGCAGCCGGTGAAGCTCTTCTACTGGGGACCCTTCTTCCGCTACGAGGCGCCGCAGGCGGGCCGCTACCGCCAGTTCCACCAGTTCGGGGCTGAGGCGATCGGCTCCGACGAGCCGCTGGTGGATGCCGAGGTGATCATGCTCTTCGACGACCTCCTCAGCGAGCTCGGTGTGCTGGGGGTGAAGCTGCGGCTCTCCAGCCTCGGCTCGCCGGAGTCCCGCGCCTCCTACCGTGACGAGCTCGTCGCCTACCTGCGCTCGAACGAGTCGAGGCTGGCAAGGGACGTGAGCGAGCGGATCGACGCCAACCCGATGCGCGCCTTCGACTCCAAGGACGAGGGCACCCGCGAGGTGATGGCCGGCGCCCCGAGGTTGCTCGAGCGGCTCGAGGGCTCCGACGCTGCCCACTTCGACGCCGTCAAGGGCCTGCTCGACGCCAACGGGGTCGAGTACACGGTCGACGACACCCTGGTGCGCGGGCTCGACTACTACACCCGCACCGTGTTCGAGTTCGACAGCGACCGGCTCGGCGCCCAGTCCCAGATCGGCGGCGGCGGTCGTTACGACCGCCTGATCGAGCAGCTGGGCGGGCCGGCCACGCCGGCAGCCGGCTGGGCGGCGGGGATCGAACGGGTCCTGCTGGCGATGGGCGATGAGTCCGAAGTCGAGCCGCAGCACCGCGACGCCTTCGTCGCCGCCACCACCGACGAGCAGCGTCGCAGGGCGGTTGCTCTCGTCGCCGAGCTGCGGAACGTCGGGCTCTCGGCCGAGCTCGACCTCGCTGATCGCGGGCTCAAGGGTCAGCTGAAGCAGGCCGACCGCATCGGGGCCAGGGCGTGCGGTGATCCTCGGCGAGGACGGCTCGGCCCAGCTCCGCGACATGGCCAGCGGCGAGCAGCGCCCGATCGACCTCGGACGAGCGGTGGACGAAATACGGGGCGCCTGACGCCGGAACCGCGGGTATTCTGCGGTCACTTGGAGGAGGGAGAGTTGTTTGTGAGGCGTCGACGGTGGCGAAGCGGAGGTGCCATGGCGAGGCTGCCCGTCACTCTGGCCGGGTTCTGCGCCACGGTGGCGATGCTGGCCTCACCGGCGGGCGCGGCGACGATCAAGGTCAAGACGACCGCTGATCAGTTCGGCGGCGGTTCGGCCTGCGCGCTGCGCGAGGCGGTCCAGGCGGCCAACGTCGACGCCGCCTTCGGCGGTTGCACGGCGGGCTCGGCCGCAGACAGGATCAAGCTCCCGGGCGGCACCTACAGGCTGACGATCCCGCCCGCCGGCGGCGATTTCAACGAAAGCGGCGACCTCGACAACAACGGGCCCCTGACTATCGACCGCAGGGGTCGGGGAGCGGTGGTCATCGACGGAGGCGGCATCGACCGGGCGATCCAGTCGAATGGGCCCAGCCTCGAGCTCAGGTACCTGACGATCCGCAACGGGTTCTCGCCCGACAACGGCGGCGCGATCATCAACATTCTCGGCCAGCTGACGTTGGAGAAGGTCACCCTCTCGGGCAACAAGGCGGCGATCGACGGCGGTGCCCTCAGCAACTACTCGGTCGCCTCGCTGGTCAACACGACGATCAGCGGAAATCGGGCCGGTGGCAGCGGTGGCGGCATCCAGGCGCCGGGGAGCTCCGCGACAACGCTGCGAAACGTGACCATCGCCGGCAACACCGCCGATTCCGACGCAAGCGGCAACGGCGAGGGCGGCGGTTTCTCCACCCAGGACACCTTCAGCACCTACGACACGGTGATCGGGAACAACGTCGACGCCTCTCCGGCTGCGGCTGACAAGAGCCCCGACTGCTTCAGCGGCCCGGACTTCTTCCCGCGCTTCACGCTGATCGAGACCTTCAAGCCGGTGAGCTGTCTCGTCGGCTTCAACCCGGGGAGCAACATCACCGGAATGGACCCCGACCTGGGACCGCTGCGAGACAATGGCGGCGGCACCCCCACACGCGCCATTCTTGGCGGAGTTGCCCTGAATGCGGGCGCAAGCTTCGGACTGGACGCCTGCGCGACGACCGACCAGCGAGACCTGACCAGATCGCTCGGCGGTCCATGTGACCTTGGCGCCTACGAGCGGGTCGCCTGCAGGGGCCTTGCGGCGACCCGGGTCGGCACCAACGCTCGCGACGTTCTCAGGGGCACCGCCAGGCGGGACGTCTTCGCCCTCTTCGGCGGGAACGACAAGGCCGAGGGCCTCGGGGGAAACGACCTGGTCTGCGGCGGCAAGGGCAACGACAGGCTGGCCGGCGGCAGAGGCAACGACAAGCTCTTCGGGGAGCAGGGCAAGGACAGCCTGTTCGGCGGATCGGGGCGGGACAGGCTCATCGGCGGCGGCGGCAGGGACAAGCTGACGGGCGGCGGCGGCAGGGACGTCGAGAAGCAGTAAGACTGCGGCTCGTGGCCGAGCCTTTCCCCGCCCTGCGCCCCAACACCTATCGCGACACCTGGTGCGGCCAGGTGCTGCCGGACCGCGTCGGCTCGGAGGCCCGCGTCGCCGGCTGGGTCCACCGCCGCCGCGACCACGGCGGGCTGATCTTCATCGACCTGCGCGACCGCACCGGAATCGTCCAGCTCGTCTTCAACCCGGACGCCGCCGGAGGGGCACACGAGATGGCCCACGGGCTGCGGGCCGAGGACGTCCTCTCCGCCTCGGGGTCGGTCGTGCGGCGATCGGAGGAGACGGTCAACCCCGAGCTCCCCACGGGTGAGGTCGAGGTCCTCGTCGCCGGCGCCGAGGTGCTCGCCGACGCTGAGACGCCGCCGTTCGAGATCGAGGGCTTCTCCGGCGAGGTGGGCGAGGACGCCCGCCTGCGCCACCGCTACCTTGACCTTCGGCGCGAGCCGATGCAGCGGGCGCTGGAGTTGCGCCACCGGGTGACGACATCGATGCGGGGATTCCTCGGCGGCGAGGGCTTCTACGAAATCGAGACACCCGTCCTGACCCGTTCCACCCCGGAGGGCGCCCGCGACTTCCTCGTCCCCAGCCGCCTTCAGCAGGGCTCCTTCTACGCGCTGCCACAGTCGCCGCAGCTGTTCAAGCAGCTGCTGATGGTCGCCGGATTCGAGCGCTACTTTCAGATCGCCCGCTGCTTCCGCGACGAGGACCTGCGCGCCGACCGCCAGCCCGATTTCACCCAATTGGACATCGAGATGTCATTCGTCGGCGTCGAGGACGTGATCGAACTCAACGAGCGCCTGATCGCCCACGTGCTGGGCCAGATGGGCCTGGAAGTAGCGCCGCCGTTCCCGCGGATCGCCCACGAGGACGCCATCGCCCGCTTCGGCACCGACAGGCCCGACACCCGCTTCGGCCTCGAGATCGTCGATCTCACCGAGATCCTCGAGGGGACCGAGTTCAACGCCTTCGGCGCCGTGATCCGCTCCGGCGGCGTCGTCCGCGGCCTCAACGCCGGGCGCAGGGACCTCTCGCGGGGGGAGCTCGACGGGCTGATCGAGGAGGCGAAGGAATTCGGCGCCAAGGGGCTCGTCTGGGCGTTCCGCGAGGGCGACGGCTGGCGGGCGCCGATCGCCAAGTTCCTATCGGCCGAGGAGCTCTCCGGCCTCAACCGGCGCCTCGGTGCTTCCGAGGGCGACCTGATGCTGGTCGCCGCCGACCAGCCGGCGCGGGCGGCGGCGATCCTCGGTGGGTTGCGCCAACGCCTGGGTAGGCGCTGGGGCCTGATCCCGGAGGGCGTCAACGAGCTCAACTGGGTCGTCGATTGGCCGCTGTTCGAGCGCAACGAGGACGAGGATTGCTGGGAGGCGCTGCACCATCCGTTCACCTCCCCTGCGGACGAGATCGACCCCGCCGACCCCGGCGCCGCGCGGGCGCTCGCCTACGACATGGTCTGGAACGGGGTCGAACTGGGGGGTGGCTCGATCCGAATCCACGACCCCGAGGTCCAGCGTGCAGCATTCGAGGTCCTCGGGATCGAGCGCGAGGAGGCGGAGGAGCGATTCGGCTTCCTCCTGGAGGCGCTCCGCTACGGCGCCCCGCCCCACGGCGGCATCGCCTACGGGCTCGACCGCTGGGTCGCGCTGCTGCATGGGACCGACTCGATCCGCGACGTCATCGCCTTCCCAAAGACGGCATCGGGCGGCGATCCGCTCACCGGCGCTCCGGCGCCCGTTGACGAGCGCCAGCTCCGCGACCTTGGCCTCCGGGCGCGGGTCAAGCGGCCCGGCTGAGCGCTACCGAGGGGCGGCGGATGAGCGAGGAACCCAGGAGCCCGTTCGAGTGGATCCGCGACCGCTTCCGTGGCCGCAGCCCGGGCCCGGGACAGGTCCGGGTGCACGTCGGCGACCCCCGCTTCGACGAGTGGGAGGTCGTGCGCGACTTCGGCGACATCGGCACCGCCCGGGCATGGCACCAGTCGTTGACCGAGGCCGGGATCGACGCCGCCCTGACCGCGGACTGGGATCTCGATCGCTTCGGCCGCGGCGACATCGCCCTGCGGGTGCCGCCTGAGAGCTGGAGCGAGGCGGAGATGCTGCTGTCCAATATCGACTGAGTCCTGCTGGTCGCTGCTACCTTGTGGGTGGCTCGAGCCCGTGCGCCAGCCATCCCATCGTTTGACCCAACACAAACGGCTTGGGAGCCGGTATCTCCGGGCCCCGTGGGGTCTGGAGTAGGCACCCACCTTCTTAGAAGGGATCAAAGCCAGGGGTGGCAAACGGCGGGCTGGAGCCTCTTTTCGTGAACGAAGCATTCGAGACCCAGCTCGCTGAGACCTCGCGGCTCGGGCCGCCCGCCCCGGGCTCTTTCACCGGAGCAGCGGGTGGAGCCGCCTGTGGCGACCTGGTGCGGGTCTCGCTCGCGGTCGACGGTGGCCGGGTCACGGCAGTCAGTCTCGACACAGAGGGCTGTGGGGCGACCCGGGCGGCGACCAACGCCGCGGCCGGGCTGATCGAGGGCGGCGGCGTGCTCGAGGCCGCGGCGATCGGGGCCGCGGAAGTGGACGACGCCCTCGGCGGCCTCAGTCCCGGAAAGCGCCACGCCGCGGGGCTCGCCGCCGACGCAGTCCACAGGGCGCTCTCCGCGGCCGCCGGTTCGGCGACGCGACTTGCCGATCCCGATCCCGACCGGGTCCTGGTCGCGGTCTCGGGCGGTGTCGACAGCGCCGTCGCGGCGTTGCTCGAGCGCGAGCGCGGGGCGGAGGTCGTCGCCGTCACCCTCAAGCTCTGGGCCGATCCCGAGACCGACGGCACCAGGGCCTGCTGCTCGCCGGAGGCCGTGCTCGGAGCCCGCTCGCTCGCGCACTCACTCGGGTTTCCCCACCTGACTCTCGATCTCGAGGACGAGTTCCGGCGCCGGGTGGTCGACGGGTTCGTCGGCGGCTACGCGATCGGGGAGACCCCGAACCCGTGCGTGCTCTGCAACGGCGAGGTCAGGATCGCCGCCATGCTCGCCCTCGCCGACCGGCTCGGTGCGGCCCACCTCGTCACCGGCCATTACGCGCGCACCCTCGCCGACCCCGAGGGAACACTTCTGGCGCCGGCGGCGGACGCTGCCAAGGACCAGAGCTACATGCTGGCGGCCCTGCCTCCGGCGCTGCTGGCCCGGCTCCGGTTCCCGCTGGCCGAGCGTTCGAAGCCCGAGGTCCGGTCCCTGGCCGAGCGCCACGGCCTGGCGGTCGCCCGCAAGCCCGAGAGCCAGGACCTCTGCTTCCTCGCCGGGGAGGGCAAGCGCGCCTTCCTCCGCCGTCACGGCGGCCTCGGCGACCGCGGGGGCGACCTCCTCGACCGCAACGGCAGGGCGGTCGGGCGCCACCGTGGCCACCACCACTTCACCGTCGGCCAGCGCCGCGGCATCGGCGTGGCGTCGGACCGGCCCCTCTACGTCCTCGCGACCGACGCCGCCGCGAACACCGTCACCGTCGGGCCGGCGGCCGAGCTGGCGAGCAGAGAGGTCCGGCTGCGCGACGCGGTGCTTCACCGCGACGGCGGCTGTGTCGACGCGGTCAGGCTTCGCTACCACACCGAGGCGGTGGGCGCCGCGATCGAGGGAGGGGCCGGCGCCGGGCGTCACGATCGCCTGAGGCTGAGGCTGGCGCGACCGTTCGCCGGTCCCGCCCCGGGCCAGACCGCGGTGCTGCTCCGCGGCGAGGCGATAGTCGGGCACGCGACCATCGCCGCCTAGCAGCCGGGCGCGCGCGTTGGCGCTTCCTGGGCTTAGGCTCTCCCTTTCATGCGAGCCCAGGAAATCCGCGAAACCTACCTCTCCTTCTTCGAGCAGCGGGGGCACCTGCGCGTGCCGTCGGCCTCGCTGGTGCCGGCGGCGCACGACCCCTCGGTGCTGCTGACGACGGCCGGGATGCAGCCGTTCAAGCCGCATTTCCTCGGCCTCGAGAAGCCCCCGGCCCCCCGCGTCACCGATGTCCAGAAGTGCTTTCGCACCACCGACGTCGAGGAGGTGGGCAAGACCGCCCGCCACCTCACCTTCTTCGAGATGCTTGGCAACTGGAGCTTCGGCGACTACTTCAAGCAGGAGTCGATCGAGATGGGCTGGCAACTCTCGACCGAGGGCTTCGGCTTCGACCCCGGGCAGATCTGGGTGACCGTTTTCGGCGGCGACGACGACCTCGGGCTGGGCCCCGACACCGAGGCCGTCGAGATCTGGAAGGCGATCGGCCTTCCCGAGGAGCGAATCGTCCCCCTGCCGCGCGCGGAGAACTTCTGGCAGGCCGGACCCACCGGACCCTGCGGACCGTGCTCGGAGCTCTATTACGACCGCGGCGAGGAGTTCGGCGCGCCGGGGGAGAAACCCGGAGACGACACCGACCGCTTCCTCGAGTTCTGGAACCACGTCTTCATGGGCTACGAGCTGGCCGAGGACGGCACCCTCAGCCCGCTGCCGATGCGGAACATCGACACCGGCATGGGGCTGGAGCGGATGGCGGCGATCCTCCAGGACGTTCCATCCGTTTTCGAGACCGACCTGCTGCGGCCTCTGATAGAGCTCGGCGAGGAGATGTCCGGCCGCTCCTACGGCGGGGATGCGGCGACGACGCGGGCGATGCGGATCGTCGCCGACCACTCCCGCGGCACTGCCTTCCTGATCGCCGACGGGGTCGTCCCATCGAACGAGGATCGCGGCTACATCCTGCGACGGATCATGCGGCGGGCGATCCAGCAGGGCCGCACGCTCGGCCTCGAGGCCCCCTGGCTCGGCCGTTTCGCCGAGCGCACGATCGAGGTCATGGGCGAGGCCTACCCCGAGGTCGTCGCCGAGGGCGAGTCGATCGCCCGCTGGGTCGCCGACGAGGAGGAGAGCTTTGGCCGAACCCTCGAGCGCGGGAGCGAGCTGCTGGAGCGGCTGATCGCCGAGGCCAGGGAGTCCGAGACCTCCTGGATCGAGGCCGCCGATGCCTTCAAGCTCCACGACACCTACGGATTCCCCTACGACCTGACCAAGGAGCTGCTCGCGGAGCAGGGCCTGTCGGTGGACGACCAGGGATTCGAGGAGCTGATGGACGAGCAGCGCGCGCGCGCCCGCGGCGGCGCCGCAACCGCACATGGGTCCGAGGATCACCACGGCAGGGTGATCGGATTCGTCTCCGGGGCGCCGCCGACCCGGTTCGTCGGCTACGAGGGTCTGCGGGCGAGCACCGGGGTGGCAGCGGTCGCCCCGGACGGTGAGCGGGTGCTGGCGAAGCTCGAGGAGAGCCCCTTCTACGCCGAGGGTGGCGGCCAGGTGGCCGACTCGGGCACGGTCCGCTGGGAAGGTGGAGAGGCCAGCGTCCTCGATGTCTACCGGGTGGGAGATGACCAGGCCCTGGAGCTACTGCCGACCGCCTCCTCCGCTTCGCGTCCGGGGGCGGACGGGTCGCTGGCGGGTCTTCCTCAGGAAGGGACGAGGGTAGAGGCAATTGTCGATCGCGAGACCAGACACGCGACCATGCGCAACCACACCGCCACCCACCTGCTGCACGCGGCGCTGCGGGAGCGGCTGGGGTCGCACGTGCGCCAGGCCGGCTCGGCCGTGCGGCCGGACAAGCTGCGGTTCGATTTCACCCACGGGCACGCACTCGGTCCGGAGGACCTGAGGGTGGTCGAGGACCGGGTCAACGACTGGATCAAGGCGAGCCGGCCGGTGCGCTGGCTGAACATGGACCGAGGCGAGGCCGAGCGCCTGGGGGCGATGGCACTCTTCGGCGAGAAGTACGGCGAGTGGGTGCGGGTGGTCGAGGTCGACGAAGTCTCGCGCGAGCTCTGTGGCGGAACCCACGTCTCCAACACTGCCGAGGTCGGGATCTTCAAGATCGTCTCCGAGGGCTCGAGCGCCGCCAACGTGCGCAGGATCGAGGCCCTCACCGGCCCTGGCGCGATCGACTGGTACCGCCGCCGCGCCGACCAGCTGCGCGAGGCCGGCGAGCTGTTGGGAACGCCGCAGGACCCGCTGGCGGGGGCGCGGCGGGCGGCCGACCGGCTCAAGCAGGCGGGCGAGAAGGCGGGCGATGAGCTGGCCCGGGGCCTGGGCGAGGAGGCGAGGAGGCTTCTCGGTGAGGCCGCCGAGGTCGGTGAGATCAGCGTGATCGCAGCCGAGACTCCCTTCGCCGACCAGAAGCAACTGCTCGAGCTTGCAAACCGGATCCAATCCTCGCTCGACGGCTCTGCCGTTGTGCTGGGGGGCGCCGGAGAGGGCAAGGTGGCGCTGGTCGCGCTGTTCTCGGCGCCGGCGATCGAGCGCGGCCTCTCTGCCGGCGACGTTGTCCGCGAGGCGGCCGCGGTGGTCGGCGGCGGCGGGGGAGGGCGCGACGATATGGCCCAGGCCGGCGGGCGCGACGCGGACAAGCTGGGCGAGGCGATCGCGACCGCGCGTAGGGCCATCGAGCGAGGACTCGGCTAACCCGGTGCGTGTGCTCGCCCTCGACTACGGGAGTGCCCGGATCGGTTGCGCCGTTTCCGACCCCAGCGGCACCCTGGTGCGGCCGGTCGCCGTGATCGAGCCCGCCGAAGTGAGCGAGGTCGCCCGCCTGGCGGGGGAGCTTGGAGCTGAGCGGGTGGTGGTCGGCCTGCCGCTGAACATGAACGGAACCGAGGGCGCCCAGGCCGCGATCACGCGGGAGTTCTGCGAGCGGCTGCGGGGGGAGCTGCCCGTTCCGGTGGAGACCTACGACGAGCGCCTGACGACACGAATGGCGCAGGCGAGCCGGCGGGCCGGCGCCGGAGCACCCGAGGATTCGCTGGCGGCGGCGCATCTGCTCGAGGCATACCTGGCGGCATCGCCGGGTTCCGGGGAGGGGGGCGGCGATGGCGCCTGAGGACTGGCTCGAGGAGGATCCCTTCGTCGATCCCGACGACCCCGCGTCGGTCGAGCGGGCCAGGCGCCGCCGCGAGCGCGAGGAGAAGCGCCAAGCGCGCCGCGGCAAGAGCGCCCCCGAGCCACCCGCCGCCGAGCCGCTTGCACCGAAGCCGCCCGCCCCGTCACCGCAGGCTCCGGCTCCGCCGCAGGAGCCCGCTCCGCCCGCACCCGAACCCCTGCCGCCAACCGAGCAACCCGCGCCGGCTCCCGAGCAGCCCCAGCCGGACACCGAGCAGTCCGCGCCGGAAACGGAGCAACCCGCGCCCGCCCCAGCCGCGCGTCACACCTCCAAGCCGCTGCCGCCGGCCGACGAGGAGGTCGAGGCGGGTTCGGTTCTCGCCGGCGACCCGCTTCCACCCGAGGAGCGGTTCTGGGGGCCGGAGGATTCTCAGGAGGAGCCGGCACGGGCCCCGGCCCGCGGCGGCGGCGCCCGCAGGCTTCTCCGCCACCCCGGCCTGATCGCGCTCGCAGCCGTCGGCGTGCTCCTCGCCGTCTTCGCCTGGGCGCTGTTCCAGCCTTTCCACGGCGACGGCTCCGGCGACCCGTTCACGGTCAGGGTTCCAAAGGGCTCGAGCGTCAGCGAGATCGGCGACCTGCTCGGTGACAAGGGGGTGATCTCGAGCTCGACCCTGTTCCAGATCAGGGTCACGCTCGCCGGCAAGCGCTCCGAGCTCTACCCGGGCAACCACGAGATGCGCAAGGACATGAGCTATGGCTCGGCGATCGACGTGCTCTCGCAGCCGCCGGTGAAGCGGACGGTGAACGTGACCATCCCCGAGGGCCTGAGCCGGGCCCAGATCGCCCCGATCGCCCGCCAGGACGGCCTCAGTGGCAACTACGTCAAGAGCACCGTTTCCTTCGAGGGGTTCAATCCCGACCGCTACGGCGCCCAGGGCCGCGCCCGGAACCTCGAGGGATTCCTCTTCCCGGCAACTTACGAGATGCCGCGGAACCCGACCGTGGACGATCTCGTCCAACGCCAGCTCGACGCCTTCGAGCAGAACATCCAGGGCGTTGACATGAGCTACGCGAAGAAGAAGAACCTGACCGTCTACGACATCCTCATCATCGCCTCGATGATCGAGGACGAGGCGGTCCCGCGGGACTTCCACGACGTCGCTGCGGTCGTCTACAACCGGCTCCACGACGACATCTCGCTCGGGATCGACGCGACCGTCCGCTTCGCCGTCGGCAATTACGACAAGCCCCTGACCGCATCCGAGCTGGCCACGGACTCCCCCTACAACACCCGGGTCAATCAGGGCCTGCCACCCGGCCCGATCGGAAACCCCGGCATCGCCGCGATCAAAGCCGCAGCCAACCCCTCCAGGTCCGACTACCTCTACTACGTGACCAAGCCGGGGAGCTGCAACCGGCTCAGCTTCTCCTCCACCAACGCCCAGTTCCAGAAGGACGTCGCCGCCTACAACCAGGCGAGGGCGGCTGCCGGCGGCAACTCGCCCACCGACTGCGGATGAGCGCGACCGGGCGGACCGGCCTGCGCCGGCTTGCCGTCCTCGGCCATCCGGTCGGCCACAGCCGCTCCCCGGCGATGCACAACGCCGCCTTCGCCGCGCTCGGCCTTGGCGAGCGTTGGACCTATGAGGCGATCGACCTCGCTCCGGCGGAGTTCGAACAGCGGGTGCCGACGATGGCTGCCGAGGGGTTCGTCGGCGCCAACGTCACCGTTCCCCACAAGGCGGCCGCGCTGGCGCTCGCCGACGGCTCCTCGGTCGTCGCCCGTGAGGTCGGCGCCGCCAACACGCTCGTGTTCGAGGACGGCGCCATCCGGGCCGAGAACACCGACGCCGGCGGGCTGATCGCCGCCCTGCCGCGTTCCCCGGGCGGGGCACGGGCGCTCGTCCTCGGCGCCGGAGGCGCAGCGCGCGCGGTCGTCTGGGCGCTGGTGCGCGAAGGGGCGAAGGTCGAGGTCTGGAACAGGACCGAGTCCCGGGCGCGCGAGCTCTGCGACGCGCTCGGCGGCAGGCCCGTCCTGAAGCCCGACCCTGGCGCCACCGACCTGATCGTCAACTCCACCGCGGTCGGCCTCCGGGGCGAGGACCCGTTCGCCGACCTGCCGCTGCGCCGGGATGCGTTTCATAGCAGCCAGGTGGTCGTGGACATGGTCTACGGCGACGGGCCGGGGGCGCTGCTCGAGGCCGCCGCGGCGGCGGGCGCCGAGACCGTCGACGGGATCGAGGTGCTGGTGCGCCAGGGCGCGGCCTCGTTCGAGATCTGGACCGGCCTCGAGCCGCCCATCGAGGTGATGCGGGCGGCGGCGCGCCGAGGCTGAGACTCGGCTTCCTCAGCCCTTCGAGAGGATCGTCCCGACGGCGCGGGCGGCGCCGAAGGCGCGGACCGGGAAGCGTCCGGCCCGATCGACGATCAGGTCGAAGCGGGCCGGCGCGCTCGGCGTCATCGTCTCGGTCAGGCCAAAGGCCGGGATCGAGATGTCGTCGCCGACCGCTCCGCCGACCTCCAGCAGCAGCCGTTGCCCGGCCTTCACCTCGACCACCTGCGGCGCCCCGCCGGCGACCGTGATCTGGGCATTGACGAGACCCGCCGGCCCAGCGGTGGGGCTCCGCGGCGGCGTGGCCGGCCTCCCCGCGCCACCGCCGCCCTTGGCCGGATCGGACCCGCTCCCCGAGCGGTCCGGGGCTGGAACAAGCGCGGCCACCAGGGTCGAGAGCCCGAGCAGGACCAGCATCACCACGATCAGGCGGCGGGCTGCCATCAATCGGGCGCGGGGCAGGGATCGGACACGGCGTTCGCCGATAGCCTAGGCCGGGAAATGGCATTCCGCTTCACAACCGCCGGCGAGTCCCACGGGCCCGGGTTGGTCGCGATCGTCGAGGGCATGCCCTCGGGGCTAGCGCTCGACCGCGAGGCGCTTGACCGCGACATGGCGCGGCGCCAGCTCGGCCACGGCCGCGGCGGGAGGATGAAGATCGAGACCGACTCGGTCGAGATCCGCTCCGGAGTCCGCCACGGCCGTACCCTCGGCAGCCCGATCGCGGTCCTGGTTGCGAATCGCGACTACGCCAACTGGGAGGAGCGGATGAACCCCTGGCCGGTGGAGGCCGAGGTCGAGGAGGTGCACCTGCCGCGCCCCGGCCATGCCGACCTGGTCGGCATGCAGAAGTACGGCTTCCGTGACGGGCGCAACGTGCTCGAGCGCGCCAGCGCCCGTGAGACCGCCGCCCGCGTCGCAGCCGGCTCGATCGCCCGCGGGCTGCTGACGGCGATGGGGGCCTCGGTGCACAGCCACGTGATCCAGGTGGGCTCGGTCGTCGCCCCCGACCGCGACGACCTCGTCGCAGCCGATTTCGACCACGTCGACGAGGACCCGGTGCGCTGTCTCGACCCCGACACCAGCGCGGCGATGGTCGGGGAGATCAACCGCCTGCGCAAGGCCAACGAGAGCCTCGGCGGAAGCTTCGAGGTCCGCGCCTTCGGCCTCGTTCCCGGCCTCGGCTCCCACGTTTCCTGGGAGGACCGCCTCGACGGCCGCCTGGCCGGGGCGGTCGCCTCGATCCAGTCGGTCAAGGGGGTCGCCATCGGCGAGGCCTGGGAGGTTGCCGGGAGGCCGGGTTCCGAGGCCCATGACGAGATCTTCCACTCCTCCGAGCGGGGCTACTTCCGCGAGACCAACCACGCCGGCGGTCTCGAGGGCGGCATGACCAACGGCGAGCCGCTCAAGGTGCGGGCCGCGATCAAGCCGATCTCGACCCTGACCAAGCCGCTGCGCTCGGTCGACACCGAGACCAAGGAGCCCGCCGAAGCGCTGCGTGAGCGCACCGACTCGACCGTGGTCCCGGCGGCCGCGGTCGTCGCCGAGGCGATGGTCTGCCTGACCCTCGCCCGCTGCTACCGGGAGAAGTTCGGTGGCGACCACGTCGACGACGCCCTGGCCGCGCTGGAGGCCTACAAGCAGCGCATCGACTGGCGTGGCTGAGCCGGCCGTCGTCTTCATCGGCTTCATGGGGGCGGGCAAGTCCACCGCTGCGCGTCTGGCCCGTGAGGCGGGAGTTGACGCACTCGACACCGACGAGTTGCTCGCTGCGGAGCTGGGGATGTCGATCGACGAGTTCTTCGAGCGCCACGGCGAGGCGGAGTTCCGCCGCCGCGAGGGTGAGTTCGAGAGCGGGCTCCTGGAGCGCGCCGACGGCGGCGTGATCGCGCTCGGCGGGGGCAGCGTGCTCTCTGAGAGCGTTCGCGACGCGCTCGGGCGCCACATTGTCGTCTGGCTCCAGGTCGACGCGGAGGAGGCGTGGCTACGGGTCGAGGGGGGTGAGCGTCCGCTTGCCCGGGACCGGGCCCGATTCGAAGACCTGCTGGCGCAGCGGCTACCCCACTACGAGGCGCTAGCGGACACCGTCATCCCCGCGGGCGGGCCCAGCCGGATCGAGCGCGCGCTGCCACACCTGCTCGCCCTCTCGCGGCTGCCGCCCGGGACGCGGATGCTGTGGGCGGCGAGCGGGGGCGGCGAGTACCCGGTGTTCGTCGGCGAGGGGCTGCTCGGGACCGGCTGGTGGCCGCTGGAGAGCCGCCGCTTCTGCGTAACCGATCGCACCGTCGGCGAGCTCTACGCCCGCCTGATCGAGCCTCTCGAGGCGAGGATCGAGGTCGATCCGGGCGAGAGCGCGAAGACGCTGGCCTCGGAGGCGGAGAGGGTGCTCGAGCAGCTGACCGAGGCCGGGATGACCCGCGCCGACCACCTGGTCGCGCTCGGCGGCGGCGTCGTCGGCGACCTCGGCGGCTTCTGCGCCCACACCTACCAGCGCGGAGTGCCGGTGGTGCAGGTCCCGACCACCGTGGTCGCCCAGGTGGACTCGGCCTACGGAGGCAAGACCGGGGTGGATCTGCCCCAGGGGAAGAACTACGTCGGCGCCTACCATCTGCCGGCGGCCGTGATCGCCGACTGGACGACGATCGCCACGCTCCCGCCTGACGAGCTCGCGGCCGGGTTCGTCGAGGTGCTGAAGACGGGCCTGCTGGCGGGAGGTGATCTGTGGGAGGGCGTGCGCGCGATCGGGGCGGGCGAACTCGCCGCCCAGTCATGGGTTGCCTTCGCCTGCGCGCGTTATAAGTGCGAGGTGGTCGCCGCCGACGAGCGCGACGCCGGCCGACGGCAGGTGCTGAACCTCGGCCACACCGTCGGACATGCGATTGAGGCTGCCAGCGGCTATCGGCGCTACCGCCACGGCGAGGCGATAGGCCTCGGCCTGCTGGCGACGCTGCGGCTCTCCGGGGCGCCCGACCTGCGCCACGAGGTCGCGGCCTGGCTCGGCCGCCACGGGCTCCCTGCGGGCCTCGACCGCAGCGTCGGCATCGAGCGGGTGCTGGAGGCGATCGGGCGCGACAAGAAGCGGATCTCCGGCGGGGTCCCCTTCGTCCTCCTCGAGCACCCCGGCCTGCCACGGACGGGGCAGGTCCTCGAGCCGGATAAGGTCGAGGCGGCGGTCGAGGAGCTCTACGAATGAGAACTGCGCACAACCGGATCGAGGTCCTGCACGGGCCCAACTTCGACGTGCTCGAGCGTCGCGACCCTGAGATCTACGGCGGGCACTCGCTGAACGAGCTCGAGCGGCGAATCCGCGGCTGGGCGGATGAGCGCGGCCTCAATGCCCGTTGCTTCCAGTCCAATTCCGAGGGCGAGTTCATCGAGCACCTGCACCGGCTCCCGGAGATGGCCGACGCGGCGGTCATCAACGCCGGCGCCTGGACGCACTACAGCCGGGCGATCGCCGACGCTCTCGACCTCACCCGGCTGCCCGCGGTCGAGGTCCACATCTCCGACGTCGAGTCGCGAGACGACTGGCGGCGGGTCTCGGTCTTCGACGGCCTCGTCCTGGCGAAGATCTCGGGGAAGGGGCTCGACGGATACCGGGAGGCGCTCGACCTCCTCGCCCGCGAGCTCGGCGCCGGCGTCGGCGCCCAATGAGCGTGAGCAGCCGCGGCGACCGTCTTGCTGAGCTGGTCGCCGGCCGCGAGGTCGATCGCCTGCTGGTCACCAACCTGGTCAACGTCCGCTACCTGACGGGCTTCGGCGGCACCAACGGCGCCTGCCTCTGCGGAGGGGAGGAGCGGACCTTCCTCACCGACTTCCGCTACACCGAGCGCGCCGCCGAGGAGGTCGACGGCTGGGAGGTGATCACGGTCAGCGGCGACTGGTTCGCCGGGATTGCCGAGCGCCTGCCCGGGAAGGCTGGATTCGAGGACGACGACCTGAGCGTGCGATCCCTGCGCCGGCTCCAGGAGGAACTGCCCGAGGGCGGGGAGCTCGTTCCCTGCGGCGGCGTGGTCGAGCGGCTGCGGCGGGTCAAGGACGAGGACGAGCTGAAGGCGATCGCGAGGGCCGCCGGCCTCGCCGACGAGGTCTATCTCTTCGCCCTGGAACGGGGGCTGCGCGGGCGCACCGAGGCCGACGTCGCCTCCGCCGCCGTCGCCCGCATGCGCGAGCTCGGCGCCGAGCCCTCGTTTCCGCCGATCGTCGCGGCCGGCCCCAACGGGGCCCTGCCACACGCCGAGCCGGGGGGGCGCGAGATCGGTGCCGGGGAGCTGGTCGTCTTCGACATGGGCGCCGAGCTCGACGGCTACTGCTCGGACTGCACCCGCACCTTCGCCACCGGCGACGTCGGCGAGGCCGCGTCGGAGGTCTACGAGCTGGTGCGCTCCGCCCAGGAGGCGGCGCTGGAGGCGGTCGAGCCAGGCGCCCAGGGCAGGGCGGTGGACGCGGTCGCCCGCGAGATCATCGACGCCTCCGGCCATGGCGAGCGCTTCGGCCACGGCCTCGGGCACGGGGTCGGGATGGAGGTTCACGAGGGGCCGCGCCTGGCGACCCGCTCCGAGGACGTGCTCGAGGCGGGCGAGGTGGTAACGGTTGAGCCAGGGATCTACCTGCCGGGCGAGCTGGGTGTCCGGATCGAGGACCTGGTGACGGTCACAGCCGACGGCTGCCGGAATCTGTCCGGGCTTCCCAAGGACCTCCAGGTCGTCGACTGAGGGTATCGCCCGCTTCGATTCGCCTCGCCAGCGGAGGAGGGGGCGGCTCAGGGCGGTTCGGAGTAGACTCGAAGGCACCGTCGCGGCCACGAGGCGTGGTTGGACTGCCTCTCGTCGTCGGTCGAAGGTCCTGCGGGTCGTTGAGATCGCGGTATTTGGACCGCTCTGATCCACCATCTCGGTTGTTGGTAGCTCAGAAGCTTTAAAGGGAATCGCGTCGCGATTGTCCGCAACGCGCAAAAGAAAAGAGAAGAACATGCGAAAGCGTCTCATAGGAGCCCTAGGGTTCGTGCTAGTGCTCGTCGTCGGAGTCTCGGGCGTCGCAGTAGCCGCCAACATCCAAAGCTTGCAGGGCACCTTCAAGCCGAGCAAGGTTCCGAAGAACAAGCGGGTCGGTGGATCTATCACCGTTCTCTCCGAGACCGGTACGACCGGCTCCGGGACGGGGGCGATCAAGCCGGTGACCAACGCCAGGATCTACTTCGACAGTGACCTCGCCTTCTTCACCAAAGGGGTAAAGCAGTGCACCAACAGCTCGCTCGCCAACACAACGACCCAGCAGGCGAAGCAGCAGTGCGGCAAGGCCCAGGTCGGAACCGGCACCGGCAAGGTCCAGATCGCCGGCGATCCGAACCCCGCCAACACGGTCAGCGCCCAGATCACCGCCTTCAACGGCGCGCCGAAGAACGGCAAGCCGGTGATACTGCTGCACGCCCGAGTGGACGCGATCGCCTCCACTGTCGTTCTCAACGGGCTGCTCCTGGACACATCGAAGCCATACGGCAAGGTGCTCTTTGTCAACGTGCCGGTGCTGCCGGCGAGCTCGGCCCTGAACTCGCTCCAGGTGAAGATCCAGAAGAGCTTCAAGTACAAGAACAAGCAGCGCCACTACGTCTCCGCCCAGTGCTCCCATAGCAACAAGAGGTGGAAGTACAAGGGCTCATACCGCTACGACGGCAATCCGCCGCTGACGGTGTCGCCCACCCAGGCCTGCCAGGTGAAGTAGTACTTGGGATTTCGGCCCGATGAGAAGGGGGCGGCCACCGGCCGCCCCCTTCTGCGTCCGGGGCCGGAAGGCGGGTGGCCCCGGGTGTATCCATCCGGGGCCTTCGGAGTACCTAATAACAGACCCGGTCATCGTCGCTGACGGTGGTCAACGGGTCGTTTCGAGCCTTTCAAGGAACTGCAGGGCGTCGATCGGGAAGCGGCCTCAGCCGCCCCCGTCGGCCTGCCCGGATCGTTGGCGGGCCAGGGCACTTTCATCGACCATCGCGTCGCGCTTGCCGCCGCGCGGGAACAAGGAGAGAAGAGATCATGCGGAAGTACCTCGTGGGGGCGCTCGGGTTGGCGCTGGCGCTGGGAATGTCGAACGCGGCCCTGGCGGCCAACACCCAGACCATCAGTGGCGCCTTCAGCCCGAACAAGGTCCCGAAGAACACCCGCGTCGGCGGTCCGATCAACGTCATCACCGAGACCGGGACGACCGGGACGGGGACCGGGTCGATCAAGCCGGTGACGAGGGCGCAGATCCTCTTCGACAAGGACTTCGCCTTCTTCACCAGCGGCGTCAAGCAGTGCGATGCCTCCTTGTTGGAGGGCACGACGACAGCCCAGGCAAAGGCCAAGTGCGGCTCGGCCCAGGTCGGCTCCGGCGCCGGCAAGGTCCAGATCGCAGGCGACCCGAACCCGGCGAACACGGTGAGTGCCCAGATCACCGCTTTCAACGGCAAGCCGAAGAACGGCAAGCCGACGATCCTGCTGCACTCCCGCGTCGACGCGATCGCCTCGACCGTGGTGCTCACAGGGGTCCTACGCGACACCAGCAAGCCATACGGCAAGGTGCTCGACGTCAACGTCCCGGTGTTGCCCGCCGCTTCGGCCCTGACCCGGTTCCAGGTCAAGGTGCAGAAGAGCTTCACCTACATGGGCAAGCAGCGCAAGTACGTCTCCGCCCAGTGCTCGCACGGCAAGTGGGGCTACAAGGGCATCTTCAACTACCAGGGTGATCCGTCGCTGACGGTCAGCTCGAACCAGGCCTGCACGGTTCGCAGCTAGCGGCAGAGCAGCACTCCGCAGTCAGAAGGGGCGGCCCTCGGGCCGCCCCTTCTGCGTCTGGGTAGGGTGGGCCGATGTCCGGGCGAATAGTTCTCCTCGGCGCCACCGGTTACACGGGGGAACTGGTTGCCCAGGAGATGGTCGACCGCGGCCTCGAGCCGCTGCTTGCGGCCCGCGACGCGCAGAAGCTGGAACGACTGAGCGCGGAGCTCGGGGGGTTGGAGACCGCGGTAGCCGACGTTGGCCGCCCCGAGAGCGTCCGTGGATTGGTCGAGGCCGACGACGTGCTCGTCAGCACCGTCGGCCCCTTCGCCCGCTGGGGCGGCCCGGCGCTTGACGCCGCGACCGGCGCTGGCGCTCACTACATCGATTCGACCGGGGAGCCGGCCTTCATCCGCAGGGTGTTCGAGGCCGAGGGCCCGCGTGCCGAAGCCGCCGGGTGTGGCCTGCTGACGGCGCTCGGCTACGACTGGGTGCCCGGCAACCTCGCCGGCGCCCTCGCTCTCCGCGCCGCGGGGAAGGCGGCGAGCGCCGTCCGCATCGGCTACTTCTTCACCGGTGAGGTCGGCGCCTCGGGGGCGAGCGGCGGCACCAGGGCCTCCCTGATCGGCGCCTTCATCGAGCCGCAGTTCGGCTTCAGGGATGGCCGGATCGTGACCGAGCGCGGGGCGGCTCGAGTCGAGCCTTTCGACGTCGGGGGGCGCAGCCGCCCGGCCGTATCCGTCGGCACCTCGGAGGCGTTCGCGCTGCCGCGCTCATTTCCCGGCCTTCGCGATGTCGATGTCTATCTCGGCTGGCTCGGCGGAGCCTCGCAGGCGATGTCGCTGATCTCGTCGGGGATATCGGGGGCGAGCAGGATTCCCGGTTTCAAGGCGGGCCTCGAGTCGATTCTCGGACGGGTCGTCAAGGGCTCCACCGGGGGGCCGGGGCCGGAGGAGCGGGCGAAATCGGGGTCGGAGATCGTCGCCGAGGCTCTCGGGCCGGCGGGAGAGGTCCTCGCTACGGCGCGGGTCGCAGGAGTCAACGGCTACTCCTTCACCGCGGCGATGCTGGCCTGGGGTGCGGAGCGCGCTGCCGCCGGCGAATTGCAGGGCACGGGTGCGCTTGGGCCGGTTGACGGCTTCGGCCTCGACGCTCTCGAGGCGGGCGTCGCCGAGGCCGGGATCAAACGGGTCTAGCGGCTGAGGTCGACGTCGGCGCTGAGGCCGGCGGCGAAGGCCGCGATCAACTCGATCACGGCCTCGAGGTCGTCGAGGTCGACCATCTCGACAGGGGAGTGCATGTATCTGAGCGGGATCGAGACGGTCCCGGTCGGGATCCCGGTGCGTGAGATCTGGATCGCGTCGGCGTCGGTGTGGGTGCCGCGGCCGCTGGCCTCGACCGTGTGCTCGATCCCGGCGTCCTCGGCTGCGCTGATCAGCAGCTCGAAGACCCTGGGGGAGAGGGTCGAGCCGCGGCCGATCACCGGCCCCGACCCGAGCGGGTGACTGCCGGTCTCCTTCTCGTCGATCCCGGGGGCGTCGGTGGCGTGGGTGACATCCACGGCGACGGCGATGTCGGGGCGGATCGCAAAGGCCGAGGTGCGGGCGCCGAAGAGGCCGATCTCCTCCTGGACGGCGGCAACCGCGGCGAACGAACCGGCGACCGAGGAGCGCTCGTGGCAACGCCGCAGGGCCTCGAGGGCGACATAGGCGCCGAGTCGGTTGTCCATCGAGCGTGAGACCAGGCGGCTGCCGGAGACCCGAACCGGGGCGGCGTCCACCACGGCGGGGTCACCGACCCGGATCAGCTCCGCGGCGGCATCGCCGTCGGCAGCGCCGATGTCGATGTGCATCTCGCGCATCTCGACGACCTTCTTGCGCTGGTCCTCCTGGAGCAGGTGGATCGGCTTGCGCCCGACCACCCCTTCGACCGGGCCGTTGCGCCCCTGCACCTGGACCCTCTGGCCGACCAGGATCTGCGGATCCCAGCCTCCGATCGGTGCGAAGTAAGCGAAGCCCTTCTCGTCGATGTGGGTGACGACCAGGCCGATCTCGTCGATGTGCCCGACGACCGCCAGCAGCGGCTTCGCCCCCTCGTCGCCGATGCGGGCGATCGAGGAACCGATCCCGTCCGTACTGAGCTCGGCGAACGAGGCGGCCTCGCGCCAGACAGCCGCCGCCGGTCCCTCGTATCCGGAGGGTCCCGGAGCGCGCAGGAGCGCGTCGAGCAGGGAAGGCGTCTCGCTCACGGAGGGGCAGTATGTCAGCGACCGGGCACGGTGCGCGGCGAACGGTTACCTTGAGCGGGTGCGCAGGGTGTGGAAAGCAGTGGTGGGCCTCGTCCTGATCGCGGCCGTGATCGTCGCCGCGCCGGCGGCGGCATCGGCGGACTGCACGATTCCCGGTTCCGCCGATCCCACCTTCACCAACGACGACAACTTCGGTGGCAGCTTCGATTCGAGCAAGCAGGGCAGCTTCGTCCAGATCCCCTTCGACGTCCCCGTTGGAAGCACGGCGATCCGGGTCCGCTACTGCTTCGACAATCCGCCTTCGGGCGGCGGCCCAAACAACACTCTCGACATGGGGGTCTACGAGCCGTTGAAGTCCGGCGACAACGTCTGGGGGCCGAAGGAGCGGCGCGGCTGGAGCGGCAGCGCCGTCAGGGACCTGGCGATCTCCGTCAACGGCTTCACGCCCGACAACACCTACCTGGCGAGCAAGAAGGCCTACGTCTCCGGCCAGACCACGCGCGCCTACCAGCCGGGCCCGCTGCCGGCGGGGGAGTGGGCGGTCGAGCTCGGCTTGGCGGCGATCGCACCGCCGCCCGGCGACCCCGACGGCGTCGCCTGGCGGGTGCGGGTCGAGACCACCTCGGACAGCTCCTGGTCAGACGATCCCTACAGCCCGGTCCCCTACGACACCACACCGGCCTCGACGCAAGCCGGCTGGTATGTCGGCGACCTCCACGCCCACGGCGAGGAGGAGCCCGGCAACGCGACCATGAAGCAGACCTTCGACTACGGCTTCAAGCCGCTCGGCCAGGGCGGCGCCGGCCTCGACTTCATGACCCTGGTGGATCACAATAACGACGTCGCCCACGTCGGCGAGATCGGGCGCCGCCAGCCCGGCTACCCGGGAAAGCTGATCCTTCCCGGGACCGAGGTCACCACCTACAAGGGCCATTACAACAACCAGGGGTCCGGCGCCTTCGCCGATTTCAGGGGTGGTTCCGTCTATCTGTTCGACGACTCCGACTCCTCCCTGACAAAGACCCAGGACCCGGTCGCCCCCGCGAGCCAGTTCGCGGCGATCCAGGCGGCGGGCGGGTGGACGCAGATCAACCATCCCGACGATCTATCCCTCCAGCACTCCCGGCTTCTCCGCGCTGTGCCGCGGCTGTCCCTGGGACTGGAGCGACGCCGAGACCGACTACTCGAAGGTGGACGCGATCGAACTGCAGACGGGCCCCGCGGATCTCGGCGCCGCACCGAACCCCTTCAGCGCCACCGCGATCGCCTTCTACGAGAACGTACTGGCCGGCGGACTGCACGTGGCAGCGGTCGGCTCCAGCGACTCCCACCAGGCCGACAGCTTCGACATCACCTCGGCTCCGATCGGCAGGGGGGCCACCGTCGTCTACGCCACCAGCCTCTCCGAGGGCGGAATCGTCGCCGGGGTGAAGGCGGACCACACCTACGTCAAGCCTTACGGCAGCGACGGCCCCGACATCCGCCTGACCGGCACCTCTCCAGGGGCTCCGGAGGCGATCTTCGGCGATTCGCTCGCAGGCCCCGTCGCCAACTTCGAGGCCACGGTCACGGGCGCCGGGCCCGCTGCTGTCCGCCCGGGCAGCTACCTGATGAAGCTGCTGCGGAACGGGACCGAGGTCGCCAGCGTGCCGGTGGTCGGGGACGACTTCAGCCACACCTTCCCTGCGAGCTCCAGCGGCCGCTACTCCCTGGAGATCGTGCGCGAGGACCCGACCGCCGACCGGGTCGAGGACTACTCGAGCCCGATCTGGTTCACCCGGGTCGCGCCGTCGAACAAGATTGCCTTCGGCAGGCTGAAGCTGAACCGCAGCAAGGGAAGCGGCACGCTCAGGGTCAAGGTCCCCGGGCCGGGCCGGGTCAGCCTCGTTGGAGGGTCGCTGAAGTCCGCCAAGCGCAGGGCGAAGGCGAGGGGGGCGGTGACGCTGCCGCTGAAGGCAAAGGGCAAGGCGCTGAAGACGCTGAGGCGCAAGGGCAGGGCCAAGGTGAAGGCGAAGGTCAAGTTCGCCCCCGACTACGGCACCGCGAAAACGGTGACGAAGCGCGTCACCCTGGTCCGCACCTAGGCACTTTCCCCGCGCCCCAGCCGCGCCCCCAAGGCCCAAACTCCGGGCCATGCCTGCCGAGACTTCAATTCGTCACCTCATTGGTGGTTCAGATCACTCTCGCGAGCGGGGCCGGAGGATCGCTCGCCTCGCTGCGGGGCAGCACGGCGTCATCTCCCGGCCCCAGCTCATCGAGGTCGGGCTGGGACGTGGCGCGATACATCGGCTGATCGACCGCGGAAGGCTCCATTCGGTGCACCCAGGCGTCTACGCGGTCGGGCATACGGCCCTGTCGGTCCACGGGCGGTGGATGGCGGCGGTGCTAGGCGCTGGGGGCGGCGCCGTGCTCAGCCACCGCTCGGCCGCGGCGCTCTGGGGCGTTCTCTTCCCCTCGCCGGGGCCGATCGAGGTGACCTCCCGGGCTCAGCATCGGATTCCCGGCGTTCGCACCCACCGGCGGCGGCTGCTGCGGGACGAGGTCGCAGTTGCGGAGGGGATCCCGGTGACATCGGTCTCCCGCACACTCTTCGATCTGGCTGCTGTCGTGCCTCAAGGCAGCGTCGAGCGTGCCATCAACCAAGCAGAGGTCCTCCGCCTGACCGACGCTCTCACCCTCGAAGAGCTGGTGAAGCGCTATCGCGGGCGTCGCGGGGTGGCCGTCGTCAGGTCGATTCTCGAGCAGGAGCGGATCGGGCTCCAGGTCACCCGCAGCGACCTGGAGGCGCGGTTCCTCACCTTCCTCGACGAGGCGTTCCTGCCGCGCCCGGTCACCAACGCCGCAGTCCGGCTCCAGAATCGCTGGATCGAGTGCGACTGCCTCTGGCGCATGCAGGGACTGATCGTCGAGCTCGACGGTCGCCGCTTCCACTCGACGGCCGACGCCTACGAGCGCGATCGACTGCGCGACCGCGAGCTGCATGGGGCCGGTTGGCGGGTGGTCCGGGTCACCTGGCGCCAGCTCGAGCAGGGTGCCGAGGCGCTTGCCCGCGACCTGCGACGCCTCTTGGAGCCCGACCCCGGCACCGCCCTGCCGAGAGTGCAATAAGACACCTCATTGGTGATTGAGATCACTTTCGGCGGTTCGGCCTTGGGATCGTCGCGGTAGCTCGTCTCGGGGTCGTCGCTACCCTTCGCCGCCGTGATCTCCACCAATCAGTTCAAGAACGGCAGCCACATCGAGATCGACGGGACGATCTACCGGATCATCGAGTTCCAGCACGTCAAGCCGGGCAAGGGCGGGGCGTTCGTGCGGACGAAGCTGCGCAAGATCGCCGACGGCTCGGTGATCGACAAGACCTTCCGGGCGGGGGAGAAGTTCCGGCCGGTGCGGACCGAGTCGCGCAAGATGCAGTACCTGTATGACTCCGGCGAGGCGGCGGTGTTCATGGACAGCCGCGACTACGAGCAGATCGAGATCTCCCGCGACCTCGCCGGCGATGCGATGCGCTGGGTCCTGCCGAACGACGAGGTGGACGTCCTCTTCGTCGACGAGCGGCCGACCGACGTCCAGGTTGCCAGCGCCGTTGACATGACCGTCACTACAACCGAACCCGGGGTCAAGGGCGACACGGCGTCGGGCGGCGGCACCAAGCCGGCGACGCTCGAGTCGGGGGTCGTCGTCCAGGTCCCACTGTTCATCGAAGAGGGCGAGAGCGTCCGGGTCGACACCCGCAGCGGCGAGTACGTCTCGCGCGCGTAACCTTCCGCTCATGCGCCGCTCAGACCAGCGCCGGGACGCCGTCTTCGCCTGCTATCAGCGCGATGTCACCGGCCGGCCGCTGGCCGAGCTGATCGGGGCGGCGCGACCCTTTACCCGGGAGCTGGCCGAGGGGGTCGAGGCCAACCGGGACCGGCTTGACGCCAAGATCGCCGGCCACGCCCGCGGCTGGGACCTGGACCGGATCGCGCCACTGGAGCGGAACATCATGCGAGTGGCGCTGTATGAGATCGGCAACCGCGACGACGTCCCGACCGAGGTCGCAATCGACGAGGCGATCGAGCTTGCCAAGCGCTATTGCGGCGCCGATGCCCCCGGCTTCGTCAACGGCGTCCTCGGGGCGGCCGTGCGGGCAGCCCAAGGCGGGGCCGGTGGCGACGCCGAGGACACGGGTCAGGTGGTCGAGCATGGCTGAGACCGACCGCCTGCGCGAGATCGCTTCCCGTCTGGAACAGATCACCGCCGCCCTGGGGGAGGAGGAGACCGGCGACGAGCGCGCCGCGGATCTCAGCCGGGAGGCCGCCGAGCTGGCCTCGGAGGCCGTCGAGGAGACCAATCGGCTGATGCGCGGGGCAGATGCTGGGTGAGCTACCCCGACGACCTGCGCGAGCTGGTTGACGCCCACCTGACCGAGCTCCGTTTCTCCCCGCATGAGTCGACCGCCGGCCTCGAGCAGGCGATGCGCTACTCGCTGCTGGCCGGCGGCAAACGGATCCGGCCGGTGCTGGCATTGGCGACCGCACGGGCGCTCGGTGCCGACCCGCAGCGGTTCCTCTCCGCCGCGTCTGCGATCGAGCTGATCCACACCTACTCGCTGATCCATGACGACCTCCCGGCGATGGACGACGACGACCTGCGCCGCGGCCGCCCGACCGCCCACGTGCGGTTCGGCGAGGACGTCGCCATCCTCTCCGGCGACGGGCTCTTCGCCGAGGCGGTGCGGCTCTTCTGCATCCAGCCCGGCGACCCTGAGCGGGTCCTGGCGGCCCTGCAGGAGCTCTCCGCGGCGACCGGGATCGACGGCATGGTCGGCGGCCAGTACGTGGATGTCACCCAGGTGGACCTCGGCGCCGACGACCTGCGGGCGCTACACGGTCTCAAGACCGGGCGACTGATCGCCGCCAGCATCGGCGTCGTACTCGTGCTCGAAGGAACACCGCAAGATGAGACAATTCCCTACCGCCGGTTCGCCGACGAGATCGGAGTGCTGTTCCAGATCGTCGACGACATCCTCGATGTCACCGGAAACGAGAAGGAGCTGGGAAAGCCGCACGGCAGCGATGAGAAGCATGGCAAGCTCACCTATGTCAGCCTCTACGGGCTCGACCGGGCCCGTGCCCTAGCCGCCGAGTCGCACGTCAGCGCCCGCGAGGCCCTGGCCGGGGCTAACGGGAAAACCGGCGACCTGGGACGGATCGCCGACTACATTTTCACCAGGCACGAATGATGAGAGACCAGACCAGAGAACGCAAGGAGGGAAGCGGGGAGGCGCCGACGCTGCTCTCCGCGATCGACTCCCCAGCCGACCTGCACGGGCTCGACGACGCCCAGTTGCAGCAGGTCGCACAGGAGATGCGCACGTACATCATCGACACAATCGGTGAGATCGGCGGCCATTTCGGCGCAAACCTGGGCACCTGCGAGCTCTCCGTCGCGCTCCACAGCATGCTCGACTCCCCGCGCGACAAGATCCTCTGGGACGTCGGCCACCAGGCCTATCCGCACAAGATCCTCACCGGCCGACGCGACCAGCTTCCGACGATCCGCCAGTACAAGGGACTGGCGCCCTTCTGCTCGATCTTCGAGTCCGAGCACGACATCATGGGGGCCGGCCACGCCTCGACCTCGATCGGCTACGCGGTCGGCCTCAAGGAGGCCATGCGCAAGGGCATCGGAGAGGACGGCAAGGTCGTCGCCGTGATCGGCGACGGAGCGCTGACCGGAGGCGTCGCCTACGAGGCGCTGCACGCTGCCGGTGGACTGCACTCGCCGATCGTGATCGTCCTCAATGACAATGGCATGTCGATCTCACCCAACGTCGGGGCGCTCTCGCGCTATTTCAACCGCGTCCGCCTGAACCCTCGCCTCTACCACGCCCGCGAGGGGGTCGAGGACCGGCTGACGAAGCTGCCGCTCGGCCTCGGTAGGCGGATCGAGAGACTCGGGCCCGAGATCAAGTCCGCGATCAAGGCGTACTGGGCCCCGGGGCTGCTTTTCGAGGAGCTCGACCTCGCCTACGTAGGCGTCATCGATGGCCATGACGTCGCCGACCTGCGCGAAGCCCTGCGGGAGGCGTTCGAGGCCGATCGGCCGGTGGTCGTCCACATCCAGACGGTCAAGGGCAAGGGCTTCGCCGCGGCGGAGGAGGGTGGTCTCGAGGGAATGGAGAAGTGGCACGCGGCGAAGCCGAAGAGCATCGTCGACGGTGCTCCGGCGCCGAAGCCGAAGACGGTGGCGGTGAAGGAGTCAGACTCGCCTGAGTCGATCGCCCCTGAGAGGCTGGAGAGGCCGACCCCGGCGAGCGCCCCGCCCCAGTACACCCAGGTGTTCGCCGACGCGATTGTGGCCGAGGCGAAGCGCGATCCGAAGGTGATCGGGATAACCGCGGCGATGGCGGGGGGGACCGGGCTTCAGAAGCTCGCCGACGAGGTCCCGGATCAGTACTACGACGTCGGCATCGCCGAGCAGAACGCGGTCCTGCTGGCGTCGGGCCTGGCCCTCCAGGGGGCCAAGCCCGTTTGCGCCATCTACTCGACCTTCCTCCAGCGCGCCTACGACCAGATCATCCACGACGTCGCTCTGCAGAGCCTCGACGTCACCTTCGTCATGGACCGCGCCGGCCTGGTCGGCGACGACGGGCCCACCCACCACGGCGCCTTTGACGTCTCCTACTTCCGCCCGATCCCCAACGTCGTCATCATGGCCCCCCGCGACGAGGCCATGCTGGTGCACATGTTGCGGACCGCGATCGCCCACGAGGGTCCGGCCGCGCTTCGCTACCCCCGGGGCGCGGCTGAGGGGACCGCGATCCCCGACCAGGCCGAGCTGCTGCCCCTCGGCACCGGCGAGCTGCTGGCCGAGGGCCAGAGGGTGGCGCTGCTCGGTTATGGGTACGGCGTCCAGGTGGCCCTCGACGCGGCCCGGATCCTCGGCGAGCACGACCTGGCGGTCACCGTCGCCGACGCCCGCTTCGTCAAGCCACTCGACACCGAGCTTGTCCACCGCCTCGCGCGGGAGCACGAGCTGCTGGTGACGGTCGAGGAGAACGTCCTCCCCGGCGGATTCGGCTCCGCCGTCCTCGAGCAGCTCGAGGACGCGCTCGGCGCCTCCGGGTCGCGGGCGAGGGTGACCCGGATCGGGCTGCCCGACCGTTACGTCACTCACGGCAAACCGGCGCTTCTGCGCGAGGAGGTCGGGCTCACCGGCGACTCGGTCGCCGAGAGGGTCCTGGCCGAGCTGCGCTCCCCGCAGCCGGCGCTCGACTGACCCCCGCGGCCCCCTGGGCCCAGGAGAATGCGCCGGCCCGGCCCAGGGCCGAGAGTGAAGTTTCCTCTCATGGTGAGAGGAAATTGAAGTCTCGCGAGCGGCGCCGGGGTTGGGGCCTACTCCGGGGTCCTGCTTGCCGCCAAGGCTTCGGCCGGGTCGGAGTAGAAGCGCGCGTAGACGATCTTTCCCTGCTGCAGGATCCCGACGACTCCGAGCGGCACATCGAGGTCCATGCCGCTGGCCCGTCCCCGCGCCCTTATCCGGCCTGAGGCCACCATCCGCTCCCCGGTGTCGCGGATCTCGTCGACCTCGAAGCGCACCTCTTCCCACTCGGCAGCCATCTCCTCGATGAAGCGGCGCAGCCCGTCGTGACCGCGGTATGCACCGCCCTCCAGCTCGGCCCGCAATGGGTGGAAGACTCCCTGCTCGTCCCAGGCGCTGATCCAGGCGTCGGAGTCACCCCGGTTCCAGGCGTCGAAGGCTGCGCGCACGATCTCGACGTTCTCCTCCGACATCGCTCAGCAGTATCCGCCTCCGGATGCGGACTGGCAAATCTGCGAATTGCCATTTGAGCCTGCGGTCAACCAGGGAGAATCACGCCGTGGAGATCGACTTCGAAGCGGAGGGGTTGCTGGAGGGCACGAGCGGGAGGGCGCGGGACGGGCGTCGCCGGCTGCTGGAGGAGCTCGCCGCCGATGGCGCCACGCTCGATGAGCTCCGGCGGGCCGTTGTCGAAGACCGCCTGGCGCTGCTGCCGGTCGAGCGGCTGATCGGCGGCGTCGGCCCCCGGTACACGGCCGCCGAGGTCACCGACATTTCGGATCTCGATTCCGGGGGGCTGCGGTTCCTGCGCCAGGCGATCGGGCTCCCGGCGCCGGGGGAGGGTGAGGTCGCCTACACCGAGGCCGACCTCGAGGCCGCCCGGCGGGTGAGGGCGATGATGGACGCGGGTCTGCCGATCGACGAGCTGCTCGAGGTAACGAGGACGATGGCCTTAGCCATGTCCCAGATAGCGGCCGCGGGCCGGGCCGCGGTCGGCTCTGTGGTGCTGCGCCCTGGCGACACCGAGCTCGATGTGGCGCACCGTTACCGCGAGGCGGCACTGAAGCTGGCGCCGATGATGGGGCCGACGCTCGAGTACATGTTCGACGTCCATCTGCTCGAACAGATCCGCAGTGACGTTCTCGGGAGCTCGGAGATCAGCGCCGGCAGGCCGGCGGGTTCGGAGGAAATGGCCATCTGCTTCGCGGATCTGGTCGGCTTCACCCGCTTCGGGGAGCGGCTAGACCCCGAGGATCTCGGGGCGCTGGTGGGCCGGCTGGGCGAGCTCGCCGGCGAGGTTGCGGTGGCTCCGGTCCGCCTGGTGAAGATGGTTGGGGACGCCGCGATGCTGGTCTCCTCCGACACCGCCGCACTTGTGGGGGCTGCCTTGGCGCTGGTCGACTCCGCCGAGCGCGAGCCCCGCGACTTCCCGCAGCTCCACGCCGGCGTCGCCCGCGGCACTGCGGTCCCGCGAGCCGGCGACTGGTACGGGGGCCCGGTCAACCTCGCCAGCAGGATCACCGCGATCGCCTATCCGAGTGCCGTCCTCGCCAGCGAGGAGGCGCGGGAGGCCGCCGGCGAGGGGTTCCTCTGGTCGGCGGCGGGGTCCAGGCGGCTGAAGGGGATCGGGCGGTCGGTCAACCTCTACCGGGCCCGTCGCCGAGAGTGATGAAGTCTCGCGGGCGGGGCCCGCGTTGCTGGGGCGATCAAGAACTGGCGCCCCGCCTGGGAGGGCGGGGCGCCGGGTACTACAGGGAGGAGAGATATTCATCTCTATATATGTGGATCTGTGGGAGGTAGGTGGGTCCTCTTCATGCACCGCGGGCGCTGAACCGCGTCAATGCGGTCAGTGCCATATGGGCGGCGCCGAACCCGACCAGAAAAGCTGTTGCGATCGCCTCGCCGGTGACGATGCCGACGGCAAGGCCGGTGAGGATCGTGACCGCGGCGATCGCGTAGTCGAAGCCGACGTGGGCGCTCAGCGGGATTGTCCGCCGCTCGCTCGCGGCCGAGATGGCCAGGGTCATCATCAGCATCCCGAGAACCAGCGTGATCGCGCCGCTGAGGGGGCCGAAGCCGAGTACGAAGGGCGCGATCATCAGCAGCGGGGCAGCGAGAAGCTCGATGACCGTGTGAGCCGTGATCGGAATGTGAATTGGTCTGGCGCTCATGACTGATCCTCAGAATACGAACATACGTGCGATTCGTGTGTGAGCGAGGTCACAGAAGGCAGGCGCCCACGGGGCGATCGTCGGTGGCGTTACCGTTCCACTGGTGAAGAAGCTGCGGATCGACTCTGCCCTGGCCGAGCGCGGGCTGTTCCCGTCACGAACGGCGGCGGCAGGGGCCGTGCGGGCCGGCGAGGTCAGGATCGGCGCCGACGGTCCGATAGCCCTGAAGCCGAGCGAGCTGGTCGGCCCCGACGCGGACCTGATCGTCGCCGAGCGCCCCCGCTTCGTCTCCCGCGGCGGGGTCAAGCTGTGCAATGCCCTCGACACCCTCGGGCTCGACGTCGGCGGACTCGACTGCCTCGACGTCGGGGCCTCGACCGGTGGCTTCACCGACTGCCTGCTTCAGCGCGGCGCCGAGCACGTGGTCGCCCTCGACGTCGCCCACGGCCAGCTCGAACTCGGCCTGCGGGGAGACCCGAGGGTGACCGTGATCGAGCGCCAGAACGCCCGCGAGCTCGACCCCGGCCTGCTGCCGTTTGCCCCGCAGCTCACCGTCGTAGACGTCTCCTTCATCTCGCTGGTCAAGGTCCTGCCCGCCCTCAGCGCCTGTACGGCGCCGGAGGGGGAGATCCTGGCGATGGTCAAGCCCCAGTTCGAGCTCGGCCGCGAGCGGGTCGGTCGCGGCGGTGTGGTCAGGTCGGCAGCCGACCGCCGCGACGCGGTCCGCGCCGTCGCCGCCTGCGTCGGCGACCTCGGCCTGCGGGTCGGCGGCCTCGCCTCCTCAGGCCTGCCCGGGCCCAAGGGCAACCTCGAGACGTTCCTCTGGTGCGGCGCCGCCGTCCCGCCTCTCGTCGACTTCGAGTCCGCCCTCGGCGAGGTCGAGCCGTGAGCGGCCCGGAGCCCGGCGCGGCGAGACCCCCGCGGACCGTCGTCCTGGTCACCCACTCGCATCCTGACGCGACCTCCTCGGCCGTTGCCGGGGCGATCGCGGCGGCGGGCGAGGCCGGAGTCGAGCTGGTCGGAACCCGGGAGGAGACCGAAAAACACGGGTCGGCGGCAGAGGGGCTGACGGTCGCCGGCGAGCTGCCCGCGCGCCCCGACCTCTGCCTCGTCCTCGGCGGCGACGGGTCGATCCTCTGGGCTCTTCGCCATTACGCCCGCAGTGGCGTCCCGGTCTTCGGCGTCAACTTCGGCACCGTCGGCTTCCTCGCCGCAGTCGAGCGCGACGAGGTCGGAGAGGGGCTGCGGCAGGCATTCGCCGGATCCTACGAGGCGATCGAGCTGCCCGGCCTCGTGGTGGACGCCCCCGATGGCGGGACGACGGCGCTCAACGACGTCACCTTCAGCCGGCGACCGCACTCCCGCCTGGCGGAGCTCAGCTACGCGATCGCCGGCGAGGAGGTCGGGAACGTCCGCTGCGATGGCCTCGTCGTGGCCACCCCGGCCGGGTCCACCGGCTACAACCTCGCCAACAGCGGCCCGATCCTGGCCTGGGGGGTGGAGGGCTACGTGGTCAGCTATATCGCCCCGCACTCGCTCACCGCCCGGGCCCTGGTGGTGGCGCCGGGCGATGTGCTGCGGGTCGGCAACGAGACCGGCCGCGACCCGGTGGACATCGCCGTCGATGGCGAGCCGGTGGCCGAGCTTGCCCCCGGAGCGCAGTCCGAGGTGCGCTTCAGCAATGGGGCCGGCACCCTGGCGCAGATCCCGGGATCGAGCTTCTACCACCGCATCCGCGAGAAGTTCGGGCACCTGGCGGTCTGATCCAGTGGAGGCGGGGTTCATGCGCGGGGAGCAACGGAAACCGGCGGTCTGAATGGAGCGCAAGTGGTGGACACTGCTGCTGATCTCGATCGCGACGTTCATGTTGCTGCTCGACATCACCGTCGTCAACGTCGCCCTGCCCGACATCCAGCGGGACCTGGGGGCGAGCCTCTCGAGCCTGCAGTGGGTGGTTGACGCCTACTCGTTGACCCTGGCGGCGTTCCTGCTGACCGCCGGGTCGCTCGGCGACCGCCTTGGCCGGCGACGGGTCTTCTCCCTGGGGTTTGGCATCTTCACCTTCGCCTCGTTCCTCTGTGGCATAGCCGGCGACCCGACCCTGCTAAATCTCGCCCGCGGCCTCCAGGGCGTTGGCGGCGCGGCGATGTTCGCGACCTCGCTGGCGCTGATCGCCCAGGAGTTCCACGGTCCCGACCGCGCCACCGCATTTGGGGTCTGGGGGGCGACGATCGGCGGCGCGGTCGCGATCGGGCCGCTGGTCGGCGGTCTGATCACCGAGAACTTCGGCTGGGAGTGGATCTTCTTCGTCAACATCCCGATCGGGGTGGTCGCGATCGCGCTGGTCGAGCGCCGCCTAGCGAACGTCGCCGCCCAGGACCCGGAGCCGATCGACATCCCCGGCCTCGTCACCTTCTCGCTCTCGCTGTTCCTGCTGATCTTCGGCCTCATCCGCGGCAACCCCGAAGGCTGGGGCAGCCCACTGATCCTCGCCTGTCTGATCGGCGCGGCCGCCCTCCTGGCTGCCTTCGTCCTGATCGAGCACCGCAGCCTGCACCCGATGCTCGACCTGACCCTGTTCGGAAAGCCGGCCTTCAACGGCGTCTCCGCCGTCGCCTTCTGCCTCTCGGCCGGAATGTTCGCGTTGTTCCTCTATCTGACGATCTACCTTCAGGGTGTGCTCGGCTACGAGCCGCTGCAGGCCGGCCTCCGCTTCCTGCCGTTGAGCGTGCTGTCTTTCGTGGTGGCGCCGATTGCGGCCAGGCTTGGCGAGCGGATTCCGGCTCGGGTCGTCCTCGGCGGCGGCCTGGCGACGGTCGGCGCCGGCCTGATGCTGATGCGGGGGGTTGGCCCGGACTCCGGATGGACGGCTCTGCTGGCGGGGTTGATGGTCGCCGGAATCGGAATCGGGATCACCAACCCCGGGATCGGCTCGGCGGCGATCGCGGTGGTGCCGGCGGCCAAGTCGGGGATGGGGTCGGGGATCAACACGACCTTCCGCCAGGTCGGGATCGCGACCGGGGTCGCCGCGCTCGGCGCGGTCTTCCAGTCCCGGGTGGAAAGCCGGCTGGCCGAGGTGCTGCCGCGGGCTCCGAAGGGCCTCGGCGAGGTCGTCGCCTCCGGTGGCTCGCAGGCGGCGGCCGGGGTCGTCCCGCCGGGGGCGCGGGCGGGCGTCGTCCATGCCTCGGCGGTCGCCTTCACCAGCGGCCTCAACGAGATCCTCCTGATCGGGGGGCTTCTCTCCTTCGCCGGCGCCGCCCTCGGCTTCGCCCTCACCCGCTCCCGCGACTTCGTCCCCCAGGGGGCGCCGGCGCCTGCCGAGGCGGCGCCGGACCCGGCCCAGGCCTGAGCGCTCGCGGCCGGGTCGGTCCGCAGTCGCTGCTAGACAGAGCGCGATGCTGCGGGAACTGAGAATCGAGAACCTGCTGCTGATCGAGCGGGCCGAGCTCCGATTCGGCCCGGGGTTGAACGCGATCACCGGCGAGACCGGCGCGGGCAAGACGGTCCTCGCCCACTCCCTCGATCTGCTGATGGGCGGCAAGGCGCGGACGCAGATCGTCCGGCCGGGAGCCACCGAGGCCTGGGTCGAGGGTTGCTTCGACATCCCCGAGGGCCTGCTCTCCGAGCCGGAGATGGAGGAAATCGCCGAGCGCCTGCCCGAGGACGCCGAGGAGATCGTCCTCGGTCGCAGGATCTCCGCCTCGGGGAGGACGGGCGCCTTCGTCGCCGGGCGCTCGGCCTCGGCGGCGGATCTGAGGCTGCTCGGCGGTCGCCTGCTCGCCTTCTACGGGCAGCACGAGCACCGCAAGCTGACAATCTCCTCGGCCCAGCTCGAGATCCTCGACGGCTTCGCCGGCGCCGGGCATCTGCAGACGCGGCAGGCCTACCGCGCCGAGCACCTCGCCTGCGCCCGCCTCGGCGCCGAGCTGAGAGATCTGCGCGAGCGCGACGGCGCCCGCGAGCGCGACCTCGACCTCTACCGCTTCGAGCTCTCCGAGATCGAGACGGCCGCGCCTGGTGTCTCCGAGAAGGACGAGCTTGGTGCTGAGCGCGAGCGCCTGCGCCACACCGAGGGGCTGCGCCTGGCCGCCTCCGAAGCCCTGGGCGCGATCGCCGGCGACGACGAGCGCGATGGAGCGGCAGGACTGCTCGCCGCCGCCGACGGGGCCACCCGGGCGGTTGCGGGGGTGGACCAGGGGCTCGACGAGCGGGCCGGCAGGATCGAGTTGGTCGCGGTCGAGCTGGGAGACCTGGCGACGGAGCTGCGCGCCTATCTCGACGGGATCGAGGCGGATCCCGAGCGCCTGGCGTCGGTTGAAGAGCGCCTCGGCTCGCTCGACCGGCTCGAGCGCAAACATGGCGGCAGCATCGCCTCGGTCCTCGAGCACGCCGAGCGCTGCCGGGCCGAGATCGAGCGGCTCGAGAACGCCGAGGGGCGGACGGCCGAGCTCGAGGCCGAGCTGGCGGCGGCCGAGGATCGGCGGGCCACCGCGGCCGAGACGATCAGCCGCGGCCGTCAAAGGGCGGCGAAGCGGCTCGAGTCGCGGGTCACGAAGGAGCTGGAGCAGCTGGCAATGCCGGGGGCGAGGTTGGAGGTCGCACTGGAGCCGCACCCGGAGGGGTACGGACCCGGCGGCGCCGAAGCGGTCGAGCTGCGGGTCGCGACCAACCCCGGGATCGAGCCCGCGCCTCTTCGCGATGCCGCCTCAGGCGGGGAGCTCTCCCGGGTGATGCTGGCTCTGTGCGGACTGAGCCAGGCGGCGGGCGCGGCGACGCTCGTCTTCGACGAGATCGACGCCGGCGTAGGCGGCAAGACCGCGAGCGTCGTTGGCGAGCGGCTGCGGGCGCTGGGGGAGGGCCGCCAGGTGGTGTGCATCACCCACCTGCCGCAGGTCGCATCTCTGGCGCAGGTGCATTTCCGGATCGAGAAGACAGTCGCCGGGAGCGAGACGCGGGCGACGGTCTCCAGCGTCGACGGCGACGACCTGGTCGCCGAGATCGCCCGCATGCTCGGCGGCGGGGATGACGACACCGACGACGCCGCCAGCCGCCACGCGCGGGAAATGCTGGCGGCGGCGTGAGCGCAGACCCGCCGCTGGCGATCGGGCCCGGGTTGGCCTAACCTCAAACCCGTGACCACGGCAAGCCGCCGTCGCTTCAGGATCTTCGCGTCGCGCCGCAACGGGGCCAGCGACGGCGCCGCGATCCACGGAACCGCACGCCTCGGGCGCAAGACGAAGAACCTGGTCAAGCGCCTCGGCCCCGCCGACATCGCGGTCATCGACCACACCAACATCGACCGGATCGCCGCCGAGGAGCTGATCGCGACCGGGGTGCGGGCCGTGATCAACACCTCGGACTCGACCAACGGGCGCTATCCGAACGCCGGCCCGCTGCTCCTGACCCAGGCGGGGATCACCGTCGTCGACGCGCCGCGCTCGGCGCTGTTCGAACTGCTCAAGGACGGTGACCCGCTCACTATCGAGGGAGGCATGATCCTCAGCGGGGGAGAGGAGATCCTCAGCGGGCGGGTGCTGGAGGCCGATGAGCTCGCCGAGCAGCTCGAGCACCAGCGCCAGCAGATCGACGCAGCGCTCGCCGACTTCGCCGAGAACACGGTCTCACGGGTCCGCGACGAGGGCGACCTGCTGATGGGTGGCATCGACTTCCCCGCCACCCGCACCAGCTTCCGCGACCGCCACGTCCTGATCGTCGTTCGCGGCCACCGCCACCGGCGTGACCTGCAGGCCCTGCGCGCCTACATCCGCGACGTCAAGCCGCTGCTCGTCGGCGTCGACGGCGGCGCCGATGCCCTGCTCGAAGCCGGGTTGACGCCCGATGTCATCCTCGGCGACATGGACTCGGCCAGCGACGCCGCGCTCCGCAGCGGGGCCGAGCTGATCGTCCACGCTTATCCCGACGGTACGGCCCCCGGTCGCGAGCGCCTCCTCGGCCTCGGCCTCGACCACACCACAGTTCCCGCTCCGGGGACGAGCCAGGACGTGGCGATGCTGCTCGCCTCGGAGAAGGGAGCGGCGCTGATCGTCAGCGTCGGCGCCCACTTCAACCTGATCGAGTTCCTCGACAAGGACCGCGAGGGGATGTCGTCCACCTTTCTCACCCGGCTGCGTATCGGCGAGAACCTGGTTGACGCCAAGGGCGTGAGCCGCCTCTACAACCCGGGTCTCGAGTTGGGGTACTTGGCGCTGTTCATGATCGCCTTCGCCGCCCTGCTGGTGATCGTGATCGTCACATCGCCGGCGCTCGACGACCTGGTCCAGCTGATCTGGCTGAAGATCAAGATCTGGCTAGGGCTTTAGACGATCGACTCCACCGTCTAGCCTGCCGCCATCGGCTACTCGGCTCGCTATCACGCCGCGTCCCTGGCGGCTGTCTTCCTCGCACTCGCGATCGGGATCCTGATCGGGGCCGAGTTCGGCGGCGACGTCGTCTCCAACACCCGCAAGGACCTCGAGAAGAGCATCACCGCGGACCTCGCCGACGCGCGCGGCCGGGCGGACGATCTCGCCGGGGAGCTGGGTAGGGCGAACGAGTTCGCGGACCGGATCTACCCTCTCTTGGTCCGGGACAAGCTGGCGGGGCGCAGAGTCGGCATCCTCGCCCTCGGCGGGCTCCCGGGTGGCCTCTCCAACGACATCGAGGCGGCCCTGGAGCCGACCGGGGCAAGCCTGGTGGCGGTCGGCGTGATCCGTGAGCCGCCGGACCTGGACTCGCTCTCGGGCGACCTCTCGAACACCCGCTTCGCGGACGTCGCCACCAACCCCGACACGGTCGAGGCGCTCGGCACGGGGTTCGGACGCCAGCTGGTGATCGGCGGCAACCTGCTGGAGAAGGTCGGCAGCAAGATGTTCTCGCGGGTCAGCGGCAAGTTCGGCAACCTCGACGGCCTGGTCGTCGTCCGTGATCAGCCGACCCCGCTGAACAACGCCGATGCCGAAAGCACGGCAAGGCTGGAGAGCGGCCTCCTCGACGGCGTCAGCGGCACCGCGGTGAACGCCGTCGGGGTCGAGGCCAGCGACGCCGATCCCTCGTCGATCTCCTTCTTCGACGGGCACCACCTCTCGACCGTGGACGACATCGACCTCGCCTCGGGCAAGGTCGCGACCATTTTCGCCCTGCTGGGCGCCGAGGGCAACTTCGGCATCAAGGGCTCCGCCGACCGCCTCCTCCCGGACCTGCTCACCCCGGGCCCGGTGATTCCGGAGCCGGCGACCAACGGCCAGGGCAAGGGGGGAGGATCCGCTGCCGTCGGCTCCGGGCGCGCGGTCGCGGGCCAGGGCCAGTGACCTGGGTCGGCTTCCCGGTGGCGATCGCGGTAGGGGTGCTGGTCGTCCCCGCGGGGATCCGGGGGCTGCTCGACGCCGGCCTGACCCGGGAGAACTATCGCGGGGCGGTCCTCGCCTTTCCCCTCGGCGCGATCATCGCCACCTCGGCCCTGGTCGCGCTCGCGCCGCTGGCCTTCTTCGATGATCGCGCCGACATCGACCTCCTCGAACCGGACCTGCGGCGCTGGATCACCTATGTGATCGGGGTCGCCTTTCTCGGCTTCCTCGACGACTCGCTGGGACGGGCGGGATCGGAAGGCTCTCCGCGCGGCTGGCGCGGCCACACCGAGGCGCTGCGCTCGGGGCGGCTCTCGACCGGCGCGATCAAGGCGATCGGCGCCCTGGCGCTGGCCGCCTACGCCGTCAGCGGGACCGGCCGCGAGTCGCTCGCCTACCTCGCGGACGTTGCCCTGCTGATCCTCACCACCAATCTCTTCAACCTGCTCGACCTCCGCCCCGGGCGGGCGGAGAAGGCGCTGGTGCTGATCGGCGCCGGGCTCTGCCTGGGGGCTTGGACGATTGAGCCCATAGAACTGCTCGGGATCTTCGCCGGGCCGATCCTCGTCGGCGCCTGGTTCACCCTCTCCGAGCGGGCGATGCTCGGCGACACCGGGTCGAACCTCGTCGGCGCCGTCGCCGGAGTCTGGCTGCTGACCACCCTGGACGAGTCGGGGCGGCTGATCGCGCTGGGGCTGATCGCCCTGATCACGGTATATGGGGAGTTCCGCTCGATCTCGCAGGCGATCTCTTCGATTCCGCCACTGCGACTACTAGACTCGCTCGGGAGAGCTAGATGAGCCGACCTCGACAGGGAGACACCCGCTTCATATTCGTCACCGGCGGAGTGGTCTCGGCTCTCGGCAAGGGCATCGCCTCGGCCTCGATCGGTCGCCTGCTTGTCTCGCGCGGGTTCCGCGTGCAGCTGCAGAAGTTCGACCCCTACATCAACGTCGATCCGGGAACGATGAGCCCGTTCCAGCACGGCGAGGTGTTCGTCACCGAGGACGGGGCCGAGACCGACCTCGACCTCGGCCACTACGAGCGCTTCACCGACGAGAACACGTCCCGCGCCTCCAACGTCACCGCCGGCGCCGTCTACAACTCGGTGATCAAGCGCGAGCGCCGCGGCGATTACCTCGGCGCCACCGTCCAGGTGATTCCGCACATCACCGACGAGATCAAGAACCGGATCCTGATCGTCGCCGAGTCACAGGCGGTCGACTTCGTCATCACCGAAATCGGCGGGACCGTAGGAGACATCGAGTCGCTTCCCTTCCTCGAGTCGATCCGGCAGCTCTACACCGACATCGGCCACAAGCGCGTCATGTTCGTGCACTTGACCCTGGTCCCCTACATCGGTCACGCCGGCGAGCTGAAGACGAAGCCGACCCAGCACTCGGTCAACGAGCTGCGCCGGATCGGGATCCAGCCGCACGCCCTCGTCTGCCGCTCGGAGGGCGGGCTCGATCGCGAGATCCGCCGCAAGATCGCCCTCTTCGCCAGCCTCCCGGAGGAGGCGGTGATCTCGGCCCGCGACGTCGACAACATCTACAAGGTGCCGCTGGTCTACCGGGCCGAGGGCGTGGACGACCTCGTCCTCGACCACTTCGGAATGGAAGCGCCTCCTCCAGACCTCGCCGACTGGGAGGCAATGGTGCGCCGCGCCGACGCCGCCGAGGGCAGGGTCAAGATCGCCCTGGTCGGCAAGTACGTGCAGCTCGCCGACGCCTACAAGTCGGTGATCGAGGCGCTCGCGCACGGCGGATTCCACCACGGCGTCAAGGTCGAGGTCGAGTTGGTGGACTCCGAGGAGTTCGACCCCGAGCGCCTCGGCGACGCCGACGGCATCCTCATTCCCGGAGGCTTCGGCGAGCGCGGCATCGAGGGCAAGGTGGCGGCGGCCAGGATCGCCCGCGAGCGCTCGATCCCCTACCTCGGGATCTGCCTCGGGATGCAGATCGCCGTGGTCGAGTTCGCGCGCACCGTGGCCGGCATGGACGGCGCCAACTCGGCCGAGTTCGATCCCGAGACGCCCTTTGCCGTCGTCGACCTCCTGCCAGAGCAGAAGGAGGTCTCCGACATGGGCGGGACGATGCGCCTCGGCGCCGACCCGGTCAAGCTCCACGACGGCACCCGGGCGCGGGAGATCTTCGGCGAGCCTGTCATCTACAAGCGCCATCGTCACCGCTACGAGGTCAACAACGTCCACCGGCCCCGGCTCGAGGACGAGGGCCTGGTCTGCAGCGGCACCTCGCCTGACGAGCGCCTGGTCGAGGTGATCGAGCTTCCCGATCACCCCTTCTTCGTCGCCTCGCAATTCCACCCCGAGTTCAACTCCCGCCCAAACCGCCCCGAGCCGCTGTTCCGCGAGTTCGTCGGCGCCGCGGCCCGCCACGCCGGCGAGCGCCCCGCCGATGGCGAGGACCTCGAGGCAGAGACCGCCGATGTCGAGAGCGCCGAGGGCTTGGACGTCGGCGCCCGCCGCTCCGCCTAGCGGCGGCAAGGGCGCCGTGACCGCCGAATAGCCTGTTGCGGGTGAGTTCCGCCCGGCTGCACGAACGCTTTGCCCGCCTCTGTGAGATCCGCAGCCCGAGCGGGGAGGAGCGCGGGATCGCCGACGCGGTCTGTGCTGAGTTGCGCGGACTCGGCCTGGAGGTGATCGAGGACGACAGCGCCGAGGAGGCCGGCGCCGGAGCAGGGAACCTCCTCGCCCGTATCCCCGGGCGCGAGGACCGCTGGGTGCTGTTCGGCGCACACCTCGACACCGTTCCCCATGAGGGACGGGTCGAGGTCGTGCTCACCGACGGAATCTTTCGCAGCGCCGCCGAGACGATCCTGGGCGCAGACAACAAGGCGGCGGTCGCGGTGCTCCTCGAGCTGGCGGCGGCTCACGCCGCCGATCCTCCCGCGGTGGGAATCGAGCTGCTGCTGACCGTGGCAGAGGAGCGGGCACTGCGCGGGGCCAAGGCCTTCGACCTCTCCGCCCTGCGCTCGGAGGTGGGCTTCGTTCTTGACCACGCCAGCCCGATCGGCGAGGTGATCGCCGCCTCACCGAGTTACCAGCGCCTCGAGGCGGAGTTTGAGGGGACCGAGGCGCACGCGGGAATCCGGCCCGAGGATGGCCACAGCGCGATCGCGGCCGCGGCCGCCGCGGTGGCGGCGATGGACCTCGGCCGACTCGACCCTGAGACGACGGCCAACGTCGGCGTGATCGCCGGCGGCACCTCCGCCAACGTCGTCCCGGGCGCCTGCAGGATCGAGGCGGAGGCGCGCAGCATCGATCCCGCTCGCGCCGCCGAGGTCGCCGGGGAGATGTCGGAGGCCTGCGCATGGGCGGCAAGCGATCACGGCTGCGATCTCGACCTGCGGATATCGGAGCTCTTCCGCGCCTACCGGATCGCCCCCTCCTCGCCGGCGCTGGCCCTGGCCGAGGCAGGGCTCCGCCACTGCGGGCATGAGCCCACTCGGGTCGCGAGCGGCGGGGGAAGCGACGCCAACGCGCTGCTGACCGTGGGCTTCGACTGCGTCCTGCTCGCCAACGGCACCGAGGCAAACCACACCCACGAGGAATGCGTGCCCGCGACCAACCTCGATGCGATGCTTGCCGTGTGCGAGGCGATCGTGCTCGAGGCTGCGGCGTGAGGACGGGGCGATGCTGAAGCTTCGCCGCGGCGTCGTCGTCGAGGAGACCCCGCTGACGATCGAGGTGGATGGCGTGCGCCGGCCGGCCTGGGCAGACGAGGGCCTGCTCGGCGAGATGCGTGAGGGCGACGAGGTCGTCGTCAATGTCGAGGCGCTCGATCTCGGCCTCGGATCGGGCGGCCTCGACATCGTCCACGTGAACCTGACCAGGGGCCTGGATGCCGATGACGCCGGCGGCGCCCACGTGATCAAGCTCAACTACACCTCGATCCAGCATCCAGTCATCCCGGTCGAACGGGCCGAGGAGGAGATCGCGGCCGGGACCGCCGGAACCGTCCCGGTGCTGGTGATCCCGCTTCACGGCCAGCTCGCGCCGGCTGCCTGGGCGGCGGGCCAGGCCGCCCCCGGCCTCCGGGTCGGCTACGTACAGACCGCCGGCGGGGCGTTGCCGGGGAGGATCTCGCGCGACGTAGCCCAGCTGCGCAGCCTGGGGATCCTCTGCGGCCACATCACCGCAGCACCCGCCTACGGCGGCGAGATGGAGGCGCTGGGTGTCGCCGGCGCCCTCGACGCGGCCGCCCACCGGCTCCGCTGGCAGGCGGTGATAGCTGGGCCGGGGCCCGGGATCATCGGCTCCGAGACGCACCTGGGGCACGGCGGCATGGAGGCACTCGACAACGCCCACGCCGCGCTCGCTCTGGGGATGCCGACCCTGGTCTCGCCGCGGCTCTCCGAGGCCGACCCGCGACCCCGGCACCGCGGCGTCAGCCACCACACCGCCACCGTGCTCGACCTCCTTCTGGGCGGGGTCGAGGTGCCGGTGCCGGCCGGTGCCGATGAGGCCGAGGCGGCGCTGCGTGCGATCGCCGGCGAACGCCACCGGGTTTGCAGCCACGAGGCCGAGGTGAATCGTTATGCCGGCAGCGGGCTGCCTACCCGGACCATGGGCCGCGGCATCGAGGAGGACCGGATCTTCTTCGCCGCCGCCCTCTCCTCCGGCCGCGGGCTGGCCGAGGCCGCGGGGGCGCCGGAATGAGCTACGAGCGGCTCGGTTCGGAGACCCTTTTCGAGGGGCGCTTCTTCGACGTTCGCCGCGAGCGCGTCCGCTATGAGGACGGATCCGAGCACGAGCGCGAATTCGCACGCCACCCGGGCGCCGTCGCGATCCTGCCGCACGACTCGGGGAGCCTGTTCATGGTCCGTCAACCGAGGGAGTCGGTGGGGGAGGGGGGCCTGCTCGAGCTGCCGGCCGGCAAGCTCGACGTCGAGGGCGAGTCGCCGCTCGACTGCGCCCGGCGCGAGCTGCGCGAGGAGGTCGGGATGCGCGCCGGCGAGTGGACCGAGCTGAAGCGGATCTACACCAGTCCGGGCTTCACCAGCGAGGAGGTCCACGTGTTCGAGGCGACGGACCTCGAGCGGGTCGGCGTGGACCCGACCGAAGGCGAGCAGATCGAGGTTGTCTCCCACCCGATCGCTGAGATCGACGCGGTGATCGAGAGCTGCCTCGACGCCACCTCGCTTGTCGGGCTGCTGCTGTTCCGCGCCAGCCTGCGGGCTGCCTGACTCCAGCCCGACCCGGCCCGTCTGGCGCGAGCCGACCCCGCCCGCCTGGCGCGAACCGAGCCGGCCCGCCTTAGGCCCCGACCCGGCCTGGCCCGGCGCAGGAGGAATCCGGGCGGCCGCTTGCGGCGCAAGGGATGAACCCCGGGGGGCAGAACCATCGGCCATGGCAATCGCGATTCGCCGCCAGCCGCCGTCCTCGTCCGTGCCCGGCCCCGGAGCCCGCTTCGAGGGCCTCGTGCTCGACTTCCTCTCATACCTCGAGCTGGAGCGTGGCCTCTCGCGGAACACGCTCAACGCCTACCGAACCGACCTGCTTCAGTTCGGGGAGTTCCTCGCCAGGCGCCAGGCCGACGCGCTCGCCGCGCGCCCCTCCGACATAGCCGACTTCCTCGCCGAGCTCGCCACCGGCAACGGGCGTCCGCCCTGCTCGGCCTCGACCATCCACCGCAAGGCTGCCTGCCTGCGCTCCTTCTACAAGCATCTGCGGCGTGAGGAGCTGATCGCCGATGATCCGACCGCGGCGCTGAGCGCCCCGCGTCGCTCGAAGAAGCTTCCGCACGTCCTCAACTACTCTGAGGTGCAAAAGCTGCTCGCGGCTCCGCGCGGCGACGAGCCGACGACCTTGCGCGACCGGGCGATGCTCGAGGTTATGTACGCCTGCGGTTTGCGGGCCTCGGAGACGATCGGGCTCGAGCTCTCCGATCTCGACCTGCGCCAGGGGTTCTTGCGGGCTCGCGGAAAGGGATCGAAGGAACGCCTGGTCCCGCTCGGGCGCCAGGCGATCGCCGCGATCAACGCCTACCTGCGCGGCGGCCGCCCGAAGCTGGTCGGCGAACGGCCGGAGCGAAAGCTCTTCGTCAACTTCCGAGGCGGCCCCTTGACCCGCCAGGGCCTCTACAAGATCGTCCAGCGCCACGCCCGCGAGGCCGGCCTGGCGGGGAAGATGAGCCCGCACACGCTGCGCCACAGCTTTGCCACCCACCTACTCGCCGGCGGCTGCGACCTGCGCGCGGTGCAGGAGATGCTCGGCCATGCCGACATCGCCACCACCCAGATGTACACGCACCTCTCCGGCGACCAGCTGAAGGAGGTCTATTTCCAGTCTCACCCGCGGGCCGTGTCCAGGTAGCCACCCCGCTGGCGAGCCTTCAATCGCCTCTCATAGTGAGAGGAAATATCACTCTCGGCAACGGACGCATGGGCGGCTGAGAGAATCGGGCGATGCCCGAGCTGCCCGAGGTCGAGACGATCCGCCGCCAGCTCGAGCCCGAGCTCCTCGGCAGGCGGATCGAGAGCCTCGAGGTCCTGGACGAGCGCTGGTCGCGGCCGGTTCCGCCGGCAACGCTCGCAGCGGCCGTCAGCGGGCGCCCGATCGAGGGCCTCGAGCGCCGCGGCAAGTACCTGCTGATGCGCCTCGATCGCGGCGAGACCCTGGCGATGCACCTGAGGATGACCGGCAACCTGCTTCTGGTCGGCGGGGGAGGAGAGCTCCGCCCGGGCGACGGCCGCCTTTACCGGCCGCACGAGGAGGAGCGCCACCTGCGCGCCCGCTTCCGGCTCGACGACGGCCGCGAGCTCTGGTTCACTGACGCCCGCCGCTTCGGCGAGGGCTTCCTGCTCGGCGCCGAGGCCCTGGAGGAGCGCTTTCGCGACAGGCTCGGGGTCGAGCCGCTCTCCGAGGAGTTCACGCCGGAGGCGCTGGCGCAGGCCGCGGCTGGCCGCACGGCCCCGCTGAAGTCGTTCCTGCTGAACCAGTCCACCCTGGCCGGCGTCGGCAACATCTACGCCGACGAGGCGCTCTTCCGCGCCCGCCTGCACCCGCTCTCCCCAGCGGGGTCGATGCGGCCCGAGCATCATCAGGCGCTGCACGAGGCGATCGTCGAGACCCTCGAGGCGGGGATCGCCGGCGGGGGCGCCTCGATCGACGACTACCGTGACGCTCGCGGGGAACGCGGCGAGATGCAGGAGGAGTTCCTCGTCCACACCCGCGAGGGGCTGCCCTGCGTCGCCTGCGGTGAGCCGGTGCGGAGGATCGTCGTCGGCGGGCGTTCCACCTACTTCTGTCCCAACTGCCAGGTGCGGCTGAGGAGGCGGAGGAGCGGCGGTCGCAGGAAGAGGGCGGGGAGCGGAGCAGGCGGGGAGAGGGGCAAGGCGTGAGGGCTCCGGCCCTGCCCGAGGGGTTCCTGATCGGCCACTGGAGCGATGCCGAGGCGGCCACGGGGTGCACGGTGGTGCTCCCCCCGCCGGGGTCGCGCTGTGGTGTGGATATCCGCGGTGGGGGGCCGGGCACCCGTGAGACCGACGTTATCGGGGCATGGGCCGGGCCGCACGAGGCCAGCGCCGTGCTCCTCGCCGGCGGCAGCGCTTTCGGCCTTGCCGCCGCCGACGGCGTCATGTCATGGCTGGAGGAGCGGGGCCGCGGGCACCCGACGCCCGGCGGGGTGGTGCCGATCGTTCCGGCGGCGGTGATCTACGACCTCGCCGAGGGCGAGGGCTCGGTGCGTCCCGGCCCAGCCCAGGGACGTGCGGCCTGCGATGCTGCCTGCGGCGATCCCGGACGCGGCCGGATCGGTGCAGGGGCCGGAGCGGCCGTCGGCAAGATCCTCGGCCGCGAGCGCGCCTGCCCCGCGGGGATCGGGGTGGCCACGGCGAAGACGGGCAGGGGCGAGACGGTGTCGGCGCTGGCGGTCGCCAACGCCTTCGGCGACGTCCTCGCCGAGGACGGCTCGCTGATCGGGGCGGCCCGGGGGGATGACGGTGGGCCGGTCTCGACCGCAAAGGCGATCGCGGCGATGCAGGACCCGCCCGACTGGAGCCGGATCGAGGAGCGCAACACCACCCTCGTCTGCGTCCTCACCGACGCCGGACTCGACCGCGGCGCCTGCGCCCGGGTGGCGCGGATGGCGAGCGCGGGCGTCGCCCGTGCGGTCGAGCCGGTCTTCTCCGACCTCGACGGCGACGTCGTCTTCTGCCTCTCCTCGGGCGGGCCGCGGGAGGACCGCTTCGCCGCACTCGCCGTCGGCACTCTGGCTGCGACGGTGACCGCAGCCGCGATCCGCGACGCCGTCCGCCCTGCCTGACCGGGCCGTCCGCCGCGGCGGTCAACCTAGGGGGTTCATGCCCGGGATCCTCAAGACAGAGGCCGTCGTCCTGCGCAGCATCCGCTTCGGGGAGGCTGACCGCATCCTCCATCTCTACTCGACCGCAAGGGGGCGGATCGGCGCGATCGCCAAGGGCACGAGGCGGCCGCGGTCGCGCTTCGGCGGCCGGCTCGAGCCCTTCTTCCGCCTCGACCTGGTCCTGCACGAGGGCCGCGGCGACCTGGCGACCGTGACCTCGGCGGCGACCGTGGACGGCTACCCGAGCCTGCGCTCGAGCGGCCCCGCCCTTGCCGCCGCGGCCCGCGCCTGCGACGCGGTCCTGCGCCTGCTCGACGCCGCCGACCCCAACCCTCCCGCCTACAACCTGCTCTGCCGCTACCTGTCGCTTCTCGACGCCCCCGGCGGGCCGTCGGCGGCACTGAAGACTGCGCTTGCCTTTCGCCTCAAGCTCGCACTGGCTGCCGGGTTCTCGCCCGAGCTCGGCTTCTGCGCACGCTGCGGCGAGGCCGAGCACCTGACGGCGTTCTCCGGCGCCGCGGGAGGAGTGGTCTGCGCCGGCTGCGAGCAGGGCTCGTTCGATCTCAGTCCCGAGGCCCACCGGTTCATGGTGGAGGCCCTCGGAAAGCCGCTCGCCGAGGCGCCGGTGGCGGGGGAGCGGGCCCTGCGGCAAGTCGAGCGGGCGGTCTCGGAAACACTCGAGCACCACGCGCACGTGCGACTGCGCGCCGCCGCCTGAGCCGGTCCACGAGTCTAGAATCGCGGCTGAGGGGAGCCGCCACTTGCCGCAGACGACAACCGAGACCCGCTACGTGTACGAGTTCTCGAAGGGTTCGCGGGAGATGCGCGATCTTCTCGGCGGTAAGGGCGCCAACATCGCCGAGATGACCAGGATCCTCGGTGCCGACCGGGTCCCGGCTGGATTCACGATCACGACCAGCGCCTGCGTCGCCTACATGCAGTCCGAGGCCGGCCTGGTCCCCGGGCTCGACTCCCAGGTGGACTCGGCCCTGGAGGCGCTCGAGGAGCGCGCTGGGAAGCGGCTGGGCGACCGCTCCGACCCGCTCCTGGTCTCGGTGCGCTCGGGGGCCCGGGACTCGATGCCGGGGATGCTTGAAACGGTGCTGAACCTCGGCCTCGGCGACGCCGCAGTCGAGGGCCTGGCCGAGCGCACCTCCAACCCCCGCTTCGCCTGGGACTCCTACCGCCGCTTCGTGCAGATGTTCGGCGACGTCGTCCGCGGCATTCCCTCGAGTCGCTTCGAGTCGGCCTTGCGACAGGCCCGCGAAGCCAAGGGGGTCGAGGAGGACACCGGCCTCGACGCGGACGACCTGCGTGATTTGACCGCGACCTTCAAGCGGATCTTCTCCGATGAGGCGGGGGAGGAGTTCCCGGTCGAGCCGCGTGAGCAGTTGCGTCAGGCGATCGCCGCGGTCTTCGACTCATGGAACGGGGATCGGGCCGTCACCTACCGGCGGCTCAACCGCATCCCCGACGATTGGGGGACCGCGGTCAACGTGCAGCAGATGGTCTTCGGCAACATGGGGCAGAGCTCGGGATCGGGCGTCGCCTTCAGCCGCGACGAGCGCACCGGCGAGCCGACCCCCTCGGGCGACTTCCTCCTCGATGCGCAGGGCGAGGACGTCGTCGCCGGGATCCGCAACCCGGAGGATCTCTCGGCGCTGGCCCCGCGGATGCCCGAGGCCCACGCGGAGCTGCTCGAGATCATGCGTCTGCTCGAGCGCCACTACGGCGACATGCAGGACGTCGAGTTCACGATCGAGGAGGGACGCCTCTACCTGCTGCAGACGCGCAACGCCAAGCGTCCCGCTCAGGCCGCGGTGCGGTTCGCGCACGACGCCGTGGAGGAAGGGCTGCTCGATGTCGAGCGAGCGCTGGGCACGATCGACGCGGCTTCGCTGGAGGCGCTGCTCCACCCAGTGTTCGACCCCGATTTCGACTACGAGCCGCTGACCCGCGGGATTGCGGCCTCCCCCGGCGCCGCCAAGGGGAAGATCGCGCTCAGCGCTGCCGAGGCCATCCGTCGCGCTGACGACGGCGAGGAGGTAATCCTCGTTCGTGCCTTCACCGAGGCCGACGACGTCGCCGGCTTCCACGCGGCCCGTGGCATCGTCACCGCCGAGGGTGGAAAGGCCTCGCACGCGGCGCTTGTCGCTCGCGGGATGGGGCGGCCGTGCGTCGCCGGAGCCTCGGCCCTGGCGATCGACACGGCGGCCGGAACCGTCCGCGTCGGCGAGGTCGAGCTCAGGGCCGGGGACGAGATCGCGATCGAGGGCTCGAGCGGCGTCGTAACCCTCGACGATGTCCCCCTGATCGACCCCGAGATCAGCGAGGAGTTCGACGCCGTCCTGCGCTGGGCCGACGAGAAGCGCCGGCTCGACGTCCGCGCCAACGCCGACACGCGATCGGACGCGGTCAAGTCGCGCGAGTTCGGCGCCGAGGGAATCGGCCTCTGCCGCACCGAGCACATGTTCTTCGGTGAGGACCGTGGCGAGCTGGTGCGGGGGATGTTCATCGCCGCCGAGCGCCTGCGCCGGGCCCGCCTGCACGCCAGCGAGGATCCCGGCGAGGGCTCGAAGCAGCTGCGGGCGACCGAGGACGAGTTCGAGTCGGCGCTGGCCCGCCTCGGCGAGCTTCAGCGGGCGGATTTCGAGGCCATCCTGCACGAGATGCGGGGATTGCCGGTGACGATCCGGCTGCTCGACCCTCCGCTGCACGAGTTCCTCCCGGTCGAGCACTTCCAGGGGCTGGTGAGCGAGGCGGAGCGCTCCGGCGATCAGGGGCGGATCGAGCTTGCCAGGGCCGACGCCGAGATCGTTCACGATCTCCAGGAGGCCAACCCGATGCTGGGGATGCGGGGAATCCGGCTGGCGATCAACTTCCCCGAGGTCTACGAGATGCAGGTGAGGGCGGTGATCGGGGCGGCGGCGGAGTCGGGGCGCGACGGCGAGCCGCCGATCCTCGAGATCATGCTGCCTCTGATCGCCTATGAAGCCGAGTTTGAGATCCTCGGCGACCGGGTCAAGGCGGTGGCCGAGGAGACGATGCGCGAGGCCGGGGTCGAGGTCGAGTTCACGGTAGGGACGATGATCGAGCTGCCACGAGCCTGCCTGATCGCAGAGCGGATCGCCGAGCACGCAGAGTTCTTCAGCTTCGGCACCAACGATCTCACCCAGACGACCCTGGGGTTCTCACGCGACGACGTCGAGGCCAGCTTCATGCCGGCCTATCTGGAGACACGGATCATCGACCGCAGCCCGTTCGAGACGCTCGACGTGGACGGGGTCGGCGAACTGGTCAAGATCGGGGTGAGCGGTGGGCGCCGGGCCAACCCGGGGCTGAAGTGCGGGGTCTGCGGCGAGCATGGGGGAGACCCGGACAGCATCCGCTTCTTCAACTCCAATGGGATCGACTACGTCAGCTGCTCTCCGTACCGGGTTCCGATCGCGAGGATTGCGGCGGCCCAGGCCGCGATCGCGGGGGACGGGTAGGTGAGCGGGACCGCCGCCGCCACGTCGCTCCAGGACCGGGTCCTTGCCTGGGAGTCGGAGTACCTCTCGGCAAACGCGATCCGCTCCTATCCGGCGGAGCGCCGCGAGTCCGAGCCCGACAGCCCTGTGCGGACGCCCTTCCAGCGGGACCGCGACCGGATCGTGCACTCGAAGTCGTTCCGCCGACTGATGCACAAGACGCAGGTGTTCGTCGCACCCGAGGGCGACCATTACCGGACCCGGCTGACGCACACGCTCGAGGCGTCAGGGATCGCGCGGACGGTCTCCCGGGCGCTGGGCCTGAACGAGGACCTGACCGAGGCGATCGGTCTCGGCCACGATCTCGGGCACCCTCCCTTCGGCCACATCGGCGAGGAGGCGCTGGACACGGCTCTGCGCGAGCGCTGCGACGCCGGGTTCAAGCACAACATTCACTCGCTGCGGGTGGTGGACGTTCTCGAGCGCGAGGGCCGGGGGCTGAACCTGACCGAGCAGGTCCGTGACGGAATCCTCAACCACACCGGCCCGCAGAAGCCGGCGACCCTGGAGGGGCGGATCGTGCGGATCGTCGACCGGGTCGCCTACATCAACCACGACATCGACGACGCCCTTCGGGCCGGGATCCTCGAGCGCGCCGACCTGCCGCGAGACGAGATCCAGCTGCTCGGGCCGACCGGGGCGAAGCGGATCGACCGCCTCGTCGCCGACATCGTCGAGCGCTCCGCGGGGGCCGACGACATCGTCCAGAGCGAGGAGCTCGGGGGGGCGATGCTGCGGCTGCGGAAGTTCATGTTCGACCAGGTCTACCTCGGGGCGGCGGCGAGGCGGGAGCACGAGCGGGTGCAGAGGACGATGCGCGGGCTCTTCGACCACTACATGGAGCATCCCGGAGAGGTGCCGGTGGCAGACCCGGAGGCCGAGCCCTGCCAGCGGGTCGCCGACTACCTGGCGGGGATGACCGACCGCTACTGCATCGCCCGCTTCACCGAGCTGACGATCCCGGAACAAGCGAGATTCTGAGTCCGGGCCGTGCCGGGCGGGACGCTACGGTGAGTCGATGGCGATGATCAGCACCGACAGTCTCGAGCGGGTAAAGGAGGCCTCCGACATCGTCGAGGTGATCTCGGCCCACACCGATCTGCGCCGACAGGGCGCGCGCTGGGTCGGGCTCTGCCCCTTCCACGAGGAGCGCACGCCATCGTTCTCGGTCGAGCCGACGGAGAAGCTCTACCACTGCTTTGGCTGCGGCGTCGGCGGCGACGTGATCAAGTTCGTCGAGGAGAAGGAGGGGGTCGGCTTCGGCGAGGCGGTCGAGCTGCTCGCCGACCGTTACGGGGTCGAGCTGCAGCGGGAGAAGGAGGACCCGAGGGAGGAGGAGCGCCGCCGCCGTCGGCAGAGGACCGGCGAGCTGCTGGGGCGAACCGCATCCTTCTACGGCAGCTTCCTCTGGGAGGCGCGCGAGGCGGCCCGGGCGCGGTCGTATCTGGAAGGGCGGGGGCTGGGCGAGGAGGTGCTCAGGGCCTTCGGCGTCGGCTACGCGCCGAGCGCCTGGGACCAGGTGCTGACGCGGGGGCAGCGGGCCGGCTTCAGCGTCGCCGAGATGAAGGCGGCGGGGCTGGTCCAGAGTGGGCGGCGTGGTGGGGAATACGACCGTTTCCGCAGCCGGATCATGTTCCCGATCTGCGACCGCCGCGGACGGGTGCTCGGGTTCGGGGCGAGGGCGATGCGCTCCGAGCAGGGGGCGAAGTACATCAACACCTCCGAGACCGACCTCTTCCGCAAGAGCCGCATCCTCTACGGGGTGGACCACGCCAAGGCCGCGATCGCGAAGGCGGGGCGGGCGGTCGTGGTCGAGGGCTATACCGACGTGTTGGCGCTGCATCAGGCGGGGATCGCGGAGGCGGTGGGGGTGATGGGGACGGCGATCACCGAGGAGCAGATAGCCGCGCTTTCGGGAATGGTCGAGGAGGTCGTGCTCGCGCTCGACGCCGACTCGGCGGGACAGGAGGCGATGCTGCGGGCGCAGCGGGTCGCCGCCGGGCGCAGGATGAGGATCCGGATCGCACCGATGCCGGCGGGCGAGGATCCGGCGGACATGCTCGCGGCCGAGGGCGGTGCCGAGCGCTTCCGCGCCCTGGTGGACGCGGCGGTTGAGCTGCCCGAGTTCAGGGTGACGCTCGTGCTCGACGGAGCCGACGTCTCCTCGCCGGCCGAGCGGGACCGGGCGCTGGCCGAGGTGGCGCCGGTGCTGGGGGAGATGGGGGAGTCGGCGAGCCGCGACGACCTCGTGCGCCGGGTCTCCGAGAGACTCGACCTCGATCCGGCGATGGTGCTGAGGCGCGCGAGCGCGGCGCGCGGCCGGAGCGGGGGAGAGACGCGGGCGCCGACCGCCACCGAGCAGGCGCCGGGGCCGGCGGCAGTAATCGAGCTGACCCCGCGCGAGCGCCGCGAGCGGGCGCTGCTGGCGATGTGCATCGCCCGGCCCAAGGACGGCGCCGACTATCTGACGCGGCTCGGCGACGAGCACCTCTCGGCAGCCGGGGTGCGGGCGAGGGACTGGCTCGGCGAGCACCTCGAGGACCCCGGAGCGGGGCTGCCCCACGACGACCCCGAGCTCAGCGGCATCGTCACCGAGCTGGTGATCATGTCCCGGGCCGAGCCGGCCTCGGCGGAAGCGATGGAGCTCAACTACCTCCAGCTCGAACAGCGCCGCCTCGAGGCCCAGATCGGCGCCGCCGGCGAGGACTACCAGCGCCGGGCCGAGCTCAGCCGCGAGCGCGCGGACCTGGTCCAGCGGATCGCCGAAGCCCATCAGGTCGCCGGCTAGTAACACGAACACCTGTTCGCTTTTCTGTCCGGTGGGCCCGGGATCATTACCGCATGGACAAGCGGTTTCTCGAGGATTGTCTGGCGAAGGGGATGTCGCTCGAGGCGATCGGGCGCGAGGTCGGGCAGCATCGGCAGACCGTGCAGCTACTGGCTCGAAGAAGTACGGGTTGGAACCGGCCAGTGGAGCGAGACAGGCAGCCCCTCGCGGAGGGTTCGAATCGTGAGGAGACTGATCCGGCTTGGCGGATGGGGTCTCGATCTGCCGAGATGGCAGCTACGCTCGGCGGAGCGACCAGCGACCGTGCGCTACTGGTTGGCGAAGTACGAGTTACGGCATGACCCGGATTGAAGCGTCCGGCGTGCACCGGGCGGCACGGATCGCCGGCCGACGTGGATCGATCGCGAGGCCCCATCACGGCATGTGCGGAGTACGTCTGGACGGCCGACGGCTACTACCGGTGCAAGCGTGCCGAACCGAGGCAGTGGCCGCGGCGGCGGGCGGTCAAGGGAAGCATGTTGGTCCGGAAGCAGGAGGGACCTGTGCGACTCTGCGGTTACGACCGATGCGACGGCGGCATTGCAGTTCCATCATCGGGATCCCGCGAGAAGGAGATTTCACCTCGCCTCGCGCGGTACTCCCGATCGAATCGCACCGCTTCGCGCACGAAGCCGAACAAGTGCATTCTTCTCTGCGCCACCTGTCATGCGGAGGTTGGAGTCGGGGTTGCGGACCTGCGACGCGGTAAATGAGACTAGGCGGCTAGCCCCGACTCGAATGCCTCGCCGGTCGCGGAATCCGAAAGATCCCCCGTGATGTAACGGCAGCATGACTGACTGTTAATCAGTTCGTACTGGTTAAGTCCACTCGGGGGAGTGTCTGAAACGCAACCCGCGCGACGTTATCGGGTTGGTTCGCTCGGGCGCCAGACTCCTCCACCAGCTCCGCGCCCCGCATCGCCCCGTCGTGCTCCCGCCCCCACTCGGCCATCGCCTCGGCCCGCATCGCGTACTCGGGATCGCAAAGCAGCTTCGCCGTTGCCCAGCGCAGTGGGCCCGGCCGGCACAGCCGCCATGGCACTGACAGCCCCACGCCGGCCCAGGCGATCCGCGCGGCGGTCTCGTTCATGTCCCCGGCGACGGGCGAAGTCAGCACCGGGACGCCCTCCCCGAGCGCCCTCGCCACGGTTCCGTGGCCGCCGTGGCAGATCACCAGCGAGGCCAGCGGCATCACCTGGCTGTAGCTCAGCCAATCGACCAGGACGGCGTTCGGCGGTACCTCGGGTGGGGGTTCGCTCGAGGCCTCGCGGTTGACCGTCGCCACCACCCGCACCGGCTCTCCGGCCAGCGCCTCCAGCGCCGTTCGCACCAGCCGGTTGGCGGGATCTTGCGATGTGCTCGGGGCGACCAGGACCAGCGGCGCCTCCCCGGTCGGCAACTTGATGTCGGGGAAGGGAAGCTCGAAGGTCATCGGGCCGGTCACCTCGACCCCGGCCGGCCAGGATCGCGGGTACTCGAGCTGGGGGAAGGTCGCCACCATCGCCAGCTCGGTGCTGATGCCGCCTTGAAAGCGCTCGAGCGGGGCCAGCGCAAGCCGCTCCCGCTGCTGGTTCAGCTCCCGCCGTCCCCGCCGCAGGCCGGTCTCCAGCAGCGGCAGCGCCCGCGTCCACAATCCCCGTCCCGGCGCCGTGCGGGGCGGCTGCGCGCCGAAGGCGAAGAACGGCAGCCCCGGCTCGTGAACCGGGTAGACGTGGGGGATCAGAGTCGCCCTCGGCACCCCGGCCACCTCGGCCGCCAGCGACGGCGCCAGGGTGAGGATGTCGCTGACGACGACGTGCGGGCGCAGGTCCTCGAGCAGCGGCGCCAGCGCCCTGGCGGCCTCGGCCGCGCTCGCCCCTTCGGCCGAGTCGGGCGGGGGAGGAGGAAACACGGCGTACTCCTCAGCGGCGGTGAACTCCAGCCCGGCGCCCTCCACCGCTCCCCGCCAGCGCTCCCAGGACTCGACCACCACGCGGTGACCCCGCCCGCTCAGGGCCCGCGCCAGCGCAATCGACGGGAACGCGTGCCCGGGGTCGCCGAAGGCCGCAACCAGCAGCCGCAGCCGCCTCCGCTCAACGCTCATTTCGCGGGAACACTCCCCGGCTTCCCCGATTCGTCCCTCCGGCGGCGCCCCGGTGAAACATCCCGTTCGGCGCCCTCACGTCCCCGTCGCCGCGCCCCAGAGCCGCTATCCCTTCGACCATGCTCACCAGGGCAAACCGGCGACGGCGCTCGGCCCGCCTGCGAGGGGCGACGCAGAGCCTTCCCCGCCACACCCGCGAGGCGATGCTCCGCGGCCTCGACGGCAACGAGATCATCGTCGGCGCCTACACCGACCGCGACGGCGGCGTCTGCCCGATGCTCGCCGCCCACCGCAACGGCGGCCGCTCCGACTCTGCCTCCTTCGCCCGCGCCTGGGACGAGTTCACCGGCGCCGGCAAGCGCTCCCGCCGTGCCAACCGGCGCGAGCTCCGCGTCCTTCGCACCTACCTCGAGCTCAGCCTGCTCGCCGACGAGGCGCGCGACGAGGCCCTCACCACCGCCCTCCCGAAGCGCCGGCGCGACCGCTTCCGCGTCTACGACCTGCGCAGGCGCGGCCGCGGCCGCGAGAGGCGGCTCGGCGGCACGGTCGAAGCGCCAGAGCGCGAGCCCGCCCAGACCGTCTAGAGCCCGTCGCCGGGTCGCATGAAGACGATCTCCGGCACCAGGCAGTAGCGCGAGGTCCGCAGCAGGAATCGGACCGCCTCGCCGAGGTCCTCGGGCTGGATCATCTCCTCGGGCTTGACCTGGTCCTTGACGAACTCGGTCATCGGCGTGTCGACGAAGGCCGGGGCCAGCGCCGTGCATTGGATCCCGGCGTCGCCGACCTCCTTCTGCGTCCCCTGGCTGAAGTTGATCACCGCCGCCTTGGTCGCCGCATAGACGGAAAGCCAGCCCTGCCCCGACTTGCCGGCGATCGAGGCGGTGTTGACGATCAGGGCCTTGCCGTGCTCCTCTCCGGCCGCGCGCAGCAGCGGCAGCCCCTCGCGGGTGCCGATGATCAGCGCCCGCAGGTTGACCCCCAGCTGCATGTCAAGCTGCTTTGCCCCGATCTCGTGGATCGGTTGCCCGATCCCGACCCCGGCGTTGTTTACAAGCACGTCGAGGCGCCCGTAGGCCTGCTTGTGCTTTTCGAAGAGGCCGACGATCTCCTCCTCGGAAGTCATGTTGGCGGCCACGCTCAGCACCTCGTAGCCCTCTCCGCGCAACCCCTCCGCCGCAGCCTCGAGCTTCTCGGGCCTGCGCGCGGCGACCGTCAGGGAGTGGCCCTCGCCGCCGAGCGCCCGCGCGATCGCCAGGCCGATCCCGCTCGATGCCCCCGTTATCAGTGCCGCACGCTGCGCCAAGGTCGCTCCTCTCGCTCGTCTCCGGGTCGGCGCCACCCTAGTACGAGCGGGCTCGGGCTGCGCCACGGCGCGCCGCAGGCGCCGGGCGCGCCTGACTAACATGGCCGCGTGCGTTTCCTCCGAGTCGCCAGCGCTGCCCTCTGCCTGCTCGCAATAGCGGCCTTCGCGACGGCCTGCGGTGACTCGAGCTCCTCGGATTCGACCTCAGCCCCCGTCACCGACCGCCCGGCTCCTCCGGCCAGCGACTTCCCCAAGGCCGATGGAAAGACACTGGGCGAGGTTCTGAACTCGGCCTCCGGCCCCTCGAACCTGGTCGTCTCGCCCGCCTCTCAGGTCTTCTATGAGGGCGAGAACCGCTACTCCTTCGGCGTCTTCAAGATCGATCGCACCCAGGTTCCGGACGCGGAGGTGGCCCTGTATTTCGCCAAGGTCCCGCCGACGAAGGGAGCTCCCGCCACTACGGGCGCCGCAGGGTCGAGCCCGACCAAGGCCGAGGCCAAGGCGCTTGACCAGCCCGCCGAGGGCCCCTTTCCGGCATCTGTGCAGAGCCTCGAGACCCAGCCCGCCTTTCGCGCCGTCACCACCTCCAACGACCCCGACTCGGCCACCGCTGTCTACGTCACCAACGTCAACTTCCCCAGCGACGGCGAGTGGCGGATCGCGGCGATGATCAAGGGAGGCGACCAGCTCAAGGCGACGCTGCTGCCGAGCGCGATCGTCGGCCAGTTCGCCGGCGTCCCCCGGGTGGGGCAGCGGCCGCCGCGCATCCACACCCCGACGCCCGAGTCCGTCGGCGGAGATCTATCCAAGATCACCACCCGGATCCCGCCGGAACCGATGAACAAGGTGGATTTCTACGACGCTCTCGGCAATAAGCCGATCGTCCTCATCTTCGCCACCCCACAGTTCTGCCAGAGCCGGGTCTGCGGGCCGGTGGTTGACGTGGCGGCCCAGGTGCAGGAGAAATACGGCGACAAGGTCGACTTCATCCACATGGAGATCTACAACGACAACGACCCGAGCAAGGGCGTGCGACCCCAGGTGCGTGCCTTCAACCTGCCCGGGGAGCCGTGGGTCTTCGTCATCGACCGCAACGGCGAGGTCCGGACCGTGATAGAAGGCGCATTCGGCGTCAACGAACTCGAGAAGGCCGTCGAGGGGGTGGCCGGCAAATGAGCGAAGCAGAATCCGACGAGGCCCTGAAGGAGTCCTTCGCCGCCGAGGCGCGGCGCCGATGCGACGTCATCTCCGCCGGCCTCGAGACCGGGACCACCGACTTCGAGACCCTGCGCCAGGAGGCCCACGCCCTCAAGGGCACCGCCGCCGTCGTCGGTCTCCAGCGCCTCGCCGAGCTGGCCGGCCTGATGGAGTCCGACCTGGCCGAGGCCGGCAAGGCCAACGACTTGCGCCCCGGCCGCGCCCACCAGATAGCCGACGCAGCCAAAGCCCTCGCCGAAGGCGCCGTGGCCGCCGCCGAGGGCAACGATGAGCCGCCCGACGTCGGCCGCTCGCTGGCGCAACTGTTCAGCGTCTGAAGCCGCCGCTCTCTCGCCTCCTGCCGCGCTACGCTCGCCTGCGCGGGCCGGTAGCTCAGCTGGTTAGAGCAGCGGACTCATAATCCGTCGGTCGAAGGTTCGAGTCCTTCCCGGCCCATGAAAGACCTGGAAATCGCAACCTTGTCGGATGGTCGCTCCCGTCGAATGTAGCTGCTACGCTTGGTCTATGACGCTACATGCAGACGACTACCAGGTTGGGATCAGGGACCTCCACGACCGGCTCAGCGAGCACCTTGAGCGGGTCGAAGGGGGCATCGAGATCACCGTCACGCGGCGCGGCAGACCAATCGCACGACTCTCGGCGGTCGACAGCGAGAATCCGTTGGACGAGCTAGTCAGGCGCGGCTTGATCTCGCAGCCGGCTAAGCCGCGTGGTCCGAGGCGGCCGCGCGTCAAGCCGCGGGGCTCGGTCTCCGATCTCGTGGCGGACCAGCGCCGCTGATCCTCTACTTCGACACCTCGGCCCTGGTCAAGCTCGTCGTGATCGAGGAGGGCTCGAACCTCGCAACCGGGCTATGGGAGACGCTACACCCGGCGGCCTCGAGCATCCTGTCCTATCCGGAGGGTCGCGCTGCGCTGGCTGCCGCGCGACGCGCCGGCCGCCTGACCGCCCAGTCCCACAAGCAGGTGCTTGCGGACTTCGAAGATCTGCAGGCCGAGTTGGTTGTGGTTGGGATTGACGAGGCCCTCGCGCGGGAGGCTGGCGAACTAGCCGATGACCTCGGGCTTCGCGGTTACGACGCAGTTCATCTCGCGAGCGCGATCGGGTTTGGCGCGGATGCGACGCTGATCACTTGGGACGGTGATCTCCGCGACGCCGCGAGGGCACTCGGATGCGCCGTTGCACCTGCGCCCGCACGCTTGGAATGAGTGCACGACCGCCATGGCTCTCGCTCTCACGCGAGAGCAGTAGCCGCGCCGGAGACTGGGTTGCATGAAAAGGAGAAGCGGCTGACGCATCGTTAGAAACCATCGCGGACGCGCGCTGGGGGCGGCTCGGGTCCTTGTGTGTCAGGATCAGTGCGTGGCGGATAAATCGGTCGCGGACCAACTCCGCGAGCTCGGCGTGAAGAATGTCCTTGTGCAGATGGCCGAGCGCGGCCAGCTCCTCGCCCTGAAGTGCGAGACGCCGCAGTGCTACCACCACAAGGGGCGCGGCGAGTTCGATCCGGTCGGGACGCCGGGCAACAAGTGGACGCCCTCGCGCGACCACTACCCGATCCTTAAGTGGGCCGGCGGGAAGCTCGTCCCCGAGAACGTTCGACTGTCCCACACCTGGTGCAACAAGCTGGACTACGGACGGCGGACGCAGATCCGGACGCTGCTCGCGAAAGGCAAGTCCCTCGACGAGATCGCTGAGAGCCTGAACCGCAAGGATGTCCCCCCGGCCCACGGCACGAACCGATGGACGGCCGCCATGGTGCGCAAGGCCTACGTGTCCTAGTCCGGGTTCGGCGCTGGGTGCCGCTTTGCGCGAGGATCAGCAGGCCGCCGAACTGTGATGTCAGGGTCAGAGAAGTTCTCCGACCTCTTCGGCAGTCAACCCTGCGTCGCGCACCTGTCATACCGGCAGCAATCGCGCTCGGGTTGTGAAACCGGATCGCACGGGGCCCCCGTCGCTTCGCACGGAAAGCATCAACGCTCTGACTCGCCGGGTGTCGCGATTGACGACCTAGTCGTCGCGGAATAGGGTCGCCCTATACGAGCGCGAGCACAGTGACGCGCACCGGGTGGCGGACGAAAGGACGAGTTTGATGGCTACGTACGTGATCACCCATGAGGTGGACGATGTCGGGCATTGGCTGAGCTCGCCGAAGCGAGAAGAGGTTTTCGGGCCTATCGGCATTACCGTGCGGCCCTTTCACGACCCACAGGGATCCAACAAGGTCGCACTCATCGCCGAGATCCCCGACATGGATGCCTTCCAGGAGTTCATGCAGAGCGAGGCCGCCGCGGATGCGATGAAGTTCGACGGCGTCAAACCGGAGACGGTGCTCGTTCTGGGTGAAGGTCTCTAGCGGAGAAGACTCCGTCAGGAGTACCGCTCTGGACGAGTAGGAGAGCGGAGCGTTCGGTCAGCCAGTGCTGCTTCGCGCGTGTGGGAGTATCCGTCATGCAACGGGACGAGAAGGAGGCGAGATGGCGAGTGCGCGGGAGGTAATAGATCGTCACGTCGCGGCGTTCGGCGCCAAAGATCCGGACGCCGAGCCATGGAGTGAAGACGCCGAGATGGTGACCCCGGCCGGACGGTTTGAGGGTCGGGATCAGGTCCTTGGATTCTTAAAGGTGTTCTGGAATGCTTTGCCCGACGCGCGTCTCGAGATCACCCGCTCGATCGAGGATGGCGCGCTCGCCGCGGCGGAGGGAATGTTGACTGGCACGCAGACCGGTGCCCTTCAGACACCGGACGGAGAAATCCCGCCTACCGGCCGGCGCGTGGAACTTCGCTGGATGGGGATGTACGAAGTGCGCGGAGACCAGCTCGCCTCTGAGCACCTGTACTTCGATCAGGTTGACTTCATGACCCAGCTTGGGGTGATGTCGGCCGCGCCGGCTGAGGAGACTGCTACATAGATTCACAGGCGACGCGACGCAACCCTGAGCGGTTGGCGCTCACTGTCGCTTCGCGCGAGGACCAAGCGCAGACTGAGGCTCAGAGCGTCTCGTCCAGCGGCAATCCGAGGCGGCGGCAGGCCTCACGAGCCGTGATCGCCTCGGGCTTCAGCCCGGGATGGTCGAGGAGATCGCGATCGCCGGTCACGATTGCCTCTGCGCTCGCCTCACGGGCAAGCGCAGGCAGATAGTCGTCATCGGGATCGCGCAGCATCGCTGGGGGTGAGACCGGGTCGTCGCGCATGACCGCGATCCGCTCGAGTCCCGCCAGCACAGTCGCGCGATCCTCCGCCGGCAGCCGCTCGCGGAAGTAGGAGCCCTCGAGCCCCCGTCTCACCTCCCCGATCAGGCGCTCGCAGGCCACCATCTCGATCTTGCCGTCTTCGACCGCGTCCATCAGCAGCGACGTCGGCGTGCCCGGCCGAGCCACGGCGGCGCTGAGGAGCACGCTGGCATCGAGCAGCAGCCGGGTCAATTCCGCGCGCCGCGCGCCTCGTGGACGGCGCGCACGCCGAACTCGACCGCCTCCTCCTCGGAGAGGGCGTTTCGCTGCTGCGAGCTCCGCAGGGCGGCGAAGCCGAGCTGGATCAGGACCAGGTCCTCGATCAGCTGGCGGTCGGGCTTCTCGGGCCAGCGCTCTCGGAGCCGCGCGAGCAACTCGGTGTCGATCTCCACTGAGGTTGTCGCAGCCATGACTCGATTCTAGGGATGAGCCTCGACCCAACCAACCCCAATAGGAGGAGAGCCATGAGCAAGACCGAAACGCTCGACGCTGCCGGTCGCCGCCGGTCGCCCGCGACGTTTCCCGACTACCTGGCGGGGCGCCCGCCCCGGAACAAGGGGCGCCGCTACCCCGCCGACCCTCCCAGGGTGGAGGAGATCATGGCGGTGATGCGAGAGGCCGGCGAGCGCCCACCCGGTATCCGATTGCGAGGCCTGATTGTCGTCCTCTGGCGAGCAGGGCTTCGGATCTCAGAGGCCCTCGCCCTTGCCGAGGGTGATCTCGAGCCCGGCCGCGGGGCGATGCTGGTTCGCCACGGCAAGGGCGGCCGCCGTCGTGAGGTCGGCATGGACGAGTGGGGCTGGCAGCAGCTTCGTCCCTGGCTTGAGCACCGGGTCGCAATGCCGGTGGGCCCGCTCTTCTGCGTGGTGAAGGGCCCAACCGCCGGCCAGCCCTGGTCTGCGCCCTCGGTCCGAACCCAGTTCCGGCGTCTAGCTGTCAGGGCCGGAGTGCGGCGGCGTTTCGCGCCGCACCAGCTCCGCCATGCCCACGCCGTTGAGATGGCGCGCGAGGGGGTCTCGCTGAACGTGATCCAGCGCCAGCTGGGTCACGCCAACCTCGGCATTACCTCCATCTATCTGGAGGGGATCGACGCCGGGGAGATCATCGAGACGGTCCACGCCAGACGCGCACCGCTGATCCCGGCCGCGACGGCGCTCGGCCGTTAGATCGGCCAACGGGCGGGCGCCGCAGGGCGCCCGCTCGTCATCCAGTGGGAAAGCGAGCCCGCCCCCTGAACAGGTCGCGAAGAGTGCTGTCGGCACGCGGGAGGGAGCCCTCCAGAGTTGAGTGCACGACGCTTGGGGAGCCGTGGCCCTTGACGGCCGCGAGCCGCAGGCGGGAGACTGCGGCGGCGATGTCGCAGGAAAACGTGGAGACATCGAAGAGATTCATTGACGCCCTGACGCGCCGCGACTATGAGGCTGCCGCAAGAGAGGTGGGTCCCCGATTGGAAATCAACGACACCGACATCCCGGAATCGACTGCCTCCGACTCCTTGTCTAGGTGGGCTGGCTCGATGTGACGAGACTTGGGAGGACTGGAGATTCGAGGACCTGGAGATCCGCGCTGTGGGCAACGACCGGACGGTCCATCTCTTCACGATGGTCGTAACGGGCAAGGGAAGCGGGATCGAGCTATCCCGCAAGGACGCCCATGTTGCCGAATATCGCGACGGCAAATGGTGCGTCTCAGCTACTACAACGATCAGGACGAGGCTCTCAACGCCGCGCGGCTACGGGAGTAGGTCGGCAATCGGCTCAATAGCCCGGAGCCACAGGAAGCCATCGATGGAAGTTTGGTCAGCTGGCCTTCCGAGACTAGTGTCAACAGACTCGAAGGAAAGGAGAAAGGCGTGAGCGACGACACCGAGACCGCGATCCTGGCGGGAGGCTGCTACTGGATCATGCAGCAACTGCTGCGCCAACCCGATGGGGTCATCTCCACGCGCGTGGGATGGACCGGTGGCGAGGGAAACAACCCGACGGAGGGGAACCCTCGGGGTCACGCCGAGGCGGTCGAGGTCGTCTTCGATCCGGAGCGGCTCTCCTATCGGGACCTACTCGAGTGGTTCTTCTCGGTCCACCGGGCCGACCTTGGCGGAGACCTCGTCGGCTACAGCACCCGCTCGGAGATCTTCTTTACGACAAACGAACAGCGCCAGATTGCCGAGGCGACGATCCCCGACGTCGACGCTTCGGGCCACTGGCCCGGCAAGGTTGTGACCAAGGTCAGCGCGGCCGGTCCCTTCTGGGAGGCGGTGGCCGAGGATCAGGACGCCCTCCAGCGCTATCCCGACACCTGTCCGTTTCCGCGCGCCGCGGCGAAGGCCGCCGCCCGCGAGACCGCGGCCTAGCTGAGTCTGAATAGGAGCGTCTCCGCCTTCAAGCCAGCTAGGTGTTTTGAACGAGGAGCGGTCGGGCCGAGAGTCCGCGGAGTCGCGACTGCTTTGCGCGAAGAGCAGTAGTCACGGAGCTTCAGGTAGCCGGAACTTTGTCCCAAACTTTGTCCCCGACTCCAGCGAACTCCTTGGACAGGATCGAGCTGGATCGAACTCCTCGGGCACAACTGAACTCTCTGGACAAGATTCCGCAGGACTCATAATCCGTCGGTCGGAGGTTCGAGTCCTCCCCGGCCCATCGCTCTGGAAGGCGATATGCGCCGCTTTTCGGGCCGGCGCTTGGCGTGGGTGGGCAACTGATTGGGCAACTGTTGCTCGGGCAGGGTTTGCCAGCAGTCCGACGGCGCGGGTCATCTCGCCACCCGTGGTGGGCGATACTGCGCAGGCGATGTCGCAGGAGAACGTCAAGACCGTGCTCGACGCGATTGCGGCCTTCAACCGTGGCGGCCCGGCCGCCTGGTCTGAGTTCTTTGCCGACGACATCGACTACCGGGCAGTCGAGGGCGCCGCCGATGATCCTGGCCCGATCCGAGACAGGGACGCCCTGCGCGACTACGCGCAGGACTGGCTCGACACCTTCGACGACTTCAGGGTCGAAGCTCCCGAGCTGATCGACGCAGGGGAGGAAAACGTGATTGCGGTCATCAGGACCTTCGGACGCGCCAAGCTGAGCGGCGTCGAAACGGGTCTGACCTTCGCCGTCGTCTTCACGATCCGCGACGGCAGGATCGCGGTGGGCCGAGAGTACGCGACACGCAAGGGGGCCCTCGAAGCCGCCGGGCTGTTGGAGTAGGCGGCGCGACTTTTTAGCGGCCGTTCCCGGGTCACCGCGCTACCGCGCCCGCCAAAAACGCCGCGACCGAATCCACGAAGCGAGATACTGCGCAGGCGATGTCGCAGGAGAACGTGAAGATTGTTCGGGGGGCCATTGACGCGTTCAATCGCGGCGACTTCGAGGCGGCGACGGGTGCTATCCATCCCGACATCGAGTTCGTCCGGATTGGTGACCAATCGCCGATTCGGGGCGTGGCCGCGCTGCGCGAGTGGATGAAACCAGATGCCATCGAGGACCAACGATTCGAGCCGCTCGATTTGAGGGTCAGCGGCAACAAGGTCTTCGTCCGTCAGCATTTCACCGGCAGAGGTGCCGGAAGTGGAATGAAGCTTGACTTCACCACGTTCGCCGTCTTCACCGTGGACGACGGCCTTGTCATCCGGCTGGAGGGTTTCCCTCCCCACAAAGAGGCCGAAGCCCTCGAAGCCGCTGGGCTGTCGGAGTAGGCGATGTCGCAGCAGAACGTGGAACTTCTTCGCGGCGACCGAGCGTAAGTCGGATAGGGTCGGCTCCACCCGAGCAGGAGGAGTGTTGTGAGCCTCGTAATCCGCTTTGCGCCCCAGTCGATGACCGCCGAGAAGTACGACGAAGCCCGCCGCCGACTTGAAGAGGCGGGCTACTGGCCCCCGGACGGCATGGACTACCACGTCTGCTTTGGCGCTGATGACAAGATGCGAGTCAGCGAGATCTGGGACTCGCAAGAAAAGCTTGACGCGTTCGGCGAGCGCCTCATGCCGATACTGGCCGACATCGGGCTGGACCCAGGCGAGCCGGAGGTGCTGGAGGTCCACTCCATCGTCAAGCGTTAGCAGACAGGCCCTGCAGCCCTCGAAGCCGCCGGGCTTGAGGAGTAGGCGATGTCGCAGGAGAACGTGGAGATCGTGCACGGCATCATCGACGCCCACGAGCGAAGGGACTTCGACGCCGTCTTCGCCCAGTACGACGCCAATATCGAATGGCACACCGGGGGAGGGCAGACGACCCCCTGGTCGGACTTCGAGACCGTCTACCACGGGCATGAGGGTGTTCGCAGCTTCTGGCGTACCTGGTTTGCGGCCTGGGAGAGTGCCGACTTCGAGTACGAGGAGTTCATCGACGCAGGGGAAAGGGTCGTGGCCATCCTCAGCCAGCGCATGCGCGGGCGCAGCAGCGGGATCGAGTTGGAATGGAGTTCCTACGCCCAGGTTTGGACGGTCCGGTACGACAAGATCGTGCACGTGGAGTTCTTCTCATCCCGCGGTGAGGCCCTCGAAGCCGCCGGACTTGAGGAGTAGCCGATGTCGCAGGAGAACGTGGAGATCGTGAAGCGGGCGCTTGCCGAGTTCCAGCGCGGCAACTTCTCGGTGCCCGAGTTCTTCGAGCCGGACGTTCGCATCAGGTGGGTCGACGCTGTGGGGGCGCCGTCGGAAACCGTGGGACTTCAAGACATGGGCACCTTCATGCTGAACTGGCTCGAGACCTTCGACAACATGTCGATGGTTGACGAGCGAGTCGTTGACGCCGGAGACCAGGTCGTCATGATCGCCGCATGGCAAGGACGGGGAAGGCTTCCGGGGTTGATACCGAGTGGCGTCACGGCGCGGTGTGGACCCTGCGCGACGGTCGGGTGGCCAGCGTGATCGGGTACCAGGAGCCGAGTGACGCATTCGAAGCCGCCGGGCTTGAGGAGTAGGCGATGTCGCAGGAGAACGTGGAGATTGTGCGGGCCGCATTCGACGCCTGGGAGCGCGACGACTTCGACGCTTGGATCGGGTACTTCGACCCCGAGGTCAAGTGGTCCGCACTCCTGGAGGAGTATCGAGGGCACGCCGGAATCCGACAGGCCTGGCAGAGCTTCAAAGGTGGCCTTCAACTGAAGGCTCGATTCGACGACATCCGCGACCTCGGCGATTCGGTCCTCGCGCTGGGCGAACTCAACGGAACGGGCCGAATCACCGAATTGGACCTCAGCAGCGAGATCGCGCAGCTGGCCACGTTTCGGGACGACAAGATCGTCGGCTTCCGCGATTTCCCAAGCCACGCCGAAGCCCTCAAAGCCGCAGGGTTGTCGGAGTAGGAGATGTCGCAGGAGAACGTGGAGAACCTCCGATCCTTCCTGACGAGCTGGAGCTGGGCAGAGTGGACGCCCGAAGCATGGGAGCGAGGAGGGATCATCGACATGTCCCTCCTCGAACCCGACGTCGTCTACGAGCAGGCCCTCGAAGCCGCCATGCTGTCGGAGTAGGAGAATCAGGAGATGGCCGAGAAGCCAACGCTCTTTGTTTGCCACGGCGATGACGGCGGCCCGCGGATCCATCCGTGTCGTCGCGTGCAGGAGGCGCTCCGGGCCGCTGGCATCGAGTACGACAAGGTGATCGCGGGCCACGGCAACCCGATTCCGTTCCTGCGCAAGGACTCGCGTGACGAGCTGGTCGAGGCGACCGGATCGAAGAAGCTGCCGGCGCTCAAGCTGCCCGACGGGACGGTCCTCACCCACTCCCGCGCGATCCTCTCCTGGATCGGTCGGCAGAAGTAATTTCCTGCGAACAAGGCGAGGACCGGCAAGACGACCCTCGCGATGCTGGTCTCCAAGGCGGCCCTGGCGGCGGGGCGAACGGTGGCGATCTACTCGCTGCCGAAGCTGCTGGCCCGGATCCGCCGCACCTACGACGCCGAGGCCGGCCAGGACTCCTACCTGGCGCTGTTCGAGGTCCCCGACTCCAGCGAACTCCCTCGACAGGATCGACTTGAATCGGCCTCCCCAGGCAGGATCGGCTCCCTCGGACGCCGCCCTTGGCAACTCATAATCCGTCGGTCGGAGGTTCGAGTCCTCCCCGGCCCATCGCTCTGGAAAGCGATATGCGCCGCTTTTCGGGCCGGCGCTTGGCGTCGGTGGGCAACTGATTGGGCAACTGTTGCTCGGGCAGGGTTTGCCAGCAGTTCGACGGCGCGGGTCATCTCGCCACCCGTGGTGGGCGATACTGCGCAGGCGATGTCGCAGGAGAACGTGGAGATCGTGCGCGCCGTGTACGAGGCGTTCAACCGCCGCGACTGGGATGACTTGTTTCGCCACACCGATCTCGAAATCACACTTACTTATAGGAACCCGGGCCTGACGACTGACGCCCGGACTCGCCGGGGTCGCGAAGAGGTGGTGGCTTTTGCTGAGGAATACGGCGGCGCTTTCGACAAGCTGATCTGGGAGCCGGAGAAATTCCTCGACGGTAAGGATCGGGTCGTGGCCTTCGTCAGCGTTCGTTCGCGTCCCCGGGGTGGCGACGTCGACATGGTGGTCCCAAACGGACACCTCTGGAAGGTTCGCGGGGGCGTTGTTCTCTCGCTTGAGAGCTTTCCCGAGCCACAAAGCGCCCTCGAAGCCGCCGGGCTGTCGGGGTAGACGATGTCGCAGGAGAACGTCGAGATCGTGCGGCAGTTGTACGAAGCATGGGCACGTGGGGACTTCTGGGCGCATCCCGAAGCCTTCGCTTCCGATGTGCGCTCCGCTCGGGTGATGGGCGCTGGGACCGAGGGCGCGGGGCTTTCCGGTGAGTGGGAGGGCATCGATGGTTTGATCAGCAACACGCGCCTTTGGCTCGAAGCTTGGAACGACCTTCGGGTCGAAGCGGAAGAGTTCCTCGACGTCGGCGACAAGGTCGTTGTCTTCACACGCCAGACCGGGGCCGCGAAGGCCAGCGGGATTCCCCTCGATCGCGAATTCGCCGATGTGTGGGAAATCCGGGACGACAGGGTCGTTGATGTCCGCTTCTACTGGAAGCGCAGCGACGCCCTCAAAGCCGCCGGGCTGTCGGAGTAGGCGATGTCGCAGGAGAACGTGGAGATCGTGCGGCGAAACTCCATCAAATAGGGTCTCCGTGGAAACGACAGGAGGACAGCAATGGGAGCAGATGAGAACGTAGCGATCATGCAGCGCGCTTATGACGCCTTCAACAGGGGTGACTTGGAGACGCTCACCGAAATCTTCGACGAGAGCGCTGCGTGGCACCTGCCGGGGCGGAGCTCGATGGCCAAGGACTACCAGGGCCGCGATGCGATCCTCGCCTACTTCGGCCAGATAGGGCAGAAGACTGGGGGCACCTTCCAGGCCGAGTTGCAGCACTTGCTTGCAGACGATGAGGGTCGCGTGGTCGGCATCCAACGCAGCACCGCAGAGCGAGACGGCAAGCATCTGGATGCTGGCAACTGCATCGTCTTCGAGCTCAAGGACGGCCGGGTTACAGACGGACGGGAGCACTTTCACGACCTCTACGCCTGGGACGAGTTCTGGTCGTAGCTCCGTCGGGCGGAACCCGGCACCGACGCCCTCGAAGTTGCCGGGCTGTCGGAGTAGGGCCAGGGGGGCGCGGGTCACCTCTCACCCGCGGGCCGCTAGCCTTGCCGCCATGGACCGAACAGCTCTGATTGTCGTGGATGTGCAGAGGGGCTTCGACGATGCCGGGTTCTTCGGCCCCCGGAACAACACCGCCTGCGAGGAGAACGTGAGAGCGCTGATCGCCGCATGGCGCGGCAGCAACCAGCCAATCGTGTTTGTGCGGCATCACTGGGACGAGGACGGCTCTCCGCTGCGATCCGACGAGGCCGGCAGCGAGTTCAAGGACGTGGTCGAGGGCCGACCGGACCTGCTGGTCACTAAGACCGTCCATTCAGCTTTCCATGGCACGCCCGATCTGCACGACTGGCTGGGGAAGGATGAAATCGACAAGCTCGTGATCTGCGGCATCCAGACGAACATGTGTTGCGAGACGACGGCGCGAGTCGGCTCTGACCTCGGCTACGAGGTGGTGTTCGCGATCGACGCCACCCACACTTTCGATCAGGACGATCACGATGGGGGCATGGTCACGGCCGACGAGCTCGCTCGAGTCACCGCCTCGAACCTCGATCCGGAGTTCGGCCGGGTACTGAGCACCGACGCCGCAATCGCCGAGCTCGACGCAACTGGGTCAAACTGATGATCACGTGGATCGCCCCGGAGTAGGCACCCACACCTTTCTGCCCTTTACGTAACACCTTCTGAGCTAGGCCGTTCGCGTCCTCCCCGGCCCATCGCGAACCGCTTTGAGGAGCGCTGTCCCATCAGCCGGTGCTGCGAACGCGTGGCCACCGGCCCGATAAAGAACTGCACGCCGCCGTCGGCAGAGTTTCGGAAGTCGTTTGCCGATGCGACGGTCGAGCGGGTCGTTTTTGGCGAGGACAACCACTACGCCACGGCGGAGTTTTCCAACGGCGAGTCGGTGGAGTTCGAAGGACAGAGGGCGGACGAAGGAGACAAGGCCGAGGGCTGGCGGCAGTAGCGCCGGGCAAACGTGTCCCGAACCGTGTCCCGAAAACGGCGATTCCAACGGCCGCTAACGGAACGAACCGCGCCTAACGACGCCTAACGGGCGCCAACGGCGCGGTCTCGGCGCTACTCATAATCCGTAGGTCGAAGGTTCGAGTCCTTCCCGGCCCATCGGAAGCCCTGGCAGAAGTCGTTTGTCCCGAAGCCCCTGAGTAGCCTTGCGGCCGTGCCCTTCACGCTCAGGAACCTTAAGGAGGACCTGGAGGACGTCGGGTCCAGATTCGACGGCGCGCCGGACCTGGAGTTCCGCTTGGCGACCGATGCGCTCGAGCTCGAACAGTCCGGCCTGAGCTTGCAGCGCGTCCCGCCCGGTTATCGCTTTCCCTACGGCCACACGCACGAGAAGCAGGAGGAGGTGTACGTGGTCGTGCGCGGGAGCGGGCGGATGAAGCTCGACGACGAGATCGTCGAGCTCAAGGAGTGGGACGCGGTGCGCGTCCCCCCCGGTACGTGGCGAGGCTACGAGGCCGGGCCGGAAGGCCTTGAGATCATCGTTATCGGCGCGCCCAGTCTCGGGGAGGCCCGGCGCGACGACGTCGAGGGCCAGCGCGACTGGTGGGCTGACTAGCGCCAGGCCGGCCGCCGGATGTTCGGTCAGAACGTCTTCCATTACCGCGAACCCGACGAACCGCTCTCTCACCTAAATCAAGGGTTCAAGCGCATGGTGGCCGCCATCAACCTAGAGCGGATGTGCTGCGATTTTGGCGGCGCGTTGCCTCGCTAGGGAGCGGCCCGCACGGTCTTCAGGGGCAGCGTCATCCTTCAGGGCGGGAGGGAGCAGGGCCTCTGCCGGTTGCTCGAGAGCCAGCTCGGACGGGACCGCCCGGCGGGACCTGCGTAGGAGGAGCCGAGCTGGAACGTTGTCCCGAACTTTGTCCCCGACTCCACCCAACTCCCTGGACAGGATCGAACTGGCTAGAGCTTCTCAGGCAAGACAGCACTCCTGACAATGATCCGTGTCGGGGCTACGGGTACTCGGCCCGACGCGGCAATGCCGGAGCGCCAGCCGCTACCTGCCGGTGCGGTCGCGGTGCTTGCACCCAGGCCAGCAGCAGGGCCGGCGCTGGCCATCCTCTAGCTCCTCCTGGGTCCGACGAATGCGACGTTTCCGCGTCGTCTCCTGCTTGGCATCCTCGACCCAGCAGATGAACTCGTTGCGCGCCAAGGGGGTGATGTCCTTCCAAGCACCGAGTGCCGTGTTGTTCGCGGTCAGCGCCTCGCGCAGGTCTGCGGGTAGCTTGTGCACGACCCCACCAGGCACTCGCTGGCTGCTCATGAAGCAAAGGTATCGGGCCGGAGGCGAGCCCGCTTCAAGGTGCACAGTCGGGCGCCTCATGGGGTTTCGGATCGACCTTGAGCAGGCGGATGCCCTCAAGGAGGCGGCAGTGGATTTAGACCCGCTCGCGTCGTGCCGAAGCCCAACAACTGCCTCACGAAACCTTCTCCCCAACTTTGTCCCCGACTCCACTGAACTCCCGGGACGGAATCGAACCAGATCGAACTCCTCGGGCAGTAACTAACTCCCTGGACACTTTCCGGCTGAACTCATAATCCGTCGGTCGGAGGTTCGAGTCCTCCCCGGCCCATCGCATAGACAAGGGGGAAAGGCGCCCTACGGGGCGTCTTTATCGAGCGGGTGCAACGGAAGTGGTGCCGCGTGGAGACGTCGCCGCGCACGGAATCCCGGCGAAGGCCGACCTTTTGGTCGTTCGTTGGCCTTATTCGCGCTCCCTGCGGTGGGCTACCTCGTAGATCTCGACGCTCGAGCGGCTCTGGCCGGCGTCGACGGCTGGCGACATCGCGTTGAGCGCCTGATCGCCGCGACGCAGGTCCTCCTCGTTCTCAAAGAGGGTTACGCCTATTCCCCTGGCGTTCTCGCGGTCGACGAGCATCCATACGGCCTTTGCACCCTCCAAACCCTCGGGCGGCGAGTCGAACGTCGAGTCGATCATCTCGCGTGCACCGGCAATCACCTCATCCATTCGCGACGTGTCGCCACCCTCAAACCGTGCGATCCGGACATACATGGGACCCTCCTCCGTTGTGATTAACGGCCCCGAGGCTACTCCTGGGGCCGACGGCTTCGCTTCCACGACCTGCGCCACGCTTTGGCGATGGCCACCGCTACCCGGACGTCCGGCGCCAACAGCAAATCGACCCAGGTCCGAACGGGATGCTCGGATTAGGCCCTCGCCCCCAAGGCATGTCGCCACGATCTCACGACGCTCGTGGACACGCTCGTCGTGATCGCTCCCGGTGACGGGTGCAGCAGTCTGATGGGGCGACGCACCATCCGCGACCGGCCCGCTCGATTTGGCTGGCGAACTGGACAGGATCCGTCGGTCAAAGGTTTCGAGTCCTTCCCGGCCCATTTATTCAAGCCGTTTCCGGGGTCAGCTCCGGGCGGCGTGTCGCGAAAGTGTCGCGGGCGGCCGGGTTCCGCCGCGGGATTGCGATACTCCGTCTCCTTTTCCGCGAGTGAGGCCTCGACCTTCAGTTGCTCGCTCGACGCGGCCCAACCTCGAGGTGCTCTCCGGCATCCCACTGCCGGCGAACCTCATCGGACCAGTAGCAGACCTCGATGCGGAAGCCGTCGGGGTCGAAGACGAAGAAGGCGTAATAGCCCGGTAGATCGGGCTCCTCTTCGGGTGGGCAGTGGATGCGGGCGTCCATGCCCAGGCAGCGCTGGTGGGCGCCGTCGACCTCCTCGATGCTCTCGACCGCGAAGGCAAGGTGCTCGATCCCGACATCGTAGTAGCGGTGCTCGCCGCCGTCGGCCTTCCGCAGCCCGAGGCGGGTCTCGGCCTGGCCTCCGTAGAAATGCTTCTGACCGAAACCGAGGTACACGACCTCCTCGGTTTCCCGGTAGGTCTGAAAGCGGCCCTCGACATCGAGGCCGAGCGGACCCAGCATCCCGAGGTAGAAGGCGAGGGAGCGTTCGACATCGCTGACCGCGAGATCGATGTGGTCGACTCCTCGTAGGGACATCGTTCCTCCTTGGCTTCGGCTTCGCGTCCAACCTACCTCGAAGCCGTCGGGCTATCGGGAGTAGGGCCGTTGCCGCCGCCGTGGAAACCGTGTCCCGAACCGTGTCCCGAACACGGTGATTCCAACGGCCGCCAACCGAACGAACCGCGCCTAACGACGCCTGACGGCCGCCAACGGCGCGGCCTCGACGCTACTCATAATCCGTCGGTCGGAGGTTCGAGCCCTCCCCGGCCCATCTTGAGAAGCGCTGCGATACCTATGAACTCCGGTATCGTCGATTCAGACTGGCGCAGGCACAGGAGACGACGGGGGAGCGCTGTTTTACATCCACTCGGTGGTTGTGGCTCGTGGCGACGGTCGCTGCCGGGCTGATCTGTCCTGCACTCGTCCAGGCCGAAACTGCGGAGCGGGACCAGACAGGGTCGCAGGCGTTCGTCCCCACCGCGGCGCACGGCGACTTCTCCCGCCGCGTCGCGATTCGCGGCGGTCGCAAGCTCTACCTGGAGTGCCGTGGCACGGGAAGCCCGACCGTCGTGCTCGAGGCCGGGACCGGCGATCTCGGCGATATTTGGAGCCTGGCGCCATCCGGGCCGGGCCGGGCGGTGCTACCGGCGGTCGCGCGATTTACGCGCGTGTGCGCCTACGACCGCCCCGGCACCTATCTGCTCCCCCATGATCTGAGCCGCAGCGACCCGGTTGCGATGCCGCGGAGCGCGCGCGACATGGTTGCCGACCTGCGCTCGCTGCTGCACGCGGCCCATGTTCCGGGCCCTTACGTGCTGGCCGGCCACTCGTTCGGCGGCATGGTCGCGCGCCTCTTCGCCACCACCCATCCCCGAAAGATCGCCGGGCTTGTCTCGATCGACGCCCAGAATGAGAACTTCGTCGTCGCCTACAAGAAGTTCTTGACGCCCGAGCAGTACGCGGCAGCGGTGCTCAACCCAGGGCCGCCGCCGGGACTCGAGTGGTACTCGGCAATCGAGCGGCTGAGCCTCGAGGTCAGCGCTGCCCAAGTGCGCCAGGCGCAGGCGGACACGCCGCTGCGCCGGATGCCACTCGTCGTCCTTTCCCACTCCAAGACCCTCCCGAACCCCTTTGGATTCCCGCCGGACTGGCCGATCGAGGCGCTGGAGCGGGCGTTTCAGCATTCACAGGAAAAGCTGTCAGAGCTCGTGCCGGGTGTCCGCCACGTGATCGCCACGAGGAGCGGGCACTACATCCAGCTCGACCAACCCAGGCTGGTGACCCGCGAGATCCGCCGGGTGGTCCGAGAGGTACGCAGCCGCTGAGGGACGCCAGGTAGCGCCCGAAACGTCTCCCGAACACGGTGATTCCAACAGCCGCTAACGGAACGAACCGCGCCCAAAAACCCCCTAACGGCCGCCAATGGCGCGGCCGCGGCGCTACTCAAAATCCGTCGGTCAAAGGTTCGAGTCCTCCCCGGCCAATCGCTCTGGCAAGCGAAATGCATCGTCCTTCGGGGCGGCGCTTCGCGTTGGTGGGAAACTGATTGGGCAACAGTTGCCCGGGTATGGCTGCCAGCGGTCCGACGGCGCGGGTCATCTCGCCACCCGCGGTGAGCGATACTGCGCAGCGAT
>CAWIYC010000007.1:0-78619 GCA_963840235.1 uncultured Actinomycetes bacterium
AGCCGCCGCTCCCGATGGAGAACCCGCGGCGGCCCACGTTCAGAGCCACGGTCCCGTCGCGGTCGGTACGCAGGACCCTGACCCGGTGCTGTGTGAGGGTATTCAGGGTTGCCACCGTCGGGTGCCCGAATGGATTCGCCTCGCCGACCGAGATCACCGCCAACCGCGGAACGGTCCGCTCCAGCAGGGCGCCGAGCCCGACGTCCTCGCTGCCGTGGTGAGAGACCTTGAGCACGTCGATGGGGCCGGGATCGATCGGCACCGACTCGGCCTCGGCATCGCCGGTCAAGAGCATCGAGAACGAGTGCCAGCGGGCGAGGAGGACGAGCGAGCCCAAGTTCGGGTCGGCTCCGGGGGGTGGGCGCTCGAGGGGGGAGCGCGGCGGCCATAGGACCTCGAGCCGCAGCGCCCCCGCGCGGATCTCGCTGCCCGCGGCGACGGGGTAGGGATCGGCGCCGGCCCGGGCGGCCCGGCGGAGCAGGCCTGGCCGGGCGCCGGCATACACGAGCCGGTGCATCGGTAGCGACCCGAGCAGCTCGCGGATTCCGCCGGCGTGGTCGGACTGGTCGTGGGTGACGATCGCTGCGGCAAGGCTCCCGGCCCCGGCCGAGCGCAGCTTGCGCTCGAGGCCCTGCCCCGGCGGGCCGCCGTCGACGAGGACAGCCGGGGCCGCGGCCGGCTGAAGCAGGATCGCGTCCCCCTGGCCGACGTCGAGGACCTCGACCCGCAGCCCCTGGGACGGTGCACCGGGGGCCGCCCCTCCCCCTCCGGGCCACAGCGCCGCAACCAGCGCCAGGCCGATGGCGGCCGCGAGGGCCGCCCGCAGCCTCCGCGGAGCGCGCCTGCGGCGCGGGCTGATGCGCTTTGGCAGGTGCAGGGCCAGCACGGTCGCCGCGACCAGCAGCGCGTAGGCCGCGGCAACCTCGAGCGGCCCGGTGAGGCTGAGGTCGAGGACCGCCCATCCGGGGCGACCGAACCAGGCCGCGACCTGGGCGACGTAGGCAAGCAGCAGCGAGTTGACGGCATTCAGCGGAGCCAACGGCAGGCCCGGCACCTGGGCGGCGGCCGCCGTGACCATCCCCAGCCACATCGCCGGTGCCACTGCCGGCAGCACCAGAAGGTTCGCCGCCAGCGAGGCGACGGAGAGGGTGCCGAAATGATGCGCCATCAGCGGCGCGGTCGCGATCGTCGCCGCGATCGTCACTGCGGCACCCTCGCAGAGCGCCCTGCGCCAGCCTCCGCTGCCGAGCCAGGCTGCGAGCCTGGCACGGACCGGCGCCGCGAAGAGGAAGATCCCGGCGACGGCGGCGAAGCTCAACTGCCAGCCGACGTCGCCGCTGGCGCGTGGATTGAGCGCCAGGGTGAAGGCCGCTGCCAGCAGCAGCGCGTAGGCCCTGGAGCCGGGACGACCCGCCAGCGTGGCGACGATCCCGGCGGCCCCCATGACGCCGGCGCGCTGGATCGAGGGCCCGCCGCCGGCGAGGGGGACGTAGACCGCGATCAGCGCGCAGATCCAGAGCAGCCGGGGCCTGAGGGGGATACCGAGGGCTGCAAGCAGGGGGACGGCGAGCAGCGCCAGCAGGACAACGTTCTGCCCCGAGACCGCCAGCAGGTGGGCGAGGCCGGAGCGCCGGAAGTCCCGGACCGTGACCGGGTCGATGCGATCGTCCTCGCCGAGGACGAAGCCAAGCGCCAGCGCCGCCTCGCGCTCGGGCATCCCTTCGCGGAGCCCGTCCTCGGCGCGGCCGCGGATCGCGTCGAGACGCCCGGCGAGCCCGCCGCGCGCAGAACCGTGCGGCTCGATGCCGTCCGCCCTCAGGACCATCGAGATCCCCTGGCGCCGCAGCGTCCCGCGGTAGTAGTCCGGCGGCCGCGCCAGCCGACCCGACGCCCGGACCCCGGTGCCGAGGGTCAGGTCGGGCACCGGCTCCGGCGCCCAGAGGAGGATGCGGCCCCGTGGCGTCTCTGCCGCGACCCTGACCTCGCCCCCGGCGCGCCGGGGGACGGCGGCGACGTATCCGGCGACGCTTGCCTCCGACCCCGGCCTGCCGTTGAAGGCGCCGGCGTCGATGGCGCGCAGCCGGCCCGCGCCGGCCAGCAGCCCGAGGGCGCTCGCGGCCAGCGCCAGCAACCCGAGCCAGGCGATGCGGCCGCGGCCTTCTCCCGGGCGTGCGAGGACTATCGCCAGGCAGGCGAAGCCGAGGGCCAGCGCCTCCCGTCCGCCGCCTGCCGACGGTGCCAGGGGCGAGAGCGCCAGGCCCGTGGTCAGGCCCAGAAGCCCGGCGATCCGTGCTGCCCCCATCGCCGCGGTTCAGGGCTGAAGGCGGGATCGCAGCGCTTCCATCGTCGCCGGACCGATCCCGCTGACCTGGTTGAGTTGCTCGACCGAGGCGAGGCCACCGTGCTGGTCGCGGAACTCGATGATGTCGGCCGCGGTCACCGGGCCGATCCCCTCGATCGTGTCGAGCTGCTCGGGGGTCGCGGTCCCGAGCGAGATCGGCCCGTCATCGGTCGCCCCCGCGCCGGCGATCGCGGCCGGCGCACCCCCGGGCCCGCCCTGGGGGAGCACGACCTGCTGTCCGTCGGCGAGCCGGGCGGCGCGGTTGACGGCGCTCGGCAGCGCCGACGGCAGCGGCCCTCCCGCCCTGCGAAGGGCGTCGATCACCCGTGCGCCCGACGGAAGCCGGTAGACGCCGGGACGGGCCACCGCCCCGGCGACATCGACGACGACGTCGCCAGAGCCCTCGCGGCTGAGGTCGAACGAGCCCTCCGGCGACGAGGAGCCGGAATCCCATGCGGTCCCGCCGCCGGGGCTCTCGCCCTTGCCTTCAGCCCGGATGGCCCGGACGCCAATCAGCAGCACGGCGATCGCGACCGCGCCGTAGACGGCAACCTGCGAGCGGGAGATCTCGGGCACGGGGGGAGGATCCCGCGTCGGGGCGTGCGCCTTGCGCGCGGATCGCGCCGAATGCGTGACCGAAGCCGGTGGCTACTGGAACTCGTCTTCGTCGTCGTAGCCGGCGGACTCGGCCAGACGGGCGCCGTAGATCTCGGAGGCTGCCACCGGTGGCGACTGGATCGAAAGCAGCGCCAGCGCCGCGGCCCCCCCGTTGGAGATCGCGTGGTCGGTCGCCGGAGGGACCAGGATCAGGTCGCCCTCCGTCACCTCCTGGTCGTCGCCGGCGACGGACATCCGCCCGCCGCCGCGAACGACGACGTAGACCTGCTCCGCCTGCTCGTCGGAATGAAGCGTCTGCTCGGCTCCGCCGGGGACCTCGAGCCAGGTCACCGACATGTTGCGGGAGCCCAACTCGCCCGCGTCCATGAGGATGCGCGAGCGAAGCCGGTGCCACTCCTCGACGGCCGCCTCGTCAAGTCTCCTGACAAGCACTGCGCGACTTCTACCAGAGGGACGGCCCCTCGCGCTCTCAGCGCACGACCAGATTCACCAGCTTGCCCGCCACCACGACCTCCTTGACGACCTCCTTGCCCTCGAGGTGGCGCCGGACATTGTCGCTGCCGTTGGCGAGCTCGAGCAGGGCGGCTTCGGAGGCGTCTGCCGGTGCCTCGACCCGGTCGCGCAGCTTGCCGTTGACCTGGACGGCGACGGTAACGGTCTCGCTCTGAAGCAACGCCGGGTCGGCCTGCGGCCAGGGCTGCTCCCAGAGGCGCTCGCCACCGCTGAGGCGCTCGTGGACCTCGCAGGCGAGGTGCGGGGCAAAGGGCTGGATCAGCGAGGCCGCGGTGCGAGCGGCGAAGACGAGGGCGGCCACCCCGGAGGGGTCGCCGAGGAGGGCTTCCTTGACCCGGTAGGCCTCGTTCACCAACTCCATCACGGCCGCGATCACGGTGTTGAACTGGAAGTCACGCTCGAAGTCGCGGGTCGCCTTGTCGATCGCCCAGTGGGCCTTGCGCCGCAGCACCAGCCCCTCGCCCCCGGCCTCCACTGCCGCTGCGTCCGTGCCCGCAGCATCATGCGTACCTGACGCGGCCTCCGCCACCTCGGTGCCGAGCCTCCATAGCCTGGCCAGGAACCGGTGCACCCCCTCGACCCCCTCGTCGGTCCAGTCGCCGCCGCGCTCCGGAGGGCCCATGAAGCAGATGTAGGTGCGGGCGCTGTCGGCGCCGTATCGCTCGACGTAGTCGGCGGGGCTGACGGTGTTGCCGCGCGACTTCGACATCTTGGCGCCATCGCGGGTGATCATCCCCTGGGCGAAGAGGTTGGCGAACGGCTCCTGCACGTCGAGGTGGCCCATGTCGGTGAGCGCCTTGGTGAAGAAGCGCGCGTACATCAGGTGCAGGATCGCGTGCTCGACCCCGCCGATGTACTGGTCCACTGGCATCCAGTAGGAGGCGACCCCGCGGTCCCAGGGAGCCTCTTCGTTGCCGGGGTCGAGGTAGCGCAGGAAATACCAGGAGGAGTCGACGAAGGTGTCCATGGTGTCGGTCTCGCGCTCGGCGGGCCCGCCGCAGCGGGGGCACTCGGTCGTGACCCAGTCCTCGGCCGCCGCCAGCGGGCTGCGCCCCTGCGGCGCGTAGTCCTCGATCTCGGGCAGGACGACCGGGAGCTGATCGTCGGGGACGGGCACGGTCCCGCACCTCTCGCAATAGACGATCGGGATCGGCGCCCCCCAGTAGCGCTGGCGCGAGACGAGCCAGTCGCGGAGACGGTAGTTGACCGCGCTGGAGCCGCGGCCCTGGTCCTCGAGCCAGCCGACGATCTCGCCGAAAGCCTCGCGGTTCCCCATCCCGTCGAACTGGCCCGAGTTGACCATCTCGCCGTCGCCGACGTAGGGGAGCTCAGAGTCTTCGGAGCTGATCACCCGCCTGACCGGGAGGTCGAACGCCCGGGCGAAGTCGAAGTCGCGCTGGTCGTGGGCGGGGACCGCCATCACCGCGCCGGTGCCGTAGTCCATCAGCACGTAGTCGGCGACGAAGACCGGGATCTCCTCGCCGTTGACGGGGTTGGTGACGGTGCGCCCGAGGGGGACGCCGGTCTTGGCACGGGCCTCGTCCCCTCGCTCCTCGGCCGCCTCCCGGGCGACGCTGTTGACGTACTCGCGCACGGGGGCCTCGGCGGCGGTGCCGGCAACCATCGCCGCGAGCTCGGGGTGCTCGGGAGCGAGGACGAAGAAGGAGGCGCCGAAGAGGGTGTCGGGGCGGGTGGTGAAGACGGGGAAGTCCACCCCCAGCTCCTCGCAGCGGAAGGTCACCCCGGCGCCCTCGGATCGCCCGATCCAGTTGCGCTGCATCGTGATCACGTGCTCAGGCCAGGCCTCGAGCCGGTCGAAGTCCGCGAGTAGGCGCTCGGCGTAGTCGGTGATTCGGAAGAACCACTGCTCGAGGTTGCGCTGCTCGACCGGCGTTCCGCAGCGCTCGCATCGGCCGTCGATCACCTGCTCGTGGGCGAGCACGGTGGCGTCCTTCGGGCACCACTGCACCGGGGCCATCGTCCGGTAGGCGAGGCCCTGCTCGAACAGCCGCAGGAAGATCCATTGGGTCCAGCGGTAGTAGGCAGGCGAGTGGGTCGAGACCTCGCGGGTCCAATCGAGTGAGATCCCCCACTCCTTGAACTGGCGACGGAAGGACTCGATCGAGGCCTCGGTCGCCACCCTCGGGTGCTCACCGGTCTTGATCGCGTTGTTCTCCGCCGGCAGCCCGAATGAGTCGTAACCCATCGGGTGGATCACCTCGAAGCCGTGGCGGCGGCGGAAGTGCGCGATCGCGTCGCCGACCGCATAGGTCTTGAGATGGCCGACGTGGGGCTCGCCCGACGGGTAGGGAAGCATTTCGAGCACGTATGCCTTCGGCCTCTCCTGCTCGAAGCCGGGCTGCCCCGGGTTGGCGACCTCCCAGGTGCCCTCCTCGGCCCATATCTGCTGCCATTTGGCCTCGATCGCCCGGGCGTCGTAGTCGCTCATCGCAGCGATCTTACGAACCGGGACCACCGCCCCGGCCGGCGGGTCATGTCACGGGATGGGACCCACCATTCCCTGCGCTCCACGGCGGGTGCTCGGGAATGGGTCCTCCCATCCCGTGCCAGCCGCCGGGAGGGGCGCCGGTGTCAGGCGGAGGGGCGCTGGTGTCAGGCCTGCGCCTGCTGCCAGAAGCCGACTACATGGCCCTCGGGGTCGCTGAAGTGGGCGATGCGCCCGGCAGGGATCTCGATCGGGCCCATCTCGGCCTTGCCCCCTAATGACTCGGCCTTCGCCAGGGCCGCCTCGACGTCCTCGACCGAGACGTAGAAGATGACGTGTCCGGGGTGGCCATCGGGCGCTTGGCCGATGCCGCCCGGAATTCCTCCGTCCGACGCCTCTACACCCGTGTAGGGCATGCCGTCCATGTCGCTCAGCTTCCAGTCGAAAAGCTGCGAGTAGAAGCCCTTCAGCCCTTCGCGGTCCTTGCCCGCGACCTCGAACCATGTGACTGCGTTCGCCATCTTCACTCCTTCGGTTGCGTGTCTCTGCCTTGCGGATCTATTCTCCGGCGTTCTCGGGGTTCGCCCACGGATCCGCGCCGGGGTCTCCGCCCGAGGCGGCGATCGCGAGGCGCTGGAAGTAGTGGTCCCAGCCGTGGCCGTGAGACCTGCGCGATTCCTCGTCGGGAAGATCGCGGTGGACGAAGCGGACATTGGTCGCATCGCCGTCCGGCTCGAGCGTGACCTCGATCGTGCTGGCGCCCGGTCGTACAGTGCTGTCCTCGCCCTCCCAGCCGAAGGTGAAGACGACCCGGTGCGGGAATTCCACCTCGAGGAACGAGCCGGCGGCGATGTGGCGCCCGTTGAGGTCGCAGCGGAAGGCGCCGCCAGGCCTCGGCTCGAGTTGCGCGTCGCGCCCCATCCACTGGATCATCTTGTCCGGCTCGGTGAAGAAGCCGAAGACCGTCTCAGGGTCTGCGGCGATCCTTGTCGTCACCTCGACCGCGGCGTCTGTCTCTGTGCTTGGCATTCTTGTTCCTCCTCTGTTGTTCGAGCTCGGCGGCGAGCTTCAGCCGCTCGAGGCGGTCCGTCCAGAATCCTTCGATGAAGTCGCGGAGCCCGGCGAGCCCGTCGGGGCGGGCCCGGTAGAGGCGGCGGGTCCCGTCGCGGCGCTCGACCAGGAGGCCGGCATCTCGGAGGACCGCTATGTGCTGGGAGACGGCCGGCCGGCTGATCTCGAAATCGGCGGCGATCTGGCCGGCGCTGAGCTCGGCGTCGCGGGTGAGCGAGAGGATCCGGCGCCGGCGCGGTTCGGCGATCGCCCGGGTGACGACGTCGAAATCGGCGGCTGGCGTGTTCTTGGTCTCGGCTGCCATTCGCAACATAGGTAAGCATATACTTACGTAAGTGTCAAGCTACGCATGCTCGAGAGTGTCAGCATCTGCGCTTCGTGAACCGCAGCCCGGACCAGTCCTCGTCGATCGCGCAAACCTTGCTGTCCACCAGCCCGGCGCCGAGGCCCGCTTCCATGACCGCGTTCTGGGTCAAGTCGGTGTCGATGCCCGAGGAGCCCTTCGGCCAGGCGATCCAGAGCATCCCCTCCCCCGCCGCGCGGGCTATCGCATCGATCCGCTTCTCCAGGCGCGCTGAGGAGGTCTCGAACCAGATCGTGATCCCGCGGGCACCGCGGTTGCCCCTTCGCAGGACGGTGCCGTCCGGAAGCTCGCCGAGGGTGGTCTCGAAGCGGTCCGGCGCCCCGATCAGGACGACGACCGAGCCGGTCCTGACCCCGAGCTTCTCCGGCAGCGGCGTTCCCGAGCGGGTGCCCGAGTCCGAGACCGGGACGACTGGATTGAGAGGGGGGTGGGAGATCGTCTCGGCGAGCGTGGCGCCGGCATGCTCCCAGGTCGAGAAGGAGGCGTCGGGGAACTCGTCCGCGGCCTGCGCCACCTTCTCCGGCCTGCCGTCGAGGAAGAGGATCGGGACGAACCGCAGCGACTTCGACCGGCGCACGGCACGGGCGACCTCGCGCCCGTGCGAAGGCAGGCGGGAGAGGTCGATGACGAAGGCGGCCGGGGGTCGCGCCGTCAGGTCGCGGATCCCGATCGACGTCCCGGGGACGGTTGCCTCGACCTCGTAGCCGAGCCGCTCGAGCCGGGCCGCGCGCTCCGGCGCCTCCTCCTCGCTCCAGTGGACCAGACGGATGTAGCCGTCGCTCAGGGACCCCACATGTCGAGTGTATGCGGGCCGTTCGGCGACATCGCCTCGAGGATCTGGGGCCAGACGTAGACCTCGATCACGGCGCAGAGGACGAGCACCGGAATCGCGATCAGGACCGTGGTCACGGTCGCCGCCAGAAGCTGATTCCACTCGCCACGGCGGCTGGCGATGAGCCAGGCGGCGAGCGGGAGGAAAAGGGCCATCAGCTCAGGCACCGCGTGCGGGAGGACGCTTAGGATCAGCTGCCCCCGGGAGATGTCGAGCTGGGAGGAGATGGTCGCGCCCTGGAAGCCGAGGAAGAGGGCCTGGGTGCTAAGTGAGAAGAGGGTGACGGCGGCGACGAAGAGGATCGCCAGCTCGCCCGCCTTGAGGTGGACCCAGCGCGAGAACCCGGTCCGCTGGGCGGCCGCGATCGGCATCGAGGCGCCGGCGATGAACCCGGCGACGCAGGCGGTCGCGTGCAGCGCCAGCACCAGCGAGTTGCGGAACAGGATCGGGGCGAGGTCGGCCGGCTCGGCGGCCTCGGTCAGGCCGGCCAGGTGGATCGGGGTCAGGTCGGGGGTGAGCAGGCCGGAGACGACCCAGACGGCGGCCAGCAGCGTCAGGGCGATCGCCAGGCTGAGGGCGAGCCAGCCGCGCAGGACCGGCCAGGGATTGCGGGTCCAGCGCTCGAAGGTGGAGCGAGTCGCCCGCACCCCCTCGGTGAATACGTACTGGTTTGCGCTCACCGAGGGGTCATCGGCAGCAAGCCGTCGCGGTTTGAGCGCTCGCCGGCCCTCAGCAGGCGACGATCACGTTGACGTCGTTGTCCTCGTCGTTGCCGAACCTCGGCCGACAACCAAACGGTTTCCGCCCCGGGGCACGGCCGCACGGTCACGGTCCGAGCGCCTGCGACGGCCCGATCTCTACCTCAAGGAGGCACCAGTCGAGCGAAGGGTTTGTTCCGTCGGGTAACCAGGAAGTGTTCACCGGCGGCGGCGCGCTGCATGAACCAGCCGAAGCGGTTGCGGAACTCGTGGGCGCCGACCACTACATATCCATCGTTTTCCGCAGTGGAGCTAGCCGGATTCGAACCGGCGACCTCTTGCGTGCCACGCAAGCGCTCTGCCGACTGAGCTATAGCCCCAAGCTCATAGTCAGCGGCCCAGTTTAGCGCTGCTCGCTGATTGTTCTTCGGCTCCGCAAGTCGAAGAAAGACCTGCGTTTGATGCTCGAACAGCGAGATTGGCAGGAAGTAGCATCGGTCGACCTCGCCGGAGTAGACGCCGATCGCATCAATCTCGCTACTGGCGTAGGTGGACCTCACATAACCGCGGGTGGGCGAGTGATAAGAGCCGACCGTGCTCACGGAGATGACGTCCCCCTTTAGTCCACCCCACTTGCATTGCACTCGCAGAACTTCGCTTCCCAAGTCGAACGCCAGGTCGTAGCGGCCATGCTCGGCCATCGGCTTCAGCACGTCGATCCCGAGCTTGATCGCCTCGGCTGCGATCGCCGCCTCGGCAATCGCTGCCTTTCTGGTTGTTCGTCGACTTGCTACCTGAGTGCACGAACACATGTTCGTGGCCGCCCCGTCGCGGATCAAGACGCGGAAGTGACGACAGCGTCACAACCGGACCGGGGAGTCGAGCGCCGCTCAGGCGGCCTGTTGCTGGGGGCCCTGCTGCTCGTCGTCGACGTCGAGGACGACACTGCCGTCGGCGGTGTGGCGGACCTTGAACTCGAGCGGTGAGCGTTCCTCCAGCTCACGCAGCAGCTCGACCGGCTCCTCGAGCCGCATCGAGAGGGTCGCGCGGCCTTCGGAGAAGCGCTCGACCGAGATCTCCGAGGTGGCGTCGATCTGGCCGGCCGCGTCCTCGAAGGAGACCAGCTGAGAGAAGTCGCCGAGGGGACCGATCTGAACCTTGATCAGACCCTCGAACAGCTCGTGGGCGTCGACTTCGGCGGGGTGGCCGTTGCCGTTGGCGGCCGCGGCTGCTGCAATCGCCTCGGCTCCATTGCCGGGCTCGGCCTCGACCCCGATCCGGCCCGCCAGGTCCTGCACCTTCTTGCTCACCTCCACCGCCTCGCGCAGAGCCTTCATCCGGATCCGTGTCGCCTGCCCGCGGGCCTGCGCCTGGACCTCCTCGAGCCGCAGCGAGATCGCCTCGATCGAGGCAAGGCTGCGGTCATGGCGCTCGTTTGCCTGGCGCAGCTCCTCCTGGAGGTCGCGGATCTCGCGCTCCCGCTCGATGATCAGGCCGGACATGTAGGCGAGCTCTCGCTCGAGCTCGGCGACCCTCTCATCCCAGGCGGTGATAGCCGCATCGACTTCGGTGCGGCGGTAGCCGAGGAACACCCTCTTGAAGCTACCCATGGGCGGAACCGTATGGGGGCCTCCGGACGGCAATTCGCGCCACCTCGCCCAGGCGCGAACGCCTGTTCGCCTCAGGCGCTGGCGGCCTGCCGCTGCCCACCCGGCAGCCGGGTCTCGACCCGGGGCGCGTCGCGCCATAGCTCCTCCAGGCGATAGCGGTCCCGCGCCTCGGCCGTGAAGACGTGCAGGACACAATCGAGGTAGTCGAGAACCACCCAGCCGGCCGCCCCCTCACCCTCCACCTGGCCCGGGGTCAGGCCCTCGTCCTTCTTCAGCCGCACCCGGACCTCGTCGGTGATCGCCTTCGCCTGGCGTTCATTGCCGGCGGTGCAGATCACCAGGCAGTCGGTGTAGGAAACAAGCTCGCGCATGTCGAGGACGACGATGTCCCCGGCCTTCTTCGAGTCCGCCAGCTCCGCCAGCCTCAGCGCCAGCGCCTCCGAAGACCCGCTCATCCCGAGTACACCCCCCGCTCCTCGATGAACCTCGCCACCGGCTCCGGCACCAGGTAGCGCAGGGGCCGCCCCGACGCGGCACGCTCGCGCACCGCGGAGGAGGAGACCCCGAATTGCGGCATCTCCAGCATCGTCGCCCGCTCGAGGGCACCCAGGCTGCGCAGGACCGCCACCACCTCGGCGTCCGAGACCCCCGCCCGGCGTGCGACCGCGAGCCGCGCCAGCTCGACCACCCGCTCCGGCTCGTGCCAGCTCTCGAGCCCGACCGCGGCGTCGGCGCCCATCACGAACACCAGCTCGGTGTCTCCCTTCTCCTCGGCAAGCAGCTCCAAGGTCTCACACGTGTAGGACGGCCCGTCGCGCTCGACCTCCACGGTGGAGACGGTGAAGCGCGCGTCCTCGGAACCGGCAAGCCGGGTCATCGCCAACCGGATCTCCTTTCCCGGGTCGTCGACGATCTTCTTGTGCGGCGCCTCGCCGGTGGGGACCAGAACCACCTCGGTCAGCCCGAGCTGCCAGAGCGCCTCCTGCGCCAGCGCCAGGTGTCCCAGGTGGGGCGGGTTGAAGGCCGAGCCGAGGACGCCGATGCCGGCACCCGGCCCGCTAGCCACGCACCTGGCCCTGACCGCGACCGACGTACTTGAAGGTCGTCAGCTCACGCAGGCCGATCGGTCCCCGCGCGTGCAGCTTCTGAGTCGAGTTGCCGATCTCGGCCCCCATCCCGTACTCGAAGCCGTCGGTGAACCGGGTCGACGCGTTGACGTAGACGGCGGCGGCGTCGACTCCGGCGGTGAACAGGTCGGCCGCCTGCTCGGAGCCGGTCACGATCGCCTCCGAGTGGCCGCTGCCATGACGGTTGATGTGCTCGATCGCGGCCTCGAGCGAGTCCACCACCCCGACCGCCATCTTCATCTCCAGGTACTCGGTGTCCCAATCCTCGGGCCCGGCCTCCAGCACCTCCGTCCCCCCCGCGTTCCCCCGGGTCTCGGCGTCGCCGAGAAGCTCGACCCCCGCGGCGGCAAGGTCGGCCAGGACAAGCGGCAGAAAGGCGGGCGCCACCTCGCGGTCCACCAGCAGCGTCTCGGCCGAGTTGCAGACCCCGGGGCGGTCCACCTTGGCGTTGAAGGCAATCGCCCGCGCCATCTCGAGGTCGGCCTCGGAGTGGACGTAGACGTGGCAGTTGCCCGCCGCCGCATACATCACCGGCACCGTGGCAACGTCCTTGAGCGCCTCCTTCAGCCCCTCCCCCCCGCGCGGGATCAGCAGGTCGATCAACCGGTCCTGGGTGGCCAGCTCGGCCAGCCCATCGCGCTCGCCGGCCGCAAGCAGGACGACCGCGTCCGCCGGCAGACCCGTCTCCGCCAGCGCTTCGCGCACGATCGCGGCCAGGGCGCCATTGGAGTGCTCGGCGTAGCTGGAGCCGCGCAGGACGATCGCGTTGCCGCTCTTGATCGTCAGCGCGGCGCAATCGATGGTGACGTTGGGGCGGGCCTCGTAGACGACTGCGACGACCCCGAGCGGGACCCGCACCTTGCGCAGCTCGATACCGCTCTCGAGGTCGCGCCTCTCGATCTCCTCACCGACCGGGTCGGGCAGTGCGGCGATCGCCCGCACCCCGGCCGCCATAGCCTCGACCCGCTCGCGGGTCAGAGTGAGGCGGTCGCGGAGCGCCTCCGTCAGGGACTCGGCCCGGGGATCGGCCAGGTCGGCCGCGTTGGCCTCGAGGATCGCCCCGGCGCGCTGCTCGAGCAGCGTCGCGGTCTCATCGAGCACGGCGTTCTTGACCTCGGTCGGGGCGCGCACGAGCGCCAGCGATGCGGCCCTGGCGGCCGCGCAGGCGTCGGCAACGCTGGTCGTGGTCGTGGCCATCAGCGGCAAAGGGTAGCCGCCGGCCGCTCAGGCGAGGACGAAGTAGTCGCGGTGGACGGCCTCCTCGGCGGCGTGCGGCATCAGCTCGCGCACCTGCGAGCTCTTCAGGCCCTTGATCCGCTCCACCTCCTCCGAGGAGTAGTTGACTATCCCCTTGCCGATCACCTCCGCGCCCAAGGTCACCTCAACCGCGTCGCCCGCGTCGAAACTGCCTTCGACGGCGACGATCCCGACCGGCAGCAGGCTGGAGCCCCTCTCCCGCAGCATCCGCGCCGCGCCCTCGTCCACGGCGACGCGCCCGTGCGCGGGCTTCGCATGCTTGAGCCAGAGCTTGAAGCTCGGGGCCCTGCCGCGGCGGGGCGCGAAGGCGGTGCCGACGGAGCCGCCCCCGGCGGCCTCCTGCAGGGTCCCGGCGACCGTGCCGTTACAGATCACCGCCCCGATCCCGGCCTCCGCGGCCATCTCTGCCGCCGCCACCTTGCTCCGCATGCCGCCGGAGCCGAAGGCTGAGGTGCGGTCCCCGATCTTCAGGCCCCCGAGCTGCTCGGAACCGCTCACCTCTCGCACGAGCTGGGCGTCCGGCTCCCGCCGCGGATCGGCGCTGTGGAGGCCGTCGATGTCGGTCAGCAGCACCAGCAGCCTGGCGTCGAGCAGGATCGCCACCTGTGCCGCGAGGAAGTCGTTGTCGCCGAAGGTGATCTCGTCGGTCGCCGTGGTGTCGTTCTCGTTCACCACCGGCACCACCCCCCACTCGAGCAGGCGCCGCAGCGTCTGGCGGGCGTTGAGGTAGTTGGTGCGGGCGGCGATGTCGGAGGCGGTCAGCAGCACCTGGGCGGCATGGACCCCCTGTGCGTCGAGGCGGGTCTCATAGGCGCGGAAGAGGTCCCCCTGGCCGATCGCGGAGGCGGCCTGGAGCTCGTCCATCGCGGCGGGGCGCGACGGCAAACGCATCAGCCGGATCCCACGGGCGATCGCGCCGGAGGTGACCATCACCACCCGCTCGCCACTCGACTCCAGCGCCGCGACCTGGCCGCAGACGTTGTCGAGCACATCCGCGCGCAGCTCGCCGTCGTCGGCGGCGACGATCGAGGATCCGAGTTTGACGACCAGGGTCATGGGCGCCCAAGTCTAGGAAGCGCCCGGGCGCGGAGACGGGCCGTCGCTCGCAGGCTCCCAGGCGTCCCCGAACCGGGCGGTGGCTCCATCTGCGCCCGGCGCCGGCTCAGCCCGGGTGCAGTTCGAACTCGTGCTCGCCGATTCGCACCTCGTCTCCGGGCTCGAACCCCGCCGAGCGCAGGGCGGCCACCACCCCGATCTCGCTCAGCCGCTGCTCGAGATAGGAGAGCGCCTCCTCGTTGGAGAGGTCGTGGCGCTCGACCAGCATTTCCACGCCCCGCCCGGTGACCCGGAATACCCCCTCGCCCTCGGGCACGACGTCGTAGCCGCCCTCGCCGGCGGGGCGGTAGACGCGGTGCTCGGCCTCGAAGCCCTCGGGCGCAGCGGTGGGGACCGCAGCCGTGGGTGGCTCTTCCGGGATCGAGCTGACGATCAGCCGGCGCAACTCCTCCAGACCGGCACCTGTCGCCGAGGAGGCCGGGAGGACGCCGATCACCCGCTCGCCGAGGCGATCGCGCCACTCCGCCGCCATCCGCTCCGCCACCTCCCCGGAGACGAGGTCGCATTTCGAGAGGACGACGATCTCCGGGACCCGGCCGAGACCGCTGCCGTATGAGGAGAGCTCAGTGCGAACGATCTCGTAAGCGTCGAGGGGGTCGCCCTCGGCCGGAGCGATGTCAACCAGGTGGACGAGCACCGAGCAGCGCTCGACGTGGGCGAGGAACTCGTGGCCCAACCCGGCGCCGTCGGCCGCGCCCTCGATCAGCCCGGGGATGTCGGCGATCACAGCCTGGCGCTCGACCGTCTCGATCGTGCCCAGGACCGGCTCCAGGGTGGTGAACGGGTAGTCGGCCACTTTCGGCGCCGCCCGCGTCAGCCGCGCGATCAGCGAGGACTTGCCGGCGTTCGGAAGCCCGATCAGGCCGGCGTCGGCGAGCAGGCGAAGGCGCAACTCGATCCAGCCCGACTCCCCCACTGCCCCGCGCTCGGCGAATCGCGGCGCCTGCCGGGTCGAGGTGGCGAATCGCTTGTTGCCGTGCCCGCCGCGGCCGCCCTGGGCGACGATCGCCCGCTGCCCAGGCACGGTCAGGTCTATGGCGTCCCCGTCGAGGGCGACCACGGAGGTTCCCGGAGCCACCGGAATCTCGCGGTCCTCGCCGCGCGCGCCGTGGCGGTTGGATCCCTCGCCGTGCCGTCCCCGCCCGGCGCGGAAGTGCTTGCTGCCGCGGAGCGCTCCCAGGTCCCGCCGCGATCCGTCACAGACGAGCACGACGCTGCCGCCGTGCCCGCCGTCCCCCCCGTCCGGCCCGCCCTTGGGCACATGGGCCTCGCGCCTGAAGGAAACGCACCCGTCCCCCCCACGCCCGCCCTCGACGTAGATCTTGGCTCTGTCCAAGAGCATCGGCTAATGATGACGAGACACCGGCGCCCCTCCCGGCGGGTGGCACGGGATGGGAGGACCCATTCCCGAGCACCCGCCGTAGAGCGCAGGGAATGGTGGGTCCCATCCCGTGACAGGACCCGCCGGCCTGGGCGCAGATCCCTCAGTCGTCGGCGAGAACTGTGATCGTGCGGCCGCGGCGGGCCGGGCTGAAGTCGACCACCCCGGGGCGGGTGGCGAAGATCGTGTGGTCGCGGCCGAGGCCGGTGCCCTCGCCGGGCCAGAAGCGGGTGCCGCGCTGGCGGACGATGATCTCGCCGCCGTTGACGCGCTGGCCGGCGAAGACCTTGACGCCGAGCATCTTCGGGTTTGAGTCGCGGCCGTTGCGGCTGGAGCCGAGTCCCTTCTTATGAGCCATCGCCGTCCTCCTTCTTCGCCGGCTTCTTCGCCGCCGGCTTCCGTGCCGTGGGCTTCTTCGCCGCCGGCTTCCGTGCCGCAGGCTTCTTCGCCGCGGTTTCCGGCTTCTTCGCCGCAGTCTCCGCCTTGGCCGTGGGCTTCTTCGCCGCCGGCTTGCGGGTGGCCCGCTTCTTCGCCGGCGCCTTGGTCTCGGCGGCCGTCTTCACCTCGGCTCCCGACGCCTCGGCCATGGGCTCCGGTTTCGGCTCCGGCTCCGCCTTCTTCGCGGCGGGCTTCCGGGTCAGCATCTTCAGGTCGGTGATCTCGAGCCTGGTCAGCTCCGAGCGGTGGCCGGCTCGCCGGTGGTAGCCCTTCTTGGCCTTGTACTTGAAGATCTTGATCTTGGGGCCGCGCAGATGCTCTGCGACGGTCGCCTCGACCTTGACCTTCTCCAGGCCGGAGGGATCGGCGACGACCTCCTTGTCGCGGAACATCACCGGGCGCAGACTGACCTTCGCGCCCTCCTCCGCGGGCAGGCGGTCGACGAGCAGGGCGGTGCCCTTCTCGACCTTGTACTGCTTGCCACCGCTTTCGATCACTGCGTACATGCCTGTTCCGTTTCCGCTTCCTCAGTCGTCGGACTTCGCGGCGCGCGAACCGCCGCGACCACCTCGGCGGCCGCGGCGGCGCCTCTCAGAGCCGGAGGATTCTAGCTGCTCGGAGCCGTTCCCCGCCGCCGCTGCGCCGCCGCCGTTGCTGGACTCGACCCCAGGGAGCGAGGCCACCGCGGCAGCCCGCTCGACACGCTCGATCCGCACCAGCTTGCGCTCGCCGACGAAGGGAGCGCCGCCGCTGACGCTGACGATGTAGGAGTCGACCCGGGCGACCGCGTCGTCGGCGTTGTACATGTGGGGCTCGTCGATCCTGACCAAGACCTCCTCGCCGACCTTGAACGGCAGTGCCCGCTCCTCGATCTTCTCGCGGCTGTCGGCCTCGACCACCTCGAAGGTGTCGATCGGCAACGCCTCGCCGCCCTCGAAGTGGAACTGCTTGCCGGTCTCGGCCTCGAACTCGGCCAGGCCGCTCTCGGGGTCGATCAGCTCGGCAGCGACCTTCGGCTGGACCCGGATCAGGAAGGCCTCGGGCTTGGGGTTCTCGGCGACGATGTCGTGCAGCTTCCGCAGGCCCTCGAGGGCCACCGTCTCGGCCGAGAGCACCACGCCCTCGCCCTCGCAGGTCGGGCAGCGCACGGTGAGGATCTCACGCACGCCGTCGGTGACGTTCTGGCGGGTCATCTCGACCAGCCCCAGCGGCGAGACCTCGACCACGTAGCTCTTCGACTTATCGGCGTCGAGCGCCTTGCGCATGGTCTGAAGGACCTTGTCGCGGTTTCGGGCGCGGGCCATGTCGATGAAATCGATAACGATGATCCCGCCGATGTCGCGCAGCCTCAGCTGTCGCACGACCTCGTCGGCCGCCTCGGTGTTGACCTTGGTGATCGTCTCCTCGAGGCCACCCTTGCCACGGCCGGTAAAGCTGCCGCTGTTGACGTCGATCACGGTCAGGGCCTCGGCGTATTCGATGATCAGATACCCGCCCGAGGGCAGGTCCACCCGCCGGGTCAGGGTCGAGTTGATCTCCTTGTCGATCCCCCACTTCTCGAACAGCGGCTTGGGATCCTCGTAGAGCTCGACCCCGGAGACCAGCTCCGGCGCCGTGCGCTGGAAGAAGCTGATGACCCGGTCGCGCTGCTTCGGGGAGTCGATGATCGCCTTCTCGAAATCGCTGAGAAAGACGTCGCGCAGAACCCTGACCGAGAGGTCGGCCTCCTGGAAGACCAGCGCCGGCGCCTTGACCTCCTCGGTGCGACGGTCGAGCACGTCGTTGAGCTTGTGCAGATAACCGATCTCGCGCACGAAGTCGGTCTTCTTGGCGCCATGGGCGGCGGTGCGGACGATCAGCCCGCCCGGGCCCTTGTAGGTGCGGTCGACCATCTTGCGCAGGCGGTCGCGCTCCTTGTCGCCGAGCCGGCGGCTGACGCCGACGCCGCTGCCCTGGGGGGCGTAGACCAGATAGCGGCCTGCGATCGAGACGTTCATCGAGAGCCGCGCGCCCTTGGTCTTCAGCGGGTCCTTGACCACCTGGACGACGATCTCCTGGCCGGGCTTGATCAGCTCGTCGATGCGCCGGCCCTTGCCGCGGCCGCGCCTCGGAGCCTGCTCGCCCCCGGGAAGGACGATCTCGTCAACGTGGAGGAAGCCGTTGCGCTCGAGGCCGATGTCGACGAAGGCGGCCTCCATTCCGGGAAGGACGTTGTCGACCTTCCCCTTGTAGATGTTGCCGACGATCGAGCGGCGGCCGCGGCGCTCGATGTAGAGCTCCGCCACCTCCCGCTTCGATCCCTGCTTTTTGGCTTCGAGAACGGCCACGCGCGTTTCGCCGCGGTCCGCGGAAACCAGGATTGTCTTCTTCATTTACCTCAGCTCAGTGGATGGGTCGTTACGCCCACCGGCTCTTCTGGCTGAGTCGCGCTTGCATGTGGATGCTCTGAAGGACGCCCACCGCCAGGAAAGTGGCGAGGACCGACGAGCCTCCGTAGCTCATCAGCGGCAATGGGATGCCGGTGATGGGCATGATTCCGAGGCTCATCCCGACGTTGACGAAAACCTGGAACATCAGCATGGCGGCCAAGCCGCCCGCGACCAGGGTCCCGTACAAGTTCTTTGAGAGCGTCACGATCCGCAGCGCCCGCCAGATGAGCAGGGCGTAGAGGGACAGGACGAACGCGGCCCCCATGAACCCGTAGCGCTCCCCGATCACCGCGAAGATGAAGTCGGTGTGGCGCTCGGGAACGAAGTCGAGCCGGGTCTGAGTGGCCTTGTCGCCGCGGCCGGTCTTCTGACCGGAGCCGATGGCGATCTTGGCCTGATTCTGTTGGTAGCCGGCGTCGCTTGGGTCCGCGCTGGGATGCAGAAAAGATGTAAGCCTTTCCTCCTGGTAGCCCTTCAGCACGGGTGTGCCGATCATCGGGGCGACCACGAGTACGACAGAGACGATAGCGATCAACCCGGCGCCGATGGCTGCGAAGTGGGTCCAGCGGATCCCAGAGAAGTACATCACCGAGAGGGTGATCACCGCGTAGACGAGCGATGTGCCGAGGTCGGGCTGGAGGAAAACCAGTGCCGCCGGGGCCAGCCCGAGGAAGAGGTAGCGGGCCGTGCGCTGGACCTCAGAGCCCCTCCTGGCGCCGTCGATCACGAACCCCGCCAGCGCCAGCGCCAGCAGCAGCTTGCCGAGTTCCGAGGGCTGGAAGCTGAAGAAGGGCAGGTCGAAGGCTCGCCGTGAGCCCCGCGCCGCGAAGCCGAAGACGAAGACCATCGAGATGCTGACGCAGAGGAAGGTGTAGATGCCGACCCTGAGCTCGCGGAAGCGCGAGTAGTCGATCCGGGTCAGCAGCACCATCCCCAGGATCCCGAGCCCGGCGTAGATCGCCTGGCGCTCGACGTAGTAGTAGCGGTCCCCGGGAACGTCGCCCAGCGTCGCCTGGGCCAGGGTGAAGATGCTGAACCCGACCAGGGCGATCACCGAGAACATCATCACCCCGTCGAGGTAGGGCAGGCCGAGCCTCTCGGAGATGCTGGGCCGGGTCGTGAACGGCTCGGGGCGGGCGCGGGCCGCGCGGGTCGCGTACATCAGCCGGGGCTGCCCCCGTTGGCACCGCTCGACCCGGAGGAGTGGGCGCCGTAGTAGGCGGAGAGGATCGAGAGCGCCGCCGGGGCCGCCGTGTCGGCGCCGAAACCGCCCCGCTCGACCGTGACCGCGGTGACGATCTTCGGGTTGGGGTAGGGCGAGAGGACGATGTACCAGGACTGGTCGGGATTCGGGGGCCGCTGGGCCGTGCCCGTCTTGCCGGCGACCGGGACAGGGAAGCCGCCGAAGACGCCATAGGAGGTCCCGCCGGGGGCTTGGGCGGCTTCGTGCAGGCCCTCGAGGATGACGGAGCGGTACTCGGGCTTGATCTTGACGTGGCGCCGCGAGCCCGGGTCGATCTCCTGCACCACGCGGCCGGCGGCGTCGTCCACCTCCATGCCGACGTGCGGGGTGACCACGGTGCCGCCGTTTGCGACGGTGGCGTAGGCGATCGCCATCTGCAGCGGGTTGGTCTGCAGGTCGGTCTGACCGGTGGCGAGCTGGATGTTGTCGCCCGCCGACCAGGGGCGGTCGGTCAGGCCCTTCTTGTAGAGACGGTTGCGCCACCCCTGCGTCGGCAGCAGCCCGTCGGCCTGTTCCGGCAGGTCGAGCCCGGACGGGCGCCCGATGCCGAGCTTGTGCGCCCACCTCTGCAGGGCGCCGGTGTCCCACATCTTCAGCCCGAGCGTGTAGAAGAAGACGTCGGAGGAAACCTGCAGGGCCGGGACAAGGGTGAGGGGGCCGAAGGCGGCGCCTCCGGCGTTCTGGAACGACTGGCCGCCGATCGTGAGCGAGCCTCCGTCGTAGATCGTGGTCGAGGGCGTGATCGCGCCGCTCTCGAGACCGGCCATGGCGGTGATCAGCTTGAAGGTCGAGCCCGTCGGGTAGAGCCCCGAGGATGCCCTGTCCGTGAGCGGCGCGGAGACCGGGTCCCTGAACAGCGCATCCACCTGACTCTGGGTCATCGGGCGGGTGAACACGGTCGGGTCGAAGGTGGGATAGGAGCCCATGCCGAGGATCTGACCGTTATGGACGTTCATGGTGACGAAGCCGCCGGGAAGCCCGGTCCCCGCCAGCGCCGCCTCCCCGGCGGCCTGCACCGTCGGGTCGATCGTCAGCTTCAGGCTGTCGCCCGGTTTGGGCTGCGCGTAGCTGAGCTGCCCGCCGGGGGTCGGGACGCCGAGGGAGTCCACCTGGTTTCTGATCAGCCCGGGGACCCCCCGCAGGTAGCGGTCATAGGAGTACTCAACCCCGCCCTTGCCGATCACGTCCCCCGGCTGAAGGCCGCGGTAGCGGGGCTGCTTCAGCTCAGCGGAGTTGATCTCGCCGACGCTGCCGACGAGGTGCGCCGCCAGCGTCCCATTCGGATAGCGCCGGATGTAGACGGACTGGACCTCGACACCGGGGAAGCTGGAGCGATTCTCCTGGAGGTAGTAGACGAGGGTGTGGCCGACGTCCTGGCGCAGGGTCACCGGGGCGGTGGCCGAGAGCTGGATGCCGTCGCGCAGCGTCCCTCGCACCTTTCGCAGCGAGGTGTGCGTGAGCCGCGCGAGGCGGGCCAGCTCCTGCCGGCGCTCGACCGGGTCGGCCGGGAGCTTCTGCGGATTCACCTGCAGCGCAAGGGAGGTGCGGTTGCCGACGAGCACGCCGCCGCTGCGATCGAGCACTTCACCTCGCGGGGCGGGGACGCGGATCTCACGGGTGCGGTTGTTGTTCGCCTCGGCCAGGTACTTGTCCCCCGAGAGGACCTGCAGGAACCAGAGGCGGAAGAAGATGATCGCGAACAGCACCAGCCCGATCCCGCCCATGATCGCCACCCGCAGGGCGAGCCCGGTGTTGAGCTGGGGGCGCCGTTCGTCGGAGCGGATATACATCTGCGCCGCCTACGCTCCCAGCACCGTCGGACCGGCGGTGCGCCGTCGCACCGCCCGCTCGGTGATCAGCGCCGGGCGCAGGACCCGGCGGATGCCGATGAAGATCGGCCAGCCGAGGAAGAACGCGTAGATGCTCTTGACCAGGACGTCGCGGACGACCAGCGGGCTCAGGGGCGCGTCGACGCCGAGAAGCAGCTGCACGGCGCCGAAGCCGAGCTCGGCCACCAGGGTCAGCCCCATGCACAGCAGCGGTGCGGTCAGTGAGCTGGTGATGTCGAAGCGCTCGCGGTAGATGCCGGCGAGGTATCCGACCGAGAGCAGCACCAGCGAGGTCGCCCCCAGCGGCGCCACCAGCAGGCAGTCGATCAGCAGGCCGACGGAGAAGCCGCTGACGGCGCCGGTCATGCTGCCCCCGAGCAGGCCGAGGGAGATCACAAGCGCCGGCAGGATGTCGGGGCTGGTGTGCAGCAGCTCGACCTGGGAGAAGAAGGAGAGCTGAAGCAGGACTCCGGCGAAGACGATCAGCACCAGGCGGGCGAGGATCTTCGGGGTGACGATCATCAGCGGCTGCCGCCCGTCAGGACCTGGAGCACGTCGAGGTCGCGTATGTCGGCGTAGGGGCGCATGTGGACCGTCGCGCTCGCCTCCTGCTCCGCGATCGAGGCCTCGGTGATGCGGCCGATCGGGATGTTGGGCGGGTAGCGCGAGGACAGTCCTTCCCCACGCCAGCCGGCCGTGACCACGGTCTGACCCTTGCCGACCCGCTTGGAGGAGTCGAGGAAGTCGATCGAGAGGTCCTCGGGGTTGCCGATCTCGGGCCTGATCACGCCCTGGACACCGCTGGGGACGATCTTGCCGGTGACCGCGCTGGCGGGGTCGGTGATCAGCCTCACCTGGGCGGTCGAGCCTGTCGCCGAGGCGACCGAGCCGACGAGGCCGTCGCCGTTGATCACGGGGTCGCTGGCGCGAACGCCATTGCCGCTGCCGACGTCGATCGTCACGCTCGAGTACCAGATTGTCGGCGAGCGGGCGATAACCCGGCCGGTGACCGTCTCGTACCCCGACGGGATGTCCGCCTTGAGCCCGACCAGCTTGCGCAGCTGGGCGTTCTCCTGGAGCGCAGCCTCGCCGCCGGCCACCTGGCGGCGCAAATCCTGGACCTCCGTCTTGAGCCGGTCGTTCTCTCCACGCGCGTCGAAGGTGTCGTCGACCCAGTTGACGAGGTCGCGGGCGGGTTTCAGCGCCCGGTCGGCGACGTCCTGGAGCGGCCCGAAGACCGTGCTCACGCCTCGCTGGAAGCCACCCGAGGTCTGAGCGTAGGTGAGCGTCAGCAAGACAAACGAGCTGATGACCAGCAGGGCCAATACCGCCCTACGGCGGCGTACTTGCTTTCGATACACGGTTCCGACCTAAGTTGGAGGCTGGGGTTGAAGGCGAGCTAAGCAAAGTGCCTCGGACCCGAATTCTTGCTTGCGCGGTGGATCGCTTCGAACTCCTCAAGCGATATTCCAGATCCGACCGCGACGCATGTCAACGGTGACTCTGCCAGCTGGCACGGCATCTGGCATTCGTCACGCAGACGCTGTTCGAGTCCTTGCAGCAGCGACCCACCTCCGGCAAGGGTGATCCCCCGGTCCATGATGTCCCCGGCCAGCTCCGGCGGGGTGCGGTCGAGGGTGTCCTTGACGGCGGCGACGATCTGCCCGACCGGCTCGTCGAGGGCTTCGCGAATCTCCTCGGAGGTGAGCGTGATCGTCTTCGGCAGCCCGGAGACGAGGTCGCGGCCACGGATCTCCGCCCTCACCTCCTCCGGCAGGGGCGAGGCCGAGCCCGCCTCGAGCTTGACCTCCTCCGCCGTCTGGGTGCCGATCATCAGCTTGTAGGTGTGCTTGCAGTGGTTGATGATCGCCTCGTCGAGCTCGTCGCCGCCGATCCTGATCGACTGCGAGACGACGATCCCCCCGAGCGAGATCACCGCCACCTCGCTGGTGCCTCCGCCGATGTCGACGATCATCGAGCCCGTCGGCTCCCCGACGGGGAGCCCGGCGCCGATTGCGGCCGCCATCGGCTCCTCGATCAGGTAGGCGTTGCGGGCACCGGCGGAGAGGCAGGCCTCCTCGACCGCGCGCTTCTCGACGCCGGTCACGCCGGAGGGAACGCAGACGACCACGCGGGGGTGGGCAAAGCGGTTCTGATGGACCTTCTTGATGAAGTGCCGCAGCATCTGCTCGGTGACCTCGAAGTCGGCGATGACGCCATCCTTGAGCGGCCGGATCGCGGTGATCGTCCCCGGGGTGCGCCCGAGCATCCGCTTGGCCTCGACCCCGACAGCGTGGACCCGGCCGGTGCGCGAGTCGATCGCGACGACCGAGGGCTCCGAGAGGACGATGCCGCGTCCGCGGACGTAGACGAGCGTATTGGCGGTGCCGAGGTCGACCGCCATGTCGCGGCTGCCGAGTCCTGTCAGGTAACTGAGTATGCCCATGGTTGGGTTGGGTCACTGCGATAGGGGAGGTCCCTGCTATCCAGGCAGGCGGCGGGCCGCCTGGCGGATCGCCGGGTATTGAAGGTTCGGGCGAAGCGCGCGCCTAGTCTAGCGAACGTTCCCGGGTACCCAATTTGCGGCAATCCGGGTGTGGATCAGCACTAGCTTAATCGTGCACGGAGGTGAGCACCGGGGGCGCCCCGGTCTCTGAGCTGGCCGCGATCTCGTCCGAAGATTCCTCCGTGATGGCGACGGTCAAGGCGGCGGCCCGGAGCCGACCCGCTGGTTCTTCCCAGCGCGAGGTAGGGTCGGCTCCGTGAACGACCGCAGCGAGATCCTCTCCGAACGCCTCGAGGATGCCCGTGGCAAGCAGGTCGCCTTCGTCTCGCACTGCCTGCTCAACGAGAACGTCCGCTATCTGGGCGGCGCCTTTCGGCCGGGGGGAGTCGCGGAAGTCATCGACGAGCTGACCAGCCGCGGAGTGGGGATCTGCCAGATGCCCTGCCCTGAACAGCACGCGTGGGGCGGCGTGCTGAAGAGGCGCATGCTGCGTGCCTACGGCGCGCGCGGCACCGCCCTCTATCGCTTCCGGGGACCGCTGCTGGGCCTGTTCGTCCTCTATACCCGTCTCGTCTACTGGCGGCTCGCGCGCCAAGTCACCCGCCAAATCGCCGACTACGGGCGGTCCGGAATCACGATCGTCGGCATCGTCGGGGTCGGCACCTCGCCATCGTGCGGCGTCCGCACGACGCTCGACATGCGCCGCTCGTTGGAAGTCATCGCCAATACCCCACTCGACTCCGTCGACCGCAAGACGCTCAACCGCGACGCGGTGGCGGCCTGCCGCGTAGCCGGCTCTGGCTTGTACATGAAATCCCTCAAACGTCAGCTTCGCCGCCGCAGGCTGACCCCTCCCCTGCTCGAGCACGATCTCGTCGCCGAGATGCGCGGGGAGCGCCAGCAAGTGCTCCCCACCCGACCGGGCCCCGCGGCGGCCTAACGGGAGCGCACGGCGTGCGAGCTTCCGACCGGCACGGCAGCTCCCCGGGCGTCTGGGCCCGTGTCGCAACGCCGCGTCGCCGAGTGGGTATCGCTGGCGAATCTAAAGGGAAAGCTCCGGCGCCAGCTCCAGCAGCAGCCCGACCGGCAGGCCTATGACGTTGGCGATGTCCCCCTCAACCGCGGCGACGAGGGTCGACCCCAGCCCCTGGACCGCGTAGCCGCCGGCTCGGTCCCGCCACTCGCCGGAGGCGATGTAGCGCTCGACCTCGGGGCCTGGGATCTCGCGAAAGGTGACCAGCGAGGAGCAGGTGCCGCTGCGCTCCTGCCCCTGCCCCGGCCCGAGAAGCGCCAATCCGCTGAGCACCTCGTGGACGCGGCCGGAAAGCAATCGCAGGAACTCACGTGCCTGCGCCTCGTCGCCCGGCTTGCCCAACGCCCTCCCGTCGACCACCACATCCGTATCGCACCCGATCACCAGCCTCCCGGCCCCGGCCACCGCCCGAGCCTTGATCAGGGCGTTCCCGGGAATCTCCACGTACGGATCCCCTCCTTCCAACTCCTCCACATCAGCCGGCACCACCTCGCACTCAATGCTGAGTCGTTCGAGGATTTCTCGGCGCTGAGGAGACCTGGACGCGAGTACGACTTGCATCTATTCCGCCCTTGCCACGGGTGGTGCGACATGGGGTGGACCGCCACTCGGCGCCAGCCGAGGGGTGGTGGGCCCCATGGCGTGACAGGACCCGTGGCCCGGGCGCATGAGCCCTAGGTCAATTCCGGAAACCAGATGCCGATCTCACGAGCGGCCGACTCATCCGAGTCCGACCCGTGGACCATGTTGAACGTCACCTCGAGCGCGAAGTCGCCGCGAATCGACCCCGGCGCCGCCTCGACCGGGTTGGTGGCGCCGATCAGCTGCCGCGCCGCCGTCACCGCCTCGGGTCCCTCCAGCACGGCAGCCACCAGGGGACCGCCGGTGATGAAAGAGACCAGCTCGCCGAAGAAGGGCTTCTCTGCGTGCTCGGCGTAGTGGTGGTTGGCGATCGAGGAGTCTGCGGTCATCAGCTTCAGTGCCACGATCCGCAGGCCCTTGCGCTCGAACCGGGCCAGCACCTCGCCGGTGAGGGCGCGCCCGAAGGCGTCGGGCTTGACCAGGATCAGGGTCCGCGACATCAGGAGTTGCGCTCGGGGGACTGCCGGGAGGTGCTGCCCTGTGACTTCGATCGGCGCGAGGACGAGCGCGGCTCGCTCGCCTTCGGGCGCTCGGACGGCGAATCGGCTCCGTCCTCTGCCGACGGCGCGACCGGCTCCTTGCGCCGCGCCGCCCGACGCTTCGGCTTCGGTTCGGGTCGATCTCCGGCTTCCTCGGCGCGCTCCGGGCCTTGAGCCGGACGCTGGGCTGGAGCCTTCTTCGGCTGCCCAGCCGGGCGCTGCTGCCGCGCCCGTGCGGGCATCGCCGACTCGCAGTAGGGGCAGAGGGCCCAGCGGGGATCGACCGGCTTTCCGCACGTCTGGCAGGGGTCTTTGAGCCGGCGCTGGCAGTTGGGGCAGCGCAGGAAGTTCTTCTCGACCGGGTACTCGCAGTTGGGGCAGGAGAGCTCGGCGAGCTGGCGCACCCGCAGCGCCGACGCCTTCATCTCCAGCTCGCGCTCGCGCGCGTCCTCGATGAATTCGGGCGGGCGAACGATCACGTAGACGATCGTGCCGATATAGGGGAAGAAGGAGGCGGCGGTGGCGCAGGCGACAAGCACCGGATCGGAGATCCGACGTCGCGCATCCAGATAGGTGTACACGATCAAGGCCAACCAGACGACCACGAGCATCAGCACGAAGAGGCTGACGGCGAGGCTGAGGCCGTTGTTGGAGATGCCGAATATGGCTACTGGCATGGGAAGTTCCGCCGAACCGGGACGGGGCAGTCTACTTCGTCGCGGCGGTCACGAAACCTTGCGCCCCCGACCCCCGGGGCGCGAACCTCTCAGAGAAAGAGCCTCCCGAAGAGGAAGCCGATGCCGAAGAAGATCAGGATCACGATCGCCACCACGGCGGCGACCAGCCCCATCATCGAGAGCAGCTCGGAGCGCGCTTCGCGATCCATCGGCGAATCGTCGCACAGGGTCGGGGCGATCGCCTCCCGGCCCCACCCCGCCGCCGAGACTTCAGTTCCTCTCATAGTGAGAGTCGAATGAACTCTCGGCAGCCCCCGCTCGCCGCCAGGCTGACGGTTAAGGGGCCGAATCAGCACGCGGCCACCTTCAGCTTCAAGCTGGCTTCGATCGGCAGCCCCGGCAAATTCAAATGGCGGGTTACCACCGGGGCCTGTGTCGTTCTCGACGGCGCACCCAACTCGGGGCTGGCCAACGGCCGACCGGCCCGCCGCTGCTAGCCGGCGCCGAGCTGCTCCCTGGCGTCGGCAAGCAGGTAGTGGGAGCCGGCGACGATGACGGTCCCCCGTCGCTCCTTCGCCTCCCGGCAGGCGCTGGCCAGCGCCTGCGCGGGGTCGGCAACGCCGACTGACTCGGCCCCCGCCGCGCGGCAGAGACGGGCCAGCTCCGCGGCCTCCCAGGCGCTGGCGCCGGGGCGACCGGAGGAGCGCAGCCGCGCCCGGTCGAGCTCGGTGCAGACGAAGTGGTCGACTGCCTCCGCCAGCGGCGCGATCATCCCCGCTGCGTCCTTGTCAGCGAGGATCGCCATGCAGACGATCACCGGCCGACCCCTGCTGATCTCGGGCAGCGCCTCGGCCAGGGCCGCGGCGCCATCGGGGTTGTGAGCAGCGTCGATGAAGATTGGAGGATCGTCGGCTATCCGCTCCAGCCTGCCGGCGATCTCCAGCCCGGCACCGACCTCGCGCACGAGATCGGGGTCGAGCTCGCCGAGAAAGGAGCCGGCGGCAGCGCAGGCGATCGAGAAGTTGCGACGCTGGAAGGGGCCGGCGGCGCGCACGGGGACCCCGGCGCCGGGGTCCTCCGGCGCCTTCACAAGCCTCGCGCCCCGCCCTGCCGCGATGCCCTCGGCCAGCGCCGCGACCTCCCCGCTCAGCCGCCCCACCACCAGGGTCGAGTGGTCGCGCAGCACGGCAAGCTTCTCGGCCGCGATCTCTACCTCGGACCCACCGAGCCACTCGGTGTGGTCGAGCCCGACCGAGGTGAGCACGGTCACCTGGGACGGGATCACGTTGGAGGCGTCGAGCCGCCCTCCGAGCCCGGCCTCGATCACCCCGGCATCTACCCCGGCAGCCGCGAGGGCGACGAAGGCAGCCGCGGTCGCGACCTCGAACTGTGTAACCACCTCGTCCTTCTCGAGCGAGCGGTTGACGACCTCGGCCGCCTCAGCCGTGCGCTCGACCGACGAGCGGAAGGCCTCCGGCGCGATCTCATCACCGTGGATCCGGACCCGCTCCGCCCAGCGGGAGACGTGCGGCGAGAGGCAGGCTCCGCTCCCGACCCCGTGCGCCTCGAGCAGGGCCGCGGTCATTTGCGCCACCGAGGACTTGCCGTTGGTGCCGACGACATGGACCGAGGCGAAGCGGTGCTGGGGCATCCCCAACACGGTCGTCAGCCTGTGCATCCGCTCCAGCCCGAGCTTCCACCCGATCGGCTGCAGCGAGCTCAGGTAGGCCTCGGGGTCGAAGCCGTCGCCTCTGTCCGGCCTCTCTATTCCCCCAGCTCCCCCAGCTCGGCCCGGTAGCGCTCGAGCTTTTCCCGCTCCTCCTCGACGACGTCCGCAGGCGCCTTGGCGACGAAGCGCTCGTTGGCGAGCTTGCCCTCGGCCCGGGCGACCTCGGAGCGCAGCTCCGCGCGTCTCGCCTCGATCCGCTCGCCGACCGCCTCGGCGTCGAGATCGGCCGAGTCGAGGACCTCGACCGGGCCGACCGCGGCTACGGTCTCGCCCTCACCGCGGGCGAACCCGAAGCGGGAGAGGCGGCCGACGAACTCGGGCGGCGGATCGCCGTCCACCCTTGCCTCGAGCATCGCGCCCGCCGGCACCTCGGCCAGGTCCCGCCAGGCACGGAGCCGTCGCGTCAGCCCGATCCCGGCCCCCATCTCGCCCTCCGCCTGCTCGTCGATCAGCGACTCCTCCATTCGCGGGAACGCATGCACCGCCAGGTGCCCCTGGCGCCAGGGGTGATAGCTCCAGATCTCCTCGGTCACGAACGGCATCAGCGGGTGCAGCAGGGCGAGCAGCCGCTCGAGCGAGCGCAGCAGGATCGCAGAGACCTCCTCCTCGCCGTCGTAGAGCCGCGGCTTGACGATCTCCAGGTACCAGTCGCAGAACTCGGACCAAAGGAATGAGTAGGCCTCCTGGGCCGCATGGGCGAAGTCATAGGCCTCGAGCTTGGCCGTGACCGAGCCGATCGTCCGCTCCAGCCGCGACACGATCCACCGGTCTTCGACCAACAAATGCGCCGCAGGACCGAGTTCCTGCGGCGGTTTCAGACGGGACGGGCTCTGCCCAGAGGTCATCCCGCCCGCATCCGCGGCAGGGGCTTGACCCTGCCGCGTATTTATTGCCGCCTGATCCTGCTCCGCTTGGAGCAGGATCAATCGGCTGGCGTTCCAGAGCTTGTTCGCGAGGTCGCGACCCTGCTCGACCTTGGCGTCGGAGTAGCGGACGTCCTGGGTCGAGGACATCGCCAGCAGGCCGAAGCGCAGGGCGTCGGCACCGTGCACCTCGATCTCCTCCAGCGGGTCGATCCCGGTTCCCAGGCTCTTCGACATCCGGCGGCCGTCGCGAGCCTGGATCACCGAGTGCACGTAGACGTCGTCGAAGGGGACGTCACCGGCGAACTCGATCCCGGTCATGATCATCCGCGCCACCCAGAGGAAGAGGATCTCGCGGGCGGTTGTGAGGAAGTCGGTCGGGTAGAAGGCCCGGAGCTCGGGCGTATCCTCGGGCCAGCCGAGGGTCGCAAACGGCCAGATCGCCGAACTGAACCAGGTGTCGAGGACATCGGGATCCTGGCGCGGGTCGACGGCCCCGCAACCGGGGCAGCTCTCAGGCTCGCTCTCGGCGACGATCGTCTCGCCACAGGCTTCGCAATACCAGACCGGGATCCGGTGCCCCCACCAGAGTTGGCGCGATATGCACCAAGGGCGGATGTTCCGCATCCACTCGAGGTAGACCCGCTTCCACTGCGCGGGCGTGATCCGGACCCGGTCTGACTCGACCACCTCGATCGCCGGCTGCGCCAGTTCGTCCATGCGGCAGAACCACTGCAGCGAGATCAGCGGCTCGATCCGCTCCCCCGAGCGGTGCGAGAAGGGGACGGAGTGGGTGTAGGGCTCTTCGTCGCGCAGCGAGCCCTGCTCTTGCAGGGCGGCGACGACGGCCGCCTGGGCCTCGGCCGCCGCCATCCCCTCGAACCTCTCCCCCGCCTCCTCCGTCATCCGCCCGTCCTCGCCGATGACGCTGATCTCTTCCAACCCGTGGGCGCGGCCGATCTCGAAGTCGTTTGGGTCGTGGCCGGGCGTGATCTTCAGCGCCCCGGTGCCGAACCCTGGGTCGACGTGCTCGTCGGCGATGATCGGCAGACGGCGACCGACCAGCGGCAGCAGGCAGTGGCCGCCGACGAGATCACGGTAGCGGTCGTCATCGGGATTGACGGCGACGGCGGTGTCGGCCAGCATCGTCTCCGGCCGCACAGTGGCGACCGTTAGCACCCGCTCGGTGCCCTCGACCGGGTAGTCGATCGAGAACAGCGTGTCCGTGACCTCGCGGTTCTCGACCTCGAGGTCGGAGATCGCCGAGCGTGAACCAGGGTCCCAGTTGACGAGGTAGTGGTCGCGGTAGATGTAGCCCTTCTCAAAGAGCGAGACGAAGACCCGGTGGACAGCGGTGACGTAGCCCTGGTCGAGAGTGAAGCGCTCGCGCTCGTAGTCGCAGGAGGCGCCGAGGCGCTTGTACTGCTCGATGATCCTCGACCCGTACTGCTCCTTCCAGGCCCAGACGCGCTCACGAAAGGCCTCCCGCCCGAGCTGCTGGCGGTCGGAGCCCTCGGCCCGCAGCTCCTTCTCCACGACCGCCTGGGTGGCGATCCCGGCGTGGTCGGTGCCGAGGATCCAGAGCGTGTTCCGTCCGCGCATCCGCTGCATCCGTACCAGCGCGTCCTGCATCGAGCCGTTGAGCGCGTGGCCCATGTGCAACACCCCGGTGACGTTCGGCGGCGGGATCGCGACCGAGAAGGTTTCCTCCGGGGTGCCCTCTGCGGCGGGATGGAAGTAGCCGCCATCCAACCACTCGGCGAAGACCCGCCGCTCGACCTCGGCCGGGTCGTAGCGCGTCGTTTCCTCGAGTGTGCGGCGGTGGGCGTCAGACACGGAGCGCGAGTTTAGTTTTACGATCGTCCGCGATGGGTGCAGCCGCCAATGAGAACGGAGGCGGGGACGAGCGGATCGCGCGGGAACTGGCGGAGGCGATAGCCGGGCGCCGCCTCAACCTCTACTTCCAGCCGATCGTCTCGCTCCAGGACCGCTCGGCGACGATGCTCGAGGCACTTCCCCGCTGGCCGCACCCCGATCGAGGCATCCTGGCGCCGGCCGACTTCATCACGATCGCGTCCGAGAGCGGGCTCCTGGGCGAGCTCGAGCTGTGGGCGATCGAGGCTGCCTTCCACCAGCTTGCCTCGTGGCGGCGCGGGGTCGCCGCAGAGCTGACGATCTCGCTCAACCTCTCCGAGGAGCACGTCTACGAAACCGACCTGGCCGAGGCGGTGCGCGTGGCCGCCGCGGCCAGCGGCGCCTCCCCCCACCGGATCGGCTTCGAGATCTCCGAGCAGGCCCTGATCGAGGCGGGCGGGCGCAGTCTCGGCAAGCTCCGCGAACTCTCCGACATCGGCGTCTCGCTGACGGTCGACGACTGCTCCGGCGGCGTCTCCGCCGACCTGCTGCGCGAGCTTCCAACCACGGCCCTGAAGATCAGCAGGTGGGTGGTCGAGGGGATACCCGACGACGAGAGCCGGGTCGAGCAGGCGACAGCAATCATCGAGCTCGGCCGCGAGCTGGGGTTGGCGACGATCGCCAGCGGGGTCGAGTCCCCGGGCCAGCTCGCCAGCCTCCGCGACATCGGCTGCCGCTACGCGCAGGGGTTCCTGCTCTCGGTGCCGATGCCGGCCGAGGTGCTCGAAGACCGGATGGTCGGCCGTTAGGCCGCCCCATCCCGGCTAGGCGGATTCCTCGGTCAGCTCGTCGCCGGAAGGGGAGATGTCCTCGGGCGCGGCCTCGGTCACCAGGGTCGGCTGGCGCGAGCTCTCGATTGTCTCCCGGGTGACCACGCACTTGGTCACGTCGCGGCGCGAGGGCAGCTCGAACTGGACGTCCTGGAGGGTCTGCTCGAGGATCGAGCGCAGACCGCGGGCACCGGTCTCCCGCTCCAGCGCCTTGTCGGCGATCGCCGACAGCGAGTCCTCGGCGAAGACGAGCTCGATGTCGTCGAACTCGAAGAAGCGCTGGAACTGGCGGGTGAGGGCGTTGCGGGGCTCGGTCAGGATCGTGATCAGGTCGTCGCGGCTGAGCTGGTGGATCGCGGCGACGACGGGCAGGCGGCCGATGAACTCGGGGATCAGGCCGTACTCGATCAGGTCCTCGGGCAGGCAGTGCTCGAACCACTCCCCGGTGTCGCGGTGCTGGCGCGAGTGGATCGCCGCCCCGAAGCCGATCCCGTGGTCCCCAATCCGCCTCTCGATCACCTTGTCGAGCTCGGCGAAGGAGCCGCCGCAGACAAAGAGGATGTTGGTGGTGTCAATCGTCAGGAACTCTTGGTGGGGGTGCTTGCGTCCTCCCTGCGGGGGAACCGATGCCGTGGTCCCCTCGAGGATCTTCAGCAGCGCCTGCTGCACCCCCTCCCCTGAGACGTCGCGGGTGATCGACGGGTTATCGGCCTTGCGGGCGATCTTGTCGATCTCGTCGATGTAGATGATCCCGGACTCGGCCCTCTTGACGTCGAAGTCAGCTGCCTGGATCAGCTTCAGCAGGATGTTCTCGACGTCCTCGCCGACATAGCCGGCCTCGGTCAGCGCGGTCGCGTCGGCAATCGCGAAGGGCACGTTGAGAATCCGCGCCAGAGTCTGCGCCAGCAGGGTCTTACCGCATCCGGTGGGACCGAGCAGGAGGATGTTCGACTTCTCGAGCTCGATCTCGGCGTCCTCGGACTGGCTCATCTGGACACGCTTGTAGTGGTTGTAGACGGCGACCGAGAGGGCGCGTTTGGCGTGCTCCTGGCCGACCACGTACTCCTCCAGCACCTGATGGATCTCGCGCGGCTTCGGCAGGTTCTCGAGCTCGAAGACCGGCGGGGCTGTCAGCTCCTCGTCGATGATCTCGTTGCAGAGATCGATGCACTCGTCGCAGATGTAGACGCCGGGGCCGGCGATCAGCTTCTTGACCTGACGCTGCGACTTCCCGCAGAAACTGCAGAGAAGTTGCTCGTTGGAGTCTGTCGGGCGTGCCAGGGGTCTCCCCTCCTAAAGGCTAGTTATCGGCTCGCCGGCGCATCAAGCTTAGAGACAGCGGTGCACCGGCCCTGTGGCCTCGGACTTACTCCGCCCGCGGCCCCGACCCTGCCGCCGGGCGCAAACTTGCCGCCCGCCCGGAGCCGTCATCGCCGCCTCAGGGGCACGGCGGGAAGGGGTTGGGGTGGTTGCCGGCACCGCAGTTGCCGCTCCCCTGGTCGAGGTAGTTGCCGCCGGGATTGCGGCGCACGGTGTTTTCGAAGAAGCGGTTGTGGTCGGAATTGGGGTCGAGGTGGATCCCGTACTGGCCGTTGTCGCTGACCGTGTTGCCGGAGAACAACACCCCGTCCGAATTGTGGACGAAGATGCCGGTAGGCGTCCCCTCTCCGGCGGAAACGTTGCCGTGGACCTCGTTGTCCTTGAAGCGCAGGTCGCCGCCGGCGGAGTCCTCGACGATGATCCCGCGGTTGCTGCCGAAGGCCTCGTTGTCGTTGACCCGCAGGACCCCGCCCCCGGTCGAGTGGATCCCGCCGATATAGACGGCCGAGTCGCTGAAGCCGCGACCGCGATTGCCGATCACGTCGATCTGCTTGCTGCCGAAGATGTTGATCCCGTATTCGGCGTCGCAGGTGTCGCGGACGGAGAGATCCACTGCCCGGCCGCTGGCGATGCCGCTGAAGTCGACCTCCGAGGGGAAGTCCCCGTGTCCCTCATCGGCGCCGACCACGGCCAGGTGGCGGAGAACGACGCCGGCGACGCGAACGAGAATCGTCGCCCGGGTGTCGCAGGCGCCGTCAAGCAGCGGCCGCGGCTCGCCCTTCGCCCCCAGGAGGCGAACGCCGTTGTTGATCGCGAAGGTGCCCCGGTAGTGGCCACGGTGGACGACCAGGGTGTCGCCGTCACCGGCAGCAGCGAGCTTCGACTGCAACTGACCGGGGTGTACCTGGACCACCTGGCCGCGGGCAGAGGCACCCGGCGCGATCAGCAGCGCGGCTGCGAGGATCGCGGTCGCCAGCAGGCCTGCGAGCGTCTCCCTGGCACGCATTGACAAACAGGGTAATACGGTTGTGGCGATGGCGCACGAATTCCGGGTCGAGCCGATCACCGCGGAGCAGTACGAGACCCTGCTGCCGATGATCGAGGCCTACCAGCGCTTCTACGAGGTCGAGAACTTCGATGTTGAGCGCAACCGGGCCTTCTTCGCCCGCTTCATCGGCCCCAGCGAGGACGGTCTCCTGCTCGGCGCCTGGGATGGCGGGGGGCTGGTCGGCTACGCCTGCCTGTATTGGTTCTTCAGCTCGACCCAGGCGGCCGAGACGGTGCTGATGAACGACCTCTTCGTCGATCCGTCGAGGCGCGGGGGCGGTATCGGCCGCGCCCTGATCGACGCCAGCCTCGAGGTGGCCCGCGAGCGTGGGGCGCGGCATCTGGAGTGGAACACCGCCCCTGACAACCACAGCGCCCAGCGCCTCTACGACTCGACCGGGGCCGAGCGCTCGACCTGGGTCAACTACGAACTGGGCGCCTGAGCCCCTTCAGGCCAGGGTGCGGGCGAGGAACTCGCGCTCCCGCTCGACCGCCCACTCGAAGTCGGGGCCGCGGTAGATGTCGAAGTGGCGCCCTCCGAAGCTCAGCAGCTCGCCCCGGGGCGCCTTCTCCGCAGCCCTCCGCGCCGGGGCCGGCGGGGTGATCGTGTCGGCGTCGCCAACTATCACCAGCAGCGGGCAGCGGACACGCCCGGCCTCGCGGCCCGGGCTGTAGATGCCGAACCGAAGCAGGATCCGGGCCGGGACGGCGTTGTCGAATTCGAAGCCCTCCGGATACATCCCGGGATAGGCGGTGGCGGCAGCGTCGCTGGTCATCGCCGCCAGCGTCCCCGGCAGGCCGACGATCGGCATCCGGTGCACCCGCCCCAACAGCGCGCCGAGCCGGTCGCGGAGGGCGGCGAGCGTCATCTTCGCCAGCCGCGCGGGCCCCGATTCCCTCAGGGTCGCCGGCCCGCTGGTGTGCGGGACCTGGGAGACGACCGCCGCGATGCGGTCGTCGTGGGCGGCAACCCAGATCACGTGGCCTCCACTGAGGGACGAGCCCCAGAGCGCGATCCGCTCGGGATCGACGCCTTCCAGCCCGCGGGCACAGGCGACGGCGGCCTGCCAGTCCCGGTGCTGGCGGCGGATGTCGATCAGCTGCCGGGGCTCGCCGGTGGAGGTGCCGAAGTGGCGGTAGTCGAAGACCAGCGCCGCGAACCCGGCGGCGGCGAAGCGCTCGGCGAAAGCGTCGAGGCGCCCCTCCTTGCAGGCGCCGAAGCCGGGGGCCATGACCACGCACGGCGCCTTCCCCTCCCCTTCGGCCGGATAGAGCCAACCGGTGCAGCGGCCGTCCCCCGAGTCGAAGGCGATGTCCTCCCGTCGGGCCACCGGCTCAGTCAATCAGCTGAACCGATCCCAGCGCCGCAGCGAGGGCTGCGGGTCCACCGGGACGCCCCTGACCCGGATCTCGAAGTGGAGGTGGCAGCCGATCGTGATCGCATTGCCGGTCTTCCCCACCGACCCGACCCGCTGGCCGGTGAGGACGCGTCCGCCGCGGCGAAGCGGCGAAGGCCGCGGCATGTGCGCATAGAAGTAGCTGCGGTGCTCGCCGCGGCCATGGATGAGGACGTGGTTGCCGTAGAGCACCGGGTCATAGCCGCTCCGCAGCACCCGTCCGCCCCGGGCCGCGAGCAATGGCGTCCCGCAGGCGGCGACCACATCGAAGCCCTCGTGTGTGCGCCCGCCCGAGCGCGGAGCTCCGAATCGCCCGATCGCCCCGCGCACGCCGTGCGGGCCGCGGACCGGGAAGAGGTGCCCGTGGAAGGCAAAGCCGGCGGCTCGCTTGAGGTTGTGCCCGCGGCGCCCGATCAGCACCCGGTAGCGGCCGTCCGGTGCCTCGGCCCCGCTTCGGGTCCTGCCCGCCCAGAGCAGTCGGTGGTGCCCCGGCTTCGCCCCCTGCAGGACGAAGCCCCGCGCCACCCTGCCGCTGCCGCGTTCGACGATCCGCACCCCGACGTCCACCGCCCGGTCGGCGGTGAAACCGAACCGGATCCACACGGGCTCACCCGCGAAGTAGGCATGATGGGGCCGCGCCGACCCGCCGATGAGATGAAAGTGAGGAGCCCCTGCCTCAGCCGCGGGTGCGCTCGACGCCATCAACCAGATACCCGATCCCACCGCAGCCAAGGCGATGCGGACGCGAGAGCGACGGCGTGTCCATCGTGTATTCCTCACGCCGACGCGGAAGCGGAGCAATCGCCGCGATTATTCAGTGGTGCTCGATGACGCGGTCGACGAGGTTGTACTCCTTCGCCTCCTCCGCGCTCATGAAGTAGTCGCGCTCGGTGTCCTTGGCGACCTTCTCCAGCGGCTGCTTGGTGTGCTTGGCGAGGATCTCGTCGAGGCGGCGGCGGACGTCGATGATCTCCTTGGCGTGGATCTCGATGTCGGTCGCCTGGCCCTGGAAGCTGGAGGAGACCTGATGGATAAGGATCTTCGAGTTGGGCAGCGACATCCGCTTGCCATCGGCGCCCCCCGCCAGCAGCAGCGCCCCCATGCTCATCGCGATCCCGACGCAGATCGTCTGCACGTCGGGCTTGATGAACTGGATCGTGTCGTAGATCGCGAGCCCGGCGTAGACGGAGCCGCCGGGGGAGTTGACGTAGAGGCTGATGTCCTTGTCGGGGTCCTCGGACTCGAGGTGCAGCAGCTGGGCGACGATCAGGTTGGCGATGTCCTCGGTCACCGGGGTGCCGAGGAAGACGATGCGCTCGTTCAGCAGACGCGAGTAGATGTCGAAGGCCCGCTCACCGCGGGAGGTCTGCTCGACGACCATTGGCACCAGGGGACTCATCGGTGGGCGAGTGTATAGAAGGCCGTCGGCGGCCTTTCCGATCAATAGACTCCGCCCTCGTGACCGAAGTCACGACCGCCCACGCGACCTGCCCCCTCTGCGAGGCGACCTGCGGCCTCGAGCTGACGCTCGACGGGGATGAGGTGACCGCGGTCCGCGGCGACGAGGCCGACGTCTTCAGCCATGGCTTCATCTGCCCCAAAGGGGCCAGCATCGCCGCGCTGGAGTCGGACCCGGACCGGATCCGCACGCCGCTGATCAAGCGCGACGACCGCTTCGAGGAGGCCAGCTGGGATGAGGCCTTCGCCGAGATCGACCGCCGCCTGCCGCCGATCCTCGAAGGGCACGGCCGCGACTCGATCGGCGTCTACGTCGGCAACCCCGCCGCCCACAACATGGCCGCCCTCTTCTACGGCAGAGTCCTGTACAAGGCGCTGGGGACCCGCAACATCTTCACCGCGACGACCGTGGACCAGATGCCGAAGCAGGTGGCCTGCGCCCACATGTTCGGGGGTGCCCTCAGCGTCCCGATCCCCGACATCGACCGCACCGGGCACCTGATCATCCTCGGCGCCAACCCGCTGGCCTCCAACGGAAGCCTGATGACAGCGCCCGACATGCGCGGGCGCCTGCGCCGCATCCGCGCGCGCGGCGGAAAGATCGTCGTCATCGACCCGCGCCGCAGCCGCACCGCCGAGGAGGCAGACGAGCACCACTTCATCCGCCCCGGAACGGACGCGCTGCTGTTGTTGGCGATGGCCAACGTCCTCTTCGCCGAGGACCTGGTCGAGGTCGGGGCCCTGGCCGAGCACCTCAACGGGCTCGAGCAGGTGCGGACGGCCGCCGCGCCCTTCACCCCCGGGGCCGTCGAGGGACCGACCGGGATCCCGGCCGAGGAGATCACCCGCATGGCCCGCGAGCTGGCGGCCGCTGAGCGCGCCGCCGTCTACGGACGGATCGGCACCTGCACCCAGGAGTTCGGGACCCTCGCCAGCTGGCTCGTCGACGTCCTCAACGTCCTCACCGGCAACCTCGACCGAGAGGGCGGCGCGATGTTCACCGAGGCGGCGGCCGGCCAGACGAACTCCAGCGGCGAGCCCGGGCGCGGCCGGGGCTTCCTGCCCGGACGCTGGGCCAGCCGCGTGCGCGGGCTGCCCGAGGCATTCGGCGAGCTTCCCGTCGCCTGCCTCGCCGAGGAGATCGACACCCCGGGCGAGGGCCAGATCCGGGCGCTGCTGACGATGGCGGGCAACCCGGCCCTCTCGACGCCCGACTCGGGGCGCCTCGACCGGGCACTGGGCTCGCTCGAATTCATGGTCTGCCTCGACGTCTACGTCAACGAGACCACCCACCACGCCGACGTCATCCTCCCCGGGCCCTCCCCCCTGCGCCGACCCCACTACGACGTCGCCCTCTACCAGCTGGCGATCCGCAACGTCGCCAACTACTCGCCACCGGTGCTGGCGCCCGACCCCGCCCTCCCCGACGAGTGGCGGGCGATCCTGCGCCTGACCGGGATCGTCACCGGCCAGGGACCCGACGCCGATGCCGACGCGATCGACGATTTCGTCGCCGCCGAGGCGGTCAGGCGTGAGGTCGGGGTGCCGGGATCACGGCTGGCCGGCCGCGACCCGGGCGAGCTGCTCGAGGCACTCGAGCCGCGCACCGGGCCCGAGCGCCTGCTCGACCTGCTGCTCCGTGCCGGCCCCTACGGCGACCGCTTCGGCGAGGACCCCGAAGGGCTGACCCTGGCGCGGCTGGAGGAGTCACCCCACGGCGTCGACCTCGGCCCGATGAAGCCGCGCCTGCCCGGCTCGCTGCGGACCGCCAGCGGCAGGATCGAGATGGCGCCGGAGGCGATCCTCGCCGACCTGCCCCGGCTCGAGGAAGCACTCGGACGCTCGGCCAACGGTCAAATGGTCCTTGTCGGCAGGCGCAACCTGCGCTCCAACAACTCCTGGATGCACAACATTCCGCGGCTGGTCAGCGGCCCGCCGCAGTGCACGGCCCACGTCCACCCCGGCGACGCCGAGCGCCTCGGCCTCGTCGACGGCGAGTCCGCCCGGGTCCGCTCGGAGGCGGGCTCGATCGAGATCGAGGTGGAGGTCACAGACGCTGTCATGCCCGGCGTCGTCAGCATCCCCCACGGCTGGGGCCACGACGGCAAGGGGGTCGAGCTGAGCGTCGCCCGCGAGCATGCCGGCTCCAACAGCAACGTCCTCGCCCGCTCGGATCTGGTCGACGCGCTCTCGGGCAACGCTGTCCTCAACGGGATCCCGATCGAGCTCACCCCTGCGATGGACTCGAAGCCAAGCGCCGGCGAGGCCCTGTCCGGCCAGGCGTAGCATCGACGGGCGGCGAACGTCCCCCATTTGGACGTTTCTCGCCCGTTGCCGAAACTCCGACCGGCACCGGCGCCCCGGAGCGCCACCGGCGACGCCGGCGCCGGCTCCATGGGCGAGGCCCCGCGTCGGGCAGTCCTTGCGCCCTAGTCGCCGGGGGTCCAGAGCGAGCCGGCCCGCTCGCGCTCGTCCTCCGGGGTCCAGAGCTTCTCGCGCGCCTCGGCCTGGGCCACCGGGATCGGCTTGGCCGAGTCGACGATCACGTCGATCGCCTTGCGGGTGCGGAGGTCCTGGCTGACGAGGGCGTCCCGGCCCTCGCGACGGAGCCGCTCGAGCAGCTTCTCGGGGGTCGTGCGCTCGTGCTCGGCGGTGTGTGCGAGCGCCTCGACCATCTCCTCGTCGGAGACCTCGATCCCCTCCGCCTCGACCACCGCCGCCAGAACCGCCTCCCGGCGCAGATCGCGCTCGACGTCGGGCTTCGACTCCTCGATGATCTGGTCCTGGGTGCGGCCCTGCATCTGCAGATAGGTGTTGGGGTCGATCCCCCGGCTCGCGAGCTGGCGCTCTACGCCCTGCCAGCGCTCGGCGGCGCGGGCGCTGACGATCTCATCCGGAATCTCGACGGTGGCGGTCTCGGCGGCAGCGTCTATCGCGGCCATGCGGAAGTCCTGCTCGATCCGCTCCCCGGCGGCGCCGGCGAGCTTCTCGGCGATGTCGGCGCGCAGCTCCTCGAGAGTGTCGAACTCGGAGGCATCGGAGACGAAGCCGTCGTCGAGGTCGGGGAGGATCTTCTCCCGCACCTCCTTGACCTTGACCGCGAAGCTGGCCTCCTTGCCCGCCAGGTGCTCGGCCCGGTATTCGGAGGGGAAGATGACGTCCACCTGGTGGTCGCTGTCGGGCTCGGCGCCGGTGAGCTGCTCCTCGAAGCCCTCGATGAACTGCCCCCCTCCCAGCTCGAGCAGCTGGTCGTGGCCCTCGCCCCCCTCAAACAGATCGCCGTCGATGGTCCCAGCGAAGTCGATCAGGAGGACATCGCCCTCAGCGGCCGCCCGCTCGACCGGCTCCAGCCGCGACATGCCCTCGCGCATCCGCTCGAGCTCGCGGTCGATGATGTCTTCCGGCACCTCAGGGTCGGGCCTGCCAACCTCGACACCCTTGTAGGTGCCGAGCTTCGCCTTCGGGCGGACGGCGACTTCGAACTTGAAGCCGAGCGGCTGACCCTCTCCCTCCGGCGCCGAGGTGATTTCGATCTCGGGGTCGCCGACGGCGCTGACGCCGGAATCGAGCACGGCCTGCTCGTACCACTCGGGCAGCGAGTCGCGAAGGGCCTGCTCGAAAACCGGGGCGAAGCCGAGCTGCTGAACCACCAGCGTCGGCGGCACCTTGCCCCGGCGGAATCCCGGCAGCCGCATCTCCCGCCCGAGGGCCCGGGCGGCGCGCTGGACCCGGCGGTCGACGTCGGCCGCGGCGACCTCGGCCTCGACCCGCACCCGCGAATCCTCCAACTCTGAGACGGTCGTCTCCATCGGCGGGTGAATCTAGTGCAATCGGGGATCGGGGCTAACCGACGCGCCCCCGGGCCCCCCGCCAGAGCAGCGCCCCGAGGTCGACGATGAAGGCGACGGCCCGGCCCAGCGGCCCGGTGACGAGCCAGGCCCTCATTCCTCCGCGTACCCCAGCAGCGAGGCGTCGACGAGCCACTCGACCGGCGCCCGGTCGTCGGTGTAGACCACGCCGCCGCCGAGACGGGGCGCCAGCGACGATGCCGCCTCGGCCGCGGTCGCCCTCAGGTCCCGCGGCAGCTCCCTGAGATGGGCCCGCAGCCTCGCCGCTGAGATCGGCGCCTCGCTCGCCAACAGCAGTGTGTTGGTGGGCTCGATCGGGTCGCGGAGCACGGCCGGGAAGGCCGCCGCCATGGTCGCGCCGAGCACCTGCTCGAGATCGTCGTTTCCCTTCGGGTGGCCGACGTTGACGATCACGACCCCGCCGGGGGCGAGGCGGTCGCGGGCGAGGGCGAAGAACTCCCTCGTCGCCAGGTAGAAGGGTATGTAGGGCTGGCGGTAGGCGTCCACCATGATCGCTCCGTAGCCACCCCCGGAGCGCTCGAGCCAGGGGCGGGCGTCCTCGGCGAATGTCCTCATCCGCGGGTTGCGCAGGTCGAAGAAGCGGCGCCCGAGGTCGGTGAGCTCGGCGTCGATCTCGACCGCGTCCACTGCCGTGGCCGGGAAGAAGTGGCCGAAGGCGCGGGCGACGGTGCCGGCGGCGTTGCCGAGAATCGCGACCCGGCGCGGAGGCGCCGCTCCGGAGGCCGCCGGCAGGACCAGGTTCCCGTCCCAGTAGTCGCCGGTGAGATAGCTGCCCGGCCGGTAGAGCGAGTGGACAGCCTGCCCCTCGTTCAGCTCCAGCACCCGGTCGCCGTCTGGCTGCTCGACGACCCGCGCGTACTGCTGGGTCGTCTGCGCCTCGTAGAGGACGCGGCCGGTGTCGGCGGCCTTGATCGTCCCCTGGGGGATCGCGACCGCCGCGACCAGCAGGGCGGCCGGGGCCGCCGCGAAGCGCCAGCCGAGGCCGGCCGCCGCGACCAGTGCCAGGGCCAGGGCGAATGCGAGGAAGGTGCGCTGGGTGCCGGCGAAGGGGATCAGGACCAGGGCGGCGATCATCGTTCCGAACAGCGATCCCGCGGTCGAGATCGCGTAGAGGCGGCCCGCGACCTCTCCCGAGCGCTCGAGATCGGCGACCGCCAGCCTGATCGCCCAGGGAGATGCGGCGCCGAGCAGGGTCACCGGGACCGCGACCAGGACGAGGACGCCGAGCAGCGAACCGAGGAAGCCGCCGACCGAGACCGTCTCGAAGGCGTCGACGGAGAACCCGAGGAAGGGCTTCGCGGCGAACGGGACCAGCGCCATCAGCAGCGCCGCCCCGAGCACCAAGGCGCAGAGCCCCCGCAGGTGCGGGTGGCGGTCGGCGACGCGGCCGCCGAACCAGTAGCCGACCGAGAGGGCGACGAGGACGACCCCGATCGTGTTCGCCCAGACGATCGTCGAGGCGCCGAAGTAGGGCGCCAGCAGCCTCGCGGCGGCGATCTCGGCCCCGAGGCTGGCCATGCCGACGACGAAGACGAGGACCGGAAGGAGGCGCTCAGCCCCCTTCCCGCTCATGCTTCCCTCCCGCGGCCGCCAGTCGCTTCTCGAGCAGTTCGCCGTGGCCGGCGGCAACGGCCCGCGTCGCCCGGGCCTCGTCCAGCGGGTAGCCGCTGTCAGTGGCGAGGTCGAGCAGGCGCTGCTTCTCGGTTCCTTCGCGGGCGGATTCGAAGAAGGTCCAGGTGAGGACGCCAAGCAGGAGGAAGGTGCCCTCGACCATCATCACCACCCCCGCCGTGCTCTGGTCGGCGAGGGGCGAGATCCCCCAGTAGCGCTCCCCGGGCGCGTAGATCGGGTACAGCACCGTTCCCGACCACATCAGGATGTTGCCGAGGATGGCGCCGGTGAAGCGGACGGCGATCACGTAGCCGACCTTCCAGCCGGCGCCGAACCAGGCCGGCTTCGGCAGCGGCCCGAACACCGGCATCCACATCAGGCAGCCGAAGAAGAGGAATGAGCTGTGCTCGAGCGCGTGCACCGGGGCGGTCCCGTAGGCGTCCTGGTAGAGCGCCGGGATGTGCCAGGCAAAGAGGTTGAGCGCCCACAGCGGCAGCGCCACCGCCGGGTGGGCAAGCACCGTGAGCCGGTCGAAGAAGCGGATCGCCAGGACGGGCTGCAGCAGGGGCCCGGTGAGGCCGAGGACGAGCAGCAGGGTGGCGATGTCACCGATCATCAGGTGCTCGGACATGTGGGCGATCACAAGCTCGTCGGCGATGTGGCCGACCGGCGAGAACAGGGCCACGCCGATCACCAGCAGCCCCGAGGCGAAGCAGGCCTGGCGCCAGACCGGTACCGGCCTGCCCCTCGCGGCCAGGGTCAGAGCCCGCCTGGCATAGAGCACGGCCGCGACCGTGATCGGCACCAGCTCCAGTGGCGTGAAGGCCCCGCCGACGTGGGCGAGCGGAAGGGTCACGCTTTCAGCCTAGCGCCGGCCGCCGGGTTCAGAGCCAGCCGGCGCGCCTGAAGGAGCGGTACAGCAGCACCACGGACAGCGCCATTACCGCAAGCGCCAGCGGGTAGCCGGCGGGGGCCTTCAGCTCGGGCATGTGGGTGAAGTTCATCCCGTAGACGCTGGCGATGAACGTGGGTACGGCGATGATCGCCGCCCACCCCGAGATTCGTTTGACCACCTCGGCCTGGCCGACGCTGACCAGGGCCAGATTTGCCTCCAGTGCGCTGGTCAGCAGCTCGCGCTGGGAATTGACGATCTCGTCGATCCGCTGCGCGTGGTCGGCCACGTCGCGCAGGTAGCGGCGCAGGGCCTCGTCCACCCCCGGGATCACCCCGGCGACGATCGCTTCCATCGGTCCGAGCAGGGGCCAGACCGCCCTGTGGAACTCGATCACCTCTCGCTTCAGGAAGTAGATCCGCTCGGTCGGCTCGGAATCTGTATCGAAGACGGCTCTCTCGACCTCCTCGATGTCGTCGTCGATTCCCTCGGTGACGGGAAGGTAGTCGTCGACGACCTTGTCCAGGATCGCCCAGGCCACCGAGGCGGGCCCGAGCCGCAGTAGCTCTGGCCGCTCCTCGAGCCGGCGCCTGGCGCCGGTCAGCACGCTGGCCTCGCCGTGGCGAACATGGATCACATATGTCTGGCCGACGAAAACGTGGATCTCACCGAACTCGACGGTCTCGGTCTCGTCGTGGTAGACCGCCGTCCGCAGGACGATGAAGAAGGAGCCCTCGTAGTCCTCGATCTTGGGCCGCTGATGCGCGCGATGGGCGTCCTCGACGGCCAGCTCAGGGAGGCCGAACATCTCGGCCACCCGCTCCACCTCCTCCTTTGCCGGCTCGTGAAGTCCCAGCCAGACGAACTCCCCGGGGCCGCCGCGGACGCAGGTGGCGGCCTGCTCCAGGTCCATCTTCCCCTCGTGCTGGCGCCGGCCGTCGCGGTAGTGCGCGCAGTCGATGATCATCCGGTGTTCGGTTCCAGGCGTCGCCTTCGCGTCCTGCCGGCGCAACTCGACGCCCGTCACCCCCAGCCTCCGGCAGGGCCGATGCTAGGTTGACCCATGGCCGACCCGAGGAGGAAATAGAGAGATGAGCGACAGCATTCGCATAACCGGCGCGGGGATCCTCACCGACGAGAACCGTGACAAGCGGGAGCAGATCGTCGAGATGCTCTCCAAGGCCTACTGGATGGAGATCGAGACGGTGATGAGCTACATCGCCAACTCGGTCAATCCCGACGGGGTCCGAGCCCAGGAGATCATCGAGTCGCTGAAGGCCGACATCACCGAGGAGCTTGGCCACGCTCAGCAGTTCGCCGACCGGATCAAGGAGCTCTACGGCGTCGTTCCCGGATCGAAGCAGTTCAGCGCCGAGCAGGACTTCCTGCAGCCCCCCGAGCACCAGACCGACATCGTCCACGTGATCAAGGGCGTAATCGCCGCCGAGTCCGGTGCGATCGAGTTCTACACCCGGGTCATCGAGGAAACCGACCAGGTCGATCCGGTCACCCAGGACATGGTGATCGCGATCCTCCGCGACGAGCAGGGCCACAAGCGTCTGTTCGAGGGTTTCCTGCGCGAGTACGAGGCCGAGGGACTGGCCTAGGCGCAGTCGCGCGCCGACGCGATGGAGGGCGAGGACAGACGCGGTTTTCCGCGCATCGGCAGCTACGGCTTTCTTTCCGATTGCCACACCAGCGCCCTGGTCTCCTACGACGGCTCGGTCGAGTGGCTGTGCCTGCCCCGCTTCGACTCGCCGAGCGCCTTCGCGGCCCTGCTCGACCGCGACGGGGGCCACTTCAGGATGTGGCCGGAGGGGGTGGTGGTCCCGATCAGCCGCCGCTACGAGCCGGGGACGCTGATCATCGAGACGACCTGGGTGACCGAGACCGGATGGGTGGTGGTGATCGACTCGCTCTCGATCGGCGAGTGGGCTCCCGAGGGTGGCGACAGCGGGCGCCCGCAGACCGGCCACGAGTCGGACAGCTCGCTGCTGCGCATCGCGCACTGCATCGACGGCGAGGTCGAGATGCGGCTCGAGTGCCTGCCGCGCTTCAACTACGGCGCCGTGGCGCCGACCTGGAGCGGCGGCGAGCTGGGAATTGCCGCGGCCGACGGCGACGGCGTGCGGCTCACCGTCAATACCGATTTCGACCTCAGCGTCTCAGCGGACGCCGCCCACGGCAATATTCATCTGCGCGAGGACGAGACGGCGTTCTGCGCGATCGACTGGGATCCCGAGCTCGGCGGGCCGCGCAGCGCCCCAGAGGCGCTGGAGCGGCTCGAATCCACGCGCGAGTTCTGGCGCAAGTGGCTGCGCCACGGCGACTTCCCCGACCACCCCTGGCGGATCCACCTTCAGCGCTCGGCCCTGGTGCTGAAGGGCCTCACCTATGCCCCCACCGGGGCGATCGTCGCCGCCCCGACCACCTCGCTGCCGGAGACGCCCGGCGGCGAGCGCAACTGGGACTACCGCTATACCTGGATCCGCGACTCGACCTTCACGCTCTGGGCCCTGCACACGCTCGGGTTCGACGAGGAGGCCCGCGAGTTCATGGAATTCATGGCGGGCCTGGTCCTCAAGGACCCCAAACTCCAGATCATGTATGGGATCGACGGACGCAAGGATCTGACCGAGAGCACCCTCGAGCACCTCTCCGGCTACGCCGATTCGCGGCCGGTCCGGATCGGCAACGGCGCCTTCGACCAACGCCAGAACGACGTCTGGGGCGCGATCATGGACTCCGTATACCTGCACGCAAAGGCGATCCAGACGCTCCCGGACCGCGTCTGGGAGTTCCTGGAGCAGACCGTCGAGGCAGCGATCACGGCCTGGCCGCACCCCGACCAGGGGATCTGGGAGGCCCGCGGGGAGCCCAAGCACTACGTCTCATCGAAGCTGATGATCTGGGTCGCCGTGGACCGCGGCAGACGGCTCGCGAGCGACCGCGGCGAGCCCGCGCTGGTGGAGCGCTGGGCGGGTATCGCCGACGAGATCCAGGCCGAGATCCTCGAGCGCGGCGTCCGCAACGGCGTCTTCCGCCAGCACTACGAGACGGATGCCCTCGATGCCTCGACCCTGCTGATCCCCCTGCTCCGCTTCCTCCCGCCCGACGACCAGCGGATCCGGGCGACGGTGCTGGCAATCGAGCGCGACCTGACCTCGCACGGCCTCGTCCTTCGCTACATCACCGACGAGACCGACGACGGTCTCCGCGGCGAGGAGGGGACCTTCCTGATCTGCTCCTTCTGGCTCGTCTCGGCCCTCTCGGAGATCGGCGAGGGCGCCCGGGCGCGAGCGCTGTGCGAGCGCCTGCTCGAGGCGGCGGGCTGGCTCGACCTCTACGCCGAGGAGCTCGACCCTGGCTCGGGACGCCACCTCGGCAACTTCCCGCAGGCCTTCACCCACCTGGCTCTGATCAACGCCGTCTCGCACGTGATCGCCGATGAGAGGCGCGACGGCGGCCCGGGCGGGATGACCGCGGTCTTCAGCGAGATGGGCGGCATCCACGAGGACGCCTGAGCCCGCCCCTCAACCCGGCTGGTAGGTGCCGAAGCTCCAGAGGTTGCCCTCGGGATCGCGGACGGAGAAGTCGCGCGAGCCGTAGTCCTGATCCTCGAGGCCACACACGACCTCAGCGCCGGCGGCGGTAGCGCGATCGAACAGGGAGTCGGGATCCTCGGTGACCAGGTAGAGCCACTCCTGGCCCTCGTGGTCGCCGAAGCCGTCGTCCTGGACCGAGCCCAGCATCACCAGGTTGCCCCGGTAGGAGAGCTGCGCGTGGGCAATCAGGTCACCGTCGGCGTGGACCTCGTGCTGCTCGAAACCGAACGCCCTCCCGAGCCACTCGATCGCAGCTCTGGCGTCCCGGTATCGCAACGACGGGAAGATCGTCTGGGTCATCCGTCCTCCTCCACTCGGTTCACTGGTTCAATCACCCGATGCGAAAGCACGCAATCCGGGCCAGCCTAGCCGCCGCTGCGGTGGCGCTCGCCGCCACGCTCTCGGCGGCAGCCGTCGCCGGCGAGGGGACTGCCGGCGTCAGCGCCCTCGGGCCATACCCCGGCCTCAACGGCTGCCCGGTCTTCCCCTCCCCGCCCGCCTCGCTGCGGCCGCGTGCCCCCTCCCTGCCCAATCAGGCTGCCTGGAACCAGGACATCTCGAAGGCGCCGGTCGCCCGCCGCTCGGACGCGATCATCGCCTACATCAACGCCCACGGCGGCAACCGCCTCCACCCGGACTTCGGCTCCCCCCGCTCCTACGGCTTTCCCTACGCGGTCGTCGGCCGCCACCAGCCCAGGCTCCCGATCCACTACACGGCCTGGGCCAGTGAGAGCGACCGCGGCCCGTTCCCGGTTCCGAAGCTGGCACCTGTCGAGGGCGGGCGGCGCAGCGACGGCGACCGCCACGTGCTCGTCGTGGACCGATCCCGCTGTCGCCTCTACGAGCTCTACCGCTCGTTCTTCAAACGCCACGGCCGCGACCACTGGAACGCCGACTCCGGGGTCGAGTGGAACCTGCGCTCGAAGGATCTTCGCCGCGACGGCGACACCTCCGCCGACGCCGCCGGGCTGCCGATCTTCCCCGGCCTCGTCCGCTACGACGAGGCCCGCCGCGGCCGCATCGACCACGCGATCCGGATCACCTTCGACGTCACCCGCAACGCCTGGATCCACCCGGCGTCGCACTGCGCCGGCGACACCGCCAGCCGAAACGCCCCACCGATGGGAATGCGCCTGCGCCTGCGCCGGAACTACGGCCTCGGCCGCCTCAGCGGCCCGGCGAAGGTGATCGCGAGGGCCCTGAAACGCTACGGGGTGATCACCGCCGACAACGGCTCCAACTGGTTCTTCGGCGGCACCAGCGATCGGCGCTGGAACGACAGCAACCTCAATCAGCTGAAGCGGATCCCCGGCCGGGCCTTCGAGGTCGTCCGCAGCGCCTCCCCGACGCACGCCTGCTGAGTGGGTCCCCGCACCTGGGCGATGCCCTGCACGCCGGAGCCACCCGTCGGCGGCAACGGTGCTGGTCGAATGAAGGATTTCAGCACCTACAGGTGGTGAAATCCTTCAGCGAACCGCGGGCCCCCGGGTTCCGGGACGCCAGGGTCGACCTGCCGGGGTCCAACCTGGCGGGCGCGACCGCAGCGCGCGGCGATAGGCTCGACCCGCAACCATGGGGAGCGTCGAGCTGCGAACCGGACCGGGGCTCGCCTATCGCGAGGCCCTCGCCGATGACTCCGCTTCAGGGGATCCGGTCGTCCTCCTCCATGGCTTCCCCGAGAGCTCGCGGATGTGGGCGCCGCTGATGGCCGCGCTGGCGGAGGTGGGGCGAAGCAGCGTCGCTCCCGACCTCTATGGGCTCGGCGACTCCATCGCAGAGGTGCCGGTCACGTTCGAGAGCACCCTGGAGTCCTTCACCGCGTTCATGGACCAGCGCAATACCGGCCAGGTGGCGGTGGTCGTTCACGACTGGGGCGGCTTCATCGGTCTTGCCTGGGCCTGCGATAACCCCGATCGCGTTTCATCGCTGGTGATCAGCAACGCCGGCTTCTTCAGCGATGGGAGATGGCACGGCCCGGCAGAGGCGATCAGGGGCGAGCACGGCGAGGCGATCGTCGCTGCGATCGAGCGGGAGGGGTTTGCCGGGGCGTTGAACGCGGCCGGCAACGCCTTCGACGAGGAGGACATCTCGGCCTACTGGAGGCCCTTCGAAGAGGGCCGCGGCCGGCCCGCCACCCTTGGTTTCTACCGTTCGATGGACTTCGAGAAGCTCGCGCCCTGGCAGGGGAGGCTCGGCGAGCTCGGGGTGCCGACATTGCTGCTGTGGGGCGCTGACGATGAATTCGCCCCGATCTCCGGCGCCTACCGCTTCCAGCGCGAGATCCCGGGGTGCCGGCTGGTCGCCCTCGAGGGCATCGGGCACTTCGCCTTCGACCAGGCTCCGGAACGCTCGATCGCCGAGGTCCTGGCCTTCCTCGACACCTGATCTCGCTCGCCCGGTGGCGGGCCGGGACCGGGACGATCTATGGTGCCCAGCGTGCCCCCCTCGCCACTCGAAGCAGACCGACTGCGCCGGCGTTGCGATCCCGCCGGCCTCGGTTTCGAGACCACCGCGGAGGTCGAGCCGCTCGAGGGGACGGTCGGTCAGAAACGGGCGCTCGATGCCGTCGGCTTCGGCCTCGAGATCGAGACGAAGGGCTACAACATCTTCGCCACCGGCCCGATCGGGACCGGCAAGCGGACGACGCTCGAGGCCCACCTGCGAGCTCACGCCGCCGGCCGGCCGGCCGGGGAGGACTGGCTCTACCTGTTCGACTTCGGCGACGAGGGGCGCCCGATGAGTTTGACGATGCCTGCCGGCGCCGGACGCGAGTTCGCCGGGCAGATGCGCCGGTTCGTGGCCGAGGTGCAGCAGCGGATACCCGACGCATTCGAGAGCGAGAGCTACCAGGACCGCCGCCACGACCTGATCGAGCAGGTGGAACGGCAACGCGAGGAGGCGCTGAGCGAGACGCGGGCCTTCGCCGCAGAGCGCGACCTCGCGATAGAGCTGACGCCGGCCGGTCTGGTGACGATCCCGGTTGTCGAGGGCAAGCCGATCCCGCCCGCCGAATTCGGCCGCCTCCCGCAACCGTCGAGGGAGCGCTTCCAGAAGGGAATGGAGGAGGTCCAGGACCGCCTGCCGGCGGCGCTGACACGCATGCGCCAGATCGAGCGCGAGGGCGGCGAGCGGATTCGCGAGCTCGATCGCGAGGTCGCCCAGTTCGCAATCGGGCACCTGGTGGACGAGATCAAGGAGCGCTTCGAGAGGACCGAGAAGCTAAGCGACTGGCTCGAGCGCGTCCGCGAGGACATCATCGGACACCTCGGGCACTTCCAGGGCCAGGGCACCGAGGAGGAGGGCGCCCCGGAGCCGATCGCCAGCGGGATGCGCCAGGCGCGCCAGGCCTTCTTCGCTCGCTACGAGCCCAACGTCCTGGTCAGCCAGGAGAAGGACGGCGCCCCGGTGGTGTTCGAGACCAATCCCACCTACTACAACCTCTTCGGGCGGATCGAGTACGAGGCGACCTTCGGCGCTCTCTCCACGGACCACCGTCACATCAAGGCCGGGGCGCTGCACCGCGCCAACGGCGGCTACCTGATGCTCGATGCGCTCGGCGTCCTTTCCCAGCCGTTCGTTTGGGCGAAGCTGAAGGAGACGCTGCGCTCGGGGCGGGTCGAGATCGAGACGATCGGCTCCCAGCTGACGCTGTTCCCAACCGCGACCCTCGAACCGGAGCCGATCGACCTCGAGGCGAAGGTGATCCTGATCGCTCCCCCCCAGCTCTACGCGCTGCTCTACGCCTACGACGAGGACGTCCGCAAGCTGTTCCGGGTCAAGGCCGATTTCGACATCGACATGGCCTGGGAGGAGGACCAGGCAGGCGAGTACGCAGCCTTCATCGCCCGCCAGGTCTCCGCCGACGGACTGCTGCACTTCGACCGCGGCGCTGTGGCCCGGGTCATCGAGCAGGGGGCGCGGATGGCCGAGCACCAGGGCAAGCTCTCGACCCGCTTCGCCGGCGTCGCCGACCTGGTTTCCGAAGCCAGCCACTGGGCGCGGCACGAGGGCGAGGAGCTGGTCGGGCGCGAGCAGGTCGAGAAGGCGATCGGGGAGAAGGAGCGCCGCTCGAACCTGATCGAGGACCGGATGCGCGAGCTGGTGGCGGAGGGGACGCTCGAGATCGACGTCTCCGGCGAGCGCCTCGGGCAGGCCAACGGACTCTCGGTCGCGGTGGTGGGCGACTACGCGTTCGGGCGCCCGGTAAGGATCACGGCCAGCACCGCTCTGGGCGGGGGTGACGTGATCAACATCGACCGCGAGACCGAGCTCAGTGGCCCCCTCCACGACAAGGGCTTCCTCATCCTCGCCGGGTTCCTGCAGGAGCGCTACGGCGCCGAGCGACCGCTGGCGCTGAGGGCGAGCCTCGTCTTCGAACAGAGTTATGAGGAGATCGAGGGGGACTCGGCATCCGGGGCCGAGCTCTGCGCCCTCCTCTCAAGCCTCTCCGGCGTGCCGATCCGCCAGGGCGTTGCGATCACCGGCTCGATCAACCAGCACGGCCGGGTGCAGGCGATCGGGGGGGTCAACGAGAAGATCGAGGGTTTCTTCGACACCTGCTCGCAGGCCGGTCTGGACGACGGGCAGGGTGTCGTCATCCCGGCCACCAACGCCAGGCACCTGATGCTGCGCGACGATGTGGTCGCGGCCGTGGAGGAGGGACGGTTCAAGGTCTGGGCCGTGGAGACGGTGGACGAGGCGATCAGCGTCCTCACCGGCGAGGCCGCCGGCGAGCGTGGAGACGACGGCGTCTACCCGGAGGGAACGATCCACCGCCGGATCGAGGACCGCCTCGACCACCTCGCCGAGCTCGGCCGCCGCTTCACGGGCCCCGGCGCCGCCGCAGCAGCAGCGGACAGCGGCTCAAGCGCCCCGAAGTCCCCGTGATACGGGCCTCAGAATGCCCCGAGCAGATCGCGGGCCTCTTCGACCTCGAGATCGCCGTCGGCGACCTTGAAGCCGACCGTGTCGACGTAGTCGCCCGATCCGGCCTCGGTGCGGGTCGCGGCCATCTCCGGGGTGACGCCGGCGTCGGCGAGGTCGCGCGCCGCGCTGGGATGGAAGCAGCGGGCCTTGAGCCACTCGTCGACCTCGTCGGCCGAGAACCCGGACTCGGCCCAGGTCTCGGCTGTGTCATCGGGGTTGCCGCCGTGGGCGAAGTGCCCGTGCCTCTCGATCACGTCGCGAATCGTCATCGCCGTGACTCTATCCAGCGCCGGGAGACGGCGGGACCGTGACCGGCCGCAGCCTGAGGATCGGCCGCCTTGCCGGAATCCCGATCGGCATCAGCCCACTCTGGCTGCTGATCGTGGCCCTGATCACGGTCTCGCTGGGCGCCAGCTACTACCCGCAGGAGGTTGACGGCATCGCTCCCGCGGCCGCCTACCTGCTCGGCCTGGCCAGCGCCCTGCTGCTGTTCGCGAGCATCGTCCTGCACGAGCTTGGCCATGCGCTCGTCGCCCGGAGCCGGGGGGTGGCGATCGAGGGGATCGACCTCTGGCTCCTGGGCGGGGTGGCGAAGATGAGGGGTACGCCCCGAACCGGGGGCGACGAGTTTCGCTACGCCGCCGCGGGTCCGCTGGTGACCGCCGTGATCGCCGCCTTCTTCGGGGTCGTGCTGGCGACGCTCCCAGCGGGCACGCCCGAGGCCCTGCGTGCGCTGATCGGCTACCAGCTGCTGGTCAACGTCCTCATCCTCGGCTTCAACCTGATTCCCGCCTTCCCCCTCGACGGGGGGCGGTTGCTGCGGGCGGCGCTGTGGGCTCGAAGCGGTGACATGGTCCGCGCCACGGCGACTGCCGCCGCCATTGGCCGCGGCTTCGGCTGGGTCCTGATCGCCCTCGGGGTCCTGGCCCTGTTGGCCGGGGCGCCGACCGGCATCTGGTTCGGGCTGATCGGCTTCTTCCTGATCTTCGCCGGGCGCGCCGAGCTGAGTCAGCTCGAAATGCGGAAGGCCTTCGCCGGGCACGAGGTCGGATGGCTGGCCTCCTTCCCCGCGGTGACGATCCCGGCCCAGACCCCGGCGGCCGAGGCCGCCCGCGATTACTTCAGCCGCTATCGCTACCAGTCCTTCCCGGTGCGCGACCGCTCGGGCGTAATCGGCCTGGTGACGATCGACCGGCTCGAGCAGCTCCCCCCGGACCGGCTCGAGCGCACGCCGGTCTCCTCCCTGGCCGATCCCGACCCGACCCTGGTGGTCGACGAGAACGGCGACATCGCCGAGCTGCTTGCCCGCCCCAGCTTTCAGCGCGTCGGTCGCGCGATCGTCACCGGGACAGGTGGCCGCATCGGGATCGTCTCGGCGACCGAAGTCGAGCGGGCGCTGCGGGCCTCGCGGCTGACCGCAGCCGAGGGCGAGCGCGCCTAGCGTCGCCCGCCGGCCTGGACGAGACAAGGAAGGAATGTGAAACTGCTGATCGAGGCGCCCGCGGCGGCGACGCAGATGTTGGCGGCCTGGACGCCGGGCGGGTCGCCGAGGCAACCTGGAGCGAAGGAGACCGATGCACGTCGTGCGAATCGAGCATCCAGTGCCCGACTATGACGCCTGGAAGCGAGCTTTCGACAGCGACCCCCTCGACCGGCGGGGGTCGGGCGTCCGCAGCCACCGGGTGATGCGAGCGGTCGACGGCCCGGGCCGCGTCTTGATCGATCTCGAGTTCGACAGCCCGGACGAGGCGGAGGCCATGCGGTCGGCCTTGCGGGAGCTATGGAGTCGAGTTGACGTGATGCGCGACCCGCGGGCGAGCGCCGTCGAGGTCGTGGAGGGCCAGGATGACTGACAGGTCGCGATGAACCCCGAGCAACCCTGCGACTTCGATTGGCTGGTCGTCGGCTCCGGCTTCGGGGGAAGCGTCTCGGCGCTGCGCCTGGCGGAGAAGGGCCACCGGGTTGCGGTGCTCGAGTGCGGACGCCGGTTCGATGATCGCGACCTGCCCCGCAGCACCTGGGACTGGCGGCGCTACCTGTGGATGCCGCGGCTGGGGCTGAAGGGGATCCTCCGCTTCACCTTCTTCAAGGACGTCGGCATCCTCAGCGGCAGCGGCGTCGGCGGCGGCAGCCTGGTCTTCGCCAACACCCTCTACCGGGCGCCGCGGCGATTCTTCGAGGATCCGGTCTGGGCAGGACTGGCCGACTGGGCGCGGGAGCTGGAACCCCACTACGACACCGCCGAGCGGATGCTCGGCGCCACCGACGTCCGCGGCGAGGACGCTGGCGATGAGCTGCTGCGCGAATACGCCCGCGAGCTGGGGGTCGAGGACACCTACACCCGCCCGCAGGTGGCGGTCTTCTCCGGCGCTGCGGGGGTGCGGGTGGAGGACCCATTCTTTGGCGGCGAGGGGCCGCCCCGCAGCGGCTGCATCCGCTGCGGCGAGTGCATGCTCGGCTGCCGCCATAACGCCAAGAACACGCTGGTCAAGAACTACCTCTGGCTGGCCGAGCGCCGCGGCGTGCGCGTGCTGCCCGAGCGCACCGTGGTCGACGTTGCCCCGCGAGGTGCGGCGGACGGAAGCGACGGTTATCGGGTGGCCTCGGTGCGCTCGGGATCGTGGACGCGCCGTGACCGCTGGGAGCTGAGCGCCCGCGGTGTGGTGTTCGCCGCCGGCGCCCTTGGCACAAACCAGCTGCTGCGCTCGTGCCGCGACACAGGCTCGCTGCCGCGCCTCTCCGACCGGATCGGTCACCTTGTCCGCACCAACAGCGAGGCCCTGCTGGCGGTCACCGCCACCGATGACCGCCGCGACTTCACCAAGCGGGTGGCGATCACCTCCTCGATCTTCCCAGAGCACGACACCCACATCGAGACCGTCACCTACGGGCGGGGCGGCAACGCCATGCGACTGCTTTTCACCGTCCTCGTCGGCGAGGGCACGAGACTGACACGGCCGCTGAAGTTCCTGCGCGAGCTGGCCAGGCGCCCACGCCGCGTCATCCAGCAGCTGGCCCCCGGCACCTGGTCGCGGCGGACGATCATCCTGCTGGTGATGCAGACCCTCGACAACCACATCCGCTTCGTGCCCCGCCGCCGCCTCCTGGGCGGGGTCGGCCTCAACACCGAGCAGGGTGAAAAGCCGAATCCCACCTACATCCCAGCCGCAAACGAGGCGGCCGAGCGGATCGCCGAGCGGATCGACGGCTTCGCCCAGTCCTCCCTACCCGAAGCGGTGGCCAACATCCCCTCGACCGCCCACATCCTCGGCGGCGCGATCGTCGCCGGCGACCCCTCGGGCGGCGTCATCGATTCCCGCCACCGCGTGTTCGGCTACGAGAACATGCTGGTCGCCGACGGCTCGGCGATGCCGGCGAATCCGGGAGTCAATCCGAGCCTGACGATCACCGCCATGGCCGAGCGCGCGATCGGCATGATCGAGCCCAAGCCGGGAGGGCCGGAGGTGCCACCGGTGAGGCTCTCGGACGCGAGCGCGGACTCGGATGTCTGCGTCTGACGCGCCCGGTTGGCGGCGGGTAGTAGCTGCAGCTGGTGGAACCCGTGGCGCTGCCCACCGGGCCGAGCACCCCAACGACTGCGAGGGCACCCACAATCAGACCACGGGGAGGCAGCGTGCCTGACACATGGCGAACCTACCACCTGGTCAGAGCAGTGTTCTCCCCGAACCTGCGCGGCTATCGGCCTGGGCGAGCCGAAGAAGTGGGTGCCGGAGCTGGCGGAGGTGCCGCCGTCGGCTCCAGCCGGGACAACCTCTCCTCGCGGGCCGCGGGCGCGAACCGATAACCGCAGTGGCGACAGACGCTGGCCCCCGTGGGTACGGCCATCCTGCAGTCGGGGCACTGCTTCGCCGTCGGCAGGGTGCCCGGGACATTGATCAACTCAGCAAAACCGGCGAGAGCCAGGGCTGCGGATCCCACCAAGGCGCAGTAGGCGCCGACCTCGATGCTGTCGGCGGGTACCGTCGGCGACAGAACCTTCACGAGGGCCAGCACGAAGGCCGCCAACCCGAGCAGTCCGGCGACAGCCAGCACGCCCTTCTTGGTCTCTGCCAACGAGTCCCTTACAACCAGCGCGAGCGCCGCCCCGGCCATGACAACGAGAGCAATGTCGGCGCTGTGGAATGCCTTCCATCCCGAAACCCTGAGGCTGAAGCCGAACTCCTGTACCGAGTACCAGTCAAGGAACAGAGAGCACGCCACCAGTATGGCGCCGACTATTGCGATGACTCTGAGACTTGCCCGCATTTCCTTCCCTCGGCTGGGTGCCGCAGCGAGACTAGCCTGAAAAGGCCGCTCGGCGTCGGTCAAGCGGACGAAATGCATCAATGGCTGGGCTTCCTAAGGCGCCAGGCGGCGGCGGACTGATGGTCATCCGTGAAACGCCTCGTCCGAGGGGCCGGCGTCAAGTGTGATCCCGGACGCCGTCTGCGGCTGGACCCCCATGTCGGAGAGAATGTTGTAGGTCGCCTGCTCAACGCGCGAATCGGGATCGCTGGAGAGCCCGTAGGACCACTCCATCGTCCCGCTGGCGAACACCAGAGCACCACTTGGTGCCGTGTACTTGACCGCGTTGACGGTGCTGGGCTGGCCGGGCGGGGGGATGCTGTTGCGCAGCCGGCCTTCATCCTGGATCCAGGAGTTGCCGCCGGCCTGCTGGACGTTGCTTGACGACAACCGGATCACGCCATCGGGTTGGCGCGAGAGATACTGGGCCTGGGTCGGAATCGCGTCCCATTCCCAACCCACGAGCTTCGAGCCGATCTCGGTCGTGCGGTCCTCGCCGACGCCGGTATTGCGCCAGATGCGATCGGCCGCGAACTCCCCCCTTGCGTTTCCGGCCGGCACCGTCAGGGGATAGGCCCTGAAATCATTGTCGCCGACGTACATGACGCCGAAGAGCTGGTTCTCGGGCTCATCCGGGCCGACACGCCCACCCGACGGTGCGCCGGGGTCTCCCGGTGGAGCGCCATCGTCGCGCCACGTCGTCGTCGCAATCTGGGGATTGTCGTCAGCGCTGCCGGCGATGCCGTCCGCTCCGAGCGCGTCGTCGGCGGTGTGCTCGATGCCGTCTGGCCCCCAGTCGTTGGCGCCAACAGCCCCCGCACCGGAGGAGCCGCTCCCCTCGACCGTCTTGTAGCAGACGAGGGTGCGCCGGCCGTCCTCATAGCGGACCTTCCAGTAGGCGGTGTTGGCGCTGAAGGAGGCAATATCGATCCCGGCATCGCGGGCGGCCTCGAACCCTTCGAGCTGCTCCCTGCTCCAGTACTCGGAGTGGCCCGAGATGACGCCAGCGTCATGTCGGAGAAGCTCTTTCGGCCTGGCTGCAACCTGAACGTCATCCGAATAGGAGACGTCGTAGCCCTCCTTCTCGAGCCAGTAGAGGAGGTCGAAGTCGGGCCCGTAGAACCAGTTCTGCGAGGCGCCGGCGAGGCTGAGCGGACGGTTGAAAGAGACCTTGACCGCACGGCTGGTGCCAGAGATCGTGTTGCCGCCTCGAGCGCCGAAGTACAGCGACTTCCCGCCGAAGATGTTGTAGGCCTGGTAGGTGTTGACGGGGAGGACGTAGAGCAGGTCCGACTCGGGCCGGCGACCGTCGTCGCGGACGGTGAAGACCACGGCCGTCTGCTCTCCGGTTGACGCCGTCAGCTTGGCGAGATATACCCCCGACGCCGGGAGGGCGCTCCCGGGGACGGTGTAGGTCGGTCGCCAGTTGCCGCAATCGACCAGACCGGTGGTTCGGTCCATCGGGTCGCAGGTGTAGTCGTTGTTGATCGGGACTCTGGCTGCGCTGTGGACGAGGCGACCACCGCGGCCGCGGTAGTAGCCCATGCGATAGACGCCGACGTTGACGGTCGCCCCCGCGGGCACCGGGGCATTGCGCGCAATCTTGAGCACGACGTCCTCACCAAGGTTGACGCTGGTCTTGGTGGTGAAGCCGCCGAGGTTGGCGCTGAAGGCGTCCACCATCCAAGAAGTCGTTCCCACGTGGCACTGATTCTCGTCCACCACCGGGTTCGGGTTCGGACAGTTGATGCTCGCCTCCCCGGGCAGGGCTTGACCCGATTGCCCGAACTGGGTCTCGGTCGAGGCGGCGGCCGCAATCAACGCCGGGCTGGCTCCGGCACCCTCCCGGCCGGTCAGGTAGTGGCTTGCGCCCTCGCTCGCGGCGGCCCCGACGATCCCGGTGAGCAAGACGATCGGAACAAGGATCCTGGCCCAGAGCGGAGCCTCTCGCACCCGGCCCCGGAGGCCCGGAGCCGGCACTTCGCCTCCAGCCGCCGATGCAGGGCCCTCCCTCGCCGGCTTCTCGCCATTGGCCCCCGAACTCACTGGAGACCATCCCGGCCGGAGTCGTTGTCTAAGAGCGAAATCATCTGACCTACGTCGTCGCGTCGGTAGCGGATCGGGGCAGATTCATGCCCCGCGAGCCGACTGCTCGGCTCTCCTAATCGAGGCCGCGATTCGAACCCGCGACCGCCTGGACCACAAACATACCCGGGACCCTTCAGGGGCGTGTCTCAGGCGCGGAGCGGGCAGCTGACCCTCCCTCCGGGGGCACGCGGCGAGAGGCTTCTACGGCTGGCCGCCGGTCACCCCGACGAAGCCGTACCAGGCGGGCTTCGGCGTGAGGTCCGCGGTGAACAGACCCGAGGTGGTGCAGTAGTAGCAGGCCGGAGGCGGGACATCCTCCCAGGAGAACCAGTAGGTCCGGCCGATCTTCCACCGACGCTGGTTGGCAATCAGCATCTTCAAGGCGGCGACGAGCACCTCCTTCTGCCCCTCGGGGCCCTTGTCATAGTTGAACTTCTCGTACCCCGAGCCCCACCCGAACTCATCCACCCAGACCGGAGTGCCGCCGTCCCACTCCCACTTCATGATCGAGCGTATCCCGACGATCTGGGAGCGCATGTCCTCCACGTCGCTCGCGTACGGATGGAGGCCGACCACGTCGAATGCGGACTTGATCCCCTTGACCTGGTAGAGGTCCTTGAGAAAGCGACTGGCCGAGATCGCACCGTCGTACCTGGGGTGGCCATAGAGACCGCCGGTGACCACGGTCGCGCTGGGATCGGCCGCCTTCAACGCCCTGCTCGAGAGCTTCAACAGCCGTGCGTATTTGGGCACGGACACGGGCTCCGTGTAGAAGGTGGCGTTCTCCTCGTTCCAGATCTGCCAGGCGCGGATCGGCTTGTACGGCAGGTTCGGATGGGCAGACCAGAAATGCCCGCCGGGCCCGTATCGCTTGACGGCGCGGGTGAGGAAGGTCTGCCAGACAGCGCGCTCCAATTCGGAACCGACCGGCAGCGTAAGAGGGCTCACCCCCAGCCACCGGGGCGTCGAGTAGACGATCGGGAGGACACTCAGGCCTGCAGCCGCAGCGCTCGCCATCTGGGCGTCGAAGGTCGCCCAGTTCATGGTCCCCTGGGTGGGCCAGGCCGCGCTCCAGCCGAGCGGGGTCCTGTAGGTGCGTATTCCGCCCCTTCGCATCCGGGCGAACTCGGCAGGCGTCGGCAGGCCCTCGTTGGGGCTGATACCAAAGAAATTGGCGGGGAGTCGGTCGCGTTGGTTCTGCTGCTTGTGGTGAGGCGCGGCCCCCGCCCCGCTCGTGACCGACCCTGCGCTCAACAGCAGCAGGCAGAGCATCGGGATCATGGCGAGCGCTCTCCGCGGCGGCCGGCCCAGCCGCAGCGGGCGGTCGGATCTCCCCCCTGCCAGGAACATCGGTCAAATCCTACGCCGTCCGACTTAACTCCCCTGCGATCGCAGGCCGGGGATGAATCGCTGCGACCCCGTTACACCAATGGATTGGGCCGAGGGAACACGAATACATGAATTCTGCTTCAATCGATCGAGGAGCGGTCTGAGGGCTCCCTGCCAAGACACCCCTCGCGTCGAGCGAGATCGGTTCGCGGGTTGCCTAACACCGGACCCCCAGCGCCCCTCTCGAATACCACGATCCTGGTCACCTGGCCAGCGATCCGGGCCTTGGACCCAAGCGGGTTTCGGGAAGAACAGCCCTATGGAAAGGGATACAGATGAGCGCGCAACAGAACAAACAAGCGGCCCAGGACGCCTACGCGGCGTTTGGCAGCGGCGACGCCGAGGGCGCGATGCGAAACATCGACGACTCAATCGAATGGACGGTCCGCGGCGACAACGCGCTGACCGGGACCTACAACGGCAAGAGCGCAGTAGCCGAGCTGTGGGGGAAGTTCATGAGCAAGGATTTCCGCAGCACTCCGCACGACTTCGTCGCCGAGGGCGACAAGGTCGTCGTTCTCACCAGCGTCCAGCTCGAGGGCGAGACGGTCGAGAGCGCCGACGTGCTCACGTACAACGGCGACGGCAAGCTGGTCGCGTTCGAAACGCTCGGCGACGCGACGGTAGCCAACCGGGCCTTCGCCAAGTAAGAAGCGAAGCGCCCCGAAGCGCCCCGCGGATTCAAGGGCGCCGCGATTCGACGCCAGTGAGTGGCGCGATGAGCGGCGCCTTCCAGGGCGCGACGGCAGGGTGTCAGGCTCGCGGCATTGACGGCGCGGAAACGCCATGGCAACACGTCTCGGGCATCATCGGTGGCGATGCCAAGCGGCCGGTAGAGCCACTAGGCCTGGCCGCTGGTTGCGGCTTTCAGACAATCCCGGTGGGTTGATCTAGCCGGGGAAATAGGAACGAATGGAAGGGATAGGGGAGATCAGGGTCCATAAGGCAGAGCGGGGTTCAGGGATGCGTGACGAGGACGCGAACAGCACCTCGGGCGATAGCCGGCTTGTCTCAGACGCGGTCTCGCGTGCCAGAGACGGCGACATGGAGGCGCTTCACTTCCTCTACGTCCGCTACGCCCCCGACGTCCTCGGCTACGTCATGAGCATCGTCAAGGACCATCACGAGGCCGAGGACATCACCCAGGACGTCTTCATCAAGCTGATGACCGTGATCAAGAAGTACGAGCCGCGGGGAGACGTCCCCTTCGCCGCCTGGATCCTGCGGGTCTCGCGCAACGCCGCCCTGGACCGGATGCGGGCGAGGCGGGCGATCCCGACCGAAGAGGTGCGGGTGCGGGACTCCGGGCAGGGTCAGATCAGCTCCGAGCGGGTCCACGACCTCAACCAGGCGCTCGGCGGACTGCCCGAGGGGCAGCGGGAAGTGCTAATCCTGCGCCACATCGTCGGCCTCTCGCCGATCGAGATCGCCGACACCCTCGGCAAGACCGAGAGCTCGGTCCACGGCCTTCACCATCGCGGGCGGCGGACGCTTCAGTCGGCCCTGGTCGAGCTGGGCGCCGCTCCGGTGGTCTTTCCCGGAGCCTAGCCCGGCGGATGGCTGGGGCCGGAGCGCCGAAGCTCCCGCCAGGACGAAAACCCCGCGCTAGCGGCACTGTCGCTGAAGTCCCTAATGGGACGGTTTTCGAACCAAACGGCCGTTCGGACGATCTTGCGACTCAGGGGTTTCTGGGCCGAGTAGGGTTGGCGAGCACGGAGTAGGGTGTGGCCCCGATGGAACACTCCCCCGATGGCGGAGACGAACGGTATGCAGCCGTCAGGCAGGAGGAGCAGCCCCGCGGCTGGCGCCGCCATCAAACCCATGCCAGGGCCAAGCAAGCAACCGGAAGGTCCCCACTCACCGAGTCCTTCGACCGCAGTGGGGCAGCTCGGCGGCTTCGAGGGCTTGTTGCCAGCGACTCCTAGTGGCCATGGGGAGCAGCACACGCTCTATCCGGCCACCACCCAGCCGCCATCCACGGGGATTACCTGACCAGTGATGTACCCGGCCCCGTCCGAAGCTAAGAACAGGACGGTCTCGGCGATCTCCTCCGGCTTGCCGAAACGCTTCAACGGGTTCATCGCGATCGCCTCGTCGATGTGCTCGGGCGAGACCCCCCACTCAGTCTCCCAATCGCCTGAGATTGGCCCGGGGGCAAGCGCGTTCACGCGGATCTCCGGGGCTAGGTCCCTGGCGAGCGTGGTGGTGAAGCCGCGGATCGCTCCCTTCGCGGTGGAATAGGTGACGGGAACGAAGTTGATCGCGTTATCGGGGTTTATCCCGTTCCCGTAGGTGCTCGAGAAGTTGACGATCGCACCACCGCCGCCTTCGAGCATCATCGGCCTCACCGCGTGACACATCCGCATGGCTCCGATCACATCAACCTGAAGAAGAGCGCTCGCCGCGGCTGTGTCCAGCTCGCTGAATCTCACCGTATCCGCCTCGTCGAGGCGGCCGGCGGCGTTGACGAGGACGTCCAACCGACCGTAGCGCTCCACGACGTCGGCGACGAATGCGTCTACCGAGTCCTGATCCGTGACGTCGAGGTGGCCGGAGTGAGCCTGCCCGCCACCGCCCTCCAGGTCCGCCACAACCTCCCCGGCCTTGGCATCTGACGACCGATAGCCGATCGCCACCGATGCGCCCTCCGAACCGAAGCCTCTGGCGACAGCTCCACCAAGCGTTCCTCCACCCCCGGTTACCACCGCTACCCTTCCCTCGAATCGGCGCCCATCATTCCATTGAGCATCCATGCTTCTCCCTCGTTCAGTGGTCTCTGTGGCCGGGCGATCAGATCAGAGGCCGGGTGACCCCCGAGGCGCAGGTTGCGCTCGCCCCTTCGCTTCAGGTCTGACCCTGACTGAGTCCACACGCTTCTGCTCCCCAATGCAAGCAGGGCCTCGCCGGGATCAAGCAACCAACAGGAAGGTGAGCGACGGGACTCGAACCCGCGACCGCCTGGACGACAACCGCAGCCCTCGCGGTCAGGTGGAGTCGCTCAGGCGCGGACACCTTCGCTGAGGTGCTCTCAGATCGGCTGAGATTTGCTCATTGAGTTACCTCGGCTGCTACCACGGGAAGGTCGCCGACGCCACGGAAGCTCTGCATGCCCGTGGACGAAGCTGAGGCCGAGGCCCAAACCCAGCGCCCGATCGAGGAACGCCTCGCCGATAAACCCGGCCGAGCACCAGGAGGCGAACGCGGGTCCTACTCCGACAGCCCGGCGGCTTCGAGGGCAGCTTCCCGCGAAAAGAACATCTCCAGCCGCGCGGCGATCCCGTCCGTGTTCGCGAAGTGCAAGTAGGCGACCTCCTGCTCAATCTCCATATCCCTCGCCGCCATTCGATGGCGACTCACCGAGATGGTGCGGTGCTCGTCTACCTCGATGACATCGATCAGCTCCACCTCGAACTCATCCCACTGGTTGGGCCAGTCACGGAGGGCTTCGATCACGCCCTGGTGGCCGTGGTAGCTCTTGGCGTCAGGAACCTCGGGCGGCTGGAGGATCACGACATCCAGGTCCGACCGATCCAGGAACCATTGGATGTCGTCCCTCTTCCAGGCGGCGAACATCTCCCGCACCAATTCCACGTTCTCCTGCGACATCGCCTGCGCAGTATCGCTCCGATCAGCCCCCGCCACCAGGGCGAATGCTTCGCGGCCTTGGGCGTTTGCCGCCCGAGCAGCCACTGTCGGCGCCAAACAAGCTCGAAGAACGCAAATGGGCGCCGATCGAAGGTCTGTTGGCGCGCAGGTCCCATCGGTGCGCTCAGGGGGTACCCGGGGGTCGAAACCGCCGGGGACCCAAGCCGTCACGTTAGTAGCCCAGGTAGTAGCTGGGGTCGCGCGCCGACGCTCCCCGCAGGGTGTTTCGCACGAGTCGTGCCGCAGCGGGCCACCCCGCGCAGGGCGAGCGCGCCCGGCCAGCCCGCAAAGAGACGGCCGTTGAGGAGTGCCAGCAGCAGGCCACAGGAGGGCTGTCAGGACGCCTGAGGCCGGTCAGGTCGAAGGGCTGCCTCCCCCGCTCCGCCGCCGATCAGCTGGCGGAGGTCGGATCCTCCCGTACGCCGCTTGTTGGCAAGGCATCCCCGACGGGCGATACTGCGCAGGCGATGTCGCAGGAGAACGTCGAGATTGTTCGCAGGTCGCAGGAGGCGTTCCTGGCCGGAGACGTCCAGACCGCCCTCGATGCGCTCGACCCCGAGATCGAATGGCACGCGACGGTGGGAGGCATCGACGAGGGCCGCGTCGCCAAGGGCCGGGAGGAGGTCGTGCAGGCTTTCGTCGAGTACTTCGAAAATTGGGAGCGCATGGAGATGCGGGTGGATAGGTACATAGATGCCGGTGCGGACGAGGTTGTCGTCTTCCACCATGAGGTTGCCAAGGGCCGGGCAAGCGGCGCCGTGGTCGAGACCGATACGGGAAGCGTCAGCACAATCCGCAACGGGAAGATTGTTCGGGTCCGTGCCTACATGGACCGGGCGCAGGCCCTCGAAGCCGCAGGGCTTGAGGAGTCGGCGATGTCGCAGGAGAACGTGGAGATTGCGAAGCGGTGCTATGAGGCTTTCGCTGCTGGCGGAATCGAGGCGGCCCTGGCCTTCTTCGCTCCCGATGTGGTCGCATATCCATTTCCCGAGTGGGTCGAGGAATCCGAGTATCGAGGCCACGACGGGCTACGCGTCCTTATCTCCGTGTGGACCGACAATTTCGACGAGTTCGAATTTCAGAACCACGAGTTCCGCGAGGTCGAAGATGGCGTTTTGGTCCTCGGGGAGACCGTCGGGCGGATCAAGGGCTCGGGCGTCCCTATCCGACAGCCGCTCGGGGTCGTCTACTCCGATTTCCGTGACGGCATGATCGGGGAGACCCGCAATTTCCTCACCTGGCGAGAAGCCCTCGAAACCGCCGGGCTATCGGAGTAGCCGATGTCGGAGGAGAACGAGAACGTCGAGATAGCGCGCAACGTCATCGAGGCACTCAACCGGGGAGATGTGGACGCTGCCCTGAGGAACGCGGCTCCCGACTTCGTACTCGACCAGACGCGAGCGATTGGTCTCGACCGTGGCAGCTCGACCTGGATCAGGTTCGCCGCCATGGCGAGATCTAGAAGACCACTGGGAGTCGGTCCAACTTGGATTCGATGAGTTCATCGCAACGGGGGAGCACATCGTGACACCGTTCGCCAACCGCCTCACGGGTCGCGACGGCGTCTCCGTCGAAGCACGAGGGACTTGGGTCTGGACGATTCGCGACGGCCTCATCAGGCGCATCCGCCTCTACCAGGAGCGGTCCGAGGCCCTCGAAGCCGCGGGGCTGTCGGAGTAACGCCCTCCCGCTTGCCTCATGGCTGCCGGTCGAGGTGATCGGCCAGGGGGCTGCCGCGTGCGCGGCTCAAGCGCTGAGGTAGGCGTGCACGGCGGAGCGCAGCGGTTGATGGTGAGGCCGGAGCGGCGGTATGTTCGCTCCGTGGCCGAGGAACTCAGGCTAAGCGAGCATGCGGTGCGGACGCGCGAGATGTGGAACGCGGACGCCCCGAACTGGGTCGCCGCGGGCCGCGCGAACTGGGCCAGCGAGGCGCCCCACTGGGGTATGTGGCACGTTCCGGAGAGCGAGGTGGGGATCCTTCCGGGTGTCCGGGGCCTCGACGTCGCTGACCTTGGCTGCGGGACGGGGTACTGGTGCGCGTGGCTGAAGCGAATGGGGCGCGCCCCGTGGGGCTCGACGTCTCCGAGGCGCAGCTCGAGACGGCCCGAGCGCTGCAGATCGAGCACGGTGTCGAGTTCCCGCTGCTGCACGCGAGCGCCGAAGACGTCCCCCTCCAGGACGAGTCTTTCGATCTCGTCTTCTCGGAGTACGGGGCGGCAATCTGGTGCGATCCCTACGTCTGGATACCCGAGGCCCGCCGACTCCTGCGCCCCGGTGGTCGGCTGGTCTTCCTGTGCAACTCCGTTCTCGCCATGCTCTGCGCACCGACGGCCGACGTGCCCGTCGGGGAGGCGCTCCTTCGAGCGCAGTTCGGACTCCACCGGATCGAGTTCGAGGACCAGGGGGCGCCTGAGTTCCATCTCTCGCACGCGGACATGTTCAGCCTGCTGGTCGAGACCGGCTTCGCCGTGGAGGCGTTGCACGAGTTGCGCGCGCCCGAGGGGCAAGAGGACGAGCTGCGCCACTACGTGCATCGCGGCTGGGCGCGGCGCTGGCCCTCCGAGGAGGTGTGGGTCGCCCGGCGCGTGGCCGATGCGGCGTAGTCGCGATCGACGCTTCCGCTTTCGCGTGCGGGTCCTGCCGCGGGCACCTCGAAGCTCGCGAACTGCTCGATCCTGAGATCGAGTGGGGTGCGTCGACACGGACCTTCGATCCAGGTGTGTTTCACGGCTACGACGGCATCAAGGAGTTCGTAGCCCGACTGCGAGAGGTCTGAGAGTCGGGGCGCATCGAGCCGCTGGAGTTCATTCCGGCTGGGAGCGAAGTAGTCGTCCCCGTTCGGCTTCAGCGATTGACTAGGCGCGACCGGCGGCCATAAGCACCAGATTCGAGAACCTCACGGCACCTTCGTCCCCGACTTCCCGCCGGGTGGCCGCGGTTATCGCCGACCAGGTCTCCTCCTGCACGTCAGGTGGGTGCGGCTCGATGAGCGCTGTGATCGGCGGGGCGATTTCCTTGACGAAAGTGGTGAACTGCTCAGGGGATTGCCATTCGAAGGTGACCTCGGTCTCCTCGACCTCCACCTCGGAGAAGCCGCCCCCCTCCAGCAAGCCTCCGAGCGCTTCCGCGGTGGGGCGCGAGAGAGGTCCGGGCGTCCCGGGTGGTGGCGGCGGAACCTGGAGGCGCTCCATCGCTGTCCGCATTGGAATCGCCAGGAACGGCACCTGATCCGGAGGCCCCCACGAGCTAATCGCGATTCGCGCACCGGAAGTCAGGAAGCTCCGGATGCGGGTAGCGGCGGCCTCTGCGTCGGGCTCGAAAATGATGCCCCAACGGGAGAGCGCGGCATCGAAGCTATCCCCCGGGAAGTCCAAGGACGCAGCGTCCGATTCAACGAACTCGATGTTGCCCAGCCCCTCCGCTGCGGCGCGCTCCGTGCCGTAGGCGATCATCTCAGACGCGATGTCGGTGGCCACCACGCTGCCCTCGGGACCCGCTGCACGGGCTGCAGTCAGCGACGGCTCACCATAGCCGGCAGCGACGTCAAGCACCCGGCTCCCTGGCCCGATCCCTGCCATCTCCACCAGTCGCTCGCTTACTTCACCAGCAGATTCGTCGATCAACTCCGACCACTTGCGCCAACCGGTTGCGGCGCTTTGCCAGTGCTTCCGCTGAGCGCCCCGGAACTCAACGGAGTCGATGCCCTTCGATTCCATGGGTGACCTCCATTCGCGCCTGGTTCACCAAGCCTATGCGATCTGCCGCCAAGCACTGGGCATTCAGCGCGTCAGTATGGACTTGACCCTGGGCAGGGCTTTGCGCGCGGTTCCCCTGGCGGTCGCCTGTCGCGCCTCGCTGCTGGCCGCCGACCGCAACCGAGGCCAGCCTGACAGCCCGCGTCGTTCGCTGGAGTCTGACCCCCCCGTCCGGCCCTTTCTTGGCGAGGCGTCCCAAGGGGCGATACTGCGCATGCGATGTCGCAGGAGAACGTGGAGATCGTGCGTCGGGCCTTTGAAGCCGTGCTTCGCCAGCCGAAGCCCGACTGGGACATCATCAGGGTCCTCTATCACCCGGATCATGAGTTGGTGTCGATGGTCGACCAGCTCGAGGGCGGGGTGGCCGAGGGAGGGCAGGGCTACCGCGACTGGCGGGCCAGCATCGACGAGACCTGGGAGCGGTGGGAGGGCAAGCTCGAGCAAGTGCGGGGCATTGACCGAGATCGAGTCCTGGTCGACTGCACGTTCACTGGCATCAGCAAGCTCGGCGGTGTGCCGGTCGAAGAGGCCATCACGACGATCGTCACCGTTCGGGAGGGGAAGATAGGCCGCTCCGAGGTCTTCGTCTCCCGCGAGGAAGCCCTCAAAGCCGCCGGGCAGTCTGAGTAGCGCGTCACCCGCCGCACCTGCCCCCGGAGGCAACGAACCGTCAGGGCGGGACGGGGCTCAAGTCTTCCCAGTCGCGGCTCTGGGCGTTCCCGGAGAAGCCCAAAACGGCCAAGCCCCGAGGCCGGGATCTCGCCCGGCCTCGGGTGGACCTACATCAACAGCCTGGCGGAAGCTGAGGCCATTTTGTGACCCCTGGGCCGCCGAACGTGCCTACATCAACCAAGCGCCTCCATGATGAGCGGCACGGCCTCCTCGACCGTCAGCATCACCTTGCTGTCGTACTCGACCCACTGCGTGTAGTTCTGCAGGTTCCGGTACACCCCCGCGACATCATCGGTATCAGAGATCACCACGCCGTGGCTGCCATCGGCAGCCACGTAGTGCGCCGTTGTGCCGGGTCCGGCACCCTCCTTGGCGAAGACCTCCAACAGCTGCTTGGTCTCCCCGGTGCTGATGTACGGCTTGATCTTGTACGTCGTCACGAAAAGCATGCTTCTCCCTTCGTTTGTTGGTCGCGTGGCGACCCTATCCGAAAGACCACCACCCGGCGGCGGGGCGCTTCTCCGTCGGAAGATGCTCACGCGACGCGCTGCAATGTCGCTGCTGCCGATTCGCCCCCAGCTACCACCCCGCTTGCTACCGACCTGGTACCGATTGTCCACGGGCCGGGCTTTCTCAGGAGTGAGCTGCCGTGATGCGGATCCGCGCCAGAGGCGGCGTTTTCCCCGGCGTGTCGCTGTTTGTCGCACTCTGACGGGGAGACTGAATGAGTCGGGGCGGCTGGTTCTTAACCGGCGACCGCCTCTTCCCAAGTCCTCGAAAGATCCAGCCGAGGCTTTTCCATGGCCTACCGCAGTGCCTGCCCACGGGAGAGATTGGAGGAGATTGGAATCAGATTGGAACCAAGGTCTCGGCAGCCTGGGCTCGGCTCCCCTTTGAGATCGGCTCCGCAGAGCCATTTCTTCTGAAGGTGAGCGACGGGACTCGAACCCGCGACCGCCTGGACCACAACCAGGAGCTCTACCAGCTGAGCTACGCCCACCGCGCCGGGTCAAATGTAGCGGTCGTGGGCGGGGGTCCGCAGAGGTTGCCGCGGCAATCGAGTGTCGGCTGAAGGGTTAGGGCTCCCATCGGTGCGGCGATCCTTCCGCGACCGGGTGGGAGCGGGTGTTGCGGCTCGCATCGGTGCGTTCAGGGCTCAATCGGCGGCGGCCCGGTGCTCGTGCGCAAGGCCCCGGCGCTGGCGGCGACGACGAGGCCGATCGAAACGATCTCGCGCGGCGCCAGATCCTGGCCGAGGGCGATGACGCCGATCAGCGCGGCCACCGCGGGCTCGAGGCTCATCAGGACGCCGAAGACGCCGGCCGGGAGGCGGCGCAGGGCCTCGAACTCGAACGAGTAAGGGATCACCGAGCTGAGGATTGCGACCGCGGCCCCGAGCGCGAGCAGGCGGGGGTCGAGGAGGTCTGCCCCTCCGTCGACGATGCCGGGGGCAGCGACGAGAAGCGCCGAGATCGCCATTGCCAGGGCCAGGCCGGTGCCGCCCTCGAAGATCCTTCCCAGGGCGCCACCGATAAGGATGTAGGCGCCCCAGAAGCACCCGGCAACGAGCGCCAGGGCGGCCCCGAGGCCGTCGATTCCGGGACCGCTGATGCCGCCGGAGAGGAGCACGATGCCGGCCGCCGCGAGGACGGCCCAGAGGACGTCGATCGCCCTGCGGGTGCTGATGACGGCGACGCCGAGAGGGCCGACGAACTCGAGGGTCACGGCGATCCCCAGCGGCAGCCGATCCAGAGCCTCGTAGAAGCAGAGGTTCATTCCCGCCAGGGAGATCCCGAAGAGGGCGGTGGCTCGCAACGCCTCGTGCGAGTGACCCCGCAGCGAGGGCCGCCAGATCGCCACCAAAACCACGGCGGCGAAGAGCGAGCGCAGGAGCACGGCCCCGGCCGGCCCCAGCTGATCGAACAGGGTCGTCGCCAGCGCCGCGCCGCACTGCACGGTGACGATCGCGCCGATCACCAGCACGACCGGGTATGCCGCACCTCTCTGCGAGCCAGCCTTCATCGGCCAGTGAATCTAGACTCGCCGCCCGTGCCGAAGAAGTTCAGCCACCGGATCCGGGTCCGCTTCTCCGACTGCGACCCGCAGAACGTCCTCTTCTACGCAAACCACCTCGAGTACTTCGACGTCGCCATCACCGAGCTATGGCGTGAGGCCACGGAGTCCTACGACGAGATGACCGAGGGTGGCGTCGACGTCGTCGTCGCCGAGGCCGCGATCCGCTACCTCTCGCCCGTCCGCTTCGATTCCGAGGTGGACGTCACGGTCGAGGTGACGAGGCTCGGCACCACCGGGATGTCCTCGCATCTGACCATCAGCGAGGAGGGCGACCTACGCAGCGAGGGCGAGCTGCGACACGTCTTCATCGGGACCGACTCGGGCGAGAAGGTCGCGATCCCAGACGCGATCCGCGCCGGCCTCGAGCCATACCTGGCAGCAGAGGCCGGCGCCGGCCCTTAGAAGAAGTCGCCGTGGAAGCCGAAGGGGATCATCTGCGGCGCCTCCGCCCGCGCGATCTCCTCGAAGCTTGCGGCGTCGAGGATCAGCAGGAACGAGGCCTCACGGCGCGAGTCGAGGACGACCGAGAGGACGACGCCGGCATCCTCGCCCCCTCGTTCAGGGCGGGGGATGAACACCGGCTCCCCCGGGTAGCAGTCCTCCTGCGACCAGGTCAATGCCTCGCCGCGGTGGGTATCGGCCTTGACAAGTTGGTCGAGCCACTGGCTGCGATCAGAGCGCTCCCCGACGCCCCAGGCGTAGCGGTAGGGCCTGCCGTTGACGCGGCCGTAGTGGGTCCGCGGCAGGTCTATGCTGGGCTCGATCAGACGCTCGCCGCTGACGTCGCCGCCGTCCAGCGGCACCCGGTAGCGCCGGTACTCGCCCATCGCCGCCACCGGGTCGGGGCCGCGCAGGTGCTCGACCTCCAGCAACCCGATCAACGACGGGTCGTCAAAGCCGGAGAGGTCAACGACGATCTCATCGCCCTCCTCGAAGGCGTTGATGTGGTGGAAGGAGAAGAACGGCTCGCCCTCGTAGATGCCGCGGAGATTGCCATTGGCGCGGTCGAAGACGATGAAGCGCGTGCCGCGCTCCGGCTTCCAGCGGAAGTGATCGATGAAGCCACCCCCATCGAGGATGAAGCTCTTCGGGTCGGCGAGGAAGGGGTACTCGGTGAGGACGATGTGACGCTCGGTCAGGCTGAAGCTGTGCATGTAGCCGGGTTCCTTCACCGGCAGTGAGGCGATCCGGCGGCGGGACCTCGAACCCGGCAGCGCCGAGTAGACCCGGTAGGAGGTGCGCGCACCCATCCTGGTCACGTAGTTGATCAGCCCGTCGGTGGGGGGATCGTGGTGGGGGTGGGCGGTGCTGACCGGCCCGCCGAGGTGGTCCTTCCAGCGCAGCAGACCGTTGGTCTCCAGGGTCCGCGGATCGAACTCGACCGGCAGCGGCAGTTCGGTCATCGCCAGGTAGCGGTGGCCCAGCCTCACCAGGTTGACGTTGGTGTTGTCGTTCAGCGTCGGCGAGAACATCGCGGTCACCCGCTTGAACAGCGAGCGACAGGGATCCTGGGCGAAGCCGGCGGCGTTGAACTCGCCCGCCCGCGCGTCGCGGTAGGCATCGGTCTCCAGGAAGCGGCTGCCGTAGCCGACCTGGCCGTCGGAGAAGGTGAAGGCGTTCAGCATCGCGATCCCGTCGAACCAGTGGCGAAGGGGCTCACCGCCGACGTCTAGCATCGCCGGGGTGACGCGAACGAGGGTCCCGGCGAGCCAATCGGGAACCTGGCCCTGCAGCGGCAGGCTATCGGCGCGGGTCTCCTCGTCGAGGCTGCGGAAGCCCGCCTGGCGACCCGCTGTACGGGCGGCGGTTGTCTCTCCCGGCACGGCCGTCATCCTATGCCGACTCGTGTGCGGGCGCGGCACCTGCCGCGATCTCCCGGCGTTGCTGTTGGTAGGTTTGCTCCAGCAAAGGGGAGCAAAGGGAGGAGCACGTCATGAAGTCGATGTTGGCTGTCCTGGTGGCGTCGGCGGCTGTCCTGGGCCTGCTCGCGCTGCCGGCTAGCGCGAAGCCGATCACGTCGTCGCTGACGATCAGCTTTGACGCCGACGACCACGCGATCAGCGGCAAGCTGGGATCGCCGAAGCCGAAATGCCGGGGAAACCGCCGGGTGACGATCAAGCGGCAGATCATCGGCATCCCGGGGTTCCACGACTGGGACAGCGACAAGACCAACTCCAATGGGCGCTATGAGACCGCCCTCTATGTCGACCTCGGCTATCGCTTCAAGGCGGTCGTGAAACCGGTCAAGCGACAGGGCAACACCTGTAAGGGAGCGACTTCGAAGACAATCGAGAGCCTGCCTTGAGGGGGCCGCGGCGCTGACGCTCCGCTCCCGGTGGAGCCGCCGGCGCCCGCGCCCGCGGCATCAAGGTCCCGCTGATGGTATGGGGCCCGACCAAAACGGCGAGGGAGGTCTCGATCTCGAGCTCGATGTTGTTTCGAAGCGCGTTGGAGACCGGGCAGGTGCTCTCGGCGGGAGGGCCGCCTCGGCGAAGGACTCCTCGGTCGCTCCCCCGGCGCGACCGCTCGCCGTCAGCTTCGAGCTGACGGAATCGCCATTTCGGCTCCTTTGTCCCAGGCCGGCCTACGCCGCCTGGGCCGCCCGCGTCACCGGCGCAGGCTCGAGCGCCAGCTCTAGAACCTCGTCGATTGTCATCACCGGGTGGAAGCGCATCTGCTCGCGCACCTCCTCCGGGACGTCGTCGAGGTCGCCGCGGTTGCGCTCCGGGATGACCACGTCGGTGAGGCCGGCTGCGTGGGCGGCCAGCACCTTCTGCTTAAGCCCGCCGATCGGCAGCACCCTTCCCTGCAGGGTCAGCTCACCGGTCATGCCGACGCTGTGCTTGACCGGGCGCCCGCTGATCAGCGAGGCGATCGCGGTGGTCATCGTGATTCCGGCGCTTGGACCGTCCTTGGGGATCGCCCCGGCCGGGACGTGGAGGTGGAACTCGCGATCCTCGAAGGCGTGCTCGCCGATGCCGAGGTCGGCGGCGTGGCCGCGGACGTAGGAGAGCGCGATCCGCGCCGACTCCTTCATCACCTCGCCGAGCTGGCCGGTGAGGACGAACCCCTCCTTGCCGGGCATCGAGGTGGCCTCGACGAAGAGGACGTCTCCGCCCGCGCCTGTGACCGAGAGGCCGGTGGCGACACCCGGAACCGCGGTCCGCTCGACCGACTCCTGGAAGAAGCGCTGGCGGCCGAGGTCTGAGCGCACCGTGTCGAGATCGACGGAAAGCGGCGCCTCGGATTGACCCGAGGCGATCCGCGTGGCGCTCTTTCGCAGCAGCTTGCCCAGCTCGCGCTCGAGGTTGCGGACCCCCGCCTCGCGGGTGTACTCGGTGACGATTGCCCTCAGGACCTCGTCGGGAACCTCGACCTCCCCGGCGCGCAGGCCGTTTCGCTCGAGCTGTCGCGGCAGCAGGTAGCCGCGGGCAATCGCGACCTTCTCCTCGGTCGTGTAGCCGTCGAAGGAGACCACTTCCATCCGGTCCAGCAGCGGGCCGGGGATGGTCTCGGCGACGTTCGCGGTGGCGATGAACAGCACGCCTGAGAGGTCGAGCTCGACGTCGAGGTAGTGGTCGCGGAAGCTGTGGTTCTGGGCCGGGTCGAGGACCTCAAGCAGGGCCGCGCTGGGATCCCCGCGCCAGTCGGCGCCGACCTTGTCCACCTCGTCGAGGAGGATCACCGGGTTCATCGTCCCGGCGTCGCGCAACGCCCGGACCAGGCGCCCCGGCAGGGCGCCGATGTAGGTGCGGCGGTGGCCGCGGATCTCGGCCTCGTCGCGGACGCCGCCGAGCGACATCCGCACGAACTCGCGCCCGGTCGCACGGGCGATCGACTCGCCGATCGATGTCTTGCCGGTGCCCGGGGGGCCGATCAGGGTGAGGATCGCGCCGGCGCCCTTGGAGTCCTCGGCGGCGCCGCGCTCGAGCCGCAGCTTGCGCACCGCGATGTACTCGGTGATCCGGTCCTTGACGTCCTCGAGGCCGGCATGATCGGCATCGAGCACCTCACGGGCGCCGGCCGGATCGAGGCGCTCCTCGGAGCGCCCGGACCAGGGCACCGCGATCAGCCAGTCGAGGTAGGTGCGGATCATCGAGGACTCGCCGGTGGCGTCGCCCATCCGCTCGAGTCGGGAGAGCTCCTTGGAGGCCTGCTCACGCACGGCCTCGGGCATCCCGGCCTCCTCGATCTTGGTCCTGTACTCGTCGGCGACCGAGGCATCGTCCTCGCCCAGCTCCTTGCGGATCGACTCCATCTGCTTGCGCAGGAAGTACTCGCGCTGCTGCTGCTCGGCCCCGGACTGGACGTCCTCGCGGATACGGGCGCGGACCTGGAGCTCGGCCAGGCGCTCGCGTTGCAGCGCCAACGCCTTCTCCAGGCGCTCGGTGACGTCAAGCGTCTCCAGCAGGCTGATCTTGTCGGCCTGGCTCAGGTCGGGCGAGTAGGCGGAGGTGTCGGCAAGCTCGCCGGGCTCTGAGATCGAGCGCAGGAAAGCCCGGATCCGGTCATCAGCGCCGCGCAGCTCGAGGATCTCCTCGACCACGGCCCGGTACTCGCGTTGAAGCTCCTCGATCCGCTCGTCCTCGGGGTCGCCGTCGGGATGCGCGGTGACCTCGACCCGCAGATCGCCGGCGCCGTCGGTGCGGGCGTTGTCGGGCGTGCCGCGGTAGAGGCCCTGGACGGTCACCGCCCGGCCGCCCCCGGGAACGCGCATCCGCTCCAGCACCTCGGCGACGACGCCGACCGAGGCGAACTCGCCGTCGGTCCGCGGGACCAGCAGCACCCGCTCCTCGTCACCGACGTCGAGAGCAAGGGTCGCGGTCATGCCGGGGAAGATCAGTGCGTCGTCGAGGGGTACGAGCAGCAGGGTTTCCACAGGAGTCTCTTTCATCGTGGGATCGTGAGATCACTATAGCGAATAATAATGGTATTGACCCATTGTTTGTCTGCCCACGAATATCGGGATAACCTCTCTTGACCGTGAACCCCGCAACCTCCGTTCGCGCCAAGGCTCGCAGTCATCTCGGCGGCGTCCGCCGCCGGCGGCAGTGCGCTGACTGATCATTCGCCTGGCGCGGATGACGGGCTACCGCATGGGCCGGGCGCTGGCCGAGCTGGAGATGCGCACGCACGAGTTCGGAGTCCTCGACCACCTCGACCGCGCCGGCCCGATCTCCCAGCAGGAGCTGGGGGCGGCGCTGCGGATCGACCCCAGCAACCTCGTCGGGCTTCTCGACGCTCTTGAGCAGGATGGCCTCGTCGTCCGCGCCCGCGACGCCGCCGACCGCCGGCGCCACCTGGTCGGCCTCACCGACGCCGGCCACGGGCGGCTGGAGAGCGCCAAGCGGGCCACCGCCGAGGCCGAGGCCGACCTCCTCTCCCCGCTGAGCGCGGCCGAGCGCAAGCGCTTCCTCGGCGTGCTGGAGCGCCTCACCAGCCACGCCTGCTCCGGCCCGCGCGGCCGCCGCTGCTGAGTCCTGAGTCCGTCGCCTTCAACCGCTGAACTAGACCTGAGCGCACCCCGGCCTGGGAGCCGGAAACACCTGCTAGGGAACCGCCACCCCCCAATCCGGAAAGGTGTCCTGAGCTGAGTTGTTGGTGAGGCGAGCGGGTGAGGAGCCGTCGGCGTTGGTCGTGTAGATCTCGTCGTTGCCGTCGCGGGTCGAGGCAAAGGCGATCTTCTGCCCGTCTCGGGGAGAAGGCCGGCCAGGTCGTCGGCAGCCTGCATTGTTGGTCAGCCTCGTCGGCGCGGAGCCGTCGGCGTTGATCGTGTAGATCTCGAGGTTGCCGTCGCGGGTCGAGGCGAAGGCGATCTTCTGCTCGTTCGGGGAGAAGGTGGCGAGGAGGTCGTATGCGGCGTTGTTCGTCAGCCTCGTCTGGGCGGAGCCGTCGGCGTTCATCGAGTAGATCTCGAAGTTGACTGCCGCCGTCGCGAAGACTGGTGAAGACGATCTTCTGGGAGTCGGGCGAGAAGGACGGCCAACCGTCGAAGGCGCCGTTAGTCGTCAGCCTCGGCCTGGGAGGAGCCGTCGGCGTTCATGGCGTAGATCTCAGAATTGCCGTCGCGGGTCGAGTTGAAGGCGATCTTCTGCCCGTTCGGGGAGAAGCCGGGGAGGCGTCGTCTCGGCCGGGTTCGTCGTCAGCCTGGTCACGCCGCTGCCGTCGGCTGTTCATCACATAGATCTCGTCGTTGCCGTCGCGCCTGGAGGTGAAGGCGATCTTTCCGGCGTCCGGCGAGAAGGCCGGGTCGTAATCCGGAGGCGGCGTTGTTCGTCAGCCTCGTCTGGGCGGAGCCGTCGGCGTTCATCGAGTAGATCTCGTCGTTGCCGTCGCGATGGCTGGAGGGGACGATCTTGCCGTTCTGGACGGACTGCTCGGTGTAGTCTGAGCGACGCAGAGCAGGGCGAGGTATTGCCAGCCGCGTCCGTCTCGCTGGGCACGGAAGGCGGTGCGTCGTGGTGTGTCGGCGACCGAAACCATGATTCCGGGGCTCCGGCCGGAGCTCGGCTGCGGTGCCAGTTGCAACGGGACCGCCCGGAGCAATCGGCGGTGGTGTAGATGGCCGAATCGTCGAGCCGGCCTCAGCACTGCCCTGGAGCTTGGGGTTGTTCTCGTTCGCCGAGGGCGAGGCGGGGGATGTGCCGGTCAGGTTACGGTGCGCTGGGGGCCTGGGTGTCGACGCTGAAGCTGCCCGTGTCGGGACTGGGATCGGTGATTGCTGGCGGGGTCGCGTCGGCCCGAGACGCGGAAGGTGTAGGGGCCCTCGAGAGCGGGCCCGAGGGGGTGTGGGTGCCACCGGGGCCCGAGCCGGGGCCGAAGTTCGGGCTGCCGGTATCGATGCGAGCACGTCGAACGGGAGCCGGCCGTCAGAGGAGCGGAAGCTGCCAAAGGTGGGAGTCGCGTCGTTGGTCGCTGCCGGAGGGACCGGAGTCGATCGTGGTCTCGGGGGGGGGTTGAGCCTCGATGACCGCCACCCCCCAGTCCGGATAGGTGTCCTGAGGCTGAGTTGTTGGTGAGGCGAGCGGGTGAGGAGCCGTCGGCGTTGATCGTGTAGATCTCGTCGTTGCCGTCGCGGGTCGAGGCAAAGGCGATCTTCTGTCCGTCGGGGGAGAAGGCCGGCCAGGCGTCGGCGGCTGCGTTGTTGGTCAGCCTCGTCGGCGCGGAGCCGTCGGCGTTGATCGTGTAGATCTCGAGGTTGCCGTCGCGGGTCGAGGCGAAGGCGATCTTCTGCCCGTTCGGGGAGAAGGTGGCGAGGAGGTCGTATGCGGGGTTGTTCGTCAGCCGCGTCTGGGCGGAGCCGTCGGCGTTCATCGAGTAGATCTCGAAGTTGAGCCGCCGTCGCGAAGACTGGTGAAGACGATCTTCTGGGAGTCGGGCGAGAAGGACGGCCAACCGTCGAAGGCGCGCGTTAGTCGTCAGCCTGGCCTGGGAGGAGCCGTCGGCGTTCATCGGCGTAGATCTCGGAATTGCCGTCGCGGGTCGAGGTGAAGGCGATCTTCTGCCCGTTCGGGGAGAAGATCGGGGAAGGTCGTAGGCGGCGGTTGGTCGTCAGCCTGGTCTGGGCGCTGCCGTCGGCGTTCATCGACGTAGATCTCGTCGTTGCCGTCGCGCCTGGAGGTGAAGGCGATCTTCTCCGGCGTCGGGCGAGAAGGCCGGGTCGTAATCCGAGGCGGCGTTGTTCGTCAGCCTCGTCTGGGCGGAGCCGTCGGCGTTCATCGAGTAGATCTCGTCGTTGCCGTCGCGATAGCTGGAGAAGACGATCTTGCCGTTCTGGACGGACTGCTCGGTGTAGCTGAGCTGCGCAGAGCAGGGCGAGGTGTTGCCAGCCGCATCCGTCGCGCTGGCACGGAAGGCGGTGCTCGTGTTGTCGGCGACCGAAACCGTGATTCCGGGGCCGGCCAGCTCGGCTGCGGTGCCAGTTGCAACGGGACCGCCCGAACAATCGGCGGTGGTGTAGATTCGAATCGTCGAGCCGGCCTCAGCACTGCCCTGGAGCTTGGGGTTGTTCTCGTTCGCGGGCGAGGCGGGGGATGTGCCGGTCAGGTTCGGTGCGCTGGGGGCCTGGGTGTCGACGCTGAAGCTGCCCGTGTCGGGGCTGGGATCGGTGTTGCTGGCGGGGTCCGTCGCCCGGACGCGGAAGGTGTGGGGGCCCTCGGAGAGCGGGCCCGAGGGGGTGTGGGTGCCACCGGGGCCCGAGCAGGGGCCGAAGTTCGGGCTGCCGGTATCGATCGAGCACTCGAACGAGGAGCCGGCCTCAGAGGAGTGGAAGGCAAAGGTGGGAGTCGCGTCGTTGGTCGCTCCGGAGGGACCGGAGTCGATCGTCGTCTCGGGGGGGGTTGAGTCCTCGGTGTAGTTGACTGAATTGGAGCAGTCCGAGGTGTCGTTGTCGACGTTCTTCGCCCGCGCGCTGAGCGCCGTTGTCGTGTCGGCGGGAAGCGCGACCGTGATCCCGGATCCGGTGAATTGCGCGACAGAGCCAGTCGATGCGGGAGAACCGGAGCAGCTCGCGTTGGTGTAGATCTCGATCTGCGTCGGATTCCCTGCCCCAACCGAGCCCTTCACCTTGGGGTTGTTCTCGGCGGCAGGGCTCGCGGGATCGGTGGAGCTGATCGTCGGCGCGTCGACGAGGTCGGCC
>CAWIYC010000008.1:0-334611 GCA_963840235.1 uncultured Actinomycetes bacterium
GTGAATGACGGAATGATCGTCGGACTTGCCCTTGCTCTAGTTTGCGCGCTCGCGACAAACTTCGCCTTTCTGTTCAAGCACCGCGGCGCAGTCCTGGCGCCGCCCGTGAACGTTGAGCACCCGCTTCGAAGCGCCGCCGGCCTCTTCCGCTCCAGGTGGTTCACGCTGGGCTGGGTAGTGGCGGCCGGTGCCTGGGGACTTCACGTCGCTGCGCTCGCGCTGGCGCCACTGTCGATCGTGCAAGCCGTCTTGTCGGGCGGGCTGGTCTTCCTCGCCGTGATCGCCGAGCGCTACTTCGGTTTCCGCCTCGGACGCAGGCAATGGATCGGCCTGCTGATCACGGCAACCGGACTGTGGTCATCGGGCTCACCTCGGGATCGCAGGCCGGCAACGCTCCAGGCTATGCGCTGGCCGCAATGATCGCGGTGGAATGCACCGTCATCGGCCTCGCCACCGGACTCGCAATCATCTCCGGCCGCCTCAGAGTCCTGCGTTGATCCCCGGCAGCGCACTTTCGAGTAGAGGTCACGGTAGAAGTCGTGGGTTTCGCCAAACTTTGCCCGCCAGTCGCGTCCTTCCTGCAGCAGACCGTGAGCCCGCACTCCTGCGCCTCTTTGTGCGGCGCCGCGCAGAGAGCGAGGTGCCGAAACGGGGCAAATGCTGCGCGGCGAGGGGCGGCGCGAGCCGAGCTCAGCCGTTCCTCGCCCGTCATTGATCAGCTGGGTGACGGGCGCGGGCGTGAGGGCGCTGGAGTTCCAGCACCTACGCCGTTCGCGCAGAGCATCACGACCTGAATCGCCCACTTGTCGCCGAACTCCTCATCCGCGATGGCGGTGACAGACCAGGTGTCGGCGTCGATCGGAACGCTCTTGACCAGGTTGATCTCCTCCACATCCCCGTGCTCGACCCTGGTCTTGAAGCCAGCAGCGACTATCCCCTTTCCGGTCGGGCAGTCGGCGCTCGCGGTCTTTGTGTGCTGGGAGTAGTTAAACGCCGACTCCGGGCCGACCACGGTGACATAGCCGCTGAGGCCGCCGCTGCCGGTCGGGCCGGTTGGGCCGGTCGACCCCTTCAAGCCGGTTGGGCCGGTCGACCCCTTCGGGCCGGTGGGCCCGGTTGGCCCCTGCGGGCCGGTTGGGCCGGTCGACCCCTTCGGGCCGGTCGGGCCGGCGGGCCCGGTTGGCCCCTGCGGGCCGGTTGGGCCGGTCAACCCCTGCGGGCCGGTTGGGCCGGGCCTGCCGGTCGCTCCGGCCGCACCGGAAGCGCCCGTCGCGCCGGTGGCGCCAGTATCGCCGGTCGGGCCCTGCGGGCCGGTGGGGCCGGTAGCGCCGTTATCACCGGTCGCGCCGGTTGCTCCCGTCGCGCCGGTGGCTCCTGTGTCGCCGGTCGGGCCCGTCGCACCGTTATCACCGGTAGCGCCAGTCGCGCCGGTTGCTCCTGTGTCGCCGGTCGGGCCCTGCGGGCCGGTCGGGCCAGCAGGGCCGGTCGGGCCGGTCTCGCCGGTCGGGCCGGTCGGGCCGGTCGGGCCGGTCGGGCCGGTTGGGGGTAGCGGCAACGCGTCGACCGCGACGCCGCGCGGCTGGCTGGCACCGCTGATGAAGCTCTGGTTGGCGCCCGTGCCGTCGAGGTTGGCGCGGCCGATCGTGCCGGTGCCGAAGTTCGGCCAATAGACGTGGCTGGCGTCGACCGCGGGCCCGAACGGCGAGCTGGCGCCGCTGATGAAGCTCTGGTTAGCGCCCGTGCCGTCAAGGTTGGCGCGGCCGATCGTGTTCGCGCCGAGGTTCGCCCAGTAGACGTGGCTGGCGTTGACCGCGACGCCGAACGGCTGGTTGGCGCCGCTGATGAAGCTCTGGTTGACGCCCGTGCCGTCGAGGTTGGCGCGGCCGATCGTGTTCGTGCCGGTGTTCGCCCAGTAGACGTAGTTTGCGTCAACGGCGGGGCCGCGCGGGGAGCTGGCGCCGCTAATAAAGCTCAGGTTGGCGCCCGTGCCGTCAAGGTTGGCCCGGCCGATCTCCCCGCTGTTGAGCGCCCAGTAGATGTGGGCGGCGTCTACGGCGACACCCTGAGGCTGGCCGCTGGTGATGAAGTTCTGGTTGGCGCCCGTGCCGTCGATGTTGGCGCGGCCGATCCTGGCCGTGCCGAAGTTCCCCCCAGTAGGCGTAGTTGGCGTCAACCGCGACGCCGAACGGGATGTTGGCGGTGCTGATGAAGCTCTGGTTGGCGCCCGTGCCGTCGAGGTTGGCGCGGCCCATTGTGGCCGTCGCGTTGCCGTTCGTCCAGTAGACGTAGGCGTTGGCGACCGCGGGCAAGAGCGCGAGCGCGGCGAAGGCCACGGCTGCGATCGAGGCGAGCATTACGGTCCTGGCGGTTGCTTTGGCGGCGGCGGGGCGAGACGGGTGGGCGGACATCGGCAGCCTCCTGGGCCGTATTCGGAATCCTTCGGGCGCGCGAAACTGGGCAGCGGCAGATCGGCCTTAGGTAGAGCGACCCTAGGCGTGGGGGCGGGGTTTGTAAATGGTCCGCCGGGATCTTCCTGGAGGGCCCGAACGGACCGGGTCATGGCCCGAATGGGGACCCAGCAGGCGCGTCGAGTTGCCCGCGCCGGGCGCGTGGGTTAAGTTTGTTCCAAACGCTGCAGGAGAAATGAGCGTGGTGTGCCAACAGTCCCCATGCGAGGCTACGGGGCCCCGGGATCAGAGTCGATCACGCTCGTCGTGGTGGACGATCAGCAGCTGATCCGGGATGCACTTACCCGGTCGCTTACCGCAGACGGGCTGAAGGTGGCCGGCGAGGCGCAAAGCGGAGAGCAAGGCGTGCGGTTGGTGAATGATCTTCGGCCCGATGTGGTGCTCATGGACCTGCTGTTGCCCGGGATCTCGGGGGTGGAGACGATCCAGCGGCTCTCGGTGCTTGCCCCCGCTTCGCGCATCCTGGTGCTCACCAGTGCGCAAGAGCGCTACGGGGTGGTAGAGGCGATCCTCGCCGGTGCCTGCGGCTACATACTCAAGGACACGCCTCCCGAGGAGATCGTCAGCGCGGTAAGGGCATCTGCAGCCGGGGAGTGCGTGATCTCCCCTCAGATCGCCGGTGATCTCTTGGACCGCGTTCGCGAGCGCGACATCGCGGTCACCGCGCGAAGCGAGGACGCCGCGGGACCATCCGGGCGCTCCTTACCGAGCGCGAGCTGGAGGTCTTTAAGCGACTGGCCAGTGGCAAGGGAAACCAGGAGATCGGCCGCGAGCTATCGCTCAGCGAGTACACCGTTAAGAACCACATCGCCAGCATCCTGGCCAAACTGCAGCTCGACAACCGGATTCAGGCCGCGGTTGAGGCCGTTCGGAGCGGCATTTCCTGAGCCAGTACTAGCAGCCTCGCGAACGACCAGATGGGTACATCCTCAGCTCGGGACGATGGGACCCGACGGCTCGCGCCAGAAGCGTCTCTCGAAGAGGAAGATCCCCGCCGCAGCCTAGCTTCCCGGAGGGCAGGAGAATCAACTTTGCCCAGGGGGAGCCGTCTTCACGATGCGGATCAATGGAACCCGGCTGACGACGCGTTCACCTGGGAAATCCCGTAGAGCTGCGTGAGTGGTCATACCACCCTGCAGAGCAGAATTCCGGCGCAGGGCGGCAAAATCGCGGAGCGCCCCCGGCAGGACTCGAACCTGCGACATCCGGCTTAGAAGGCCGGCGCTCTATCCAGCTGAGCTACGGGGGCGGAAGTCTTAGTTTCGGCTCTGGGGAGCCGTTTCCTCGCCTGGGGCCGAACGGTCGAACTGCCCGCGAGGGTACTGCACGAGTGACGCTGGTCCAGCGGCTGCACGCTGGGCTAGTGTCGATCCGACGGCGGGCAGACTGGAGGAAGTGGTCAGGAGTTGCTCTTCTCGCCGCCCAGCTTCCTGCACCCGGCGACGTCGAGCTTGCCCTTGACCTTGTAGACGAAGTCGGGTTGGGGGGTGATGTCCTCCTCGCTGATGATCTCCTCGACCGCCGGATCGGACTTGATCCAGGCGCGGATCGGGTAGCGGTAGAGGGAGTCGGGCGAGTCCTGGGTGAACTGGCTGATGACCAGGAAGTCGTAGTTGCCGGCGTTGACCTGGCGGCGGAAGGCGCGGCAGCTGGCCGCCAGGCGGTACTGGCCGTCGGGGCCGGGCACGGCGATGAACTGGACCCGGTTGGAGAGATCGGCGCCGAAGTAGCCGTATTGGCCGAAGAAGATCTCGCCGGAGCCGGAGATGCCGATGCGGCGGTCGCGCTGCTTGCGGGCGAAGTCATAGGCCTTCTGCGGGCCGCCGTCCTGGAGGAACAGCTTCGGGTTCGTGTAGTGGTTCTCGAAGTACTGGACCTCCTGGGCGCGGCCGAGGACGATCCCGAGGAGGACCACGGCGGCGATGCCGGCGCCGATCGCGACACGGCCGACCCTGCCCTCTCCGCGCAGGTACTCGAGCACGCCCGGCGCCCAGACAAGCGCCAGGGTCAGGAACACCGCTCCGGCGATGTAGCTCGGGTACCACTTCGGCGTGCTGAGCACGGTGATCGCGTAGACGACCGTGAGGAAGAACAGGGTGATGCGGGCGCGCTTCTCCGGCGCCCGCAGGGGTCGCACGATCGGTAGCAGCGCCAGCGCCAGCGCCAGGCCCGGGATCAGGTAGCGGGTGTTGGTGAAGAAGCCGGTCGGCGAGCCCTCCTGGCCGGCGGCGGTCAGCGGCGTGAACACGTAGACCACCGCGGTCAGCATCGCCGCGGCGCCGATCACCCGCAGGATCCTGTTGCGCGACCGGAACACGAGGTAGACGGCGGCGGCGAAGGCCATCACCAGGATCAGCGGGAACAGCGGGCCGAGGGCGTTGTCGAGCTCGGGGAAGAACCACTTGCGGTAGATCGTCGGCTCGGTCAGGTAATGAGCGACGCTGAAGCGGGGTCGCGGGTCGAGCGGCATCTGGTCGGGCCGCGGTAGCTGCAGCGGCCCCCACCCGCTCTGGGGGATCGGATTGCCGCCGGTCTTGATCGCCGCCCGCACGTACCAGTAGCCGCCGACGATGAACATCGACAGCCCCATCACCCAGGCGGTGGTCAGCCGCCGGCCGCGGCCGCTGAAGATGATGACGCCGGCAGCGATCACGCCCACCGGCGCCAGGAAGGTGAGCTTGACCGAGATCGCGAGGCCGGCGGCGATCCCGGCCATGATCACCGGCCCCTTGTCGAGCAGCGCAGCATTTGGATCGGGGGCGTCCTCGACTGCACCGGAGTCGGGCGCGCGGCGCTGGTGCCCGTTGATGAGGAAGGCGACGAAGACGATCAGGAAGGCAAGGCCCATGATGTCGTTGCGCCCCTCGCCCGGCTGGGTCTCGATCATCACCCCTGAGTCGAGGACGATTGCGGTCGCGACAAGGGTTGCGGGGCCAACCCTGTAGGGACGGCCGACGCAGTAGGCGGCGAGCAAGGCGATCGCCAGCCAGAACATGTTGATCAACGGCGAGAGCCAGTCGCTCTTCATCAGCACGATCCCCGCCCCGTGGACGAGCTCCGAGCTCTGCGGGTAGAACCAGGCTGCGAGCCGCAGGGGATCGGTCAGGTAGAGGTGCCAGATCGAGCCGTCCTGGGCGAAGCGGGCGGCGAACGGCATGTGGTACCAGGTGGTGTCGCCGCCGAACATCCCCTGGTCGAGGCTGAGCAGCGAGGGAAAGGTCCACTCTGCGACCGTGAATGAGGCCACGCCAATGGCGATGATCAGGGCCAGCCTCTGCACCTGCGGCGCCTCGATCGGGTGGGCCCCGGCGGGAGCCCGGCGCCAGCCGAGCAGCGCCGAGCCCAGGCCGACGCCGATGCAGGCGACCACCACCCAGCCGAGCTTGAGGATGCTGAGGGTGCCGAGCAGCTCGAGAGAGATGATCAGCAGCGCCACCGCGACGGTGACGTCGGCGAGGCGCGCCAGGGCGCCGGAGAACTCGGGCACGATCCAGCGACGCAGCCAGTAGCCGCCGAGCCCGAGCGAGGCGGCTATTCCAACCACCGCAAGGCAGCCGCCTATGTAGGAGCCCAGGGTCGGCGTCACAGCGGCGGAATGCTAGACGAACGGGCCCTACCCGAACCGCGGCGTCACCGGCGGGCCGCGAGCCGCGACGCCCTGCAGAGAACTAGCTTCCGGCGGCGGACACGCCGGTCGGGATCTGGAAGCCGACTCCGGTGCCGGCCAGTCCGCAGTAGCCGTTGGGAATCTTGTGCAGGTACTGCTGGTGGTAGTTCTCGGCGTAGTGGAAGGGCCCTGCGGGCTCTACCTCGGTCGTCACCGGTTCCTTGCCGGCGGCGCTGAGTGCCTCGTCGTAGGAGCGCAGCGCCGCCTCCGCCGTGGCCTTCTGCTCCTCGTCGGCGTAATAGATCCCGGAGCGGTATTGGGTGCCGACGTCGTTGCCCTGGCGCATGCCCTGGGTCGGGTCGTGCTCCTCGAAGAAGGTCTTCAGCAGCTCGCCGTAGGAGATCTTCGAGGGGTCGTAGGCGACCAGCACGGCCTCGGCATGGCCGGTGCGGGCGCTGCAGACCTCCTCGTAGGTCGGGTTGGGGGTGACCCCGTTCATGTAGCCGACCGCGGTCGTGTAGACCCCGTCGAGCTCCCAGAACAGCCGCTCGGCGCCCCAGAAGCAGCCGAGGGCGAAGTAGGCGGTGGCGATCCCATCGGGGAAGGGAGGCTGAAGCGGCGTGCCGAGGACGGCGTGGCGCTTGGGCACGTCGAAGGCGGGCTCCTCGCGTCCGGGCAGCGCCTCCTCGGCGTTGGGCATCTGGATCTTCTGCGGGTTCAGCATCATCATCAGCTTTCCGACGCGGCTCATGTCCTTTGGTCCCCGCGGACCCCCCTGACGTTACAGAGGCGCTAGTTTCGGGCCCCGTGCATCTGCCCCTCGCCGCCCTCCTCATTCCGCTCGCTTCGCTGATGAAGACCCTGCTGCTGCCGGTGATCGTCGCCGCCGGCCTCCTCGCCCTGCTCGTCCTCGGCGCGATCGCCGGCGCGATCGCAATCGGCATCCTCGCCTTCTTCGCGATGATCGGCCGCGTCGTCTTCGGCCGCGACCTGAGGCCTCGCTGGCTCAGGCGCGGTCGCGGCGCCAACGCCTGAGGTCCAGGGGTCACGCGCAAGCGCCGAGGGACCGGGTGAGAGTGCGCTGGAGTCATCAAGTCGATGACGAATTGCACTCTCGCCAGGGGAACTGCCCAGGCGGTGGCCCACGCCACCGCCTGGGCAGAGGACGGGGCAGCCGGGTCGAGCTCAGTCCGGCTGCGGAACGATTCGGATGTAGGGCTTCGGGGACTCCCAGCCGTCCGGGTACTTCTCCCTGGCCTCGTCGTCGGAGACCGAGCCGGCGATGATCACGTCGTCGCCCTGCTGCCAGTTGACTGGCGTCGCGACCTTGTGCTTGGCGGTCAGCTGCAGCGAGTCGATCACGCGCAGAACCTCGTCGAAGTTGCGGCCCGTGGTCATCGGGTAGACGAGGATCAGCTTGACCTTCTTGTCGGGGCCGACGACGACGACGTTCCGAACCGTCTGGTTGTCCGCAGGCGTCCGCTCGAGCGGGTCGCCCGCGGTGTCGGCCGGGAGCATGTCGTAGAGCTTCGACACCTCGAAATCGGAGTCCGCGATAAGCGGGTAATTCGGGGCCGTGCCCTGGGTTTCCTCGATGTCGGCGGCCCACTCGGCGTGGCGGTCCATCGGATCTGCCGAGAGGCCGATCACCTTGACGTTCCTCGCCTCGAACTCGGGCTGGATCTTCGCCATATAGCCGAGCTCGGTCGTGCAGACCGGGGTGAAGTCCTTCGGGTGGGAGAAGAGCACCGCCCAGCTGTCGCCGATCCAGTCGTGGAAGCTGATCGGGCCCTCGGTCGTCTCGGCCTCGAAATCGGGTGCCGTGTCGCCAATCTTCAAAGACATAATTCCTCCTTGGGGGTAGTTCACGACAAAAAAGGTAGGGGATGTGGGGAGCGACCCGCAATCGGACCGGGGCGAGCGGTCCAATCTCGCCGCAGGAGAGGGATTTGCGGGGTGGCCGGCCACCAGGAGGGGACGTCGTGCGCCGGAGGTCTGATCATCCCGCACGCTCCTTGTTGGCGGGGCGTCCCCGAGGGGCGATACTGCGCAGACGATGTCGCAGGAGAACGTGGAGATGGTTCGGGAGAGGTACGAGCGGTTCTCCCGCGGAGATTTCAGCCAGATGGCGGATGTCGCCGACGACTTCGAACTCGTCACCACTCGCGAAAATCCCGACGCGGGTACCTATCGTGGAGAGGCGGCAAATCGGTGGATGGCTGCGTGGGTGGAATCCTTCGAAGGGCACACGATCGAGGCCACGGAGATCATCGACGCCGGCGACAACGTCTTCCTCGCAATCCACCAGCGGGGCCGCCCGCGCGGAAGCCAAACAGTGGTCGAGGGCCGTTGGTGGCAGGTGGTGACGCTACGCGGAGGGGTCGTCACCAGGGTCGAGACATTTCAGGAACGCGCCCAGGCCCTCGAAGCCGCCGGGCTTGAGGGGTAGGCGATGTCGCGGGAAAATGTGGAGGCATTCAAGCGCTTTCTTGACGCGTACAACCGCCGAGACGTCGAAGCGATGCTGGAGGGACTTGACCCTGAGGTCGAGTGGCACCCCGCGATTCTGGTGCCGCTCGAAGGGGAAGCGACGGTGTACCGGGGGCACGAGGGCATGCGCAGGTGGGTCCGAGACCTGGACGAGGTTTTCGCCGATATCCACGTCGAGTACTCGGAGATTCGCGACCTTGGCGAGCGGATCGTCGGGATCGGCCACATCCGCATGCGCGGCACGGGGAGCGGGGCCGAGACCGAGTCTCCCGTCGCTTCGGTATCCGAGTTCAAGAACGCCAAGGCGATTCGGGTTCGCACCTACCTCGATCCCAACGAAGCCCTCGAAGCCGCCGGGCTTGAGGGGTAGGCGGTGTCGCAGGAGAGCGTCGAGCTGGTCCATTCAGGACTCGACGCCGTGAATCGAGGCGGCGTCGACGCCATGATTCACATGTGTGATCCGGAGATCGAATGGATAGCGATTCCCGGATTCTTGCCCGATGCCGAGAATTATCACGGGCGGGCTGGTGTCCGGGCCTGGTTTGAGAAGGTCGGAGAGACCTTCGGGAAGGTTCAGTGGGAGGCGGAGGAGGTCGTCGAGAGCGGCGAGCGGCTCCTGGTGGGGTTGAAGCTCCAAGCGACCGGTAGAGCGAGCGGGATTGAGGGGGAGTTTCGAATCTTCCAGGTCTGGACGATTCGTGACTCCAAGCTCGTCCGCTTGGAGTCGTACTTGTCTCGCGACGAGGCCCTCGAAGCCGCCGGGCTTGAGGAGTAGCCGATGTCGCAGGAGAACGTCGAGGCGCTGAAGGCGGTCTACGAAAGGTGGGGGGCGGGCGACTTCTGGACGCCGGAGATCTTCGATCCCGAGATCGAGACAGTGTGGGCAGGAGAAATGCCCGATCTTCCACAGGGTGGCCGAGGTCTGGCGGCGGTCGAGGCAGCCATGCGAAACTTCCTCGCCGCCTGGGACGAGTACCGATGGGAGGCCGACAGGTTCATCCCTACACGGGAGGATCGGATCTTGGTGCTCTTCACAGCGCGAGGTCGGGGCAAGGGCAGCAGCGTTGAGGTCGAGGCGCAATGGGCCCATCTGTGGACGTTTCGTCAAGGAAAAGCCACGCGGGTCGAGGGCTTCATCCACCAAGACAAGGCCCTCGAAGCGGCCGGGCTTGAGGAGTAGGCGATGTCGCAGGAGAACGTGGAGGGTTTCATCCGCAGGGCATACGCCAGGTGGAACCGAGCCGAACGAGAGCCCTTTGACGAGCGAGAGCTGGCCTCCTTGGAAATCTGGCACCCAGACGGCGTGTTCGTGAGCTCCGCCGGCGATCCCAAACCCGCCAGTCACCGGGGCATCGAGGCGGTCAGGCAGCAGATACGGCGATGGGTGGAGGCCTATCCCGACCTGCAGGCGAAGCCGCTGGAGATCAAGACCAACCGCGATCAGGCGTTCGTGTGGGTCCACTTCTCGGGCCACGCTGCAGGCAGTGGGGTTCCCGTCGACATGGAGCTGGCTCACGTCGTCACCATCGAGGACGGCATGGTCCGCCGCATCGAGGAGTACCCAAGGCGCGCCGATGGCCTCAAAGCCGCCGGGCTGTCGGAATAGCGCCGTCACCGGGTGCGCTTGGCACCCTCGCTCCCTCGATCAGCGACCCGCTGCCCTGTCGCGGCTACCGGTTCGCCCCCCGGCTAACCACCCCGCCTGTTACCGATCAGTTACCGATTCTGCGGGACGGTGCGTTTCCCAGGCGTCAACCGTCGTGCCTGAGGATCCGCGCCGCAGGTGGCGATTCCCCCGCCGTGTCGCGGTTTGTCGCACTCTGACGGGGAGACTTAACGAGTCGGGGCGACTGGATTTGAACCAGCGACCGCTCGGCCCCCAGCCGGGGACAGTGGTGCTCTATGTGTCCCTACGCATCCCCCGCGTCCCCATCGTCCCCTTGGCGGGACGATCTGGGCAGGTCGGACGATGCACCGGTACCAAAGTGGGTACCGTCGGGCGACGGTGCTCCGAGCTGCCAGTGGATATTCGTGGAAGTCGCCGCGGGTCGCGGTTTCACCGCATCGAGACTGTGGCCTTCTCTCGATGCGTTCTCGGCGAGGCTGAGCCACACTCCCTAGTTGGGGACTCCGCCTGCGCCAGATTCCCCGACAACGACGAAGGGGAACAAGCAGATGACGAATCTGATCGGGGTCACAAAGCCCGAGCCCTCGCTTCTGACCAACATCGGCGCTGTGCTGGCGCTCCTCGCCGCGCTCCTCGTCTCGACCCCGGCCCTCGCCCCACGTGCCAACGGGTAGGGGAGAACAGATGAGAGAGATGTTCACCCAGGTGCTCGGTGCCACCCGCGCGACCGCCTCGGTAATGGCGCGGGACCTGCTCGGCTCCCGAGCCGAGGACCCGCTGGCCGAACGCGACCCGCAGTTCATCCGCGACACCCTGCCGGGGCTAGGCCGCTTGGCGCAGCTCTACTTCCGCCCCAAGGTGCGGGGGCTCGAGCAGATCCCGGCCGAGGGGCCGGTGCTGCTGGTCGGCAACCACTCGGGCGGGACACTGATCGCCGACACCTTCGCCTTCGCCTACTGCTTCTACAACCACTTCGGGCCCGACCGGCTGTTCCACCAACTCGCCCACGACCTCGTCTTCCAGGTGCCAGGCCTCGCACCTCTGCGCAAGTACGGGACGATCCCGGCGAACCACGAAAACGCGGCGGCGGCACTGGGGAAGGGCGCAGCGCTCCTCGTCTACCCCGGCGGGGACCACGAGACCTACCGCCCCTCCTGGCAATCGGGGGAGATCGAATTCGGCCACCGCAGCGGCTTTGTTCGCCTGGCGCTGGCGGCCGACGTGCCGATCGTACCCGTGGTGGCAATCGGCGGCCAGGAGACCGCCCTCTTCCTGACCCGCGGCGAGCGGCTCTCGCACCTCCTTGCCCTCGACCGGCTGCTGCGTCTCAAGGTCGTGCCGATCCAGATCGCGCCTCCCTTCGGCGTGACGGTGCTCGACCTCCCGGGCCGGGTCCCGCTGCCTTCCCAGATCACGATCCAGGTCCTGCCCAGGATCGACCTGCGCCGCCGGTTCGGTCCTGACCCCAACGAGGAGGCGGTCTATCACGCGGTCACGGCGATGATGCAGGAGGCGCTCGACGAGCTCTCGGCCGAGCGCGACCTGCCGGTAATCGGCACACTCGGTCCCCGCGAGGAGGAGAGCGAGGTTGTCGAGGAGCTGGAGCACGGCGGCCTCGAGCGGGAGGTCGAGGCGGCGATCGATGCCGAGACCCCCCACCCCGGCTAGATCTGCGGCAGGGTCTGGTCCAGCCAGTCGAGGACGCGCCGGTTGGCACCCCTATTTCTCCTGAGCTGATCGGGCTCAGCTGAGCTGGATGGGCTGCTCGAGGACGTGGGAAGCGGGACCCGATCGTCGGTGATGTCGGGGTTACTGCAGCGCGAGGTCCCGCGCCAAGCTCGCCTGCGATCCGCCGCCCGGCTGCTCGAGCCACCCGTGCAGGCGCTCATAGACATCAGGGTGGTTCAGCAGCGCCAGGTGGTGGGCGGGGCTGACATGGTGCCCGTGCTCGGCCTCGAATGGCATCTGGCGGGTGCGGCCCTGTCCGGAGGCGCTGGGCGTCAGCACGAGGATGTCCCCAAGCAGGCGCCCCAGGGGATGGCGCGGGCTGCGGGTGATGGTGGCTGAAACGAAGCAGTGCCTCGCTCCTTCCAATAGCGGCACCTCCTTGCATGCCGCCGCGCGCAGGGCGCTGGGGTCGCGGCCCCGCCAGTCCTCGTCGACGAGCGAGCCGTGGCGGAGGTCGCGGATGCCGGCAGAGCGCCGGCGAAGGAAGGCGCCGAGCATCCGCGTCTCGGGCAGCGCGTAAAGCGCCTCGGCAGCCATGTGAGCTCCCTGCTCCAGCGGCGCGCCCAGGTGTGGCGTGCCCAGCGAGATCATGTGACGGACGCGCTCGGTCCAGCGTTGGCCGCTCTCTGACCCCTGGTGGCCGGCGCTGCGTGCTATCAGACCGCCCATCGAGTGACCCACGAGCGCGATCTCCTGAACCGCCACCGGCCACGCCCCCACCAGCTCCTCGAGCAGCGCCGCGACGGACCGACCGTTTTCTGAGACGTGCAGGCCGCTGTTGTAGCGCAGATATACGGGGGTGTAGCCAAGATCCGAGGCCAGACGCGCGCCGTAGTTGTCGCCCGGGTGGTCCCCACCCCAATCCCAGTAGAACTCGGTCCCCATCAGGCCGTGCAGGAACACGACCACTCGTCCCGTCGCGTCGGGGAACGCCGTAGACAGCGAGCCCGAATCAATCGCCACGGCCTCGCCTTCGACCCGCACCGAGGCGGGCTGGTGAAGCTCGCTTCCCGAGCCCTCGAGCCGGTCGCCGATCAGGCCGTTGAGAGCGGCGACCATGGCGCTCCCCGGGCGCGTGGTCGAGAGCAGGATCTCCTGCCCAATCCCCCGCCTCTCCATGGTTGCGTCGGCGGCCCGTCCCAACAGCGCAGCGCCGGACCCGATCGCGTCATAGGCGCGGCGCGAGAGCGCGTCGTGGATGACCTGGACGGGGCGGCCCGCCGGCCCCACGCCCCGGAACGCGCGCTGGGCGATGCCCAGATGCATGTCGCGGATGCCGGCGGGAAAGCCCCGCAACTCCTCGAAGGCAAGCGCGCTCAGGGCCCGCACCTCATTCGGCCCGCGCACCCCCGTCTCGGGGCCGCCGCCAACATCGGCGCTGGTCAAGTCGGTGCCAGTCATGCGGGTCCTCCAATCCGTCCTGGATGCCGATGAACGTGACAGTACTCCGCGACCCGGTCTGCGCGGCCTAGGGGCGGTTGCGGCCGAAGCGGTCGTGCGCTCGGACCCATTCTTCGGCGAGGATCGCCCATCCGAGCGAGAGCTCGCCACAGAGCACGGTTGCCGCGACGATCTCCGCGAGCTTTCGAACCTTCCCGGTCCCGTAGCAGCCGAGCAGCTCCAGGCACTCGCGCTGGGTGGCAAGCCCGGTGCCGCCGCCGTGGGTGGCGACGATTAGCGACGGGAGCGTGATCGAGCCGTAGAAGTCGCCGTTGGGGAGGAGCTCGCTGAACCCGAGGGCCGCCGAGGACTCCGCGACATTGGCGACGTCCTGGCCGGTGGCGATGAACAGCGCGGCGATCCCGTTGGCCGACTGCAGGCCGTTGTTGTTCACGCCGGACATGAACCCGCCGAGATTCGACACCTGCCGCGCCCGAGAGAGTTTCTCGCCCGTCGTGTGCATGTGTTTCTCGATCAGCGCAGCGGAGATCGTCGCCTCTGCGACGACGCGCTTGCCCCGAGTGCGCAAGATGTTGACCTGCGAGCTCTTCTTGTCGGTGGCGAAGTTCGACTCCAGGTAGAAGTTGGTGATTCCCTCGTAGTTGGACGTGATCCACGCGCAGGCCGCAGCGGTCGCCTTGCTCGTGAGGTTCTGCCCCGCGGCGTCGCCAGTCGTGTAGTCAAAGCGCGTAAACAGGATCCGGCTCGCGGAGTACTGCTCGATGCCGCGCAGCCGGCCCGTACGGGTGGTGGTCTCTGCCGCCTGCTTTATCTCCGCGAAGTGCTCAGTCAGCCATTCCCCGAACGCTCGCGCCTTACGCGCGTCTTCAAACACGAACGCGGGAGCGCGCTGCATCGCGTCGTCCAAGACGGTGGTCTTCACACCACCCGCCTCGCGCATCGTCTTCATGCCGCGGTTGTAGCTCGCGACCAGGGTGCCCTCCGCCGTCGCAAGGGGCACGTAGAACTCGCCCTGCGCGTGCTCCCCGTCGATGAGCAGCGGCCCGGCGACGCCGATCGGAACCTGCGCGATTCCGGTGAAATGCTCGATGTTGCCGGGGAGAACCGCTGGATCGAAGGAGTGTTGGGAGACATGCTTCAAACCCACCCCAGTCTGCTCTCGCAGGAAAACCCGGCGCGCCTCGGCGGCCTCGAGCGTGTAGTCGTCCTCGCGGTCACGCGGGATTTTCTTGCGTCTCGCCCGAGGGGTTGTCACGTCGATGGCTCCCGTTACCGCTCGGTCAAACTTTCCTCCGAATCCGGCAGCCCCCACACCGAAACGACAGGTGCAAACCAAGCACACCGCCAACGCTGAGGACCATCCCGAAACTCCTAGACCTGCGTTGCCGCCCTATTTCGCGCTCATGGACTTCCCGGCGCTGTCTACGACCTTGCGAATGAAGTCGTACTGCGTGTGGACCAGGCGGTCGGACATCTCCAGGGCGGAGTCGATGATCTCCTGGCGCCTGGACGGGCCCTCGTCGTGCGGCAGCGCTGGCAACACTCGGTCGACGCTGTCGACGAACTTGTGCACCGCCTCGATCGCGGCCCGCTGACCGTCCTCGACGGATTGGAGTACCTCTTCGGATAGCTCCACGGCCCTGTCGGGCCCGGTCTTGGACTTCCCCTCCACGCGATGCCGCGGAGTGGCCGGCGCTTTTGCCTTCGTGCTGCGTTGAGCCTTAGTCTCGGCCATTGTCAAACGCTCCCTTCAGGAGTTCGGTTTGTTAGCCAGGACGCTACGCCGAGTTAGCGTGGCCGACACCCGTATATGGCCGCCGACCAACTGCGGAAAGCCCGCATGCTTCACGACGGAGGTGAGCGACGGCCCCGGACGGCCCAAGACGCACTGGCTGACTACCTCCGCAGCATTGACCTCGGCCTCGTTCTTCATCGCCAAGCGAGCCGACCTACGACCTCGCTTGGGATGACGGGGACCGACTAATCGTCGCTCAGGTCAGGATCCGTGACGGCCACGAACGAGAGAGAAGCGGCTCCGACTCGGCCTCGGGCAGGGTCTCCGCTACGCCTACCAACTCGAGGCGAAGGGCCAGACGGTCGGCGCCGTCCTCGCCGTCGAGCGCGAGCTCAGTGACACTTCTCGGTCAGATCTCTGTCGCCGCCGCGGCGTGGCACTCGTCGGGCCTGGGGCCTTCGAGCGGCTGCTCGGGCCGACCGCAACCTAGGCATTGGCCTGCTTGGGCTGAGCGAGGACGCCTCCCAGCCGACTTGGTACCGCGGCTGATAACAAGAGGGTCTCGCAGACTGCTCGCCGAATAGGCCCAGAAGCCGAAAGCCCGCCTCCGAAGCGGGCGTCCGAGTAGTCGGGGCGAACGGTTCAATTTCGCCGCAGGCGCGGGATTGCGGAGGGTTCTGCTACCAGGCTGCTACCGATTCGGGGCGTCAACGGTGCCGAGGGGCTGGTAGCAAGCGGTCGACCTCGTCGGCGGGCCGTGGAGTTGCCAGCGCCGACGGAGCGTCTTCTGGCCGTTGAGCATGAGGTCGAGCCACCTTGACAGGGGCGTCGTGCGCCGGAGCGCGGATCCGTTCCGTTTGCACCCTTCTTGGCAAGGCGTCCCCGAGGGGCGATACTGCGCAGCGATGTCGCAGGAGAACGTGGAGGTCTTCGAACGCGCGTTTGACGCGATCAACCGCCGAGATGCCGATGCGCTGGTGGCGGAGCTCGACCCCGAGGTTGAGTGGCATGCGGCGATCCTGATGGCTATGGGAGGGAAACAGACGGTGTACCGCGGACACGCGGGCGTTCGCAAGTGGCTCCGAGACCTGTACGAGACCCTCTCTGAGTTTCACGCCGAATACCCGGAGATCCGGGACCTTGGCGACCGGACGGTCGCAATCGGCCGCGTCCGCGCGCGCGGCACGGCGAGCGAGGCCGAGATCGAATCTCCTCACGGCACGGTGGTCGAGTTCAAGAACGGAAAGGGAGTTCGGATTCGAACCTACCTCGACCCCAAAGAGGCCCTCGAAGCCGCCGGGCTTGAGGAGTAGGCGATGTCGCAGGAAAACGTGGAGGTTGTGAGGCGGCTCAACGAGGCCTTCAACCGAGGCGATACGGCGGGCGTTGCCGAGCATTTGGCCCCTGACCTTTTCTACATCGAGAAGGACGCCTACCTCGACACGCCACCGGTCCTTCGCGGTCGCGACGCGCTGCTTGATGCGTGGGCCCAGTTCAGCGGGACTTTCCAGGACTTCCGGGGCGATCTTGAAGACCTGATCGACGCCGGGGAGTGGGTGGTCACCGTCACCCATTGGCGGGGTACCGGAACAGGAAGTGGAGTCTCGATAGACCAAGTTGAGGTCATCGCTTGGAGGGTCGAGAACGGCGTTGCGGTGGAGGGGCGGGTGTTCGCGAGCCCGGAGGAAGCCCTCGAAGCCGCCGGGGTGTCGGAGTAGCGCCATCAGTCGGGCTCCAAGTACGGCGGGTGGTGGATCTGCCAGCGATGGGCCGCGAACCACTACAGTCGCCTTCCATGGTCGACGCCCCCCAGCCTGAGCAGAAGACCAAGGCTGACGAGCCGGTCGAGAAGCCCGGTCCGACGCGGCGAAGCTTCTTCGGTGCGCTCAAGAAGGCCGCCCAAGACGCAGTCGTCAAGCGCACCAGCACCAGGAAGTAATCCGCACCAAGAGCGGGGAGATGCGCGAGGTTCTCTGCACGCGTCCGGGCCGCAGCCGAGCCTCCCTTGGCAGGGATGGACCGCGTTAATAAGTCGGGGCGAACGATTCAATTTCGCCGCAGGAGCGGATTGCGGGGTGTTCTGCTACCGGGTTGCTACCGATTGGGGCGGCGGAGTGCGGGCGCGGGTGGTAGCAGAGGCGTCGATGTCGGCGGCAACGATAAATCTGCCAGCGCCTCCTGCCGGGCCAGGCTGCGGTTTCACCGCACCGGGGCTGTGGACATCTCTCGACGTACTCTCTGCGAGCCTGGGCGAGACTCTCTAGCTGGGGTAGTTTCCCCACAGGTGGGTGCCCGTTGAATACGAGGGTGCTCTGAACCATCCAGAGGAGGTACAAGGATGCGCAGTCGCACTTTCCGGCCCTCACCGGCCCTGATCATCTCGATCATCGCCCTCATCGCCGCTCTCGGGGGCACCGCTTGGGCGGTCAGCAAGAACTCGGTGGGCAACAAGCAGCTGAAGAAGAACGCCGTCTCGGCGAGCAAGATCCAAAACAATGCGGTGACCAGCGGCAAGATCAAGGCAAGGGCGGTGACGGGCGCGAAGATCGCCGACGGAGCGGTGACGGCTCGGAAGCTGTCGCTCAGCGCGAGCGCGATCACCGACGAAGTCGTTCCCACCGGGGAGATGAAGACGATCCTCGCCGAGTGCAAGCCGGGTGAGAAGATCACCGGCGGTGGCGGCGTTTTTGTCGGGACACCCACCAACCTCCAGGCACAGGGCATGCACATAGTGAGCTCGGGCCTGGACGACGTCGGCGGTGTCCTTGAGTGGGAGGTGCAAGGCTTTAACGGGAGCGGAGTGGACAAGATCCTCCGAGCGCAGGCGATCTGCGTCAAAGCGGGGTAGATCCCCACCGAGCTGTCCAAGTAGCGCCCTCAGCCGCCGAACCTGGCGCCCCCTCTCCCTCGATCAGCGACCCCTGCTATGCGGCTGCTACCGATTCGCCCCCGGCTACCACCCCGCCTGCTACCAGTCTGCTACCGATTCTCAGCGGGGCGGCGTTTCCCAGGCGTGGATCGCCGTGCCTGGCGATCCGCGCCAGAGGCGGCGATTCCCCGGCCGTGTCGCGTTCTGTCGCACTTTGACGGGGAGACTGAACTAGTCGGGGCGCCCGGATTTGAACCGAGGACCTCCGCCACCCAAAGGCGGCGCGCTACCAGGCTGCGCCACGCCCCGAAGGTGGTCGAGTCTACGGCCCTCGTCTCTCCGCTCCGTTCGCTGCATCGTTTCAGCACCTGCAGGTGCTGAAACCCTTCAATAGGCCGGCAGCCCGCGGCCATCGCCCAACGTGGCCAAAGGACGCGGGGCCGTCGTGCGTCGGGCCGGTAGGTTTCGCGGCGATGGCCGACGTCCGCCCCTTTCCAGCGCTGCATTACAACCTCGACTCGGTCTCCTCGCTTGGCGACGTCACCGCTCCGCCCTATGACGTGATCGACGCCGGGCAGCGGGCGGAGTTGCTGGCGCGCTCGCCATTCAACGTGGTCGAGGCCGACCTGCCGCAAACGGGAGAGGGCGGCGACCCCTACGAGCACGCGGCGGAGGCGATCGAGGAGTGGACCCTGCAGGGGATCCTGACCCAGGACCGCGAGCCGTCCCTGTGGGCGCTGACCCAGGACTACACCGCGCCAGACGGCGCCGCCCACACCCGCCACGGGATCCTCGCCCGGGTCGGTGTCGAGGAGTACGGGCCGGGGCGGGTGCGCCCGCACGAGCGGACCCAGCCGGGCCCCAAGCTGGACCGGCTCAACCTGACCCGCGCCACGCACTACAACCTCTCGCCGATCTTCTCTCTCTCCAGCGCCGACGCCTGGCCGCTGATCGAGCCCGCCACGGAGGGGCCACCCTGGGGCGAGGTCCGCGACGACGACGGCACCGTGCACCGGGTCTGGCGGGTCACAGACCCGGCCATCCACGAAGCGGTCAGCGCCCGGCTCGCCGACGCCGAGCTGCTGATCGCCGACGGCCACCACCGCTACGAGACGGCCCGGGCCTTCATGGAGGAGGTCGGTGGCGAGGGGGCGCACTGCTTCACCCTGATGGCACTGACCGGGCTCGACGATCCCGGCCTCACCGTCTTCCCCACCCACCGGCTGATCTCCGGACTGGCCGGCGACCCCGAGCGCCAGCAGCGGCTCGGCAACGGCCTGCGCGAGCTGTTCGAGACCGAGGAGGTCTCCGACGACGGCCTCGACCCCGCCGGCGAGGAGGGGATTGGCGTCTTCGGTTCCTACGACTCACATCATCGGCGCGGTTTCCGGCTGCGGCTGAAGAACACCGCCGAGCTCGACCGCCTGCTCCCCGGCAAGCCCGACGCCTACCGCCACCTCGACGCGGTCATCCTCGAGACCCTGGTGCTGAAGGGGATCCTCGGGATGACCGAGGAGGACATTGCAGCCAAGCGGGGGATCGGCTACGCCAAGAGCATCCCCGACTCGATCGCCCGGCTCGAGGACGGCGCCTATGACGTCGCCTTCATCCTCCGCCCCACCCCCGTCGAGCAGGTCCGGGAGGTCGCCGGCAGCGGCGAGACGATGCCGCCGAAGTCCACCTACTTCTTCCCCAAGCTGCTCTCCGGGCTCGTCTTCAACCCGCTCGACTGAGGCCGGGTCGCGCCGGGTCGCCATGCCCGTGGGGCGCCCGGGTCCCGAATAGGATGGGCCCGTGGTCAAGATCTACACCCGCAAGGGCGACGACGGGACGACCTCGCTCTGGTACGGCGGACGCGTCCCCAAATGCGACGACCGCACCGAGGCCTACGGCTCGCTCGACGAGGCGAACTCTGCCCTGGGCGCGGCCCGGGCCCTCTGCGACGCCGGCGAGGAGGAGCTGGCAGCCGACATCCTCGGGCTCCAGAACGCGCTCTTCGTCGCCGGCGCCGAGCTGGCGACGGCGCCCGAAGCATCGCAGCGACTCGAGGACGGGGTCAGCCGCGTCACCGACGCGATGGTGACCGAGCTCGAGGGGCTGATCGACGAGTACATGGCAAAGGTGGACCTGCCGCCCCAGTTCGTCATCCCCGGCGGCACCCGGCTGTCGGCCGCGCTCGACGTCGCCCGCACCGCGATCCGCAGGGCCGAGCGGCGGATCTCGGTCCTCGCCGAGGCCGGAGAGCTCGCCGACGACGCCGTGATTCGCTTCGTCAACCGCGCCTCCGACCTCGCCTTCGCCATGGCCCGCGCCGCCGACACCGACGATCCCGCCCTGTTCCAGGGCCGGCGGCAGGGCTGAGGGATGGTCAAGGTAGTCGCTCGCCGGCGCCAGGGCTTCACCCACGAGGTCGAGATCGAGGGGGGCCACTCGTTGGTCATCGACGAGCCGCCCGAGAGTGGCGGCGCCGACGCCGGCCCATCGCCGACCAGGGTGCTCGCCGCCTCGCTCGCGGCCTGCACCGCGATCACGCTCGAGATGTACGCCGACCGCAAGGAGTGGCCGGTTGGGGAGGTTGAGGTCGAGGTCGGGATGGAGTTCACCGGGGCCGTACCGACGGACTTCACCGTCACCCTGCGCCTGCCGAAGGGGCTGAGCCCGGAACAGCAGGAGCGGATCCGGGTGATCGCCGGCAAGTGCCCCGTTCACCGCGCGCTCGCGACCGAGACCCAGGTCGAGATCCGGGACCGGATCGAACTGGTCTAGATGGACCTCGGCCTCGCCGACCGCAACTGCGTCGTCACCGGGGCCAGCCGCGGAATCGGGCGAGAGACCGCTCGCCAGCTCTGCGCCGAGGGCGCCAACGTCCTCCTTGTCGCCCGGGGCGAGGAGGCCCTTGCCTCGGCCGCGGCCGAGGCCGGCGAGGGCGGCGGGCGGGCTTCACACCTCGCTCTCGACATCACCGAGGGTGACTCGGGGGAGCGCATGCTGGCGGCCGCAACCGAGCACTTCGGCAGCCTCGACGTCCTCGTCAACAGCGCCGGCATCGCCAAGTGGCGCCGGCTCGAGGACGTGCCCGAGGAGGACTGGAGGCTCCAGTACGAGCTCAACGTGATGGCGCCGCTGCGAGCTATGCGTGCAGCGGTCCCGGGAATGACCGAGCGCGGCTGGGGCAGAATCGTCAACGTCTGCTCGACCGCTGGCAAGCGCCCTTCGGCGGCGATGCCCGAGTATTCGGTGGCGAAGGCGGCCGAGCTCTCGCTCTCGCGCCTGTTCGCCGACCGCTACGCGGCCGAGGGGGTCCTCGTCAACGCCGTCTGCCCAGGTCCGGTGACCTCGGAGATGTGGATGGAGCCAGGCGGCCTTCTCGACCAGTCGCAGGCGATGTCCGGTGCCGCCAGCCGCGAAGCGGCGCTTGAGGAGGCCGGGGCAAAGCGCCCGATTGGCCGCCTCGCCGAGGTCGGTGAGATCGCCGCCGCGATCGTCTTCCTCTGCTCCGCGCGCGCCTCCTACGTCGCCGGCGCCGCCTGGAGCGTCGACGGCGGAACCGTGCAGGTGATCATCTGAGCGAGGACCTTCGCCGCCGCCTTCTCACCCCCGGGGAGGCCATGGCGATGGACGCCCACGGCGCCACCGACGCCGCCGTCCTGCTCCCGCTCTATGGCTGGCCGGAGGACCCCGGGCTGATCTTCACCGAGCGTCGCGCCGACCTCCGCCGCCACGCCGGCGAGATCTCCTTTCCCGGCGGCCGCCAGGACCACCCCGGCGAGTCCTTGCTCGAGACCGCCCTGCGCGAGGCGGAGGAGGAGATCGGACTGGAGCCCGCCGCGGTCGAGATGATCGGGGCGCTGCCGCCGATCGGCACCTTCGTCACCTCCTACAAGGTCCACCCCTTCGTCGGCCTGGTCGGGCACCCGCGCGACCTCGGCCTCGATCCGAGCCCGGACGAGGTCGAGACGGTGCTCACCTTCTCGCTGGAGATTCTCCGCGAGGGCTACGGCATGCGCCGCCTCGTCCGCCGCGGGGTCCCGATCCGGACGCCGACGTTCACCGTCGAGGAGCACCTGATCTGGGGTGCGACCGCTCGCATCCTCGGCGACTTCCTCGAGCGGCTGGACCCCGCCCGGGCCCCGGATTCCGGCGGCGCCTAAACGTCCTTCTCGATCGGGACGCTGACGAGGTTGCCCCACTCGGTCCAGGAACCGTCGTAGTTCTTGACGTCTCCCTCACCCAGCAGCTCGTGCAGGACGAACCAGGTGTGGGCCGAGCGCTCTCCGATGCGGCAGTAGGCGATGATCGGGTTGTCCCCGGCGATCACGCCCTTGGAGGTGTAGAGCTCGCGCAGCTCATCGGCCGACTTGAAGGTGCCGTCCTCGTTCACGGCCTGCGCCCAGGGGACCGAGGCCGCGCCCGGGATGTGGCCGGCGCGCTGGGCGCCCTCCTGCTCGTAGCCGGCCATCGCGATCAGCTCGCCCGAGTACTCCTGCGGGCTGCGCACGTCAACCAGGTTGATCGAGGCCTCGAGGGCGTCGGCCACCTCGTCGCGCTTGGCACGGATCGTGTCGTCGCCGGGCTGGGCGTTGAAGGTGGTGGCCTCGTAGCTGGGGACCTCGGTCACGGTCTCGCGGTCCTCGGCGACCCATTTCTCGCGCGGTCCGTTGATCAGCTTCACCTTGTCGTGGCCGTAATAGCGGAAGTACCAGTAGGTGTAGGCGGCGAACCAGTTGTTGCGGTCGCCGTAGAGGACGACCGTGTGGTCGTTGGAGATCCCGCGGCCCCCCATCAACTCCCCAAACGCCTCGGCGTCGAGGAAGTCGCGCTTGACCTGGTCCTGGAGTTCGAGCTTCCAGTCGAAGCCGATCGCCCCCGGGATGTGCGCTTCGGCGTAGAGCGCCGGGTTCTCGTCCACCTCGACGATCCGGATCGAGTCGTCGTCGAGATGCTCGGCTACCCAATCGGTGTCGACCAAGACGTCATTGGCGTAGCCCATGAAAACCTCCGCGATGTCTGTGGATTGCCCAGTCAGGTTCCAGGTCCCGGCAAAGCTGATCACCAGGATCCCTATCCGAGTCTAGCCCTTACGCGAATGGCGAATTTCGGGACCTCTGTTCCCGGAAATCGCCACTCGGCGCTAGCAGAGGAGCCCGGTCGTCGCCGCCAGCATCTCCTCCGCCCAGGCCCCCGGGTCGGAGGCATCGGCGCCGATGACCTCGGCCGGAATGCGCCAGGTTTCCGCCGCCTGCCGCACCAGCCGCGCGCCCTCTTCCAGCAATTCCGGCGCGACGGTCCCGGCCGCCTCGTAGACGAAGCCCCGGACCGGCGTGTCCACCAGGTGCTCGAGCAGCCGCTCCAGCCGGGGGCCGTGGATGGCCGCGACCTGCTCCGACCCTCCCGTTGCCGAGCCCAGCAGCCAGTGGACGACGGCGACGTCGCCGACCAGGTCGAGAATCGTCCCGGGGCGGTCAGGATCGGCCGGCGCGGGCTCGATCCCGGCCCCTGCGATCTCCTCCAGTCCGGCATCGGTGCGCGAGGTGCCGCGGACCGCCCAGCCCTGCTCGAGCAGGCCCGCTCCCAGGAGCCTGCCGCGGCAGCCGCAGCCGACGATCAGCGCTCTTGCCACGGCCGGCTCAGGCCGCTCCGAAGGGGCCGCGCCCGCGGAGGCGGTTGAGCTCGTCCTCGGCCACCTTTCGCCGCAGCTCGCGCTCGGTCAGCTCGGGAGCGCCGCGCCGCCGCCGCATCTCGTTCTGGGCCTCGATCATCTGCTCGACGTCGTCGACCTCGAGCTCGGCCTCGACCTCGGGCGAGCGCGTCGGCTTCCAGTCGACGAGGTCGGCGCCGCTGCCGGGGTAGAAGTGCCCAACCAGGAGCAGCACGCCGATCAGGAATGCGAGGATCGCCAGCGTCGCCAGGATGAACCCCACCGGCCCAGGATAAGGCGTGGCGGTGGTCGTGATCGGCTAGCCTCGCCCACGGATGCCAGAGCAGGAGCTATCCAGCGTCGACGGCGAGATCCTCCCCACCGCGGAGGCGATGGTCCCGCTCAAGGACGACGGCCTCTACCGCGGTGACGGCGCCTTCGAGGTGATCCGCCTCTACCGCGGCACCCCCTTCGCCCTGGGCGAGCACCTCGACCGCCTCGAGCGCTCGGCGAAAGCGATCGAGCTCTCCTTCGACCGCGGCGCGCTGGAGACGGAGATCGGGGCGCTTCTCGCCGAGCATGGAGACGACGAGGCGCAGCTACGCCTGATCGTCACCCGCGGCGGCCGGCGGATCGCGGCCACCGAACCGCTGCCAGGGCACGCCGAGACCGTCACCCTGGGCTCGGTCACATACACGCCGACGGTGATCCTCGACGGCGTCAAGTCGCTTTCCTACGCCGCCAACATGCAGGCGACCCGGCTGGCGCAGGAGGGGGGCGCTGACGAAGCGGTTCTCGTCACCCCGGCCGGCACGGTGCTCGAGGCGCCCACCTCGACCCTTTTCTGGGTCTCGGCGGAGGACGGCACCCTGCGGACAACGGAGTTGAGCGCGGGCGTGCTCCAGTCGATCACCCGCGAGCGCCTGATCGAGGAGCTCCACGTCGAGGAGGGCTCGTTCCACGTCGACGACCTGCGGGCCGCGCGGGAGGCGTTCCTGGCGTCCACGGTGCGCGAGGTGCAGTCGGTCTCCTCGCTCGACGGGCGCGAGTACCGGGCCGTCCCGGGCCCCCGCACCGAGGAAGCGGCGGCCGCCTTCGCCACGGTCCTCGAGCGCCAGCTCGGGACCTGAGGCGGAATCTGCCGGCACTCCCCGGCTTCCGCCGGCGGCGCCGCTTGGGATAGCCTCGCGCCGGATGGATTTCGAACTCTCCGACGAGCAGCGCCTGATCTCCGAGTCCGCCCGTGAGTTCTGCGACCGCGAGATCCTGCCCCGGGTGCGCGACAACGACCGGGCCGGTCGCTTCGACATCGACCTCGCCCGCAAGATCGGCGAGGTCGGCTACCTCGGGGCGCCGGTCTCCGAGGAGTACGGCGGCCGCGGCCTCGACTACATGGGCTACGGACTGATCGTCGAGCAGATCGGCCGAGCCGACTCAGCCGCGCGCACGGTCGTCTCGGTCCAGACCTCTCTCGTCTGCGGCTCGATCGAGCGCTGGGGCACCGATGAGCAGAAGCAGCGGCTGCTGCCGCGGCTCTGCTCGGGCGAGGCCCTCGGCTGCTTCGGACTGACCGAGCCCGACACCGGCTCCGACGCCGCCAACCTTCGCACCAGGGCGACCAGGACCGACGGCGGCTGGTCGATCAGCGGCCAGAAGATGTGGATCTCGCTCGGCAATGTCGCCGAGGTGGCGCTGATCTTCGCCCAGACCGACCCCGCCATGAAGCACCGGGGGCTTGCCTGCTTCCTCGTCCCCACCGACAGCGGGGGCTTCAGCACCCAGGAGATCCACGGCAAGCTCGGCCTCCGCGCCTCGGACACCGCCTCGATCTCCCTCGACGAGGTCGAGGTGGGTGAGGACGCGATGCTGGGTCAGATCGGCGACGGCTTCAAGGTTGCGATGAGCGCCCTCGACGCCGGCCGCTACAGCGTCGCGGCGGGTTGCGTCGGGATCTGCGACGGCTGCGTCGACGCCTCGGTCGCCTACTCGACCGAGCGCAAGCAGTTCGGTGTCCCCCTCGCCCGCTTCCAGCTGGTACAGGAGATGATCGCCGACATGATCGTCAAGCGAGACGCCGCCAGGATGCTCGTCTGGCGCGCCGGCGACCTCAAGGATCGCGGGCTGCCGAACACGACCGAGACCTCGGTCGCCAAGTACTACGCAACCGAGTCGGCGGTCGAGTGCGCCAACCTGGCGATCCAGGTTCACGGCGGCTCCGGCTACGTCGACGACTACCCGGTCGAGCGCTACCTCCGTGACGCTCGCGTGACGACCCTGTATGAGGGGACCTCCCAGATCCAGAAGCTGATCATCGGCCGGGCGGCAACCGGGATCAACGCGATGACGCCCCTGGAGGCGGAGCGAGGCGAGTGACCAGATCTGATTCCACACGAGCCGAGCGCAGCCGACTCCAGGTATCTGAGGCGGAGCGAGGCGAGTGACCAGATCTGATTCCACACGAGCCGAGCGCAGCCGACACCCGTTGTTGGCAGAGGAATAGAGCAGAGGCTGGGTCCGGGGTGGCCGGAGAGTTCGTGGAAACAACGATTGACGGGCACGTCGCACTGCTGCGGCTGAACCGGCCCGAGGCCCGGAACGCGCTCTCCCCGGAGGTGATGGAGGAGATCGCCGGTGTGCTCGAGCGGCTCGACCCTGACCCCGAGATCCACTGCGTGGTGATCGCGGGCACCGATGACGTATTCGCCGCCGGCGCCGACATCAAGGCGATGAGCGAGCGCACCTTTCCCGAGGCCCTCTACCACCCGGCGGCGGCGTTCTGGAAGCGGTTGGGGGCGGTGAAGACGCCGATGATCGCCGCCGTCTCGGGCTGGGCCCTGGGCGGCGGCTGCGAGCTGGCGTTGGCCTGCGACATGATCGTCGCCTCGGAGACGGCCGAGTTCGGGCAGCCCGAGATCACCCTGGGGATCATCCCCGGGGGCGGCGGCACCCAGCGCCTGGCGCGGGTCCTGGGAAAGCAGCGGGCGATGGAGCTGGTGCTGACCGGACGGCGGTTCGACGCCCTCGAGGCGGAGGCGCTCGGGCTCGTTAATCGCGTCACCAAGAAGAAGGACTGGTTGGAGCAGGCGATGGAGCTGGCACAGACCGTGGCCCGCCGCCCGCCGCTCGCGGCCCGGCTCGCCAAGCAGGCGGTGATCGCTGCCGACGAGGGCTCGCTCTCGGCCGGGCTCGAGACCGAGCGCCGCCTCTACGAGCTGGCGATGGCGACCGAGGACCGGGTCGAGGGCATGCGGGCCTTCACCGAGAAGCGCCGGCCCGAGTTCCGCGGCCGCTGAGGATCGTTTCGGGCCGCGGGACGCCTGACGCGGATAACGTCCCGCGGGTGAGCGTCGAGCGGATCGGGGTGGTAGGGGCGGGGACGATGGGCGCCGGCATCGCCCAGATCGCCTGCCTTGCGGGCTTCGAGACGCATCTGCACGACCCTGTCGCCGAGGCGCTGGAGTCGGCCCCGGAACGGCTGCGCTCGGCGCTGGAGAAGGGGGCGGCGAGGGAGCGGTGGAGCGCCGCCGAGGCGGGCGACGCCGCCGGGCGGCTGCGGACGGCGCCCGACCTCGAGGGCCTCGCCGGCTGCGAGCTGGTGATCGAGGCCGCCCCGGAGGAGGTGGCGCTCAAGCGCGAGCTGTTCGCCGCCCTGGCGGCGATCTGCGGACCCGACGCCATCTTCGCCACCAACACCTCCTCGCTATCGGTCACCGAGATCGCCGCCGGGGTTCCCGGGCCCGGCCGGGTGGTCGGCATGCACTTCTTCAACCCCCCGGCGCTGATGCGACTGGTCGAGGTCGTCGCCGCCGAGGAGTCAGCCGAGGGGGCGCTGGCGGAGACGGCCGAGGTTGCCCGGCGGATGGGCCGCACGCCGGTGCGGGCCGCCGATCAGATCGGCTTCATCGGCAACCGCTGCGCCCGGCCGTTCTCGCTCGAGGGGCTGCGCCTGCTCGGCGCCCGGGCCGCCGGCCACGAGCAGATCGACCGCATCTGCCGCCTCGGCGGCGGCTTCCGCATGGGACCGTTCGAGCTCACCGACCTGGTCGGGATCGACGTCAACCTCGATGTCGCCACCTCCTTCTGGGAGCAGAGCTTCCACGAGCCGCGCTGGCAGCCGCACCCGATCCAGGCGCGGATGGTCGCCTCGGGGCGGCTCGGCCGCAAGGCCGGGCGCGGCTACTACGACTACTCCTCCCCACCCCACCGCCCGGACGACCCGCCGCGGCCCGAAGCCGAGCCTGGCGCCGGCTCCGGTCTTGACCCTGGCGCCGATGAGATCGGGGGATCCGGCTTCCGCGCGCTTCGCCTCGAGCGCGGCAGCCTAAACGCGCTCGCCCCGGGGGCAGACGCCGTCGGCTTCCTCGCGCTCCCCGACCTCGAGACGGCGGCGCTGGTCGAGCTCGCCCGCGGCGAGGAAACCGCCCCGGATACGGCCGCCGCGGCCGAGGCCTTCTTCGCCGCGCTCGGCAAGCACGTCGAGTGGGTCGGCGACGGGCCGGGTCTCGTTCTCGGGCGGATCGTCTCCCAGCTGATCAACGAGGCGCACTTCGCACTCGGCGCCGGGGTCGCCACGGCCGAAGACATCGACACCGCCATGCGGCTCGGCTTCAACTACCCGCGGGGGCCGTTCGAGTGGTGCGAGGGGATCGGCGCCTCGAGGGTGCTGGCGATCCTCGACGCTCTGCACACCGAGCTAGGCGAGGAGCGCTACCGCGCGGCGCCTGCGCTGCGAAGGGCCGCCGCCAAACCGTGAGCACATCCGGCGAGAGTTCAATCGGTCACCTCATTGGTGACTGAGATCACTCTCGCCAGCGGCTGGTCGCTCGCCAGCGGGGTCAGCCGGGGTCAGTGGCCGGCGGGGCGCTCGATCTCCCCGTAGCTCATGCCGCCGTAGAAGAAGGCCGGCAGCACCGGCCACTGCCGTTTCCAGTCGGCCATCTCCGAGGACGGAAGGACGTTGAGGAAGCGGGGGTCGCGCGGGTTGGGATCGGCGAGGGCCTTCTCCTTGACCATCGAGTCGTACTGGTCGATCGAGTCCTCGAGGGTGTTGGAGTTGAGGATCACCTCGCGGCCGAAGAATTCGGCCGTGCGGCGCACGCCGGGGATCTTCGAGAGGTGCGGGTGCCAGGAATCGGCGGCGACGCCGTTCTCGGAGCTGACCCAGACGCCGTCGCCGGTGTTGACGCAGAGCGAGTGGTTGCCGTCGGTGTGGCCCGGAGTCCAGACGAGGGCGACCCCCTTGCCGAGCTCGACGTCGCCGTCGAGGAGGACGACATTGTCCTCGTTGACACCGGTGATCCCGTCCTCCACGTACCAGGCCCACTGCATCGGATGGATCGATCGGAAGGTGTCCCACTCCCGGCGCTGGGTCAGCAGCTTTGCCCTGGGAAACAGCGGCTCGACGGCCTCGGGATGCCCGGGGGGCGGCTCGGTCGAGCCGAGGATGAAGCGGACGTCCTGGACGTGGAGGTGGTCGAAGCTGACGAAATCGACGTCCTCGGGTTGCAGCCCTGCCTCGGCGAGGGCGCTCGGCACCGTGTTCCAGATCGTCGAAAGAACCTTGTAGGTGAGGAAGTCCCCGGCCCCACCCGGCAGCCGCTCCATGCGGTCGATCATCTGCTGGTAGAACGGCGCCTCCTGCGGCCCCTCGGTTACGGTCGGCTCGTAGGCGAGGGTGCGCAACTCCCCCTCGAAGTCCTCGTACTGAACGACCTGAAGTCGGTTGATGATGTTGATGTAGGGGTTGGGCCCGATCGCGGCGCCGCCGAAGGCGAACTTCAGCGGGTACCCGGCCGAGGCGATGTCGACGGTGCGGATGCCGCGGACCCGGTTCTCGGGAATCGCGAAGCGGGCGCGGAACTCCGCCGCCGCCTCACGGATCGCCGCCGGGCGATCACCCCTGGGCCAGGTCTCGTTCGCCTCGTCGAACTCGTGGAAGGGCCTTAGCCCGACCTTCTCAGGGCTTTCGATCGCGGCCATCGCGCTCCTCCTCGTCTTCGATCCACGGGCACTCGCACTCTACCCACACTCCGCTGCTCGGCGATTACTTCGAGAGCAGCACCGAGAGCTTCCCGGTGAACACCTCGATCACCGCGGCGTCGGAGCGGCCGTCCCGGTTCAGGTCGGCGACCGCCAGCCGGTGCGTACCACCGTTGACGCCGGCTGGAAAGACCCTCGACGGCGTGTCGAAGGTGGCGTTCCCGTTGCCGGTGTTGATGCGGATCGAGCCCAGCGGCGAAGTGGGAGAACCGATCGGCTGGTTCGAGGCCGAGGCCGCGTCGAGCCGGCGATCGCCGTTGAAGTCGCCGAGCGCCATGTCGTCGAGCCTCGGAGCTGCCGCAAAGAGCTTGGCCCGGTCGACCGATCGCCTGCGGATCTTCATCACGCTCAACTTGCCGGAGGACTCGCCACTGACCACGTCGCGGATGCCGTCGCCGTCCAAATCGACGGCGCGTATCGCAACGCCGTAGCTGCTCCGCGTCCTGTGGAAAGAGGGATAGGGCCCGAACCCCGTCTTCGGATAATCACTGATGCTCCAGGGGAAGAAGGCGACGTTCTCCTGGCCCCCGTCGAAGGCGAAGGTGACCGCCTCCAACCCGCTGTCGCCGCTGAGGTCGGCGAGCGCGATCGGGGCGCTCGAGGTCACGGTGTAGGCGCCGGCGGCATCCTTCGCACACTCCTGCTTCCGGAAGGTGCCGTCGCCATTCCCGATCGCGTGGCAGAGGATGCCACCGATCCCCGGGATGAAGCCCTGGAAGGCGACGTCAAGTCCGCCGCCGGGGGCGTTGATGTTGCCGAGAGCAAGTCCGGCCTGGGGGTAGACGTCGGGGCCTACACTCCTCGCCGCAGCGAATCCGCCCAGGCCGTCGCCGAGCAGGGTCACGGCTCCAAAGTTGAAGCCGCCGCAATCGACCAGCAGGTCAAGTGCCTTCCCCGGGTTGAGCCTGCCGATCACCACCTCCTGAGCCCCCACGCAGGCCGGCTTGGTGATGGGTCCGAGGAACCTGCCATTGCCCTTGTTGAGATAGATCCGGACCGAACCGCCGGTCTCGGCGAACACCATGTCGGGGCCGCGCTTGCCGTCGAGATCAGCGATCGCAATGTCCTGGGGCGCGTAGTCCAGGTCGGTGTCCGTGCGCGAGAAGGAGATCCGCGCCGGCGCGGACTGGGCGAGCAACCCGCTGACCAACAGCGCGAGACAGGCGACACGGACGAAACGCCCCCGCATGCGGAAACCTTAGTCCGAGGGGGGAACCGCTGTCAAAGCGGCGGCCGCTAGGACCCCGGCGTAGGCGCCACCTCGACCGGCTCGCCACCCTTCATCCAGTGGGCCTCGGGCGAGGGCGGCGTGTCGCGCAGGTACCACTCGGCGTCGAGGGCGCCCATGCAACCGGTGCCGGCGGCGGTCACGGCCTGGCGGTAGGTGTGGTCGACGAGGTCACCGACCGCGAACACCCCGGCGAGGTTGGTCCTGGTGGACCCGGCCTCGGTGACGACGTAGCCGTTCTCGTCGGTCTCCACCGCCCCGGCGACCACCTCCGAGCGGGGGATGTGACCGATGGCGACGAAGGCGCCGCCGGCCTCGATCTCCTCGGTCTCGCCGGTCTCCGCATTGCGCAGCCGCACGCGCTCCAGCTTGCCGTCCTCGCCGGCGACGAACTCCTCCGGGACGAAGGGGGTCTTGAGGCTGATGTTGGGGCGCTCGGTCGCGCGCTCGAACATGATCCTCGAGGCGCGAAACTCGTCGCGACGGTGGACGATCGTCAGCTCGCTGGCGTACTTGGAGATGAAGATCGAGTCCTCCATCGCCGAGTCGCCGCCGCCGATCACGATCACCTTCTGGTCCTTGAAGAAGGCGCCGTCGCAGACGCCGCAGGTCGATACCCCGCGGCCACCGAGCTCGAGCTCGCCCGGGATCCCGAGCCGTCGCGGCTCGGCTCCCATCGCCAGGATGACGGTGCGGGCGAGATGCTCCTCGTCGCTGAGGAAGACGTGCTGGATGCCGCCGTCGGAGAGCTCAACCCTGTCCACGTCGTCCGTGACGAAACGGGACCCGAAGCGCTCGGCCTGAGCGCGGAACTGGTTCATCATCTCCGGCCCCATGATCCCCTCGGGGTAGCCGGGGTAGTTCTCGACGTCGGTCGTGTTCTGAAGCTGTCCGCCCCACTGGAAGCCCTCGAAGACGAGCGGCTCGAGGTTGGCACGGGCCGTGTAGAGCGCGGCCGTGTAGCCGGCCGGCCCGCCGCCGATGATGATCGCGTTTTCGACTTTCGGCTCTGCCATGGGTTCTCCGCTCTCGCTGTCTTGGACTCTTCTAACCAGTCTTCCGGCTGCCCCAGATGTTACTTCACTTTATGAAGTAATGGCTTCCGCACGGGCCGCAACGGGCACGCTCTCCTCCTCGTCCGTCTCCGCCGGCCGTCCCTCCTGCTCCCAGCGGGCTACGGTGCGGCGCAACTGGAAGAAGGCGACCAAACCCGGCGGGATCGGCATCCAGAAGGCGATCACGCGGTAGGTGAGGACGGCGGCGAAGACCTCGCCCTCCGGAACGCCGAACAGCAGAAAGGCGCCGATCATCCCGGCATCGACCGCACCGACGCCGCCTGGGGCGAACGGGATCAGGTTTGCGACCATGCCGAGGAAGAAGCCCTGGACGACGACCCCGACCGGGACGCTGACGCCGAAGGCCCTGAAGCTGGCCCAGAGGATCGCGATGTTCGCCGCCCAGAAGCCGATCGCCCCGGCGACGGCGAGCCCGCCGCGGGAGGGGTGGCCGACGAGGTCGAAGGCGGTCCGCAGCCCGCGCGAGAGGGTCGCCGGCACCGACGCCAGCCTGCGGGCGAGCCCGGCGCGACGATGGCCCTGGGCGAAGCGGGCGATGCGGCGCTCGATGTCGTGCGGGATCAGCGCGATCGCGATCGCGACGAAGATCGCGATCGCCGCGATCGCCGCGGGGACGATCGTCACCTCGACCGAGTTCTCGCCGGAGAGGACCCCGGTGCGAAGGAGAACGCCGCAGACGATCAGCGCCAGCGGGTACCAGATGTACTGAAGCGCGAGGAAGGCGATCATTCGCGACGCCGACTCGCGCCTCGGCATCCCCGCCTTGCGCAGCGCCCAGTAGGTGAGCGCTATCCCGCCGGCGCCCCCGGCGGAGAAGAACCGGGTCGCCGCCAATCCGGCCATGTTTATCTCGTAGGCCTCGCGCCAGGTGAGCGGCAGGACGTCGCCGCCGACGACGCCGCGGAACAGTGCAACGTAGGTGGCGAAGGCCACGATCTCGAAGGCGACGGCGACGGCGAGCCATGCCGGCTCGGCGTCGCCGAGCTTGCTCGTCGCCTCCCCCAGCCCGACCAGCTTGGGCAGGAAGAAGTAGATGGCCGCGATCAGGAGTGCGACGATGAGGATCGTCTGGATCACGCTGCGGCGGGAGAAAACCGGCAGCACGTCGCCGCCACCGCCACCTGGCGGGGTGACCTTCTTGCCGGCGTCGGAGACCGGCTCCTCCACATCGGCTTTGTCCACCGAGGCCACGACCTCCTCCTGGCGGCCCATGCTACCCGTGAGCCCAGCCGGGCTAACTGTTCGCGATCCGCTCCAGCCGCCGGAGGATCCCGTTGACCCCGTTGACGGCAGGCTCGGCCAGCGGCTCCCCCCGGCGGACGAGCGCGACCAGGGCTGCGCCGGCGAGCAGGTCGGTGACATAGTGCTCCCCCAGATAGACGAGGGCGAAGCCGAGGCTGAGGGCGTAGGACCAGCCCAGCGCGCCCTCGCCGGAGCGCGCCTCGGTCAGCAGCAGGGCAGCCAACAGCGAGGTGGCGAAGTGGAGCGAGGGCATGGCCGCCCAGGGGTTGCTGCCGAGGGCGCCGTACATCCCCTCCCAGGCGGGCCCCCAGGTCTCCTTGCCGACGTCGACCATGATCCGGCGCACCTCCTCGCCGTCGGTCTCGTCCTGCTCCGCCGCCCACCACGGGGGCGCGGTCGGGACGAGGATGTAGGCGGCGCAACCGAGATCGAAGACCGCCGCCATCTGGCGCGCGGCCCGGGGGAAGCGGTCGCGGTCGCGGGCCAGGATCAGGACCAGGGCGACGTAGGGCTCGAAGAACCAAAGCCAGTGCACCCAGGAGAGCGAGCGGTCCAGCCTCCCCACACCCCCGCGTGTAGCGAGGGCCTGCTGCAGGCGGGTGTTCGGCAGGCGGCCCCCGCCGAGGAGGCGGTCGATCCGGACCGGGTAGCGGATCCTCAGCCGCGCCCGCAGGCGCTCGGGATCGTCGTAGGGGATCTCGTGAACCACCGTGAACGCCCACATCTGCATCGCGAACAGGGCGACGTCACGCCCCTTCGAGCGCGGCCGCAGCACCGCCAGCGCCAGCGGCCCGGAGACACAGGCTGCGATCGTCACCGGAGCCGGGATCCGCAGGCGGCGGCGCAGGAGCGGAACCGCGACCGCGGCGGCGACGCAGGCGGCAGCGCCGGCGCGCACCGTCGCGCGCAGCGCCGGGGAGGGCCGGGATCGCGAGCGACGCATTGCGGCGGCGAGTATAGGCTCGGCGGGAATGACCGGCGACGAAGCGATCGAGATCGGGGGCGGGCGCGTCGCCGTGACCGGAGCCGGGGGGTTCATCGGCGCGGCCGTCACCCGCAAGCTGATCGAGGCCGGTGCCGAGGTGGTCGGGATCGACTCCGCCGCCGATTCCGCCGCCCGGATCGAGGCCGCCGGGGCCGAGGCGCGGATCGCCGACGTCACCGACGCCGAGGCGATGCGCGGCGCCCTCGAGGGGTCCGACCTCGTGGTCCACACGGCGGCGATCGTCAGCGACGCCGGCTCGATGGCCGAGCACATCCGGGTCAACGTCGGCGGCACCGCGACGGTCCTCGACGCCGCCGCCGGGGCGGGTGTGAGGCGCTCCGTCCACATCAGCTCGGTGGTCGTCTACGGCTACGACGACCCATCGACCCAGGACGAGAGCGCGCACCTTCGCAACTGCGGCGTCCCCTACATCGACACAAAGAGCGCCTCGGACCGGCTGGCGCGGCACCGGGGCGCCGTCGTCGTCCGCCCCGGAGACGTCTACGGGCCGGGCTCGATCCCGTGGGCGCTGCGGCCGCTGGAACTGGCGAAGGCGGGGCAGTTGGCGGTGCCGGGCAGCGGCGAGGGCCGGATGCTCCCCGTCTACATCGACGATCTCGCCGCCGCCGTCCTTCTCGCGCTCGAGCAGGGGAAGCCGGGCGAGGCCTACACCGCCTGGAACGACGCCGAGGAGGTCACATTCGAGGAGTTCTTCAACCGCTTCGCCGAGATCAGCGGCGGGCGCCGGGCCAGGCGTCTGCCGGCGATGGCGATCCGGGCGGTGGGAACGGCGATGGAGGGCGTCGCCCGCATCAACGGCCAACCGCCGTCGATGACCCGCCACTCGGTCGTCCTCATCGATCGCCGCGGCAGCGTCTCGGCGGCGAAGCTGCGAGCGCTCGGCTGGGAGCCGAAGGTCTCCTTCGACGAGGGGATGCGGCGCACGGAGCAGTGGTTCCGCGAGGCGGGACTGATCTAGTCGCGGCTATCTGAGCGCGCCGGCGACCTGACCCTGCTCGACGTCCACCGGCAGCGCGAACGGCTGCTCGAAGCCGCGCGGGTCGATCGGCCCCGGCATCAGCTCCTCCGCTGGCGGGATCTCGACCCCGATCACGTCCATCCGCCGCTTCAGCGCGGTGTAGGCGAAGCCGTAGATCTGCTCGGAGCTGTAGTCGTATGACATAAAGCTGGTCGCGTCGGTCCGCCGCGGCGGGCAGAAGACCCGGGCCGCCTCGGGCAGCAGACGGGTCAGGGTGGAGAGGATCACCTCCCGCATCTCGGGGCGCTCGCGAACGACGTCGCGGAGAAAGCGGACGCCGAAGGCGATGTGGCGGTGCTCGTCCTGCTCGACCAGCGAGAACCCCTGCTGGAAGCCGGGATAGAGCGAGTGCCTGCCGAGATAGTCGAGGATGCTGCGCTGCCCGGTCATCGCCAGCACCCCCTCGGTGACCATGTGGTAGATGACGATCCCCTCGACGAACAGGCCGAGGTCGTCGGGGCGCTTGAGCAGGCGCTGGGCGACGTCACGCAGGCTGTCGTCGAAGAGGAAGTGCCAGGCCCCGAGCATGGTCGCCTCGGCCTCGGCCAGGCGCGATCGCATGTCGTCGGCCGAGAGAGCCATCACCTCGGCGCCCCAGCGGTCGAAGAAGACGGCGTGGCGGACCTCGTCCACCAGCTGGGTCGCGAGGAAGGCCTCGGCCTCGCCGCTGGGAGCGGCGAGCACGAAGGGCGCGAGGTCGGCGGCGACCCGCTCCTCCCCAACGTAGAAGCTCGACATCGACCAGGCCGTCTCGCGCTGGGCGTCGGTGGCCGCGGCCAGCCACTGCTCCTGATCCACCGAGAAGTCGAGCTCGTGGGCGCGCCAGTTGCGCTGCTCCCAGAGGGCATAGAGCTGCTCATACGACATCAGCGAGTCCCGGGCCGCCGGCTTCCCACCCCTCCGCCCGCGCTCCTGCGCCGGATCGGTGGCCTCTGCAGCGGAGCCGTTGACCGACGATCCCCAGCTGCCGGCTCGCCGCTGCTGGATCTCGCGCTGGCGTGCCTCGCGCTCGAGCTCTGGGCCGTCGATTCCGGCGGCGCGGTCGGCCCAGCGCCCGAACAGGGTCGCCGGGTGAAGCGAGCCCTCGATCCGGGTCAACCCTTCCTGGGCGGCGACGGTAGATGGCAGCTCCCCGCTCAGTAGCAGCCTCCAAGTCTCCATCGACAACCGCACGGTGGTCCCGACCTCTGGGCCCGAGCCATTCGCCGCCGGCATCGGGCGCCGCGGTTCCACCTTCCGTCCCCTGCCTCGCGACCCTGACGTCGCCGTCGTCCACCTCGACGATCCAACGTCCCCCGCCTTCGCCGTAGAGCTCGAAGGCGATGGCGAAGCGGTGCCCGCGGGTCCACTCGGGCTCGAACGCATAGGCGAGCGAGCGGTAGAGCAGGTCGGGGTCGATCGGCAGGCCCAGCCGCACCAGCTCACCAGGACCGGCCTCGGAGTCCATCGCGCGCAGGGCAAGAGCCTTGCGCCGCTTTCCGCGCAGCCGCAGCCTGCGGCGAAGCATCAGCCCGAGCGGGCTCGATCCGGCGGCGAGCCTGGCGAGGCCGGCAGGATCGGTCTCGATCGAGAACTCACCGGCGCCGTTGGCGCCGTTGGCAGGCTCGACCCGGGCGGCACCGCCGTTGCCGCTGCCGGTCACCTGCCAGGCGCCGACACCGTCGACGTCGAGTCGCCAGCTGAGATCGGCCGGCAGGGGCGCGGCAGCCACCGGAAGCGACTGCACGATCAGCCTCGCCGCCAGCTCGGGTTCGGATTCCGACATCCGCCGCAGCGCCACCGGCCATCGTGCCGCCGTTCGACCCCAACTGCTGCCCGGTCTCGACCCGCGTCGCCATCTCTCTCCTCCTCGCTCTTGGCCGGCCGGCCAATTCTCCCATGCCCGGCAGTCGCTCGCTCCGGGCCGCCGCGAGCGTCGGGACTATCCGATTAGAATGGCCGCGCCTTGGCGCCGCCGCGGAAACGCCCCATGAGCCGGAGTCTCGTCCTCGCAACCGGGGCCGCGCTGACGGCGCTCGCCTTCGCCGCCGCGCCGGCAGGCGCCAGCGTGATCTCGCCCAAGCCCGCGCATTCGCCGGGGGCGGAGGAGGCGACGACGCTCTACTGGATCGGGCTGATCGTCGCGGTGATCGTCATCGTCGCCGTCAATGCTGCCCTGATCTACGCGATCCGGCGTTTCCGCTCTGAGCGTGGCGCCGAACCCCGCCAGGTGCGCAGCGGCGCCGGCATCCAGCGGCGTGTCGGCGTCGGCCTCACCGCCCTGGCGTTGCTGCTGTTCATCGTCGGAATCGTCTTCACCGAGAAGGCGCGCGAGGTCCCATCGACGGGTCCCGACGGCCTCGAGCTCGCCCGCAGCGGCTCCAACCCGACCGGCGCCGACCCGCTGATCATCACCGCCACCGGACAGCAATGGCTGTGGCGCTACGACTACCCCAACAACGCCTTCTCCTACTACCGGTTGGTCGTCCCAGAGGACACCAGCGTCCGGCTGCGAGTCCTCTCCACCGACGTCGTCCACAGCTGGTACGTGCCCGAGCTCGGGGGCAAGGTGGACGCGGTCCCCGGCAAGCTGCACACGACCTACTTCCGCGCCGATCAGGTCGGGACCTACTCCGGCGCCTCGGCCCAGCTCTCGGGCCAGGGCTACGCGGCGATGCGGACCGAGGTCGACGTGGTCTCCCCGGCGCAGTACGAGGCGTTTATCGCGCTGCAGCGTAAGCAGATCCAGGCGGCGCAGGACATTGTCACCAGGCAGGCCGCCCACCCGCCGGGCTCGGCCCCGAAGCAGTCGGCAACAACGGCCCAGGCCGAACCCAAGCCGACCAACGAGCCCGCGCCCGCTTCGACCGCAGGCGCCCAGGTCTTCGCCAGCACCGGTTGCGGCGGCTGCCACATCCTCGCCGCTGCCGGCTCCACCGGGGTGGTCGGACCCAACCTCGACGACTCGCTCGCACCAGACGACCACGCCGCCGACATCGAGGAGATGATCACCGACCCGAACGCCGAGGTCCTCCCCGGGTACCCGCCCAACGTCATGCCTCAGGACTACGGCAAGACCCTGACCAAGACCCAGCTCAGCGATCTGGTCTCCTACCTGATCGACACCACCCCCGCCACCCCATGACCCCACCCCCGGCAACCACCGTCGCCCCCGCCCGCCCCGAGCTGGTCGGTGAGGGCTTCCCCGCTACCCGCCCGCGCTGGAGCGAGCTCACAACCAGCGCCGAGCACAAGGACGTCGCGCGGATCCTGGTCACCGCCGCGCTCGGCTTCCTCGTGGTCGCCATGACCGAGTTCCTGCTGATGCGACTGCAGCTGGCCATCCCCGAGAACACCTTCCTCAGCCCGGTCACCTTCAACCGCATGCTCTCGCTCTACGGGGTGACCGCGATCTTCCTCTTCGCCCTCCCCCTCTGCCTCGGCCTCTTCTATTACGTGCTCCCGCTCCAGATCGGGGCCAGGGGGACGGCGCTGCCCCGCCTCGGCCAGTGCGGGCTCTGGCTCTTCATCCTCGGCGGGGTCGTGATCTACGCGGGATACCTGTTCACGCCTTCGGAGGCCGGCGTCAACCCGCTGCCGCCGCTATCCGAGGTCGCCTTCCTCCCCAACAACGGCGTCGACGCGTGGCTCACGGGCACCGGCCTTGCCACCCTCGGCTTCGTCCTGCTGGCGATCAACCTGGTGACCACGGCGCGCAACCTGCGGGCCCCCGGGATGGCCTGGAGGCGGATGCCGATCTTCTCCTGGGCCGGCGCGATCTGCTCCTGGCTGATGCTGGTGATCGGCCCGATCATGCTGGGCGCGATCACGATGCTGATGATCGACCGCAACTTCGGAGGGGTCTTCTTCACCGACGGCAGCGGCGGCGCGCCCCTGCTCTGGCAGCACCTGAGCTGGATCTTCTTCAGCGGCGTCTACATGCTGATCCTGATCACGGCCCTGGGGGCGATGGCGGAGATCGTCCCGGCCTTCGCCCGCAAGCCGCTGTTCAACCGCAGCGCCGTGATCGCCTCGCTGATCGCGATCGCCGTCCTCGGCACCCTCGCCTGGATGCAGAACATGCTGACGGCGCCGATCGGGGTCGGCTGGATGTACTTCGCGATGCTGATGTCGCTGGCGTTGATCGTCCCCTTCGGCCTCGTCATCTTCAACCTGATCGCCACCGCCATCGGCGGCGCCCTGCGGATCCGCGGGCCGCTGCGGTTCGCGCTCGGGGCGATCTCGATCGCCTCGATCGGCCTGGCCTCGGAGATCCTGCACTCGATGGTCGCCGTCGCCTGGCAGCTCAAGAACACCACCGACGCCACCGCGGCCACCCACTACGCGCTGATCGGCGGAGCGGTCTTCGGCGGCTTCGCCGCACTTCACTACTGGTTCCCGAAGATGACCGGGCGGACGATGGGCGAGAGCCTCTCGCGGATGTCGTTCTGGACGATGTTCGTCGGCGTCAACGTGACCTTCTTCCCGCTCTTCTCGGCCGGGCTCGAGGGCCAGGTCGTCGACGGCTACAAGTTCTTCGACTCCACCGGCGTCACCCCCCAGAACCTGATCGCCAGCATCGGCGCCTTCATCCTCGCCACAGGCATCATCCTCACCCTCGTCAACGCGCTCACCAGCCTTCGCGGCGGCCCCCCCGCCGGACACGACCCCTGGGGCGGGGAGACGCTCGAGTGGTTCGCGCTCTCGCCCCCTCCGGCCCACAATTTCGACGTCCTCCCCGACGTCCGCAGCGACCAGCCGCTTCGTGACATTCGCGACGCGATCGCCCGTCGCGACGGCGCCCCCTCCGCGACTGCCGGCGAGCCACAATCAGTAGCCTGAGCGGCATCGAGCGGGCGGTCCCGCCGCCCACGGCAGCCGAGGCCGACTTTGAGCGCCCCCCGGCCCGCCGGAACCAGTAGCGCACGACAGTGGAAGCCGAAACCAGAGCCTTCGAGACGCGCCCCCTTGAAGCGGGGATGGGCACAGCGGGCGCCCGCACCCGCCCCCGCAGCGCCACTCCCAGGGTCGACGGCTCGCTGGCCCTTGCGGTGTTGCGCGACTACATCACCCTGACCAAGCCGCGAATCATCTCGCTGCTGCTGCTGACGACGGTGGCGACCATGTTCGTCGCCGATCCCTCCGGCCCGCCGCTCTCGACCATCCTCTGGACGATGCTCGGCGGCTATCTCGCCGCCGGCGGCGCCGGTGCGATCAACCACTACATCGACCGCGAGCGCGACGCCCGCATGGCCCGCACCCGCTCGCGCCCGCTTGTCAGCGGCAGGATCGAGCCGGTCCACGGCCTCATCTTCGGGATCGCGCTGGGCGCGATCGCGTTCGTCCAGCTCTGGCTCACCGTCAACCCGGCGGCGGCGGCGCTGGCGATGGCGGGGCTGCTCGGCTATGTCTTCGTCTACACGCTCTGGCTGAAGCCGCTGACCCCTCAGAACATCGTCATCGGCGGCGCCGCCGGGGCGGTCCCGCCCCTGGTCGGCTGGGCTGCTGCAACCGGCGGACTCACCGTCGAGGCCTTCTGGCCGTTCGCGATCGTCTTCCTCTGGACCCCGCCGCACTTCTGGGCGCTGTCGCTGCTGATCAAGGACGACTACGCCCGCACCGGGGTACCGATGCTCCCCGTCGTTCGCGGAGAGGCCGAGACCAGGCGCCAGATCGTGATCTACTCGCTGGTCCTGGTGGCGGTGACGATCGTGCCCGCGCTCACCGGCCTCTTCGGCCCGATCTACCTCGTCTCCGCAGTCCTTCTCGGCGGCGGCTTCTTCGCCCTGGCGCTGGGGCTTCGGTCACAGCGGAGCCGTGAAGCCGCGCTGCGCCTCTACCTTTCCTCGCTCGCCTACCTGGCGCTGCTGTTCGTCGCCATGGCCGTGGACAGAGTCCTCTGAGTCAATCGCTACCGCAAGCGCTGATCGCCCTCCGGCCCTGATAGAAATCCTTCCGTGGATCGCGAATCGGCAAAGCGGAGCATCGGCGGCGGCCTCCTCATCGGGGCCTTCGCGGCGGCGATGTTCGCGCTCGCCTTCGTCGCCGCCATGCTCTATGTCGCGCCCTAGCCCCCCAGCCCGATGACCGAGCCCGAGAACATCCCCGCCCCGACCGAGTCGATCTTCGAACCGAAGCCCTCCTGGGCACCGGCGTTCCTCGCCCTGGGCGTGGCGGTGATGGTCTCTGGCATCTTCGCCGAGGGCTTCCTCGTGCGCGGCTGGATCTACTCGATCTTCGGCGCGGTCTTCTTCGTCATCGCCCTGTGGGTGATCATCCGCGGCTCGATCCGCGACTTCTTCCGCCTTCCCCGCAGGCAGCGTGTGCGTGGCGCCGCGCTGCCGGCGGCGTCGCTGCGCTCGGCGAAGCGCGGCTGACTCAGCCCCTCAGTCGGGTGTCATGCCTGAAGTGGCGCCTTCAGACGTCCACACCCGGACGATGTCGCGCATCGAGAGCACCCCGACCAGCTCGGCGCCGTCGTAGACCACCAGGTGGCGGATGCCGCGGCGCGACATCTCCGCCGCCGCGCGCTCGAGGCTCCAGTCCGGCGCAGGCGGCGATGACGCTGTCGCTCATGTGGTCGCGGACGATCTCGGTGTCAGGGTCCTCGCCGGCCCCGAGCGAGAGCAGGATGTCGCGCTCGGTGATGATCCGCGGGGCGGGAGAGTCGTCGTCCATGACCAGCGCTGCGCCGGTCCCCCGCTCGGTCATCCGGGTCGCCGCGTCCCGCAACGTGTGCGAGGTGCCGACCGAGAGAACCACCTCCGACATCCCCTCCCTCACCTGCATCCGGCGCCCTCCAATGAGATGTTGATGGCTTTCGTGGCGATTGCCGCAAGCTTATCCCACCTGCGACGGTGTTGAAGCGACTTCGACGGCTACCCCGACATATAGAATCGCTCGCGCACCGCGCACCCCGATGTCCAAGTCGCTGAACCCCATCCACCCGCTCCTCGTCCTCGCCCTTCTCGGCGTGCTCGCGGCCGTTTCCTCGGGCTGCGGGACGACCACTGCGAGCGTCGAGCGGGGCCGGACCCTGTTCATCCAGAACTGCGGCACCTGCCACCAGATGGCGCAGGCCGGGACGACCGCCCAGGTCGGCCCCAGCCTCGACGACGCCTTCTCTGCGGCCCGCGCCGCCGGTGAGAGGGGCTCCACGATCGAGGGGATCGTCAGGGCCCAGGTCGAGAACCCGCGGCCCAGCAACGGCGACCCCGCCGTCTCGATGCCGGCAGACATCGTCGGCGGCCAGGACCTCGAGGACGTCGCCGCCTACGTCGGTGAGTACGCCGGCGTCCCCGGCGCCGCGCCCCCCAAGGTCCCGGGCGGACCGGGGGCACAGGTATTCGCCAACAACGGCTGCGGCGGCTGCCACATCCTCGCCGCCGCCAACTCCGGCGGCGTCACCGGACCGAACCTCGACAAGATGCTGGCTCCCGGCGACAACGCCGCAAGCATCAAGAAGATGATCGTCGATCCCAACGCCGAGATCGCTCCGGGGTACCCGGCGAATGTGATGCCGCAGGACTACGGCACGACGATCACCCCGACGCAGCTCAACCAGTTGGTCCAGTTCCTGATCGACTCGACCCCGGCGGGCGGCTAGCCAGAGCGTGCCAGGCCGCCACGGGCGGCTGCTTGGCATCATCCGCAGGCATGCGGAAGCGCCTCCAGATCACCCCGCGCCAGTACCAGAGGGTCGCGATCGTCGCCCTCGCCTCGCTGTCCCTGATCGTCCTCAGCGGCGCCGCGGTCCGCCTCACGGGCTCCGGCCTCGGCTGCCCCGACTGGCCCAAGTGCTACGGAGGGACCGTGCCGCCGCTCGAGACCCACGCCGTGATCGAGTACGGCAACCGCCTCTTCACGGGCTTCGTCGGGCTCACCGTGATCGCCGCCAGCCTGCTCGCCTTCTTCCGCCGGCCCTACCGCTGGCACCTGGCCCTGTTCGGGGGGCTGCTACCGCTGGGGGTGATCGGGCAGGCGATCCTGGGTGCGCTGGTCGTCAAGCACCACCTCGCACCGGGGCTGGTGATGTGCCACTTCATCCTCTCGATGATCCTGCTCGACGCCGCCTTCGCCCTCGCCTGGTGCTCGAGCTACGAACCCGGAGAGCGACGGGCCTCCCGCGACTGGCTCGGCGTCTGGGCGGTGCGGGGATTGATCCCGTTGGGCCAACTGACCATTCTCGCCGGGACGATCTCCACCGCCTCGGGCCCCCACGCGGGCGCCAACGGCAACCAACTGGTCCAGCGCTTCGACTTCGAGGGGACCGGGACCCTGGAGTGGGTCGTGCAGCGCCACGCCACGATCGCGGCCCTGTTCGGCGTCGCCGCGATCGGCGTCTGGCTGCTGCTGCGGCGGCGGGGCGGGGACCGTCGCGCCGTCGGCCCGCTCGGCGTCGTCATCGGGCTGCTGGCATTGCAGGGCATCATCGGTGCGGTTCAGTGGAGCCTGGAGCTGCCGGGCGAGATCGTCTGGCTGCACATCGCCGTGGCAACGGTGACCTGGCTGGCGATGCTGTGGACGGTCGCCGCCGCCGGCCGGCTCGAGCCCCGTCAGGCCGAGGCCCGCTCGGCATCGAGATCGACGACGACCTGGGTCACCGGCAAGTCGATCTCATCGCGGGCGCGCTGAACGACGCGCTGCTCGAGCCAGCGCGACCGGTCCGGCGGGTGGGTGGAGATGATGATCTCATCGGCCGGGAAGGCCCTCAGCGCATCCTCGATCGCGGCGTTGGGATCGGAGTCACCGACCTCACCGCGCGCGGTAAGGCCGGCCTCACGGATCGCGATCAGCGACAGCTCCATCCGCTGGCGCGCCAGCTCGACGCCCTCGTCCACGTCGGATGCCCAGCCGGCGGCGCCGGAGCCGGCCAGCGCCGGCGTGACCACGAGGATCTCTGCCCTGCGCCCGCGGCAGCGCCTGCCGACCTCCTCCAAGAGGGCGCGCCCGGTGACGGTCTCGTTGGCGACCGCCAACAGCCTGTATGTCCCGTCGCCGCCCCGGCTGAGATCGGCGCTCCGGGGCGGCGACCCACGGAGGGTGCGAAAGGCGACGCCGAGGCCGAAGCCGATCAGCACCGCCCCCCAGACGGCGCCGACCGCGGGCCGCGTCAGCAGCGTCAGGGCGATCACCGAGGCGGCGCCGGCGCCGATCACGATCAACCAGCGAAACGCGTCTGCCTCGGAGCGGAGAGGGTTGTGCATCGAGCCTCCTTCTGCGATCGATTATTGCGCTCCGCCCATAAAATGCATTGCGGTCGGCGCCCGGCTGCCGGAGCCGCGAGGGCCCACGGGCGACCCGTCCGTTCCGGGCGCCGAAGGCGACGCGAAGACGCTCGCTGAACGATTTCAGCACTCAGGAGTGCTCAAACCGTTCATTGGAGACGCGAGCTACTTCTTGATCACGCCCTCGATCAGCGGCCAGCAGCCGTCGGTGCTCTTGGCCTGCTTGAAACCACCGCCCTCGAGCAGCGGCGGCACGAAGATCAGCAGGTTGTCACCGCCCGAGGAGCAGCGGATCGCGCTCGTCTTCGTTGCCAGCATGCTCAGGCGCTCGCCCTTGTGAATCGGGATCCCGACCGGGAAGGACTCGACGTTGTAGTGGTCGCTGTTGAAGTTCGACTGCTTCTGACCCTTGTAGTTGATCACCGGGCCGTTGCGGACCGCCTTCGCCTCCCAGGTGCCGTTGACCTTCCTCGCCTTGGTCAGCTGAAGCCGGAAATGGCCCTTGCCGCCGGCGATCACCCGGATCCGTTTGAGGACGCCGCTGTCCGGCGCCTTCTCACCGCCGTTTGGTCGGCCGTAGGCCTCGTTCATGACCATCGTGCAGGACTTGCCGGGATCCTGGTGCTGACAGTCCCTGGCCGGTAGCGAGTTCGACGGCTGCACGGTCGGGTTGAGCTTGGAGCCGAAGTTGACCGTCGCGGCCATCGCCAAGGCCGGGACGATCATCAGCGCGGCTGCTCCCACCGCCGCGGCTACTGCGCCACGGGTCCTGCGTGCGTCACTTCTCAACATCGGTATCCCTCCATGGTTGACCCGGTCACCGTACTCCGATGACGCGCCCCGGGCAAGCCCGGACGTGTGCGCGGCCGGACCATCTCGCGGGGCCGATCCGGCCCGGGCAGGCCGGGCCGCCGAGGCGCTCAGAGGATGTAGACGGTGGTGAAGACGATGATCCACATCACGTCGACGAAGTGCCAGTAGATGCCCGCGACCTCGACTCCGAGGTGGTCTTCTGCAGCCGGGCCGAAATGGCCGCGCCATGCGCGGATGTTGGCGAAGGTGAGCAGCAGCAGGCCGACGAAGACGTGGGCCCCGTGGAGCCCCGTGAGGCTGTAGAAGATCGTGCCGAAGGAGCCGTCGCGGGCGCTGAAGCCGAGGTGGACGTACTCGTTGAGCTGGATGAAGAGGAAGGTCGCGCCCAGCAGCCAGGTGGCGATCAGGCCGAGCTTCATCGCCCTGCGGTTGTTGCGGCGGATCCCCTCGAGCGCGTAGTGGACGGTGAAGCTCGAGGAGACCAGGATCGCGGTGTTGACGCCCGCGATCGCGACCGGGAGGTGTATGCCCTCCGGCGGCCAGGAGGGCGGGCTGACGACTACGCGGAGGAAGAAGTAGGCGGCGAAGAAGGCGCCGAACAGCATCACCTCGGAGACGATGAAGAGGAGGATCCCGAGAGTCTGGCTGTCGATCCGCGAGCTCTGGTTGGCCTCCGGCGGTCCGTGGTGCTCGTGCTCGTGGCCGTGTCCCAGGGCGATGCTTGCGCTTTCCATCCCTGCTCTCCCTAGGCCTCTGCGCCCTCGGCCACGGCCGCCGCCACCTTCTCCGCCGGCCGCCCCGCCTCGACGTGCTCGACCGGCTTCTCGGTGATCTCCCGCACCCGCCCGACCAGGTCCTGCTCGAGCCAGCGGGAGGTCTCTCCGGCGAAGGTCGAGATCAGCACCTCGTCGATGCGGTAGTGGCGGATCGCGTTCTGCACCGCGTGGAAGGGGTCGGGGCTCATCGGCTGGCCGGTGGCGTCGACGTCACTGCGGTAGAGCTCGGCGAGGGTCGAGGCGAGGTCGCGGCAGACCTGCTCGCGCTCGATCTCATCCGAGCGGGGACAGATGATCGTGTAGCGGTGCGGCCGCTCGGCGGCACGGTCCTTGAGCCGCTTGACCAGGTCGGGGGTGGCGACGGTCTGGGTGGCGACCACGAGGGTGTGGATGACGTCCCAGCGGATCGAGTCGTCCTCGATCCGAACCGGGATGTGGGTGACCGCGGTCTCGGGCTCGAACCGCTCCCGCGCCCACTCGACCAGGTCCTTGCGGGTAAGACCGAAGCGCGTCTCATAGAGGCAGGAGAGCAGCACCTCGCCCGGCTCGTGCGCCCGGACGGCGTCGTCGAGGGCCAGCGAGGGGTCGCGGTCCATCACCTCGCCGACCGAGTCGAGCCCGAACTCGGAGAGGACCGCCATGGTCACGTCCACCCGGCTGCGGGCGGCGTCGCGGAGCTCGCCGGCGTCGATCAGCTGGCCCACGGCGGGCTGGTTCTGTGGGGCGACGACGGCGATGTATGGCACATCGGGGGCGCGCTCCCTTACCGCCCCCAGAAGCTTGCGCCCCCCGGCGACCTCGTTGACGAAGACCAGCAGCGGGCGCCCGTCGGAGGGCGGCGGAGGTGCCACCGGGCCTTCGGGGGAGGCGAACGGTCTCGGGCTGCTCCGAGCCGGCCGGCTCCCGCACGCCCGGGTCGGGCTGGACCCCGCCCTCGGTGGAGCGTGGAGCATCTTCGGCAGGTGCCTGGGGTGCGTCCGGGGCCGCTGCGGGCGAATCGGGGTCGCCGGGGACCACCGGCGCCTCCGGTGTGGTCGGCGACTCGGTCACGTGCTTCCCGCCACCGTCGGCTGCGGCGCCGGGACCTCGGCTCCCTCGCCCGACATGATCGCGTGCCGGGCGCCGGGAACGCCGAACTCATACGGCCCCCCGACGACCCGCGGGATCTCGTCGAAGTTGAAGACCGGCGGCGGCGAGGAGACCTGCCACTCGATCGTCTTCGCCCGCCAGGGGTTGGCCTCCGCCCGCGGGCCGAAGCGCCAGCTGACGATCATGTTGTAGATGAAGACGAGCTGGACCGCGCCGAGAACGAATGAGAAGGCTGTGATCAGCAGGTTCCACTCGCCGAACTGGGTGGCGTAGTCGGCGACCCGCCGGGGCATCCCGTCCATGCCGATCCAGTGCATCGGGATGAAGGTGCCCCAGGTTCCGACCACGGTCCCCCAGAAGTGGACCCGGCCGAGCTTCTCGTCGTACATCCGACCGGTCATCTTCGGGAACCAGTGGTAGATCCCGGCGAAGATGGTGAAGACGGAGCCGCCGAAGAGGACGAAGTGGATGTGGGCGACGATGAAGTAGGTGTCGGAGACGTGGATGTCCAGCGGCACCATGCCCAGCATGACGCCGCTGATCCCACCGACGGTGAAGGTGACGATGAAGGCGAGCGCGAATAACATCGACGTCGAGTAGGTGTGGATCTTGCCGAAGTACAGGGTCCCCAGCCAGGAGAAGATCTTGATCCCGGTCGGAACGGCGATCAGCAGGGTGGTGATCATCATCGGCACCCGCAGCCAGCTGAACATCCCGGCGACGAACATGTGGTGCGCCCAGACCGAGTAGCTGAGGACGACGATCCCGAGCAGCGCCAGCGCCATCAGCCGGTAGCCGAAGATCGGCTTGCGGGCGTGGGTCGAGATCACCTCGGAGATGATCCCGAACCCCGGCAGCATCATGATGTAGACGGCCGGGTGCGAGTAGAACCAGAAGATGTGCTGGTAGGCGACGACGTCACCGCCCATCGCCCACTGGAAGAAGTTGGTGTGCAGGGCCCGGTCGAAGAGGACCATGAACTGGACCCCGGCGACGAACGGCGTCGCCGCGACCACCAGCAGCGAGGTCGAGAGGTTGGCCCAGACCAGCAGCGGCATCCGCCAGAAGTTCATCCCCGGAGCCCGCATGGTGACGATCGTGACGATGAAGTTGAGCGCCGTCGCGATCGAGGAGGCGCCGGCGAACTGGACCCCGATGTTGAAGAAGGACTGCCCCAGCGGGGCTCCGGTCGAGAGCGGCGCGTAGCCGGTCCAGCCGGCGTCGAAGGCCCCGCCAGGCGCCAGGAAGCTGGAGATGAAGAGGATGCCGGCGAGCGGGAGCATCCAGAAGCTGAGCGCGTTCAGCCGCGGGAACGCCATGTCGGGGGCGCCGATCATCAGCGGCAGGACGTAGTTCGCGATCCCGGCGAATACCGGGATCACGAAGACGAAGATCATCAGCGTCGCGTGGGTGGAGAAGAGGCCGTTGTAGGTGCTGGCGTCGACGATCTGGGTGCCCGGCTGTGCAAGCTCGGCCCGGATCAGCATCGCCAGCAGGCCACCGATGATGAAGAAGAAGAATGTGGTGACGATGTACTGGATCCCGATCACCTTGTGATCGGTGTTGAAGCGGAAGTAGTCCTTCCAGCCCGTCGCCCCGTGCTGGGAGTGGTCATCGGGGATCGTCGGCCGGCCCGCGGCCCAGCGGAACCAGTAGTCGAAGCAGCCGAAGCCGACGAGGAAGCCCAGCGGAGCCAGGATCACGGGGACGATCAGCTGCGGGTAGCCGGTCTGCTCGGTCTGGTAGGCGGGCAGCCCCGAGAGCTTGCGCAGGGCGACGACGAGGCCGAAGCCGAAGGCGGCGGCGAGGATGGCGCCGAGGGCGCCCCGATACCAGCCGGGCTGCTTGATTGCCGCTGCCATCTAGCTCAGAGCCTCCATTATGCCCCGCCGGCGCCGACCGGCGTCGGGTTGTCGCTGTTCATCTCGGTGATCGACTCGGCCAGTGGCGCAGGCACCTTCTCGGAGAGGGAGCCGACCCACTTGCGGAATTGCCCAGGGGGCTCGACCACGACCTTGGCCCGCATGGTCGAGTGGCCGAAACCGCAGAGCTCGGTGCAGACGAGCTGGTAGGTCCCGAGCCTGTCGGGCGTGATCACAGCGGTCGTGGTGATGCCGGGGACGTTGTCCTTCTTGATCCGCCACTCCGGGACCCAGAATGAGTGGATCACGTCCTGGGCGTGCATCTTGAACAGGACCTGCCTGTCGAGCGGGACGTGCAGCTCGCCCTGGGACCACTTGTCGCCCTTGCCCGGGTAGCCGAAGCTCCAGGCGTACTGCTGCGAGAAGACGTCCACCGTCATCGCGTTGGCGTCGCGCTTCTCGATGTTGTGGAGCACATCCCAGCTGTAGCCGGCGCCGAAGAGGACGATGATCGTCGGGATCAGCGTCCAGGCGACCTCGAGCCGGGTGTTGCCGTGGATCGGCTCCCCGTCGGACTCGTCGCCCGGCTTTGCCCTGAACTTGTAGAGAGCGTAGGCGAGCATCACCACCACCAGGGCGAAGACGAAGGACGAGAGCACGATCATCACGTCCAGCAGCGTGTCGATCTTCGGCGCCGCTGTCGAACCCTGCTGGCCGTCCCAGCTGATGCTGAGCATCACCGCCGACATGACGGCCGTGAGCGCAACCGTGGCGGCGAGCATCTTCGCTATCGGCAGACGGCCCATTTGGCGCCGGGGATTCTATTGATTGAGCGGCGGGAGGCTTTCAGGTCGGGTGACTGAAAGCACAAGCGCCCGATCACGGTTCAGGCAGCTCCCCGAGCCTGCCCTGCGAGGCCGCGATCACCCCGCGGGCAACGCCCTCCCAGCTCCACAGATCCCGGGTTGTGCGTACCAGCGCCTCGCGGGCGGACTGGCGTGTCGGCCGGTCGAGGGCCAGCCACCCGTTGAGTCGCCCGGCAATCGCCTCGACGGCGCCATCTGCGACCGCGAAGGAGATCAACGGCGCGATCTCCCCGGACAGCGCCGGGGCGAGCTGACGCGAGACCTCCTGCATCCCCGAGTGGCCGGCCGAGACCGGCAGCACCCCGCAGGCGGCCGCCTCGACCGCGACCATGCCGAACGCCTCGGGGAAGGTGCTGGGCATCACCAGCGCTTCGGCGAACGGCAGCAACTCCGCGACCTCATCGTGCTCCACCCGGCCGGCGAAGGAGACCGAGCCGGCGGCCGCGGCGGCGGCCTCGAGGTAGCCCGCCGGGGAATCGGCAAGGAACGCGCGGAGGATCGGCAGAGGCTCGGTATCGCCGCCCTCGAGGCCGCGGCCGAGCCGGGCGACCTCGCGGGCGTCGGCGAGGTCGCCCTTTCCCAGCGCGGTTAGGAGCCTGCGCAGGCCCCCGTCGAACTCTCCGAAACCGGCGATCAGGAGCCGCGCCCCCGGGTTGGCCGCGTGTACCAGTGGCCAGGCGGCGAGCAGCAGGTCCACTCCCTTGGAGACGATCAGCTTGCCGACGAAGATCACTCTCGGGCCCTCGGCCGCCGCGAACTCCCGGATCGCGGGGGCGGCGAGCGAGGCGTCGCGGCCGAAGGCGCCCCCACCCCCCTCCGCCTCGATCGCCTGCGCCAGGGCTTCCAGCCCCTCCGGGCCCTCGCCTTCGGGCAGCGGCCGGAAACGGCGGACGTCCACGCCCGGGGGGCCCAGGCGCGTCCTTTGCTCCAACCCTAGGCCCGGCAGCGCCCGCCAGAGGCTCTCGGCAGTGTGGCGGGAGCCGACAAGGATCGCGGCCGCCGCCTCGACTCCCTCGCGGGCATAGGGCCCGAAGCGCTCCAGGTTCGGCTTGACCGTGTACTCGAGGGCCGAGCCGTGGACCTTGGCGGCGTAGGCGAGGCCCGAGCGGGCGAGGATCGCAGGGCCCATCACGAGGTGGTTGGCCAGGGCAGCCTCGATGCCGCCGGTAGCCCCGGCGACGTCTCGCACCGCGTCCACGTTTGCGCCCACGTAGCGCTCGATCTCCTCGTCACTCAGGTCGTCGAAGACCCGCGCCTCGAAGCCCCTGTACTCGTCCTGGACATAGAGCGGCAGCAGCCCGCCGATATCGGGCAGGTATGCGGTCACCGTTCCCGCCCCCCGGGACTCACGGACCTGCTCGACCTCGAGGCCGCGCTCGCTCCAGCGCCCGACCGCGTCTATCCACTCCAGGCTGGCGGCGTCGAGGTCCTGGCAGAGCAGGTGGACCTCGTGCCCGAGCCGGGCAAGCGCCTGGGCCAGGTTGGCGTTGTAGATGTTGCTGCCGGTGCCCCGCAGCAGGTAGCCGTGGAAGATCAGGACCCGCATCGCTGCCGGGGAAGCTATTAGTCTGTGCGGCGATGAACTCCGAACAGACCTATCGGCTGCGGGCCCCGGCATCGGGTCGCGAAGCGATCGCGGCCGTCCAGCCGGGTGCCGCCTACGTCGACCGCGAGACCGGCGAGGAGCTGAAGCCCGTCGCCCGGACACTGCCGCTGGCGCCCTCCGCCTCGGCCCTGCCACGGACTCCGGACAACCTCCGCTCCTGCCGCCGCTGCGACCAGCTGATCGGCCTCGATGTCAGCGACTGCCCCTACTGCGGCCTGCGCCAACCCGCCCTCGACGGCGGCTCCTGATGCGCCGCCCCGCCGGTCTCTCCCGCGGCCTCGCCGCGGTCCTCGCGGCCACCCTCGTCCTCGCCGCCGCCGGTTGCGGCAGCGACTCCGAGAACGACGACCGTGACCGAGATCAGCGAGCCGACCACGACCTCACAGCCGACGACGACCTCGGAGACGACGGCGACGACCTCGACCGGCGACGACAGCGGCGGCGTCGGCCCCGACGAGACGACCACCCACACCACGACCTCGGGCGGCGGCAACAGCGGTGGCACCGGCCCCGACGGCAGTTCCAGCGGCAACGCCGGCTCAGGCGGCTCCGGCTCAGGCGGCTCGGGCTCAGGCGGCTCCGGCTCGGGCAAGGCCGACCCGAGCAAGCCCGACTCCGCCGCCAATGACCTGCCGCCACAGCCCGGCACCCCCCAGGCCAAGTTCGAGCAGTACTGCAACCAGCACCCCGGCGCCTGCGGCTAGCGGTCCGCCGGAACCAGGCTCAGCCGCGGGTTGGGCGAATTCCGGCCGTTATTTGGCCGGAATCCACCCAACCCCATGCACGACGGGGGCCATAACCAAGCTGCCATCTCTCAGGGGGCGGGCCGACCCCTTTGGCTCGGTGCGCGCGAGCTGCCTGGCCGAGCGCTCAGCCGTTGCGGGGCTTCTTCACCAGGGTCGCGGTGTAGATGAAGCGCGAGTTGGTGAAGTAGCAACCGTACTGGCGCTTTGATCCGATCTTCACCTGGGGATGCGTCAGACCCTTGCTCACGTACTTGTCGGTGCACTTGTCTGACTGGCGGCTGGCACGCCAGGAGTTGTTGGCCGACAGGACGGGACCGGTCCAGCTCGGTGCCCAGGTCGGAAGGGTGAGGCCGATCACCTGTCCCGCGACGGCGTTGAGCGGGTGATCGAGGACGAAGGTGGGAGTCTGGCCGAAGTAGCCGTTCAGCTCCTGGGCCGGGCTCTGGCGGACCAGCTTGTAGACGGGCGGCTTCTCGTTCGGCACCTTGCGAAGCACCGCAATCCGCGCTTCAGAAGGAGAGCCAAAGATCGAAGCGAAGAACTTGCGCTCTTTCATCGTCGGCTTCGACAGGGTGATCGACCAGGAGACGATCTTGCCATCGAACGGCACCAGGAAGGGCTTGACCGTGTCGCCCGCCAGTGACTGAAAGACAGTCGCCCTCCCCACCGCTAGGCATTCCCTGACGACGATGGTCTGACCCCCGATCACCTTGTCCTTCGCCGGGCACGCGGGCTTCGGTGTGCTCGAGGTCTTGCCCAGCACCACCATCCGCAACGGCGCCGAATCGGCGCTGCCGGGCCAGGCAACGACGGCAAGCGCGCCCAGCAGGCATGCGGCGGCCGCCGCTGCAATCAGCGCGCGGGAGCGACCGGTTGTGCGTATGCGGGATCCGTGGATCACGATCTCAGGAAGCAAACACCGTCGAAGCGCCAGTGTTGCGGCCTGGATTCTGCCGCTATGGGCGCGCGAATGCCCGGATCGCGCCCCGCTTGCACGATCCCCGCCAGCGGCGGGTGGCACCCGTCACATAGGGCACTCGGGCTCCCAACTAGGATCAGCGCCAATGCCTGCGATCGTCGTAAAGGGGCTGGAGCGTGCTTTCGGGGACGTGCTCGCCGTGCAGGGCGTCGACCTGGAGGTCGACGAGGGCGAGATCTACGGCTTCCTCGGGCCCAACGGCGCCGGCAAGACGACCACGGTGCGGATGCTGACAACGCTGCTGCTGCCGACCGGGGGCAGCGCCGCTGTCGCCGGCCACGACGTCGTCGGCGATGCGAGGGCCGTGCGCCAGGCCATCGGAGTCGCACTGCAGGAGGCCGCGCTCGACCCGCTGATGACCGGTCGCGAGCTGATCCGGCTGCAGGCGACACTTCAGGGGATTCCGACGGAAGAGGGAAAGCGTCGCACCGACGACCTTCTCGATCGGGTCGGGCTGGTACACGCCGCCAACCGCCGCGTCGGCACCTACTCAGGCGGGATGAAGCGCCGCCTCGACCTGGCGGCAGCGCTCGTCCACGAGCCCCGGGTGCTCTTCCTCGACGAGCCGACCACCGGGCTCGACCCGGTCAGCCGCAAGGCGATCTGGGAGGAAGTCTCGAGCCTCAACCGAGAGGGCACGACCGTGTTCCTCACCACCCAGTACCTGGAGGAGGCCGACCAGCTCGCCAACCGTGTCGGGATCATCGACAGCGGCCGCATCGTCGCCGAGGGCACCCCCAGCTCGCTCAAGGCGGACCTGGGCAAGCCGCATATCGAGTTGGTGCTCGCGGATGGGTCGATCGAGCACGCCGGACAGGTCTGCGAGAGCGTAGGAAGGGTTCTCCCCTCCAAGGACGGCAAGGTCCTGGTCGAGGTCGAGCACGGGCCTTCCGACATCGCCCGGGTGGTCGTCGCCCTCGACGAGGCGGGGATCGCGGTCGAGTCGCTGGAGCTGTTGCAGCCGACCCTCGACGACGTCTTCGTCGAGAAGACCGGGTACCACCTCGAGGGAGATGCGACAGAGGCAGAGGCGGAGGCTGAGGCTGGCGCAGGAGCAGAAACAGGAGAGGCAGAGCAGACGGAGGCGGGTCGGAGTTGAGAAACCTGGTGGCAAACCTGCGGGTGGTGCGCTCCCTCGGCATGCGCTCGATCCGCCAGACCTTCCGCCGGCCGCAGCTGATCGCCCCGATCATCGTCTTCCCCACGCTGCTGCTGGCGATCCAGACCGGCGGCGCCGGCGCGGCGGTGAACCTGCCGGGCTTTCCGCAAGTCCAGAGCTTCCTCCAGTTCATGCTCGCCGGGGCAATGATGCAGTCGCTGATGCTGGCAGGCAACAGCGGCGGCATCGCCCTCGCGGTGGACATCGAGATGGGCTTTACCGACCGCCTCTTCGCAGCGCCGATTTCCCGCTTCACCATCGTCCTCGGCCGTCTTGCCGGGGTCGCCGCGCTCGGCCTCTTCGCCGCGGCATGGTTTCTCGCGATCGGCCTCGTCTTCGGGGTCACGATCGAAGGCGGGTTCCTCGGCGTCCTCGTCGTGCTGGCACTGGTCACCGCCGCGGCGATGGCGATCGGCGGGCTCGGCTCGGCAGTCGCCCTGCGCACCGGCAGCGCCAGCGTCGTCCAGGGATTCTTCCCGCTGGTCTTCGTCGTCCTCTTCGTCTCCACGGCATTCTTCCCCCGCGACCTGATGATCGAGCCGGCGAAGACGATCGCCACCTACAACCCGCTGAGCTTCGTCGTCAACGGGATCCGCGACCCGATCGTCTACGGGCTTTCCGGCTCCGATGTCCTCTACGCAGTTCTCGCGATCGCCGGGATCGGGCTGCTGGGGCTGGTGATGAGCGCCTCGGCACTGCGGCACAGGCTGAGGACGGGCGGATGAACGAGCTCGCAGACCCAGGCTGGCGGGCGAACTGGGCGACGATCTCGGCGCTGATGGCGCGCTCGAAGAACGAGCTTCTCCGGGTACCGGGGGCGGCGATCCCGGGGGTCCTGGCGCCGACCATCTTCTTCCTCGGCCTCAATGGCGTCTTCGGTGCCCTCACCCATCTGCGCGGCTTCGACACCAGCAGCTACCTCAGCTTCATCATCCCGGTAAGCATGCTCCAGGGGGCGGGCTTCACCGGCGCCGCCACCGGAGTAAACCTGGCACGCGACATCGAGCAGGGCTGGCTCGACCGGCTGCTGGTCTCCCCCTCCCCCCGCTGGGTGCTGCTCACAGGCACCGTCCTCTCCGCCAGCGCCAGGGCGATGATTCCGGCGACTGTGGTGTTCGTGGTTGCGATCGCGCTCGGCGCCCACCTCCCCGGCCCGCTCGGCTTCGTCATCACCTTCGGCATGGTCGCGGCGATGGCGGCCGTGGCCGCCTGCTGGGGATCGATGCTGGCGCTCAAGTTCCGCAGTCAGTCAGCGGCGCCGCTGATGCAATCGGGGATGCTGGCTGCGGTGCTCCTGACGACCGCCTACGCGCCGCTGGCGCTGCTTCAGCCCTGGCTGCGGGCGATCGCCAGGATCAACCCCGTGACCCAGGTCGTCGACGCCACCCGCCAGGCATTCGTCGGCGGCGTCACCTGGGCCGGGACCTGGCCCGGGGTCGTCGCCCTGGCGGGTCTTCTGCTCGTCCTCGGCGCGCTCTCGTTGCGCGGGATGCGCCGCACCGCCCTGTGAGCGCCGGCGCGGCCGAGATCGCCGAGCGCACCCTCCGCGGCAACTGGCTCGAGGGCTCCGGCCACGGCCGCCGCTTCGCCTACACCCGGCCCAGCCCGAGCCGATACCCGTGGCAGTGGTACTGGGACTCGTGCTTCGCCGCGATCGTCTGGCGCCGCTTCGAGCCGGCCCGCTCGAGGGCGGAGCTGGAGACACTGCTCGCCGCCCAGCGCCCCGACGGCTTCATCGGCCACACGATCTTCTGGGAGCGGCCGGTCTCCTGGGCGCGCCTGCCCTTCTACAACGTCAGCTCCCGCCGCTCCATGCAGACAGAGACGATCCAGCCTCCCCTGCTCGCCTGGGCCTGGAAGATCGCCGTCGGGAACCCGGCGTCCGAGCCCCGGATCGGCGCCCACGCAGACTGGCTCTCCGCCAACCGCGACCTCGACGGCGACGGGCTGCTGTGGATCGTGCAGCCGGACGAGTCCGGTCTCGACGCCTCGCCCAAGTTCGACCCCGTCTGGGGCTGGAGGATCGGCGGGCGGCTCGGCTTCCCGCTGCTGGTCCAGCACAACCGCCGGCTCGGCTTCGACGCCCGCCGGGTGCTTGAGCGCGGGGGCCCACTGCTCTGCGAGCTGATCGTCAACGTACTCTGGTGCCTCTCGCTCCAGGCCCTCGGGCGGCCCTCGATCACGCCGGCCCTGGTCGAGCGCCTCTACGACGAGCGCCGCGGCCTCTTCTTCGACGAGGTCAGGCCCGGCGGCCGCCGCCCTCAGGTTGCCACCTGGACCTCGCTGGCGCCGCTGGCGCTGCCGGACCTGCCGGACGAGATCGGCCGCCGGCTGATCGAGGAGCACCTGCTCGACCCGGGCCAGTTCTGGACCCCGGTCGCCCCGCCGTCGGTCTCGGCGGCCGAGCCGAGCTACCAGCCCGGGGGGAGCCGGGGCCCGCTGCGCCAGTATTGGCGCGGGCCGACCTGGATCAACTCAGCCTGGCTGATCTGGCTGGGGATTCGCCGCCTCGGCTACCACGCGGAGGCCGGGCGGATGGTCGCCGGCCTCTCCGCGGCGGTCGAGCGCGAGGGCCTTCGCGAGTACTACGACCCGCGTGACGGCAGCGGCCTCGGCGCGGTGGACTTCGCCTGGTCGGCGCTGATCGCCGAGATGATCGACCCCGACCCGGCGGCCGAGCGCAGCCACCTCTGAGGCGCCTCGGCTACTTGTAGCGATAGGTGATGCGGCCGCGGTCGAGGTCGTAGGGGGATAGCTCGATCTTGACCCGGTCGCCGGGGAGGATGCGGATGTAGTGGCGGCGCATCTTGCCGGAGATGTGGCCGAGGACGTCGTGGCCGTTGTCGAGCTTGACCCTGAACATGGTGTTCGGGAGGGCCTCGGTGATCTCGCCCTCCATCTCGATCTTTTCCTCTTTGCCCATGCGGCCCGGAGGGTAGCGGAAGGTGCCGAGGCCTCAGCGGCCCTCGAAGGTCGCGTTGCCGGGGCCCTCGTCGAGGAACGAACGCACAGCGCCCTTCAGGTCCTCGGTCCCGAACAGGGCCCCGGCGACCTTGGGAGTCTCGCGGTCGGCCTTGTCCACACCGTCCTCGAGCTGAGCGCGGACCAGCCTCTTGGTCGCCGCATGGGCCTTGGTCGGCCCGGCCGCAAGCCGGTGCGCGAAGCGCATCCCCTTCTCCAGCAGCTCGTCGTCTTCGACCACCCGGTTGACGACGCCCCAGTGCTCCATCGTCGGCGAGTCGTAGAGGCCGCCGGTCATGACGAACTCGCGGGCGCGGGACGGGCCGGCGCGCTCGGCCATCCGCTGGGTGCCCCCGGCGCCGGGGGTGAGCCCGACGACGGCCTCGACCAGACCCGCCTTGGCTGACCTCGTGGCCCAGATCAGGTCGCAGCCGAGCGCCACCTCCCAGGCGGCGGTCAGGCAGAGGCCGTGGACCAGGGCGAGGGTCGGCATCGGCAGAGCCTCGAGCCTGCGCACGGTCGAGACCAGCGCGCTGAACATGTGCTCGGCCTGGCGCACGCCGATCCCGTCGAAGTTGTGGACGTCCACCCCGCCGCTGAAGACGTCGCCCTCGGCCCGCCAGACGAGCGCCCGGGCGTCGGAGGCAGCGACCTCGGCCACATGAGAGCCGAGCAGGTCGAAGGTGGCGGCGCCGAACAGGTTCAGCGGCGGGTCGTCGAGGACGAGGACAGCGATGGCGCCGTCGCGCTCGAGCCGGACGGAGTCAGCCATCGTCGCGCAGCCTGCCGGCGATCTCGGCGATCTCCGGCGGTTGGCCGGGTCCCGGAACCCAGGGAAGCTCCAGCGGGTCGTCGGCGTAGCGGGGGATGACGTGAACGTGGAAGTGGAAGACCGTCTGCCAGGCCGCGGGCCGGCAGGAGTTGAGGATGTTGAAGCCGTCCGGCTCCAGCACCTCGTCCATCCTCCGCGCCAGCCGGCGGGCGGCGACCATCGTCCGCTCCAGATCGGGGTCGGGAACATCGATCAGGTCCGCGGCGTGATCGCGGGGGACGACGAGTGCGTGGCCCGGGGTCGCCGGGCTGATGTCCATGAAGGCGACCGTGTGCTCGTCGGAATCGACGATCTCGCCGGGGATCTTGCCGGCGATGATCCCGCAGAAGAGGCAGTCGTCAGCGCTCGTCATTGCGGCGCCAGCTTATACGCCGCCCCTGGCGTGGGCGACGGCCTGCTCGCGGGTCGTCACCTCGCCCGCGTACTGCGCCGCCTCCAGCTCCGCCAGCAGCCTGCCCAGCTCGGGCCCCTCGGCGATGCCGAGCTCGGCCGCAAGCTCGTCGCCGGCGATCAGCCGCGCCGGCGGCCCCTCGCGGCGCCAATCAAGCGCCGAGGCGAGCATCTCCTTCGCCAGCTCGAGATGCGCCCTGACCATCTCCTCGCTGGCAAGCGGGCCGCTGCCGCGAGCGGCGAGCCGGTCGGCGACGGTGAGCAGGGTGACGTCGGCGCCGACCGGCTCGGTCGCGCGCAGATAGTCATGGACCCGCCTCGGCGGCAGCGGCGCCTCTCCGACCATGAACCCGAGCCGCAGGTGATGCAGGGTCAGGCCCTGAAGATGGCGGGTGAGGGCCCGGCTTGCGCGCAGGCGGGCAAACATCTCGCCGATGATCTCGGCCCCGGCGGCATCGTGGCCGATGAAGGTGACCCGCCCGTCCCACTCGCCCTTCGTTGCAGGCTTGCCGAGGTCGTGGACGATCGCGCCGAAGCGCAGGGCGTCGCCCCGGGTCATCTCGTCGGCGAGCGGCTCTTCGAGCAGCGCCCGCATCTCGGCGGCCCGCTCCCCGGCGAAGCGCTCGAGGTCGCCCTCGACCTCGAGCGTGCGCTCGAGCACCGTCATCGTGTGGTCGAAGACGTCGAGGTGGTGGTTGGCGGTCTGATCCACCCCACGCAGGGCCTCGACCTCGGGAAGCACCGGGCCCATGATCCCCAGCGCCGCGATCAGCCCAAGGCCGTGCAGCGGGTCCGGGCCGCAGACCAGCAGGCGCAGCTCGGCCAGCTGGCGTTCCCCCGCCGGCTCGGAGGCGCGGCCGGCCTGCGACCGCGCCATCGCCTCGGTGCCGGCGTCGATCTCGAGACCGAGCTCGGCCCCGAGTCGGGCCGCGCGAAGGAGCCTCAGCGGGTCCTCGGCGAAGCTCCGCTCCGAGACCGCCCGCAGGGTGCGGTGCTCGAGGTCGGCGAGGCCCCCGTAGGGGTCGAGCGCCGCCCCTCCCTCCAGCGGCACGGCGATGGCGCCGATGGTGAAATCGCGTGCGGCGAGGTCGGACTCGACGCTGCCGCCGCGCAGCGGCGTCACGTCCACCTGCCACCCGCCGTCGCGGCTCCGTGCCCGCCAGGTCTCGAACTCGGCCGAGAGCTCGAACGAGTTGCCCCCGCCGCCGCGGGCGATTGCCGCAGCGGCCTCGCGGGGGTCCCCGGCAACGGCCAGGTCGAGGTCGGTGACCGGGCGCCCGAGAGCCGCGTCGCGGACGGCGCCGCCGACGACCCAGGCGTTCGCGGCCGCCTCGCCGAGCGCCTCACGAATTGCGCCCGTGACCGCGGACTCGCGCAGGTGTGGGACCGGGTCGCTGGTGGTCAAAGCACCTCCCGCGGGACCCGGGGGGAGACGCCGCAGGCGACCTCGTAGTTGATCGTCCCGAGCCGGCGGGCGACCTCCTCGGCCAGGATGGCCTCGCCACCCTGGGCGCCGATCAGGACCGCCGGCGCCCCGGGAACGATGTCGGTCTCGGGGCCGAGGTCGATGGTGAGGTTGTCCATCGAGATTGTCCCGACCAGCGGCCGGCGGCGGCCGCCGACGAGCACCTCGGCGTTGTTGGAGAGCCCCCGCCTGACCCCGTCGCCATAACCGAGCGGGAGCACGCCGACCCATGTGTCCGCGGGCGCCGCCCATGTGCGCCCGTAGCCGGCACTGTCACCTGCCCGAAACCGCTTGACGTCGGCGACGTAGGAGTGCAGCCCCATCGCCGGCTCGAGGCCGCGCTCGCGCGGATCCCCCTGGAAGGGGTCGAGTCCGTAGATCGCGACGCCGCAGCGGACCATGTCGAAATGGGAGCGCGGGTCGCGCAGGGTGGCGGCGCTGTTGGCGGCGTGCACGGTGATTCCGGGGAACTCGGCGCGGACGACGCCCGCAAGGGCGTCAAAGCGCTCGAGCTGCTCCTCGAAGTAGCCGTTGTCGGTCTCATCGGCTGTGGCGAAGTGGGTCCAGACTCCGGCCAGCTCGAGGTCGGGGTCGGCGGCGCAGGCGCGGGCGAGGCGATGCACCTCGGCCGGGTCCGGGTTCCCCAGGCGCCCCATGCCGCTGTCGTGCTTGACATGCACCCGTGCCGGACGGCCAAGCGCCCTCGCCCGCGCGGCGAGAAGCTCCCGGAAGCCTTCGCTCCCAACGTTGATCTCCGATCCGGCCCCCAGGGCAACGTCGACCTCGTGCGCCGAGAGCGCCCCCATCGTCAGCAGCCGGATGTGATGCAGGCGGCGGCCGATCTCCTCGGCCTCGCCTGCGGTCGCGACCGCAAGCCAGGTGGCGCCCGCCTTCAACGCTGCCTCGGCGCAGCCGTGTGCTCCGTGCCCGTAGCCGTCGGCCTTGACCACCGCGCAGAGCTCGGTGCCCTGGCTGAGGCAGCTCGCCAGCAGCGAGCAGTTGCGCTCGACCGCACCGAGGTCGATTCGGGCGACCGCGCGCTCAGGCATCCGCCGCCAGCCCGGCCGGGATCGAGTCGATCACGTCCGTCGCGATCACCGACTCTGCCGCGCCGATCCGCCCGGCCGCGTCCGCGCCCGCCCTGGCGTGGGCGACCACCGCCGCGCAGGCCGCGGCGAACGGCTCCAGCCCGCGGGCGAGCAGGGCGGCCGTCATCCCCGAGAGGACGTCGCCGGTGCCGGCGGTCGCCAGCCCCGGCGCGGCGACAGCGTTGACCGCGACCCGCTCGCCGTCGGTGACGATCGTGTCGTCGCCCTTGAGCACGACGACCGCGCCGGCCGCACCCGCCGCCTCCCGGGCCGAGGAGAGGCGCCGCAGCGAGACCTCGTCAGAGGAGCGCTCGAGCAGGCGCCCGAGCTCGCCCGCATGGGGAGTGAGCACGGTCGATCGGCCGCGCGAGGCGATCCGCCCGAGGCTGCCGGCGAAGGCACCCAGCCCGTCGGCGTCGATCACGAGCGGCGCCTCGATCGCGCCGGCGACGTCTCGGGCCAGCTGGGCGGAGGAGGGATCGCGTCCGAGACCGGGCCCGAGCACCCCGGCCGCCGCGCGCTCGAAGGCGGCGAGGATCGACCCCGCCGACCCGGTGACGAGGTGTCCATCCTCGGCGGGGCAGGCAACCGACATCACCTCGGTCAGCTTCTGCTCGAAGATCGGCTCGAGGTCGGCGGGGACCGCGACCGTGGCGTAGCCGGCGCCGCTGCGGATCGCCGCCTCGGCAGCCATGCAGATCGACCCGGTCAGGCCCCGCGAGCCGCCGGCGAGGACCACCTGCCCCGAGCTGAACTTGTTCGACCGGGCGCCGCGCCGGGGGGCGAGTGCGAGCACGAGCGGATCGATCACTCCGGCGCTGGGCTCGACCGCGGCCCCCTCGGGGATGCCGATCGGCGCGATCCGCAGCTCGCCGGCCGCGTGCTTTCCGGGGGCGATCAGGTGCCCGACCTTGGCGGCGTGGAAGGTGACGGTTAGGTCGGCGCCGACCGCGGCGCCCTCGACCTCGCCGCTGGAGGCGTCGACGCCGGAGGCGATGTCGCAGGCGACGACCGGCGCGCCGCAGCCGTTTATCGCCTCGATCGCGGCGGCGGCCGGCTCGCGCGCGGCGCCGCTGAAGCCGGTGCCGAAGACCGCATCGACGACCGCGCCCGACCCCTCCAGCCGCCCGCCCAGCGAGGCGGCCTCGACCTGCTCGGCGGGGGCGAAACGCTCGAGGTTGGCGGCGGCGTCCCCGCGCAAATCGTCGGCGGGCCAGAGCAGCAGCGCCTCGACCTCGAAGCCGGTCCCCGCCAGCAGCCGGGCTGCGACCAGGCCGTCGCCGCCGTTGTTGCCCTTGCCGCAGATCACCCGCACCGGCCCGGCCGGCGAGAGCTCGGCGACCGCGGTTGCTACCGCGCCTCCGGCCGTCTCCATCAGCTCTAGCGAGGCCACGCCGCGATCCTCGATCGCCCAGCGATCGATCTCGCGCATGCCGGCTGCGTCATAGAGGGGGTGAAGCCAGGGTTCCATCGCCGCCAGCGTACCGGCGGACCGGGTGTGCTCCGACGACCGCCCCGGCACCTACGCTTGCCGGGCCGCCGATGAGGGGACCAACCCTGCCGAAACCTCTGGGCGCCGCCGCCACTGCGGTTCTGATCGTCTGCCCGGCGCTGATCTCGGCCTGCGGGGGCGGGGGTGATTTCGCCTCCGACGCCGACGCCGTCTGCACCGAGCAGGCCGTCCGCGTCAATGCGGTCCTCATGGACGGCGGCACCCCCACCAGCGGAGCCGAGGCGGCGACGCGGTCGGCGCGGCTGCTGCCGATCGAGCGCGACGCGGTCACGCGGTTGCGGGCGATCGAGGCGCCTGACGGCGCTGCCGGCGACGCCTACCGGAACTTCGTCGGCGCTCGGGCGCTGGCGCTGCGTCTGACCGGGCGCCAGGGGCGGGCCGCCCGGCGCGGCGCCGGGGCCGGCTACGGGGCGATCGGCGCGCGGCGCCAGCGGGTGGTCTCCGATGCAGACCGCAGCGCCCGCAGGGCCGGCCTGCTCGCTTGCGCCGAGCGCCTCTCCCTGGACCAGGCCAGGGCGGTCAGGGCTGCGATCGCCGAGATCGCCACCAGCCCGGACCCCGAGCTCTGCGCCGAGGCCTTCACCGCCAACTTCGTCCGCTCGCAGTTCGGGGACCCGGGCGAGTGCCGGCGCCGCCAGAGGCAGCCCGGCAGCGCTGCCCGCTCGGTCGCGATCGGCGAACTCCGGGGAATCGACGGCGTCTACGCCCTGGCGGCGATCGTCCCCCGTGGGGGCGACTCCGGCGGACAGCGGATGCAGCTGGGGATGCTCTACGAGGACGGCGCCTACAGGGCGGACTCACTCGGCCCGCCTGGCGAGTGAGTCCGGGGCGACTGAGCCAGCGCCACCGCCGCGGCGATCTCTTCAGAGTGGGTGAGCGAGACGCTGACCTCGGTGACCCCGCGCTCGGCGGCGACCTCCGCCGCCCGCCCGTGCAGCCGGATCGAGGGAGGCTCGCCCGCGACCACCTCGATCTCGCGCAGCCGTAGCGCGCCGCGCAACCCGAGCGCCTTGAACACCGCCTCCTTGGCGGCGAATCTGGCCGCCAGGTGGCGGCCGGGCCGGCTGCGGGCGCCGGCGTAGGAGAGCTCGGCCTCGGTGAATACCCGCCGCGCCAGCCCCGGGCGGCGGGAGAGCGCCCGCTCGAGGCGATCGATCTCGAGCAGGTCGATGCCGACCCCGGCGCTCATGGTGAGGCGTCAGCCCCCGATCTTGAGCACGACCTTCGACGTCGTCAGGTCGCCTGAGGTGCCCGCTCCGATGGCGGCAAAGTCGAGCTTGTCGAGATATGGCTTCGCCTGCTGGTAGTCGGGGTCGGAGCCGGCTCCCATCGACTCAGCCAGCCTCAGCACCGTGGCGATGTCGACGAAACCACTGAGATCGGTCCCGCCGAGCGACTTGGCCGCATCGCTGAAGGCCGGATTCGAATCGAGGGTCTGGCCCGAGCCGCCCGAGAGGGCCTGCTGGCTTGCCGCCTGGCCGTAGCCGATGACGATGCGATCCCCCTTGGTCGCGACCACCACCGGTTGCGGGCCGATCTCCTGCGGGTCGGTGATGGAGAACCCACCCGGAACCGTCTGCAGGCCGCTCATGCCCGAGCGGCGCAGGAGGTCGGTCAGCTTGTTGACGGTGTCGGCGGCGGCCTGCGGGTCGGTCGCCTCGATCACCACGGCGCCGCCGAGGTCGGAGCGCCCGGTGCCCTCGACGAAGAGGCCGATGTCGCCGATCGAGGAGGCGATCTTGTCGAGGTCGATTCCGACCTGCGACATCGTGCTCTTGAACTTCCCGGGCGGAACGCTGCCGGGGATCCCGTTCTGGTCGAAGCTGTCGACGATCTTCTTCACCTGCTCCCCGACGTCCGGGCTGGCGAAAGCCGCCCACGAGCCAGCCGGGAAGGAGCCGACGAAGTCGGTGAGCCCGGCGGCGTCGATGCCGCCGCCGGCGTCGGTGCTGGCGTCAATCTCGATCTGGTCAGAGCCGACGGCGACACTGGCGAGCGCGGTCGAGTCGCTGAGGTCGTAGCCGAGCGAGTTGTAGAAGTCGAGAACCTGCTTGTCGACCTGGCTCCCGGCGGCGTCGATCAGGGCGCCGATGTTGACGTAGACGTCGGCGAGGCTGTTCTCGGGAGCGTTGGAGAGCGCATCGGTGTACTTGCTCTCGTCGGCGAGCGAGTCGCCCTTCGAGGTGTCGACGACGGCCTCGAACGTCTGCTTGTCCTCGGTGAGGACGAGGAAGTCCTCGACCACGCCGACGGTGGTTCCGTCCCCGGAGTCGGTCGTGTAGTCCACGCCCTCGTAGGAGCCCTGCGTGACAGGGGAGTTGGAGGTTTGCGCCAGCTTGTCGACGAAGTCGCTGGCCTCGCTGGTGCTGGTGGTCTCGACCACGGCGCCGACGCCGGAGAAGTTCTGACCGTCGAAATTTTGGAGGAAGAGGCCTCCCTTCTCGCCCAGCCAGGGCTGGATGTCGTCCTCGAAGCTCATCTTCTCCCCGGAGTCGGCGATGCCGGCGTCGATCTGATTGACGATCAGGGTGCCGGGGTCGCTGATCCCCGCGAGGTTCTTGGAGATGCTCTCGATGTTGGTCTTGAGATCGCCCTTGGGCCTGATCGTGGCCTCGACGAAAACGGGGGCGTCTGCCGGCGCCAGGCTGGCGGGATCGTCGCTTCCGCTGCTGGAACCGCCGCAACCGGCGATCGCGAAGGCCGCGACGGCGGCGCTGGACAGGACCAGAGAGACACGGCTTCGAGTAGTCATAGGCCGCGCATCGTAACGGCGCCGCCGACGCCAACTTTTCCCGCGGCCGATTATTCGACGGTGACTGTCTTCGCCAGGTTGCGCGGCTGGTCGACGTTGAGCTCGTTCAGGCGGGCGATGTGGTACGCCAGAAGCTGCAGCGGCACGATCGCCAGGATCGGCTGCAGGATCCAGTCGCTGCGAGGGACCTCGATCGTCTGGTCGGCGACCTCGGCCACCCTGCCGCTGCCGGCCGTGGCGACTCCGATCGTTTCGGCGCCGCGGGCACGGACCTCCTCGACGTTGGAGAGGACCTTCTCGAGCACCGGGCTGTCGGTGGCGACGCAGACGACCGGGGTCGAGGTGTCGAGCAGCGCGATCGGCCCGTGCTTCATCTCCCCGGCGGCGTAGGCGTCGGTCGGGATGTAGGAGATCTCCTTCAGCTTCAACGCACCCTCGAGGCAGACGGGGAGCCCGATGTGGCGTCCCAGGTAGAGGAAGAAACGCTGCTTGTGATGGCTGCGGGCGATAGCCCGGACCCGCCCGTCGACGTTCTCGATCGTCTGCTCGATCTTCGAGGGGATCTCCTTGAGCTCGACCACGAGCTCGGAAATGCGCTCGGGCGGAAGCGTCTCGCGCAGCTGCGCCAGGCGCAGGCCGAGCAGGTACATCGCCGCCACCTGGGCGACGAACGTCTTGGTCGCGGCGACGCCTATCTCGAGTCCGGCGCGGGTGTAGAGAACCGCGTCGGCGTCCCTGGTCGCCTGGCTGCCCATGATGTTGGTGATCGCGAGCACGGTGGCGCCGTTCTCGCGGGCGAGGCGCATCGCCGCCAGCGTGTCCGCGGTCTCGCCCGATTGGGTGATGCCGACGACAAGGTCGTCTGTACCGATCACCGGGTTGCGGTAGCGGTACTCCGAGGCGATGTCCATCTCGACCGGAACCCGCGCCCACTCCTCGATCGCGTAGCGGCCGACCAGTCCGGCGTGGTAGGAGGTACCGCAGGCGACGATCACGATCCGCTTGATGCCGCGGAGGAACTCGTCGCTGAGATCGACGTCGGAGAGATCGACGCCGTCGTCTGTGGGGAGCCGGTCGCCAATCGTCTCCGCCACGGCCTCGGGCTGCTCGTGGATCTCCTTCATCATGAAGGTCGGGTAGCCGCCCTTCTCGGCCGCGTCCTCGTCCCAGGTGACCTCCTCCACCTCGCGCTCCACCGGGGCGCCGGAGGCGTCGGTGATGCGGATGCCGGAGGCGTCCACGGTGACGATCTCGCCGTTCTCTATCAGCATCACCTGCCTGGTCTCGGCGAGGAAGGCCGGGATCGCCGAGGCGAGGAAGGTCTCGCCCTCGCCGATGCCTGCGATCAGCGGGCATTCCTTGCGGGCGCCGACCAGAAGGTCGGGCTCGTCGGCACAGACGGCGACGAAGGCGTAATGGCCGCGGAGCTCGGCCAAGGAGCCCCTGACGGCCTCGGTGATGTCGCCGTCGTAGTTTCGCTCGATCAGGTGAGCGACGATCTCGGCGTCGGTCTCGGAGCTGAAGTGGTGCCCCTCGGCCTCGAGCTGGCGGCGCAGCTCGGCGTGGTTCTCGACGATTCCGTTGAGGACGATGTGGACGCGATCCGAGCAGTCGCTGTGGGGGTGGGCGTTCTCCTCCGTCACCCGGCCGTGCGTGGCCCAGCGGGTGTGGGCCACTCCGGTCGTCGGCGGCCGCTCGGCAACGGCGACGGCGCCGCCGTTGGAAGCGGCCTCGACCGCCGCCCGCAGGTTGGAGAGGTTGCCGACAGCGCGCACGCTGTCGATGCGGCCGTCTGCGACCACGGAGACGCCGGCGGAGTCATAGCCGCGGTATTCGAGCTTCTCGAGGCCCGCGACCAACAGCTCGCGGCAGGGCCTGGAGCCCACGTATCCGACGATTCCACACATGAAGTGGTGGCTAAGGGTAGAGCGTCCTCGAGGGCCGCTAGCCCAATTCCCGCCGCACGACCCCGACCAGCCGCTCAGTTACCCGCAGTGCCTCTGCCTCCTCGGGTGCCTCCACCATCACCCTCACCAGCGGCTCGGTGCCCGATGGGCGGACGAGGACGCGCCCACGTCCTTCCAGGGCCCCGCTCTCGGCCTCGACGGCCTCCCAGACGCCGCTCGCGCCGGCGACCGCTTCGCGGTCGGAGACCTCGACGTTGACCAGGGTCTGAGGGAGCTTCTCCATCGCGGCCACCTCGCCAAGGTCGCGCCCGGCCAGGGCCTCCATCGTCATCAGCGCAGCGCCGATGCCGTCGCCGGTCGGGGCGTAGTCCATGGCGATGATGTGGCCCGACTGCTCGCCCCCCAGCCTCCATCCCCGCGAGCGCAGCTCTTCGAGCACATGGCGATCGCCGACCGGGGTGGTCACCACCTCGATCCCGGCGTCCTCCATGGCGCGGTGGAAGCCGAAGTTGGTCATCACGGTGACGACGACGCCGCCTCCGAGGGCGTCGCGCTTGGCCAAAGCGGTGGCGGCGAGCGCGATCAGCTCGTCGCCGTCGTGCGGAGTTCCGGACCCGTCAACGGCGAGGACCCGGTCGCCGTCGCCGTCGAAGGCGAACCCGATCGTCGCCTCCGAGGCGGCGACCTGCCGCGCCAGATGGTCAATGTGGGTCGAGCCGCAGCCGTCGTTGATGTTGCGGCCGTCGGGCTCGGCCGCGATCGCCTCGACCTCCGCCCCGAGCCGCTCGAAGATCGCCGGGGCCGCGCTGGAGGTGGAGCCGTTGGCGCAGTCGAGCATCACCCTCTTTCCCGAGAGGTCGAGTGGAAACGCCTCCTCGAGCGCCCGCAGGTAGTCCCCGAGGCCCCCGTTGAGCTCGCGCACTCGGCCGAACTCGATCGTGTCGGCCGGCTTCCCGTCCATCAGCGCCTCGATCCGGGTCTCGGTCGCGTCGTCGATCTTGTGGCCGTCGTTGGAGAAGAACTTGATCCCGTTGTCGCCGTAGGGATTGTGGGAGGCGGAGACGACCGCGGCGAGATCGAGGCCGTGGCGGCGGGTGAGGACCGCGGCGGCAGGGGTCGGCAGCACCCCCGCCATCAGGGCGTCCCCGCCGGCCGAGGCGACGCCGGCGGCCAGGGCGGCCTCGAGCATCGGCCCCGACTCGCGGGTGTCGCGGACGATCAGGACCTGGGGGCGCTCGGCGCCGATCGCCGCAGCGGCCGCACGCCCCATCGACATCGCCAGCTCAGCGGTGATCAACGTCCCCGCCTCGCCGCGGACGCCGTCGGTGCCGAAGTATCTGCGTGCTGGGGTCAGCGCTTCGAGAACTGCGGCTTCTTGCGGGCCTTCTTCAGCCCCGCCTTGCGACGCTCCTTGACCCGGGCGTCTCGGGTGAGGAATCCCCGGCGCTTGAGATCGCCGCGCAGCTCGGGATCGATCTCGGTCAGGGCCCGCGCGATGCCGTGGCGCACGGCCCCGGCCTGACCACTGATGCCGCCGCCGTGGACGCGGACGCGAACGTCGACGTTCTCCTCATAACCGGCAGAGGCAAGAGGCTGGCGCGCCATCGTCTGGTGCAGCGGGCGGGGAAAGTACTCCTCGAGCGTTCGCCGGTTTATCTCGATCTTGCCCTCCCCGGGGGTCAGGATCACCCGCGCTATCGAGCGCTTGCGCTTGCCGGTCGCGGAGTAGCGCGACCCCGTCTCCATCTTCGCCGGCGCCCTGGCGGCGGCGCCCTCCTCGGCGCCGTCGGTGTCGATCTCCGCCTCCCGGCTGGCCCGCTCCTCCTCCTCTGCCTCGAGGCGGGCCTTCTCCTCGGTGCTGAGCCGCGCATCGGGCTCAACCGCGATCGGCTCGAGGTCGGCGCCGGGGGGAAGATCGGAGCCCTTGGGCTTGGGCTTGGGCTCGGGCTCGGCCGGCGCCTCTGCGGCCGCGTCGGCGGCAAGGGCCACCTCGGGGTCGGGCGGCTCCGCATCACTTCCCGAAACGTCCTCAGCATCACTGCCCGACACCTCCTCCGAATCACTGCCTGACGCGTCCTCAGCTTCGCTTCCGGGCGTGTCAGGGGTCTCGGCGGGCTGAGGTTCCTGGTCGTTGCCCTCGGTGGTGGCGTCGGCGGCCAAGGCCTCCTCGGCGGGGACCTCCTCGGCGGGGGTCTCCTGCGCCGCAGCCTCCTCGACGGGCTCGGCCTCCTCTGGCTTCTGCTCGGGGCTTTCAGCGTTCTCTTCGGCCATCTCTAGCTCTCGATCTCCATCGGCTTGGGGGTCTGCGCCTGGTGGGGATGCTCGGGACCGGCGTAGACCTTGAGCTTGCGCAGCTGCTGGCGGGCGAGGCGGTTGCGCGGGAGCATCCCCTTCACCGCCTTGCGGATCACCTCTTCAGGCCGCCGCTCGAGCATCTCGCCAAGTGTCCGCGACTTGATCCCGCCGGGATATCCGGTGTGGCGCCAGTAGGTCTTCGCCTCGAGCTTGTTGCCGGTGACGCGGATCTTCTCCGCGTTGACGACGATGACGAAGTCACCCGTGTCGATGTGCGGCGTGTACTCCGGCTTGCGCTTGCCGCGCAGGGCGTTGGCGATCCGGGTCGCCAGCCGGCCCAGGGTCTGGCCCTCGGCGTCGACGACGTACCAGTCGCGCTGGCGGTCGCTGGGGGTGGCAACGTAGGTCTTCGTCATCTCGTTCAAAAGCCGCGCGGGTAGGCATAGGCAGCCCCGGCGCGGCTGGCGGATGATAGCCGTCGCGGCCCCCTCGCGCACCCAGGTTGCGCCAGGCTCCGTCAGTGACGGCGACCTCCGGCAGAGCTATACTGCCGCGCCAGTTGTGCCGAATCCCCACCGGTCGTCCGGCGGGGAGCGGAGGAACCGCAGAGACCCTTGCAGGTCTCCGGGGCGAATCGGCCGAAGCCAGTGCCGTAGCGCAGCTCTTTCAGCGCGAGCCCGACAGCTAACTCCGCAGGCCCGAGAAAGAGAGGCAACGAGCTTGGCCCGCAACGAGGGCTCCCGGCGCAAGCCGGCGGCAACAGCGATAACGGCAATTGCGGTCATGGCCCTGACGGGCCTCGGCGGCGTCGCCTCGGCGGCAACCGTGTCAGGCGGCGGCGGCGCGGTCGCCCCCAGCGCCCCGTCGATCCGAGACGTCATCTGCGTCACCGACTGCGTCGGGCTGCGCCAGCCGACCGCCGGTGGCCTCGTCCAGGTCAGCGGCGCCAACCTGGGACGGGTGACGAAGATGACCTTCGCCGGCCGCAAGGGCAGGGTGATCGCCGAGATAATCTCCTCGACTGCCGGCACGGCCGAGGCCCGGGTCCCCGCCGGCGCCATGAACGGCAAGGTCCGGGTCAAGGACAATTTCGGCAATGCCTCCGGGCTCTCCGCCGCCGAACTCGACATCCGGCCGAAGAGCGAGCTCGGCAGCGCCGGGGACCTCGAGATCGCGGAGGCCGAGACGAGCCCGCGGACCGCGTACTTCTTCGGCACGCGCTACCCCCGCCTCAAATACGTCATCCGCAGCAACAAGCGGCTCAACGACCTCCGCATCGACGTCGTCGGCAATGGCGGCTCGATCGTGCGCAGCTACTTCCGCGACGGCGTCCAGGCCAACTCCACCCAGCAGATCCGCTGGAACGGCAAGACCTCATCCGGCAAGCCGGCGGCCAACGGCAGCTACGCCTTCCGCATCCGCTCCCAGAGCGGCGCCCGCGCCGCCCGCGCCGCCGGCGCCTCCTCGGTGACCGGCTTCAAGCTCTACGGCTACATCTTCCCCGTCCGTGGCCACCACCAGTACTGGGATGGAATCGGCGCTCCGCGTTCCGGGCACACCCACCAGGGCCAGGACGTCGGGGCTGACTGCGGCACCAAGTTGATCGCCGCCAGGGGCGGCCGGGTCCAGTACGCGGGCTACCAGGGGGCGGCGGGCAACTACATCGTCATCGACGGCAAGGCGACGGGCAAGGACTTCGTCTACATGCACATGGTCCGGCCCTCAACGCTGAACGAGGGCCAGGTCGTCCGCACCGGTCAGAAGGTCGGCAACGTCGGCCAGACCGGAGACGCGACCGGTTGCCACCTGCACTTCGAGATCTGGTCGGCCCCCGGCTGGTACGAGGGCGGCCAATTCCTCGACCCGGCGCCGCCGCTGAAGAAGTGGGATCGCTACAGCTGAGCGCTCCCGCTGGCCGAACTTCACCTTAAGGTTCGGTTCTCGGACCCAAAGATGCGTTCGGCCGGCTCGGGGTCCTGCTTCGATTCGATGGGAATGACTCTCATTACTGATAGGCTCCCCTCATCGCCGCGCCGCCCTCCTCCGCCAGCGCCACCCGCAGCCAGCCCGACTGGGGCGAGCATGCGCTGCGAGCGCTGAGTGAGGCCGGCTACCGCAGCGGGGGCGCGAGGCGCCGGGTGGTGGACCTTCTCGCCGGCGAGGGCTGCGCGGTGACCGCGCTGGAGATCGACCGGCGCCTCGAGCGTGTCGGCCGCGCCAGCGTCTACAGGGCGCTGGAGCAGCTCGAGGAGCTGCGCCTGGTCCAGAGGGTGGACCTCGGCACCGAATCGGCCGGCTACGAGCGAGTCGATCCCGGCGGGGGGCACCATCACCACCTCCTCTGCGAGCGCTGCGGCACCGTCGCGCCGTTCACGGACGAGGGCCTCGAAGGCGCAATCGAGTCGATCAGCCGGGCCTCCGACTTCGAGGTCTCCGCACACGAGGTGGTCCTCCGCGGCGAGTGCCGCGAATGCGCGTCGGAGTCCTGAGAGGGTCGCGGCGGTGACCTGGATCGCGATCCCACTGGCGGGCCTGACGGTGCTGGCGACCCTCGCCGGAGGAGCCGTGGCGCTGCGCCTGCATCACTCGCTGCCGACGGTTATTGCCCTCACCGGCGGGGTCGTCGTCGCAGTGGCGCTGTTCGACGTCCTCCCTGAGGGCATCGACCTGATCGACGACACGAACAGGGCGACGACGCTTGTGGCTGTCGGCTTCCTCGCCTTCTTCTTCGCTGAGAGGGCGCTGACACTCCATCACCGCGACAACCCCTCCGAGGCACAGGCACACAGCCACGTCGGCGTCTTCGGCGCGCTCGGGCTCTCCATTCACAGCTTCATAGATGGCCTCGGGATCGGCCTGGCGTTCGGGGTCGACACCGCCACCGGATTCCTCGTGTTCGTCGCAGTCATCAGTCACGACTTCGCCGACGGGCTCAACACTGTCAGCTTCGTCCTCAGCCAGTCGGGCGACCAGCGCCAGGCGCGGCGATGGCTTCGGATCGACGCCATCGCACCGCTGATCGGCGCCATCGTCGGCACCTTGGTGACCGTCTCTGACGCGACCCTCGGCTACATCCTCTGCCTCTACTCCGGCTTTTTCCTCTACATGGGGGCGACGGACCTGCTGCCCGAGGCCCACGCACATGCCTCCTGGGGCCGGGTCGCGCTGACGGCCTCCGGCTTCGCCGGCATCTTCGCGGTCACCCGGATCGCCGGCGTCTGATCCGCGACCCCCAGCTGGGGCCGGGGCGGGCGCTCACTCCCACTCGATCGTCGCCGGGGGCTTCGATGAGATATCGAGCGCGACCCGGTTTACCTCGGCGATCTCGTTGATGATCCGGCCCGAGACGCGCTCGAGCAGGTCGTAGGGGAGGCGGGCCCAGTCGGCGGTCATCGCGTCGTCGGAGGTGACGGCGCGGATCACTATCGGGTAGGCGTAGGTGCGGCCGTCGCCCTGGACGCCGACCGAGCGCACCACCGGCAGGACGCAGAAGGATTGCCAAAGCTCGCGATAGAGCCCCGCGGCCCGCACCTCCTCTTGCAGGATCGCGTCGGCCGCGCGCAGGATCTCCAGCCGCTCGCGGTTGACCTCGCCGCCGACGATCCTGATCGCCAGCCCGGGCCCCGGGAACGGCTGGCGCCAGACCATCCGGTCGGGTAGGCCGAGCTCGGCCCCGACCGCGCGGACCTCGTCCTTGAACAGCATCCGCAGCGGCTCGACCAGGTCGAAGGCGAACTCCTCGGGTAGGCCGCCGACGTTGTGGTGGGACTTGATCGTGTCGGTGCCGGTGCCACCACCGGACTCGATCACATCGGAGTAGAGGGTTCCCTGGACGAGGAAGCCGACGTCATCGAGCTTGCCGGCCTCCTCCTCGAAGACGCGGATGAACTCCTCGCCGATGATCTTTCGCTTCTGCTCGGGGTCGTCGACCCCGGAGAGGCGCGCGAGGAAGCGCTCCTCGGCCTCGACGTGCACCAGCGGGATCCCGAAGCGGCTGAAGGCCTCGACCACCTGCTCGGCCTCGTTCTGGCGCATCAGCCCGTGATCGACGAAGACGCAGGTCAGCCTCTCCCCCACCGCCCGGTGAACGAGCAGCGCCGCGACAGAGGAGTCGACCCCACCGGAGAGGCCGCAGATCACCCGGCCCTCGCCCACCTGGGAGCGGATCGCCTCGATCTGCTCGGTGATCACCGAGGCCGGCGACCACTCCTCCCTGCAGCCGGCGACGTCACGCAGGAAGCGGGTGAGGATCTCGGTCCCGTAGGGAGTGTGGACGACCTCGGGGTGGAACTGGATCCCGTAGAGGCCGCGATCGGGCGCCTCGCAGGCCGCGACCGGGGAGCCGGGGCTCGAGGCGAGCGCAGTGAAGCCCTGCGGCGGCTCGAAGACCGAGTCGCGGTGGCTCATCCAGCAGTGCTGCTCGGCCGGCAGGCCCGCCAGCAGCGTGCCGCCGTCGTCGAGCAAGAGCAGCTCGGTGCGGCCGAACTCGCCGGCCTCGGCCGCCTCGACCCTGCCGCCGAGGGCGGCGACCATCGCCTGCATCCCGTAACAGATGCCGAGCACGGGGATCCCCAGCTCCAGCAGCTCCGTCGGGAACCTCGGCGCCCCCGGTTCATAGACCGACGCCGGACCGCCCGACAGCACCAGCCCGCGCGGGCGCCGGCGCTCGATCTCGGCCACCGGCAAGGTCGAGGGCAGCAGCTCGGCGAAGACCCCGCACTCGCGGATCCGCCGGGCGATCAGTTGCGAGTACTGCCCGCCGAAGTCGAGCACGAGCACCTCCTCATGCGCCGGGACCTCCTCGGACCCCGGGGCGCCCACCCCCGCCGCCTTCTCGACGGAGATCTCGGGCGCGTGATCGCGCACCCCGGCCCCCGGGGACGCCTCAGTCATCGCTGACGGCGACCCCCGCGCTGACGGCCGCCCGGCCGTTGGATCCCATTCCGACCGACTGCTCCTGCTGCAACTTCTTGCCCTCGCTCTGGAGCGCCGGAGCGACCATCACCTCGGCCCTCTGGAAGGAGCGGATGTCCTCGTAGCCGCAGGTGGCCATCGAGGTCCGCAACGCCCCCATCAGATTGAAGGTGCCGTCGTTCTCCTGCGCCGGCCCGAGCAGGATCTCCTCCATCGTCCCGTCCTGAGTGGTGGAGACCCGGGTCCCCCGCGGCAGCGAGGGATGGAAGGTCGCCATCCCCCAGTGGAACCCGCGGCCCGGCGCCTCCTTGGACCGGGCCAGCGGCGAGCCGACCATGACCGCGTCGGCGCCGCAGGCAATCGCCTTGGAGACGTCGCCCCCGGTGCGCATGCCGCCGTCGGCGACGACGTTCACGTACTCCCCCGTCTCCAGCATGTGCTGGGAGCGGGCGGCGGCGACGTCGGCGATCGCGGTCGCCTGGGGAACGCCGATCCCGAGCACGCCACGGGTGGTGCAGGCGGCGCCGGGTCCAACCCCGACGAGGACGCCGACGGCACCGGTCCGCATCAGGTGCAGGCCGGTCGAGTAGGAAGCGCAGCCGCCGACCACGGTCGGGACCGGGACCTCGGCGATGAACTCCTTCAGGTTGAGCGGCTCGACGCTGGTCGAGACGTGCTCGGCCGAGATCACGGTGCCCTGGATCACGAGGATGTCGATCCCGGCCTCAACCGCGGTCTCGTAGAAGTCGCGCACCCGCTGCGGGGTCAGTGAGCCGCAGGCGACCGCCCCCTGCTCCTTGATCGCGGCGATCCGCTGCCCCACCAGTTCCGCCTTGACCGGCTCGAGGTAGATCTCCTGCATCATCTGGGTCGCCTGGTGCTTGGGGGCGGCGGCGATCTTCTCCAGCTGCTCCTCGGCGTTTTCGAACCTGGTCCAGATGCCCTCGAGGTTGAGCACCCCGAGGCCACCGAGTTTGTTGACGAGGATCGCCGTCTCCGGGCTGACCACACCGTCCATGGCCGAGGCCATCAGCGGAAGCTCAAACCGGTAGGGGCCCAGGGTCCAGCTGACGTCTATGTCGTCGGGGTCGCGGGTGCGGCGCGAGGGAACGATCGCGATGTCGTCGAACCCGTAGGCGCGCCTACCCTTCTTGCCTCGACCGATATCGATCTCCATTCAGGTCCTCCGAGGGTGGCGTTGAGGGGGCAGCGTATGGAGCGCCGCGGACAAGAAAGCCCCGCCATGGCGGGGCCAGAATGTTGCTGTTTGCGGCTTTCCGGGGCGAAATTCCACTACCCCACGATAGTAGCCGTCAGCTCACTTCCGCCGGCACCTCGAGCGTCTCGATCTCGACCCCGGGGAGGATCCGCTCGACCTGCTCGCGGTCGATTGTGCCGGCGCCGAAGTGCTGGGTCGAGTCGGCCCCGCAGGCGACGCCGTAGACGAGGCATTCCGCCGGTGGCCTGCCGTCGTAGCGGGCGGCGACGTAGCCGGCGAGGAATGCGTCCCCCGAGCCGACCGCGGAGACCGGCTCGAGGGCCTCGGTCGAGACCTCGAAATAGCCGCGCTCCGAGCCCTCGCCGACGACCGCAACGCAACCGTCCGGGCGGGTGATGATCGCCTCGCCGGCGCCGAGATCAACAAGCTCTGCGAGGCTCGAGGCGACGTCGCCGGCGCCCTCGAACTCGTGGCCCACGAGTTCCTCGGCCTCGCGCTCGTTCGGGGTCACGACCGATGGCCCCGCGCGCAGCCCGGCGAGCATCGGCTCGCCCTCGGAGTCGAGGATTACGGTGACGCCGCGGCCGCGCAGGTCCTTGACCAGGCGGGCGTATAGCTCGGGATCGGCGCCGGGGGGCAGGCTGCCTGCGAGCACGCAGACCCTTGCCCCTGTGGCGAGATAGACGAGCCGCTCCTGGAAGGCCTCGATCTCCGCCGCGCTCACCTCCGGGCCGCGTTCGTTGATCTCGGTCTGCTCGCCCGAGGTCGGGTCGATCACAGCCAGGTTGATCCGCGTCTCGGCGGCGATCCTGGTGAAGTCGGTGAGCACCGACTCCTCGGCCAGCTGCTCGAGCACCCGGGCGCCGGTCGGGCCGCCGGCGAGCCCGGTGGCAATCACCGGCCGCCCGAGGAGACCGAGGGCGCGCGAGACGTTCACCCCCTTGCCGCCGGCCACCGTCCGGCTCTCGACCGCCCGGTGGCGATGGCCCTGGTGGAAGTTCGGGACCGCGACGGTGCGGTCGAGCGCAGCGTTGAGTGTGACTGTGAGGATCACTTGGCTTGGCGCCGTCGGCGGAGCAGCCACACGAGCGACACCGCGCCAATCAGTATCACGAACGCGCCCGCGGCGAGCGAGATCGGATGCTCGGAGAGGAAGGTTCGCACCCGGTCGAAGGCGCCCGCCCTTGGGATTGAGCGCGAGGCCCGTAACGGCACCCGGGCCGAGGGGCGGCCGTCAACGAGGACGGTCGCCGTGCCCAGCCTGGCGCCCCGCCGGATCGGACCCTCAACCTGCGACGGCGCCCGAACCTCGACGCTGATCCGCTGCCCGCTACGGAGCCCAACGGCAACCGCGCGGGCCGCCAGCAACGGCAACTCGCCGCCCGAATAGCGGATCGGGGGACTCGCCACCTCCTCCCCCGCGCTAAGGGGCCGGCGGCGCTGGTAGCGGGAGAAGCCGTAGTCGAGCAGCTCGATGGTGTCAGCGTCGCGCTCGCTCTCGCTCGGCGCCCCGAGCACGGCCGAGATCAACTCGACCCCGCGGCGACGGCCCGAGCCGACGAGAACGTAGCCGGCCCCGAGCGTGTGTCCGGTCTTGACCCCGTTGGCCCAGCCGACCCGCAGCAGCAGCGTGTTGCGGGTGTAGATCGTCTCCTTCGGGCGCAGGCTTCTGAGCACGGCGCTGCGCGAGGCCGCGATGCGGGCGAACACCGGGGTCTCGAGCAGCCGCCGGCTCAGGGCCAGCAGGTCGCGGGCGCTGGAGTAGTTGCCCGGCTCGTCGAGCCCGATCGGGTTGGCGTAGTGGGTATCGGCGAGGCCGAGGGCTGCCGCGCGCAGGTTCATCCGGCGGACGAACCGGGCCTCACTGCCGGCGGCCGCCTCGGCCAGGGTGAGGGCGGCGTCGTTGCCGCTGCGCAGAATCAGGCCGTAGAGGAGGTCGCGCACGCTGATCGGCTCCCCGGCGCTGAGGCCGAGCAGGGACTCGCCCGGGATCGCCGAGTATGGCGCCGCCCTGACCCGCTTCCCCAGCGGAAGCTCCCCCAGCGCCAGGTACGCGGTCATCAGCTTCGTCGTGCTGGCAATCGGGAGTTGCTCGGCTGCGGCGTGGGAGGCGACGGTCTCGCCGGTGCGGGCGTCGATCAGGGCCCAGGCCCGGGCCTCGAGCTTGGGCGGGCCCTGGGCGCCCTTTCCCTTATTCGGCTCGGCACCGGCGGCCCGGACCGGCAGGGCGGCGAGCGCCAGCACCGCCAGCGCCGAAACCCACCGCCGCGAGCGCCTCAGCGCAGCTTCAGCTCCTGGCCGGCGATCAGGATCTGGGGGTCGATGTCGGGGTTGAGCCGTTCGATCTGGGCCAGCGGGACCCCGGTCTTGTGGGCGATCGCGCTCAGCGTGTCTCCCTCCTCGACCACATAGGTCTTGGGGGTCGGCTTCTTCGGCTTGCCCCCCGTGCCGCCCTTCTGCTGCTTTGTGGGAGCGTTCTTCTTCGAGGAGCCGTTGTCGCCGGTCGAGGCCGCGACCACGAGCGCGATCGCGACCGCCGCCCCGATCAGGGCGAGGAGGGCGAGCACCCGGGCCGGGGCTTTGCTGCGTTTCTTCATCGATTGGGGCGGCTCGGCGAATGGGAGCGGCTGATGGTATAGACGCCGGAGATCCGATCAGGCGGCGGAAACTTCCCAAACGGCGTCGCGCAGACGCTCGGCGGCGGCGGCCGGATCGGGGTCGGAGGCGATGCTGCGGGAGGCGGCGACGATCGCCGCCGCCCGGCCCGCAGCGAACGCCGGGCCGAGGTCCCGGGGCCGCCCACCCTGTGCCCCGACCCCGGGGATGAGGAAGACGGCGCGCGGCATCAGCGCGCGCAGGCGGGCGATGTGGCCGGGCTCGGTCGCGCCCACGACCGCCCCCATCCCGCTCAGTCCGCCGCTGCCCGCGAGCCGGGGAGCGAGGCCGTCGACGAGGGCGGCGAGACGCTCGTGCAGAGGCACGCCGCCGGTGTCGAGATCCTGGATGTCGGCGGCCCCCGGGTTGCTGGTCCGGACCAGGACGAAGACGCCCGCGCCGGCCTCGGCCGCGGCCTCGACCAGAGGCTCGAGAGCGTCGCGTCCGAGCAGCGGGTTGGCCGTGATCGCATCGGCCCCCAGCCCCTCGACCGCCCCCCAGGGGGTCTCGGTGCGGCCGAGGAGCGCCTGCGCGTAGGCGCCGGCGCTGACAGGGACGTCGCCGCGCTTGCCGTCGGCGAGGACCAGCAGGCCCGCCTCGTGGGCCACGTCGCAGACCTCCTCCAGCGCCGCCCAGCCCGGGGCGCCGAGCCGCTCGAAGCAGGCGAGCTGGGGCTTGACGGCGACGCAGGCGACCCCGGCCCGCTCGATCAGGCCCCGGCAGTGCGCGGAGACCGCCGACGCCGCAGCTTCGGCGGCGTCGGACAGTTCCGGCGCGGAGGAGCCTTGCGGCCCGGCGAGCCCGGGGTCGAGCCCGGCCGGGTCCGGGTCGAGGCCGAGGCAGACCTGGCTGCGGCGCTCCTCAACGAGCGCCGCGAGGCGGTCCGCAAACGGCTTCGCGGCCTCGCTCAGCCCTTGACCTTGGACTTCAGGGCGGAGCCGGCGGAGAAGCGCGGGACCTTGCCGCCGGGAATCGTGATGCGCTCACCGGTGCGGGGGTTCACGCCCTGCCGGGGACCGCGCTCGGCGACGTGGAACTTGCCGAAGCCGGTGAAGTTGACCTCGCCACCACCGCCGAGGACCCCGGAGATCGCGTCGAGCACGGAGTCGACCGCCTCGGCCGCGGCCTTCTTCGAGCCGATGCGGTCGTCGCTTGCCAGATGATCGAGAAACTCAGCCTTTGTCACGTCAGGAATCCTCCTCAAGTTGAGAACGCGGCGCAATCTAACAGCGAACGCGGATGCGCCTCAGGCACCGCTGACGGTCATCTCGCCGATCAGCAGGTGCGGAGCCCGCACCGAGCCGCCGAAGGGCACCCATCTCGCCTCGTCTCCGGCGGAGCGGACCGCCCCCAGCATGCTGACCAGGTCGCTGGCGATGGTGAACTCCCGCACCGGCTCGGAGAGCTCGCCGGCGGCGATCAGGCGGCCCGAGGCCCCGACGGAGAAGACGCCGGAGACCGGATTGACTCCGGAGTGCAGGCCGGCGACGTCGGTCACGTAGACGCCCTCGCCGGCCTCGGCAAGCAGGCTCTCGAAGTCGGACCCGCCCTCCCCGATGAGGAGGTTGGAAGCGGAGACCGACGGCGTCGTCCGATAGCCGCTGCGCCCGGCGCTGGCGGTCGAAGTGGCGCCTCCGCGGCGAGCCGTGTAGGTGTCGTGAAGGAAGGTGCGAAGGCGGCCCTCCTCGATCAGCGCGATTCGCCGGCGCGGGACTCCCTCGCCGTCGAAGGGGGACGAGGCGAGGCCGGCCGGATCGAGGCCGTCGTCGTGGAGGACGAGCGCCCCGCTCGCAACCTCCTCGCCGAGGCTCTCGGCGAACGGCGAGCGGCCGCGCTGGACCGAGTCCGCACCCAGGGTGGAGCCGATCACGCCGGCGAAGCTGGCGGCCACGGTCGGGTCGAGGACCACCGGGCAGGCTCGCGAGTCAGGCTTGCCGGCACCGATCATCGAAACCGCCCTCTGCGCCGCCTCGCGGCCGATCTCGACCGGCTCGAGCCCGTCGGGCCCGCGTGCGAGGCCGAAGCCGAGCCCGGTCTCGCGGCTGCCCTCACCCTCGGCCATCGCCTGCAGGAAGGCGTAGCAACTCGAGGCCTCGAAGCTTCCGCTAACCCCGGTGGAGGAACGAATGGCCACCCGCTCGGCGCTGTCGGCGTAGACGGCCTGCTCGACACCGACGACCCGGTCGTCGGCGTCGATGGCGGCGCGCTCGACCGCGAGCGCGATCTCCGCAACCTGCCCCGCGTCGGCGGCGGCGACGCCGGGGTCGCTCAGACCCTCGATCCGCTCCGCGGCGTCCTTCGGCTCGGGCGGCACCGCGAACTCGTCGGCGTCGGCGATCCGCGAGCCCTCCGCGGCTCGGGCGGCGACCTCGGCGATGCCGGCCTCGGTCAGATCGGTGCCGTAGGCATAACCGACCCGGCCCCCGTTCCAGGCGCGGATTCCGACGCCACGCTCCGTCGCCGCCGTCAGGCTCTCGACCTCGCCGTCGTGCACCCTGACCTCGCGGCCGGCGTCCTCGACGACGAAGGTCTCGGCATCGCCGGCCCCGGCGGCGAGAGCCGCCTCCACCCCGCTCGCGGCGGCGCCCTCGAGGTCCATCAGACGGCCGTCCCGCCGACGGTCATCTCGCGGATCCGGACGTGCCCCTGGCCCGTTCCCACCGGAACCCTCTGGCCGCCCTTGCCGCAGATCCCGGTCTTCATCTCGAAGTCGTTCCCGACCGCCTCGATCGCGGACAGCGCGTCGAGGCAGTTGCCGATCAGGGTGGCGCCGCGGCAGGGGCGGGTCACCCTTCCCTCCTCGATCAGATAGCCCTCGGAGACGCCGAAGACGAAGTCGCCGGTGGCCGGCTCGACCTGCCCGCCGGCGAAGGAGGCCGCGTAGAAGCCCCTGGGGACCTCGGCGATGATCGCCTCGGGATCGGCGTCTCCGGGGGCGATGTAGGTGTTGGTCATCCGCGGTATCGGCAGGTGACGGAAGCTCTCGCGGCGGCCGTTGCCGGTGGAGGCGACCGAGTCGGTGCCGGCCCGGACGCGGTCATAGAGGAAGGAGGCGACCCGGCCCTCGTCGATGACAAGCGTCTTCTGCGTCGGCGTTCCCTCGTCGTCGATCGAGTCGGTTCCCCACTCGCCGGGCATGCGGCCATCGTCGTAGGCGCTCAGCAGCGGCTGCGCCACCTGCTTGCCGAGCCTGTCGGCGTAGACGCTCGCCTGCTTCTGGACGTGGTCGGCCTCGAGGCCGTGGCCTGTCATCTCGTGGAACAGGACTCCTCCGAATCCGCCGCCGACGACGACCGGCATCGAGCCGGCCGGCGCCGGGTCTGCCTCGAGCAGGGTCAGCGCCTTGCGCGCCGCCTGCTCGGCGATCAGCGCCGGGTCCCCGCTCAGGAGCTCGAAGCCGCGGTGCGCGCCGAGCGTCTCCAGGCCGGTCTCGACGGTCTCTCCGCGGCGGGCGACGGCCTGCGCTGCCAGCCGCACACGGGTGCGATCGTCGCTCGCCAGCAGGCCCTCGGAGTTGGCGACCGTGATCCGCCGGCGGGCCTCGCCGTAGCTGGCCAGGAACTGGGCGATCTCGCCGCCCTGCGACCTCGCCCGCTCGTCGAGCTCGCGCAGCAACTCGGCCTTGCGGGCGGCGGCGACGTCCTCGGGCCGCTGTTCGATCGGCTGAGGCTCGGTGGCGGCGGCCTGCAACGGCCGGGGCTCCCTGCGCTCACCCCGCAGCGCCGCCGCGGCCTCTGCCGCGGCCCGCTCGAGGTCATCCGCCGCGAGGCCGTCGACATGGGCGAAGTAGGTGGTGCCGCCGCTGATCACACGGATCCCGGCACCTTCCTCGGCACCCGACTGCACCGACTCGATCCGCGACTCGTCGATCGCCATGGTCAGGCCCGATCGGCGCTCGCAGTAGATCTCGGCGAATTCGGCGCCGGTCCGAAGGGCGCGGCCGAGCACGCGCTCGGCGAGCTCCGGTTCGACCAGCGGTTCGGGGGTCGTGCTCACGGGGCCGCCGGCCTCGAGGCGGCCTCGATCACGCGCCCGGCGGCGGTGAACAGCTCGGCGCCGGCGACCGAGTCAGAGGCATGGTCGGAGCTGCGACCGCCGGAGTAGTGGATGCGAGCGAAGGGACGGCGGGTATGTCGGCGCCTGCGCATGAACGCACCGGCCTCGTCGGCGTAGCCGGAGACGCGGTCGAGCAGGACGCGGTGCGCCTTCGGCATCAGCCCCCCTCCCCGACTCCGGCGCCGGCGCCGAGGTCGCGCAGTATCGAGCGCATGTCAAAGGCCATCAACGAGGAGAGGACAAAGCGCTCGGTGACGGCCACAGCGACCAGGCCGCCGTGGCGAAGGGCGAAGACCTCACCCTGCTCGGTGGCGATGTGGACCTGCTCGGCCGTCTCCTCGCCGGCGCGGTCGGCGGCTTGCAGAAGCGCCCCCGCCGCGTCGCCCCACTCCGCCGGGTCCCCGTCCGCGGCCAGGACCTCGCCCCCTGCTCGGAGGATCGCGCCGCCGCGGAGGTCGGGCGACATCTCGGCCAGGTAGGCGAGCGCCTGGGCGGCCTCCTCGCCCGAAACCGCCCCGGATACTGTGCCATCGGCCATGTTCGGGAAAATAGCGCCCGTGTCACTCGCGCGAGCATCCTGGATCGCCGTCGTCGCCGTTTGCGCAGTCGCCGCGGTCCTCTTCGCCCTCAGCGACTACACCGGCTACGCGATCACCGTCGCCGCCGTCGGGCTGGCGGCGGCTGTCAATCTGCTGCCCGCGCCGTAGACCCGGTGGCCTCCCCCTGGGTCAGCCGGCACGGAAGGGGCCGGGGCCCTCGGAGGGGTCGAGCACCGAAGTCTCCGGCTCGACGTGGATCAGCACCTCGGCCGCAGGGATCTCGGCCTCGATCGCGCCGCGCATTGCGTGGGCGAGGTGGTGGGCGTGCTCGAGGCTGGTCCCAGAGCGGTACTGGACATGGAAATCGACGTAGCGGCGGCGGCCGGCGCGGCGGGCGCGGAGCTTGTGGTAGCCGGCGACCTCCGGGGTGCGGGCGGAGGCGATCGCGGCTTCGATCCTGTCCATCTCCTCCGTCGGCAGGGCTTCGTCGACGAGGACGCCCGAGGAGCGGCGGATGATGCGAATGCCGGCGACGACGATCACCACGGCGACGATCAGCGCGGTGATCGAGTCGAAGGCGGCGAGCCCGGTGACCTCGACCAGACCCAGGCCGACGAGGACGCCGGCCGAGGTCATCGCGTCGGTCCGCAGGTGGGCGGCGTCGCCCTCGAGCGCGAGGGACTCGTGCGCGCGAGCCTGCCGCGAGAGCACCGACGAAACCACCAGGTTGGCGATCACCGAGAACCCCATCACCGCGATTCCGATCCCGAGACGGTCCACCTGGGCGCCGACGACGAGCCGGTGGGTCGCCTCGTAGAAGATGATCCCGGCGCCGACGAGGATCAGCATCCCCTCGACCGTCGCCGCCAGACTCTCGACCTTCTCGTGTCCATAGGGGTGGTCGACGTCGGCCGGCTCGTCGGCCTTGCGGACCGAGATGAAGGCGACCACGGAGGCGACGAGATCGATCAGCGAGTGGACCGCCTCGGTGATGATCGCGATCGAACCGGTGATCGCCCCGGCGGCGAGCTTGAGCGCGATCAGCATCGAGTTCGACGCGATCGAGAGGCCGGCGGCGCCGGACTTGGTCCGGATCACGGCCCGTCTCCGCCGGCGCCGGCGAGGTGGGCGGCGAGCGCCCGGGCGGCGCGACCGCGGTGACTGATCGCATTCTTCTCGGCCGGGTCGAGCTGAGCCATCGTCCGCGCGTCAGCCGGGCCGGTGTCGTCGGGGACGAAGGCCGGGTCGTAGCCGAAGCCGCCAGTGCCCGTGGTCCGCTCGGCCAGGGTGCCGGTGCAGCGGCCTTCGAACAGTTGCTCGGCGCCGCCGGGATCGACCAGAGCGATGACGCAGACATAGGCGACCCGGCGATCGTCCCCGGCAACCCCGACCTCGGCAAGCAGCTTTTCCAGGTTCTCCTCGTCGGAGGCGTCGGGCCCGGCGTAGCGGGCCGAGTGGACCCCGGGGCGGCCGCCGAGCGCCACCGCCTCGATCCCGGAGTCGTCGGCGATCGCCACCTCGCCGGTGGCCTCGCTCGCGGACCGGGCCTTGATCAGGGCGTTGGCGGCGAAGGAGTCGCCGTCCTCGGAGGGAAGCTCGACCCCGGGCGGCAGCGGCCTCAGCCGGCTCGCGGGCAGGATCTCGGCCAGCTCGCGCAACTTGTGCTCGTTGCGGGTGGCGAGGATCAAGTTGCCGTGGCCCGCTCCTGCGCCTCCCGCAGTCGGGCGATTCCTCCCTCGGCGAGCCCGAGCAGCTCGTCGAGCGAGGCCCGCGAGAGCGGCATGCGCTCGGCCGTCGCCTGCACCTCGACCAGGCCGCCGTCCGAGGTCATGACAACGTTGGCGTCCACCTCGGCGCCGGAGTCCTCGGAGTAGTCGAGGTCGCAGAGCGACCGCCCCTCGACGACGCCAACGCTGACCGCTGCGACCGAGCCGGTGAACGGCAGCGCCTCGATTTCGCCCGCGTCCACCAGCCCCTGGAGCGCCAGGTGAAGGGCGACGTGGCCGCCGGTGATCGCGGCGCAGCGGGTCCCGCCGTCGGCCTGGAGCACGTCGCAGTCCACGTAGACGCTGCGCTCGCCGAGCACCTCGAAGTCCACCACCACCCGTAGCGAGCGGCCGATCAGCCGCTGGATCTCGACCGAGCGGCCGTCCTGCTTGCCGCGGGAGATGTCGCGCGCCTTGCGATCCCCGGTGGAGGCCGGCAGCATCGCGTACTCGGCCGTCACCCAACCCTTCCCCCGCCCCTCCATCCAGCGCGGCACCGATGGGTTGACCGAGGCGGTGCAGATCACCTTGGTCTCGCCGGCCGTGATCAGCGCCGAGCCGTCGGCGGTGGCGACGAAGCCGGGCTCGATAGAGACCGGGCGGATGTCGGCGGGGCCGCGATCGTAGCTGCGGGCATCGGGCATCCGCGCAGTTTCTCAGCTTGAGCACCGGCGCGACTCAGGCATCTGCCGGGAGTACCCGGAAGGGCCCTCCGGCTGCTACCAGCACCCGGAAACGGCGCTCGTCCAGTGTCAGGACCTCGTCGGTCCCGCGGCGCGCGGAGAGCACCGCGATCGATGCGTCCGCGAGGCTAATCCCGAGGTCCCGGTGGCGCTCGATAAGGCCGATCGCATCGCCGACGTCTGCCGCCGCGAACGGCTGCAGCTCATAGGCCCCGCGGCCGACCTCTTCGAGCAGGCTCATCCTCGCCTCCTTCCCGACCCTGTTGGCCAAGAGATAGTCGAGCTCTGCCAGCACAAACGGTGAGAGCAGAAGCGGCGGCTCGGCCGAGGAGAGGCAGGCCACCGCATCGGCGTGGTGGCGCTGGGCAGAGTCGAGGGCCGCGAGCAGGCCGCTTGTGTCGAGGAGGATCACTCGCCGAAGCCGGCAGAAAGCTCTTCGTCGACTCGCTCCGCGAGGGTCGAATCGCCGCTGTCGAAGAGCGGCAGTCGCGGCCTCGGATGGGCGTGCCCGGCGGTCGCGACGGATACGGCCCTGCGCACGACCTCGGCCTCGGTGGTGCCCTCAGCATGGGCAGCTCGCTCGAGTGCTGCTTTCAGGTCCTCCGGGAGGTAGATCGTCGTGCGCTTCATGCCATACATCATGACATATGTAGGCGAGCAGAGGGGCGGCGCGCTTTTCCCGCGCCGCCCCGCGCTCCCCTACTTGAAGGCGACCTTGTTCACCGCCTCCTTGATCTTGTTGACGATCACGTCCGCCAGCTCGGTGCCCTGCTTGCCATTGAACCCCTTCATCGCCGCCACCATCCCCACCATCAGCAGCGAGACGAGCAGGATCAGGCCGACGTACTCGACCGTGCCCTGGCCACGCTCGCCCTCGAGCGCGCGACGGATCGCCTCGAGCCTCTGGTGAATCGCCGCGTGGGCCCTGCCGAGAAGTGCGTGGAACATCAGAACCTCCTTCGATCGGATTTGCGATCGATGGTGAGTCCGATCGGATCAGGGATCTAGTTCTGGGTGGGCCGTTTTCGCGGCAAGGCAGTCAAGATTCACGCGCCTTCGGTTCGAAGAGATGCAGTCGGTCTAGCTGATCGAAATCTTGGGCCGCCCAGGCATAGCGCAGTCCCCCCTTCCGATTCAAACCTGCGTCGGGGGTGACGAACAGGCGCCGTGAGTTGTCGTTCAGCTGATCGACGCGCTCGACCATCTGAGCTGGCACGCGCCACTCGCTGTTGACGGATCGGCCCTCCACCCTATGAATGCACTTGCCGGTGAATTCCTCGCCACGCGGCGAGGGAGACTCCCAGCGACGCAGGAAGAAGTTGAGCCGGGTGCGGGCCTCGACTTCGTCGTTTCCCGATCTCCCACGATCGAGAAGCTCCTCGATCGCGTGCACCTCGTCGAAGAACCCGTCGCGCTGTGAGCGCCGGTCATTAGTAGGCTGCGATCGATGCGCGGCGCCCGCGCGACGATATCCGTCGTATTGGCGATTGCCGCCCCTCTCGTCAGCGCCTGCGGAGGGGACGGCGATCCTTCCTCGGCCACGGCCCGGTACTCCGTTCCCACGGCGAAGCTTGACCGCGAGCTTGCCTGCAAGGGGGGCAAGGACAAGCTCAGCGGTGAGAAGAAGCTCGACCCGGTTCTGCTTGTCCCCGGCACAACTACCCGCGAGCAGGATTGGGGACCGAACTACTGGCGCGCTCTTCCCGATCGCGGCTTTGAGGTCTGCTGGGTGCAATTGCCAGACGTCTTTGGCGACATCCAAACCTCGGCGGAGTACATAGCTCGCGCGGTCGAGGTTATGCATGAGGCGACCGGAGAACAGATTGACGTGGTGGGACACAGCCAAGGTGGCGTATCGCAGCGCTGGGCTATCAAGTGGTTCCCGGCGGGCGCCTTCGTGGACGATCAGATCGCGCTCGCAGCACCGAATCACGGAGCCGTCATTGCCGACAGGGAGACAGCCGGGGGAAAGGCCCCTGAGTTCGCCTGGCAGTTTCGCACCGATGCAAACTTCATCCGCGTTCTGAACCGCGGCGACGAATCGCCTGGATCGGCGGACTACACCAGCATCTATTCGAAGACCGACGAGGTCCTGCAGTCGGTCGTGACGCCACGCGTCGATCAAGGGACGAACATTCTTCTGCAGGACCTATGCGCGGGACGCCGGGTGAGCCATATCGCGATCGTTAGCGACGACGTGGCCTACAGGCTTGTAATCGACGCGCTGAGCCACGCGGGCACCGCGGATCCCGATAGGGCCGGTGTCGATTGCGCCGCCGACAAGCTCCCCGGCGCGGGAGATATCCCGCCGGAAGACCCGAAAATCGACTTTCACATCAGCGACCACGAGCCGCCGTTGAGCCCCTACGCCCGAGGATAGGGCACCAGCCGCGAGCGTCGATGGAGGGACGCACCGCCCTCCTCTAGGTATCGGTGGACGTGGGGCAGCACAGAGCCGCCCCGGGGGTTCAGGGGGTTGTCAATGTGTTCGCCCCCACCTTGCGTTGTCCGGGTTCCGGAGTACCGCGCAATTCCGACAGGGTTGGCTCTGCCGCCCCTTGATCGTGGGATTTTCCGGTTTCACCCAGGGCTGGCGTTGCCGCCGCTGACGTCACGGTCCGACGACACGTTTTCCGGGGACGGACCTCGGTGGGGTCAAACCCGCTCGCGATAGCCTTTCGTCATGGATTCTGACCGCGCCCGCCAGCTGCTCGTCGCCGAACGGACCCGGATCGAGGAGGCGGTCGCAGGTCTCGAAGAGTCCGAGGCAAACAGGGACGAGCCAGGCGACGAAGGCTCGGAGAATCTCTACCAGGCTGAGTTCGACGCAGGCCGCGCCGAAGATTTGGCCAAGGAGCTTGCTGCTGTCGAGCGTGCCGAGGCGCGGCTGGCCGCGGGGACGTACGGACTCTCGGTGGAGAGCGGCGAGCCAATCCCGGACGAACGACTCGAGGCTTTCCCGACTGCTGAACACACCGTCGAGGAGCTCGGCGAGCGATGATGGAGCGCTGCGGCCGGCGTTGGGCAAGGCCCCGCGCGATCCCGAGGAACTCGAAGCGTCAACCGGGCCGGCGGATGGCGAGATCTCCGCAGGACGAGGCTGGGCTAACAACCAGCCTGAGGACTTCCCCGCCGGGTCACCGTCGACGCGCCCGGGCACAGCGGGAGGTGCTCCCCAGCGCCTGCGTCGAGGAGTGGGTGAGTGAACTTGGCTCGGACAAGTCCACGGGCGGTTCACCCAGCCCGGAGCGCGGCCGATCACTGCACAGCAGGGCTGGCGGACCGCCGTAGCGGGCGGTGACCCGAGAGTTTCCAGCCGCGCGTCTCCGTCAGATCCTGAAGCTTTTCTTCGCCGGAGAGGGATCGCTGAGGCCCCGGGGGTTCCGCGCCTTGACCCTGAAGGTGTGGCTGCCCTTGGCCAGGCTCGTGTAGGCCTTCGGCGAGGCGCACGCCTTGAAGGCCCCGCCGTCGAAGCTGCAGCGGAAGCTCGAGCCGCGCTGCGGGGAGGAGAACCTGAAGATCGCCTTCCGCCTGCCGCGGATGAGGTTCGCCGAACGGATCGTCGTCTGCGGCGCCCTCGGGCCGTAGACCGCCACGCCGACGATCGGGCTACCGGAGGTGATGACCCTCCGATCGGCGCCGGAGCCGTTGAGATTGGCCCGGCCGATCGTGCCGGCGAAGTAGCTCGACCAATAAAGGCGGCGGGCGTCGACCGCGACGCCCCACGGGCTGCCGGCACGTCGGATGAAACGCTGGTCCACCCCGGTGCCGTCGAGTTTGGCGCGGCCGATCGTGCTGGTGGCGTAGTTCGCCCAGTAGATGTGATCGGCGTCGACGGCGACGCCCTCCGGGGTGGCGGCCCCGCTGATGAAGCTCTGGTCCACCCCGGAGCCGTCGAGGTTGGCGCGGCCGATCGTGCCCGTGCTCTCGTTTGCCCAGTAGATGTGCTTGGCGTCGACCGCGACGCCCTGCGGGCTCACCGCGCCCTTGATGTATTTCTGGTCGACCTGCGTGCCGTCGCGGTTGGCGCGGCCGATCGTGCCCCGGTCATAGGCTCCGGGGCGTCCGGTATTGGCCCAGTAGACGTGGCGGGCGTCGGTTGCGACCCCCCCGGGATGATTGGCACCGGTGATGAAGTCATTCTGGAGGCCGGTGCCGTCTGGATTTGCGCGCTCGATGGCTCCGGTGGAGGCGTTGGCCCAGTAGAGGTGACCGGCATCTGCCGCGATGTCCCGTCCCGTTCCGTAGTTCCCGAATGAGGTGAAGCTCTGATCCACCCCGGTGCCGTCGAGATCGGCGCGGGCGATCGTGCCGGTGCCAGTCGCCCAGTAGACGTGGCCGGCGTCGACCGCGACGCCGTGCGAGCGGCTGTTGCCGGTGATGAAGCTCTGGTTTGCGAGCGTGCCGTCGAGTTTGGCGCGGCCGATCGTGTTCGTGCCGCCGTTCGACCAGTAGACGTAGGCGTTATCGACCGCCATGCCGTTGATCGAGCCGTATGGGGAGCCGATTCCGGTGGTGAAACTCTGGTCGACCCCTGTACCGTCGAGGTTGGCGCGGCCGATCGCGGCGTAGTTCGTCCAGTAGAGGTGGCCGGCGTCGACCGCGACTCCGAACGGGTGGCTTGCCCCGCTGATGAAGCTCTGGTCGACCCCGGTGCCGTCGAGGTTGGCGCGGCCGATCGTGCCCGTGCCGTGGTTCACCCAGTAGATGTGGCCGGCGTCGACCGCGACGCCCCACGGGCCCCTGCCACCGCTGATGAAGCTCTGGTCCACCCCGGTGCCGTCGAGATTGGCGCGGCCGATCGTGCCCGTGTAGTTCGTCCAGTAGATGTGGCCGGCGTAAATCGCGACGTCCTGCGGGTTGCCGGCGCCGCTGATCAAGCTCTCTGCAACGCCGGTGCCGTCGGTGTTGGCGCGGGCGATCGTGCCCGAACCGGTCGCCCAGTAGACGTGGCCGGCGTCAACCGCCACGCCGCGCGGGTCGGCATCGGGAACCAAGTCGTGGTTAACGGCGGCGCCGCCCAGGTTCCCGTGGCCCACCGCGCCGCCGTGGGTCCAGTAGACGCCGTAGGCCTCGGCGCGGGGGGCGAGAGCCAGGGCGTAGGTGAGGGATGCCGCGATCAGTGCCGAAGCGACGGCAACGCCCAGGGGGAGCGAGCGCACCTCCTTGCCTGAATTCGCGGTTCCGTTCAGCTTCGCCATTTTCTTGCCCCTCGGCGGCGGCCCCTCGGCGGCGCGAGGGAATCGGGGTGCGTGGGATTCCCCAGTTGGAGATCTCGCCCTGCCTCGGCGAGAGCGCACCGAGATAAGAACATAGTTCCGACGCATTCAGACCGCACGCTGCCGTAAGTGACAAGCCCCGACGGGCCGCCGACCATCGGTTGACCTTCAGCCTCGACCCCTAGCCCAGCCCCGCGCGCGGATACGCTCAGCCGCGATGCGGGTTCTCGTCGTCACCAATTTCGAGCCGGACCCGTCGGCTCCCCAGCGAGGACGCTGGGTCACCGACCAGGTCGAGGAGGTGCGGCGGCGCGGGATCGATGTCGAGGTCTTCAGCTTCCCCATGGGCCGGCGTGAGTACTTGCCGGCGACCCGGCGACTGCGCGGCCTGCTGCGGCAGGGGAGATTCGACCTCGTCCACGCCCATTACGGTCTCGCGGGCTGGTGCGCGAAGCTCGCCGGGGCCAGGCCGCTTCTGGTCACCTTCCACGGCACCGACGTCCGCCACCCCGTGGTCGGGGCGATGTCGCGCCGGCTCGCCCACCGGATCGACCTCGGCGCCGGGGTCTCGCGAGCGCTTTTCCGGGCCGAGGGAGGGCGCCCCGGGCTGCCCCGGATACCGGGTGCAACCGCGATCCTCCCCTGCGGGCTCGACCTCTCGCGCTTCGCCCCCGTCCCCCGCCGCGAGGCGCGTCACGGCCTCGGCCTCGACCCCGACGGGCGCTATCTCCTGTTCCCCGCCAACCCCGACCGGGAGGAGAAGCGCCACGACCGTGCGGTCGCGGTTGCCGTCGCCTCCGGCGCGACCCTTCTCACCGGCGGGGACATCGATCCCGATCAGATGCCGCTCTGGCTCAACGCCGCCAACGCCGTCCTGGTCACCTCCGACAACGAGGGCTTCGGGCTGGCTTGCCTGGAGGGGCTGGCCTGCAACGTGCCGGTCCTCTCAACCGCGGTCGGGATCGCCCCCAACGCACTCGCCGGGATCGACGGATGTCTTTGCGCCGACTACGACACCGGGCGCTGGGCCGAGGCCCTGGCGCCCCACCTCACCGCCGCCGATCCCCGAATCGAAGGGGTCGCGCGGGCCGAGAAATTCTCGGCCGGGCGGATGGCTGAGAGGGTGGTGACCGCCTATCGCGAGATCCTCGGTAATGATGGGGTCTGAGGAGATGAGAAATGGCTAGGAAGGGATCCCTCAAGCGCAAGCTGCGCACGCTCTCCGAGCGCCAGGCGCAGGAGCGCCGCGACCTCGGCGCCGCGGTGCTGGGGATGTTCCGCGCCGACGAGCTTGACTCCGAGGCGATCTCCTCCGCAGCCGAGAAGCTGAAGCAGACTGCGGCCGAGATCGCGGAGACCGAGGAGGCGCTCGGCCTCGACTCCGGGGCAGCTGTCGAGGGGGCAGCTGCGGGGGAGACGGCCGAGGCCAAGGACGAGGCAGCCGGGAAGAAGGGGGATCCGCGCCCGGCGCCGGTCGCCGAGCCGCAAACCGAGGTGCACCCGGCGGCCGGCCGGGAGGCGGAAGCGGGTCGGCAGCCGGAGCCCGCTGTCCCCGAGACCGAGGAGTTCGTCGCCAAGGCAGCTCCCGGACCGGTGTCCGGACGCGTGGACCTCGGGCCGGAGTCGAAGCGGGAACCGGAGCCCGCGGCCGAGGCCGTGGAAGCCGAGCCTCAGCCGGAGGAGGAAGCAGGGCCGGAGGAGGAAGCCGGGCCGGAGGCAGAGGCCGGGCCGGAGACCCCGCCGGAAAGGGTTGAGACTCCTCCACGGGCGGCGGAGGCCGACGAGCGCTCGGCGGCGGCGATGATCGCGCTGGAGCAGGACCTCGAGCGCGCGCAGGAGCGCGCCGGGCAGGCCCTGGAGGCGCTCAGGGACCAGCTCGAGGAGGCCCAGGCCCGAGCCGACCGGGCCGAGGAGCAATCGAAGCTGCAGCAGGCCGAGAACCGAACGGCGGCGGCGGAGTGGCTCCGCGGCCAGGCCGAGGCGATGCGGCGCGAAGCCGAGCGCCAGGTCCGGGAGGAGCTGGCCGCCTCAACTGGTCCCACCTCCCCTGCCGCGAAGCCGGCGGCGGCGCGGCCGCAATCGAGCGCTGCGGCCGAGAAGGCGCTGGCCGAGATGACCGAGCGCTCGAACGAGGCAAACGCCCGCGCCCAGGAGGCCGATCGCAGGCTCTCCGAGGCAACGGCCGAGGCCGAGGCGCGGGGGCGGCGCGAGGCTGAGACCCGGCTCTCAAAGGAGCTGCGGGCCCGCGAGGAGGAGTTGCAGCAGGAGCGCCAGGCGAAGGCGCGGGCGCTCGGGGCCGCGGAGAAGCGCCTGTCCGAGATCGAGGCCCACGTCGCCGAGGCCGAGCGCCGCGCCGCTGCGGCCGAGAGCGCCGAGGAGACCCCCGCGGCCGCGGCCGCGGCGGGGGGCGGCCGCACCAGCCTCAACCTGGCGACTTTCGACCAGCTGCGCGAGCTGGGGCTGTCACCGACCCAGGCCAACCGGGTGATCGCCTACCGGGAGCGGCTCGGCGGCTACAAGGCGATCGACGACCTCAGACAGGTGCCGGGAATGCCGCAAGCGCTCGTCGCCGACCTGCGCGAGAAACTGGAGCTCTAGATGGGTCTGTTCGGCGGCAACAAGCAGAAGCAGAGTTCGCGCGAGCGCAGCGAGCTCCGCAGCCACCTCCGCGAACTCGGAGAGCTGCGCGAGGAGAAGCTGCGTGAGCTGGGCGAGGCGGCCGCCGCGATGGAGGCCGCCGGCAAGATCGACCGCGAGCGCCTCTGGGCGAAGGCGGCGGAGGCGGCCTCGGTCGAGGACGAGGCCGAGCTGGTGCACCGCGGCCTCAAGGAGAAGCTGACGATCGCGCAGCTCGAGGAACTCGCCCGGACGGGCACTCCCGGCTCCGGCGACTCAGACGAGGGTCCAGCGCCCTCCTAGGCTCCGGCGCCGTGTAGCGGCCGCCTCGGCCGGCGCCTGGCGCGGCGAGAGCGAGTGATCGGTGAAGCCGCGCAGGGTGGCGCTGACCGACGCGGCAAGGGCCGCCGGCGAATACCCGCCCTCGAGGCAGACGAGGACGCCGACCCCGAGTTCGGAGGCGAGGTCGCGAACCGTCGCCGACATCTCCGCGTAGGCGCCCTCGTCGAGCATGCACTCTGCCAGGGGGTCGTCGCGGTGGGCGTCATAGCCGGCCGAGACCGCGAGAAGGTCCGGCCGGTACTCGCGGGCGATCGGGACCAGCACCGTCTGCACGATCGCCAGGAATTCGTCCGGCCCGGCCCCCGGCGGCACCGGGCAGTTGACCGTGTAGCCCTCGCCGACGCCGGCCCCAGTCTCACCGGAATCGCCCGTCCCGGGGTAGAGCGGGCTCTGGTGGATGCTCGCGAACAGCACCCGGTCGGACTCGTAGAAGACCTCCTGGGTCCCGTTGCCGTGATGGACGTCCCAGTCGATCACCATCACCCTCTCGGCACCGCACTCGGCGAGCGCGTGCGCCGCCGCGATCGCGATGTTGTTGAAGAGGCAGAACCCCATCGCCCGCTCGCGCTCGGCATGATGACCAGGCGGCCTGGTCCCGCAGAAGGCGAACCGCTCTCCGCCGGCCAGCAGCCGCCCGGCGGCGTCGGTTGCCCCGCCGGCCGCATGCAGAGCCGCCTCGTAGGAGGCAGGGCTGGCGATCGTGTCGAGGTCGATCTTGCCACCGCCCCCTTCGGAGAGGCTCCTGATCATCTCGATGTGGGAGCGAGGGTGGACCCGCTCGACCTGACCGAGGCTCGCGGCCGGCGCTTCGACGAGGTCGAGGCCGTGCCAGCCCTCCGCCTCCAACAGCCCCTCGATCGCCCTGATCCGCCCGGCGTTCTCCGGGTGGGCGCCGGTGTCGTGCTCGAGGGAGAGGGGATGGCGGTAGTAGAGAGGCACCGCTATGGCAATCGGGTGCGGGGGGTCGCGGCGGCGATCATCCGGATACCGTAACCGTCGCACTTGGCCGCGGCCCCAGACGACATTGCCCGCTTCGACGTCGCCGTGGTGGGCGCCGGCGCCGCGGGCCTGTGGACGGCACTCTGCGCCGCCGAAGACGGCGGGTCCATCTGTCTGGTCTCGCGAAAGCCGCTGGCCGAGAGCGCCAGCTTCTGGGCCCAGGGCGGGCTGGCGGCGGTGCTGGAGCCGGGCGACAGCGCCGAGCAGCACGCGGCTGACACGATCGCCGCCGGCCGCGGCCTCTGCCGCCCCTCCGCGGTCGAGGTCCTGGTCACCGAGGCCGCGGACTTCGTGGCCGAGCTGCGCTCGCGCGGAGTCCGCTTCGACCTCGGCCGCAATGGAGAGCCGTCGCTCGGCCTGGAGGGCGGTCACACCCGTCGCCGCATCGTCCACGCCGGCGGCAGCGAGACCGGGCGCGAGCTGACCGCGAGGCTGGCGGAGATGGTCGCCGCCGAACCCCGGATCGAGGTCCGCGAGGAGACCTCGGCGGTGGCCTTGTGGGGCGACGGCCGGCGCTGCGCCGGCGTCCTCACCGACTCCGGTGACATCCTCGCGCCCGCCACGGTGATGGCGACCGGCGGCGCCGCGGCGCTGTGGAGCCGCACCACCAATCCCTGGGGGGCGATCGGGGCCGGGCCCGTTCTCGCCGGCGCCGCCGGAGCCGACCTCGCCGACCTCGAGTTCTGCCAGTTCCATCCCACCGCCCTGGCGATGCCGGGATCCCCGTACGACGGCCGTCTGATCACGGAGGCCGTCCGTGGCGAGGGTGCGACCCTGCTCGACGCCTCGGGCGAGCGCTTCACCGCCGAGCTCGAGCCCCGCGACGCGGTCACCGCCGACATCCTCGAGCGGATGCGGGCGGAGGGCTCCGATCACGTCGTCCTCGACCTGCGCGGGGTCGACCCGGGGCGATTCCCCAGTGTCTTCGCATCGCTGCGCGAGGCTGGGCTGGACCCCCTGCGGGAGCCCGTACCGGTGGCCCCGGCCGCGCACTACGTGATGGGCGGGATCGCCGTCGACCTTGACGGCCGCTCCTCGGTCGCCGGCCTCTACGCGGTGGGCGAGTGCTCCTGCACCGGCCTTCATGGCGCCAACCGGCTGGCATCGAACTCTCTCAGCGAGTGCTTCGTCTTCGGCAGACGGGCCGCCCTCGCCGCCCTCGGGGAGCCGACCCCGTCCGCGACCCCGGAGCCCCCCCGGTGGCGCTTCGACCCGCCCACCGAGGGGACCCGCGATGCCGTGTGGCGTCTTGCCGGACCCCTGCGCCGGCCGCAGGAGCTGACCGGGCTGCTCGACGACCCCTACCCGCTGGCCCGCGCGATCGCCGCCTGCGCCCTGGAGCGACAGGAGTCCCGCGGCGGCCACCGCCGCGCCGACTTCCCCGAGGTCGATCCTTCGCTCGACGGCACCCATTTCGTCCTCGGCGCCGGCGCCGGTATCCGCCGGGAGGTCTGGCGGTAGCTTGACCACGTGCTTCTCGGCGTAGACGTCGGCGGAACCTTCACGGACGCGGTCCTGATCGACGGGGAGCGCATCCACACGGCGAAGGTGCCGACCACGCCGGGGGACCAGTCGGCGGCGGTGATGGAATCGGTGTCCGAGGTGCTGCGGCGCGCCGGCGTGGGGGCCGAAGCGGTCGAGGTCTTCGCCCACGGGATGACCGTCGGCACCAACGCGCTGCTGGAGGAGCGGGGCGCGCGGACGGCGCTGGTGGCGACCGCGGGCTTCGGGGACCTGCTCGAGATCGGCCGGCAGAACCGCCCCGAGCTCTACCGGCTCTGCGCCCCGAAACCGCTGCCCCTGGTCGGGGCCGGAATGCGCTTCGAAGCTTCGGGGCGGATCGGCCCCGAGGGGGAGCTGGAGCCGCTCACTGACGCCGAGATCGAGCGGGTGGCCGCCGAGGTGCGGGCATCGGAGCCGGAGTCGGTGGCAGTCTGCCTGCTGTTCTCCTACCTGGACGGTTCCCATGAGGAGCGCCTTGCAGCGCGCCTGCGGGAGGCCCTTCCGGGAACCCACGTCTCGACCTCGAGCGGCGTCCTGCCGCGGTTCCGGGAGTACGAGCGATGCTCGACCACGGTTATCGATGCCTATCTCTCCCCCCTGCTCGACCGCTACCTGGCGGCACTCGGGGACGCCGCCTCGGCCGCCGGGTTGCCGGCGCCGCTCGTGATGCAGTCTTCCGGCGGCGTCGCCGGCGCCGAGGAGGCCGCCCGGGCAGGAGCATGGAGCGTCCTCTCGGGCCCCGCCGGCGGCGCGGTCGGGGCCAGCCTGCTGGCGAGGGTCTCCGGGGACGGCAACGCCCTCGGCTTCGACATGGGAGGGACCTCCTGCGACGTCTGCGTCGTCGACCAGGGCCAGGTCCGGCGCACCGACGCGCGGCGGATCGCCGGCAGGGTGATCCAGCTGCCGATGGTGGACGTCCACACGGTCGGCGCAGGCGGGGGCTCGGTCGGCTGGCGCGACCCCGGCGGCGCCCTGCGGGTGGGGCCACGCTCCGCCGGCGCCGAGCCCGGGCCGGCCTGCTACGGGCGGGGCGGCGCCCTGCCGACAGTGACCGACGCCAACCTCGCGCTCGGCTACCTGGCCCCGGACTCGCGGCTTGCCGGCGGCGTCGCCCTCGACATCGAGGCGGCGGAGGCGGCACTGGGGGAGCTCGGGACAGCGCTGGGCCTCTCCCCGCTGAAGACCGCCGAGGGGATCGTCCGGGTCGCCAACCAGGAGATGGTGCGAGCGCTTAGGGTCGTCACCGTCGAGCGAGGGGTGGATCCGCGCGCCTACGCGTTGATGCCGTTCGGAGGAGCCGGGCCGATGCACGCGACGGCGATCGCCGAGGAGCTGGAGATCGTTCGCGTGCTCTGCCCGCGCGCCGGGGGCGTCCTCTCGGCCCTCGGGCTCTGCGCCTCCGATCGGCGAAGGGACACGGCGAAGACGGTGATGCTGCGGGGGGATGAGTTCACGGCTGAGCGGGTCGCGGCAGAGACCGCCGCCCTGGTCTCCTCCCAGCGCGGCGGTCTGGGCGGCGCCGAGCCCCGGGTTGCCTACGAGCTCCGCTACCGCGGTCAGGCCTTCGAGCTGTCGGTGCCGGGTCCGCCTCAACCCGACCCGGCCGAGCTGCGGGAGCGCTTCGAAGCTGCTCACGAGCAGCGCTACGGCTACCGCGACCCCGAGTCCGAGGTCGAGCTGGTCGACATCCGCCTGGCGATGGTCGAGCCGGGCCCAGAGCCGAGGCCGGTCGCGGCCGCCTCTCGGGCCGGGCTGGAGAGGACCACGAGGCGGACCCGCTTCGGCGGTGGGTGGGTCGAGGCGGAGGTGCTGCGCGGCGAGCCCCCTGCCGAGACCGCCGTCGAGGGGCCTGCGATCTTCGAGCTTCCCGAGACCACACTCGTCCTCCCACCGACCTGGGCCGCCACCGTCGATCCGGCAGGGACAATCGTGGCCACCCGAAGATGAGCCTCGATCCGATCTCCCTCCAGGTCCTGATCGGCTCGCTCCACGCGGCCTGCGAGGAGATGGGCGCGGTCCTGATCAGAGCCTCCCACTCGGCCAACATCAAGGAGCGCCACGACTGCTCGACGGCGCTCTTTGACGCCGCCGGCGAGATGGTGATGCAGGCGGAGCACATCCCGGTGCACCTGGGGTCGATGCCCGAAGCGGTGGCGGCGGTGGTCGGGCTCGACCTCCGCCCCGGGGAGTCATGGATCCTCAACGACCCCTACCGAGGCGGCACCCACCTCCCGGACATCACGCTGATCGCGCCGGTTTTCATGGAGGACCGGCTGATCGGGTTCGCGGCCGCCAGGGCCCATCACGCCGACGTCGGCGGCCCCACCGCCGGGGGCATGCCGGCCGCCTCGACCACCCTGTCCGAGGAAGGGGTCGTCATCCCCCCGACCCCGGCCGACGACGGCACGCTGAGGGACCTCGCCTCGCAGATGCGAAACCCGGGGCAGAGGCTGGCCGACCTGCGGGCCCAGCGCGCCGCCAATCGGGTCGGCGAGATCCGGCTCGGGGATCTGGCAGGACGGCTCGGCCCAGAGGCCCTCGAACTCGGGATGACCGAGATCCTCGCCTACTCGGAGCGTCGCACCCGGGCCGCCCTGACCGGGCTGCCCGACGGCACCTACGAGGCCGCCGACGTGCTCGAGGACGACGTCCGCGGCGAACCCCGGGACATCTCCCTGCAGCTGGCGGCGACCGTCTCCGGCGATCGGCTTCGACTCGACTTCGCCGGCACCGACCCGCAGGTGGCGGGGAACCTCAACTGCCCGCTGCCGGTGACGAGGTCGGCTGCGCTGTTCGCGGTCCGCGTCCTCACCGATCCCGACGCGCCCCCCTCGGCCGGCGCCTACCGCCCTGTCGAGATCAGCGCCCCCGAGGGGTGCTTGCTCAACGCGCAGGCGCCGGCCGCAGTCGCCGCCGGCAACGTCGAGACCTCGAGCCGGGTCGCCGACCTGGTGCTGGCGGCGCTGGGACAGGCGCGGAGCGGCCCCGCGCAGGGACAGGGGACGATGAACAACCTCACCCTCTCCTCCGAGGGCTTCACCTACTACGAGACGATCGGCGGCGGCCAGGGTGGCTGCCCCGACGCCGACGGGCCGAGCGCCATCCACGTCGCCATGTCGAACACGCTCAACACCCCGGTCGAGGCGCTCGAGTCGGAGTTCCCGCTGAGGATCCTCGAGTTGGGGCTGCGGCGGGGAAGCGGCGGCAGCGCCGGACACCCGGGGGGCGAGGGGATCGTGCGCGAGATCGAGGCGCTGGCACCGATGCGCTTCACGCTGATCACCGAGCGGCGGCGCCACCCTCCTCGGGGGCGCGACGGAGGAGCGGACGGCAGCCCCGGGCGCAACCTCCTCAACGGCAGGGAGCTTCCCTCCAAGTGTGAGGGCGAGATGGCCCCCGGTGACAGGCTTCGGATTGAAACGCCCGGCGGCGGCGGATACGGAAGCAAAGGCACTGGACGCCGGGCGTCCGAGGCTGGAAACTAACGACCAGCGACAAGCACCTTCACTTGGCCCAGCGCATCGAAACCAACGGCATCACCATCGCCTACGAGGACACCGGCGGGGCTGGGCCGGCCGTTGTCTTTGCCCACGGTCTCGGAGGCTCGGCGAACGCCTGGCTGGCCCAACTCGAGGGCTGCCGCGAGCGAGGGTGGCGCGGGGTCGCCTACGACCACCGCGGCGCCGGGCGCTCGGAGAAGCCGCCGGGCCCCTACTCGGTCGGGACCTGGGTGGAGGATTTGGTCGGCGTCCTCGACGCGCTCGAGATCGAGCACGCCGCCCTGGTCGGCCACTCGGTCGGGTGCATGGTCTCGGAGCGGGCCGCGCTCGAGCTCGGGTCGCGGATCGGGGCGCTCGCCGTCTGCGGCGGCGCACTCGCCTGGCGTCCCGAGGCCGCCCCGGTGTTCGAGGAGCGTGTTCGCCAGGCGCGCGCCGGGCGAATGGACGAGATCGCCGAGGTCGTGGCAACGACCGGGCTCTCGGAGCGCTGCCGCGCCGAGGACCCGCGCCTGCTGGGCCTGATGCGCGAGTTGATCGTCTCAAACGACCCCCAGGCCTACGCCGAGTGCTCGGCCGCGACCGCGGTGGCGACGATGGAGAATCCTGGGCAGGTGGCGTGCCCGGTGCTGGCCTTCTGCGGCTCCGAGGACCCGGTGACCCCGCCGGCGGCGGCGGCGGCGATCGCAGGCGCGGTCGGCAACGGCCGCACGGCGGTGGTCGATGGCGCGGCGCACTGGTGTCAGATCGAGGACCCGGAGGCTACGAACAGGGTCCTCTTCGGGTTCCTCGAAGCCATTGGCTGAGCAGCCAATTTCCCGCGCTGAAGCGGTTCCGGGTACTTACAGCTAAGTCTTAGCCGACTTTGTAACAGGCTTCACTTACTTGGAAATCGGCTGACTCTCCTCTACAATCCCGCGCCCCGAGGGTGGTTCCAGCGGCCCGTGAGGCTCTCCATCGCCCTCCAAGCCCGTACACCGACCTAACAGGTAAAAACAGCCAATGCCGATCGCATTCAAGGAATGGGCCGTCACGGTGCGTGCGCTCGCCGAGGGCGAGCAGCTGGTCACGCTCCGCAAGGGCGGCATCCGCGAGGAGAACAAGCACTTCGAGCTCGAGCACGAGCGCTTCTTCCTCTACCCCACCTTCGACCACCAGCGGAACGACCTCGTCCGCGAGTCCCACCACCCCGAGCTGCGACGCGCGCTCGAGGAGGGCGTGTGGCCCGACGAGGAGCCGCCCCCGAGGGCCCTGATCCAGGACGGCGGCATCGCCCAGCCGGACCGGGTGCGGATCCGCGCCTGGGCCGAGGTCACGGCCCACTTCACGGTCACCGAGCGCCGGGTCGTCGACGGGCTCTCGCCCTTCTACATCTGGACCCCCGACTACGCCGAGAAGCGCCTCAACTGGAAGCGCCGCCACCCGCTGCACGTGCTGCTTCTGCGGGTCCACCGGATTCCACGGCCGGTCACGGTCCGCGTCCGCGATGAGTATCACGGCTGCCGCTCTTGGGTTGAGATCGATCGCGACCTGCCCTTCGAGGGCACCCCGGTGATGGCCGACGAGGAGTTCGATCGCGCCCGTGAGGAGATCGAGTCCCTCTGCGCCGACGCTGAGCCGGCGCTCGCCTGACCGGCTGAGCTCCCAGCTCTCCCTCGAGCAGCTCCTCTCCGGCGCCTCCAGGGCGCTGGTCCTCGGCATGGGAGGAGGCGGTGACGTCGTCGGCGCACTGGCCACGGCACGCCTCTGCCAAGATTTCGGGGCAGAGTTCGTGCTCGGCGGAGTCGCTTGGGAGCGCTGGCCGGTCGATCCCCATCCCGGACCCCGCCGGCTCACCGAGATCCTCGGCGGGCGGCCGCTTAGCGCTGCGACCGTACTCGCCGGCGCCCGCACCACGACTCCGCGCGGGGCCCGCTTCGCCGAGTCGGGGATGGCCGAGTTCCTCGGCTCGGAGACGGTGCTGGTCGACATCGGCGGCGGCCCGGTGAACACGGCGGCCGGCCTCCGCGACGCTGCCGCGGCGCTGGACTGCGACCTGATCGCCCTTGTTGACGTCGGCGGAGACGTCCTCGCCCACGGACACGAACCGGGGCTTGCCAGCCCCCTCTGCGACGCGGTCATGCTCGCCGCCGGGATCGAGCTGGCAGCCGAGATGCCCGTCCTCTGCGGTGTTCACGGGCCGGGTTGCGACGGCGAGCTGAGCCCGGCCGAGGTGCTCGACCTGATCGCCGCCCTCGGCCGCGGCGGGGCGCTGCTCGGGAGCTGGGGCCTGACCCCGACCATCTGCGAGCAGATCGAGGCTGCATGCCGCATCGTCCCCACCGAGGCCAGCGCGATCGGCGTCCGCTGCGCCCGCGGTGAGAGCGGCCGGGTCGGGATCCGCGGCGGGCGCACCTCGGTGGAGCTGACTCCGGCCGGTGCGCTCACCTACTACTTCGACCCCGTCGCGGCCGCCGCCGCCGGCCAGGTGCCGCTGGCGGTCGCCGTGCGCGACGCCGGCAGCCTCTTCGGGGCGCGCGACGCCCTCGCCGCCCTCGGCATCCGCACCGAGCTCGACCTCGAGGAGGCCCGAGCCCGCGGTGAGCTGCCGCCCTAATAGCCTCTCCACCGTGCCCTGGGTCGAAACAGAGTCGCTCAGCTTCACGGCCCGCCACGACAGCGGCGATGCGGCCTACGCAGAGCGCACGCTCGACCGGCTCGAGGACCTCCGACTCCGCCTCGAGGACCGCTTCTCCAACGTCCCCGGGGAGATCACGGTCGTCGTCCACACCAACCCGGCCTGGCTCTCGATGGCCCACCCCTTCCTCCCGGCCGCCCGCTGGTCGGCGGCGCCGGCGGGCCGGCGCTACCTCGCCGGCTGGCCGATGGCGACCGAGCTGCACGTCCTCAACGACCCCTTCATCGAGCGCCGGGCCGCCGGGGAGGACTCGCGCGAGGCGCTGCGGGGGACGGCCGAACGCCTCTACGCCCAGCTTGTCGTCGCCGCCAACAACACAGCCCTGCCGCCATCGTGGACCCCGAGGCGCTTTCTGCGCTACCTGCGCTGGGCCTGGCTGGTCGAGGGCGGCGCCCAGTACTTCGCCCGCCAGGTCGGCCTCTACCGGGCGGCCGTGATCCGCCGCCTTCGGGAGGGATCGCGGCCCTCGTTCCCCCCCTCGCGGCGCGACGCAGTCATCCTCGGCGGGACGATCTTCGACATGCTCGAGGAGGAGCGCGGGGGCGGGGCCTGCGAGTTGCTCGTCGCGCGCCTCCATCGCGAGGGGCCCACCGCCAATCTCGAGGCCGCCTTCGACGCCCGCCTGCGCGAGATCGAGTCGGGCTGGCGAGACTACCTGCGGGAGATGGCGAGACCGACCAGCGCCTGAGCCGCCCAGGCGGGCGTCTGCCGTTACTATACTTTCTGAAGCAGTACCCTTGACCTTCAATTCCGACCCGGATTTAGGAGATTGCGACGACGATGGCGACGAGTACCGAGCTTGAGCTGGAGCAGGTGAAGGAGCGGATCGAGGAGGTCACGCCTGCTCAGGCACGCGAGGAGCTTGCCTCGGGCGGGGTCGAGCTGATCGACGTCCGCGAGCCCCACGAGCACGAGGAAGCCCACCTCGAAGGCGACATCCTGGTACCGCAGGGCGAGCTACCGGCCCGCATCGACGAGGTCGCCCCGGACTCAGGCCAGCGGATTCTCCTCTACTGCCGTTCCGGCAACCGCTCGGCGTTCTCGGCGCTCGAGCTTGCCTCGCAGCTGGGCTATGAGAACGTCGCTTCGGTCTCCGGCGGGATCCTCGCCTGGCAGGAGCAGGGCCTCCCGGTGGTCGAACCCGAGGGGCTGGACCGCGAGCAGCGTATGCGCTACTCGCGCCACACGCTGTTGCCCGAGGTCGGCGTCGAGGGCCAGGTGAAGCTGCTCAACTCGAAGGTGCTGCTGATCGGCGCCGGCGGGCTCGGCTCGCCTACCGCGCTCTACCTTGCGGCGGCCGGCGTCGGCACCCTCGGGATCGTCGATGACGACGTCGTCGACGAGTCGAACCTGCAGCGCCAGGTGATCCACACCACCGATCGGGTCGGGATGCCGAAGACAGAGTCGGCCCGGATCCAGATCGAGGCACTGAACCCCGACGTCAAGGTCGTCGAGTACCGCCAGCGGATCAGCTCCGAGAACATCCTCGACGTGATCTCCGACTTCGACGTGATCGTCGACGGTGTCGACAACTTCCCCACCCGATACCTCCTCAACGACGCCTCGGTGCGACTCCGCAAACCGGTGGTGTCGGCCTCGATCCTCGCCTTCGACGGGCAGATCTCGACCTTCGTCCCGTTCGAGGGGCCCTGCTACCGCTGCCTCTACCCGACCCCGCCGCCGCCCGAGCTGGCCCCGAGCTGCGGCGCCGCGGGCGTCCTCGGCGTGATGGCCGGGATCATGGGCCTGCTCCAGGCCAACGAGGTGATCAAGCTGACCGCCGGGATAGGCGAGCCTCTGATCGGGCGCCTGCTGCTCTATGAGTCGCTCGGGACCCGCTTCACCGAGCTCAAGGTGCGGCGCGACCCCGAGTGCCCGATCTGCGGCGAGAACGCTCCCGAGATCCCCGAATCGGAGATGGGCAAGTTCCCCGACTACGAGCTGTTCTGCGCCGCCTGAGATGGCACTAGAGTTGGCCTAGATGTCGACGATCAGGATCCCCCCGGTTCTGCGCGCCCAGACAGGGGGCGAGTCCGAGGTCAGCGCCGAGGGCGGCACGGTCGGCGAGGCACTGCGCTCGCTGACGGCCGCCCATCCCGACACCGAGGGCCAGCTGTTCGGACCCGAGGGCGATCTGAACCGCTACGTCAACGTCTACCTCAATGACGAGGACGTGCGCGTGCTCGACGGGCTCAACACCGCGGTCACCGAGACCGACACGATTGTCATCCTGCCGGCGATGGCCGGGGGCGGCTGAGCTCAGGCCCTCTAAGGGATGCTGGGGCCCGGGGGGACGTTGAAATCCCCCATCTTCCGCAGCAGTGATGCCATCCCGAGCTCCTCGGCAGTCCGGCCGGCGTCGGCGAGCAGGGCGCCGGCGCGCTCCGAATCGCCCTCACCTCCGCGCTGCACCAGCGCCGCGGCAAGCTCGAAGCGTGACCTGGCCAGCCAGGGGAGCGCCCCGGCGCGCTGGTTGACCGCGACCGCATCGGTGAGATGCCCAACTGCCTCGCCGGCCTTGCCGTCCAGGGCAGCAAGCACCCCCAGGTGGTGGGAGACGGGTCCCAGGTAGACAGCCCCCGACCCGCCGACGACGATCCCTCCCGCGCCCGGCAGCAGCTCCCGGTATTGGGCTTGCACAGGCTCGTGAACTGCGAGCGAGGCGACGGTGACCGCCGCGATCGCCGCGGCCGCCTGCCGGCCCGGATCCGGCCCCTGGCCCCCGGCGAGCACGGCCTCGAGCTCTTCGGTCGCCTCCCGGGGCCGCCCGGCTTCGGCCAGCAGCAGCGCCAGGAAGGACTGCCAGACCTGCCCCTGGCCGCGCCGTCCGATCAGATCGCGCAGCAGCTCCTCGGTCTCGGAGATTCTCCCCTGCTCCCAGCGAAGCACCACCAGCTCGAGGCTGGAGTACTCCAGCGCGTCGGGCACCTCGGCCCAGGCCCCCAGCTCGAGCACCTCCGCGGTGAGCTGCTCTGCGGCTGCGAACTGGCCCTCCATCAGCGAGCGCATGGTCATGAACGCGCGGCTGTGCAGCCGGTCGGCGGGCTGCTTCATGCGCTCGGCGATCCTGGCGTGATCGGCGATGGCGACGTCGAGCTCGGCGAAGTCGGCGGACTCGAGCGCCGCAAGAACCCGCAGGAACCGGGCCTGGATCTCGACGTCGTGGTCACGCAGCTCAGGGACGAGGGCCGCCAGCCTGCCCGAGACGGCCAGGCGCTGCTCAAGGGCCCCGGCGCCGGGACTGGCCTTCCAGCGCCCGATCAGCGCCAGAGCAAGGGTGTCGGGGTCGCCGCTGTCCTCGGCCAGCGCGAGCCCCTCCCTGCTGAGCCGCTCGGCGCGCTCCTGCTCGCCGGCGCCACGGGCGGCCTCCGCCAGGCGCAACTCGAGGCGCGAGCGCAGGGCGACGCTGGCAGGAACGGCTCCCAGTGCGGTCTCGAGCAACTCCGTCGCATCGGCCTGACGGCTGCCGGCTCCCTCCGAGCCGAAGCCGCAGAAGCCGAGTGCGGCCCGGGCAAGCGCCTCCGCGTCGTCGATCGACCTGGCGATCCGCGCAGCTGAGGAGAAGGTCTCTCGCGAGGACTCGGCCTCCCCCCCGCGCCACTCCGCCTCACCCAGCGCCAGCAGCAGCTCGACCCGCAGCTTCGGGTCCTCGCTGCCGGAGGCGTCGAGCGCGGCCAGGGCCGCGGTGTAATGGTCGATCGCCTTCTCGAAGGAGAGCGCCCCGAGAGCGCCGGCCCCCGCCCGGACGCCGTACTCGAGCGCCTTGGGCGCCCCGGCCGGACCGGCGCCGGCGTAGTGACGCGCGAGCTCGGAGACGTGCCCCGGGTCGCTCCCGTGCTGGCGCTCGAGGACCTCCGCCATGCGACGGTGAAGTGCAGCCCTGCGCGCACGTGGGACTGCCGCGTAGACCGTCTGACGGAAGAGGGCGTGGGAGAAGGCGTAGCGGTCGAGGGTGCCGGGAACATCCGCCAGCAATCCTGCGCCCACCGCCGCCTCGAGTGAGGCGATCACGTCCTCTCCCGGCATCTCCGAGACCTCGGTCAGCAGCTCGGAGTCGAACTCGCTGCCGATTACCGATGCCACCTCGAGCACCTGCGCCGCGTCTTCGCCAAGCTCCCCGACCCGGTGGTCGATCGCCTCGCGCACGAGGTCGGGGACCCCACTGGCGTAGATCGTCGCCCGCCGCCGTCCGAGTCCCCGCCCGCCGCCCGACGAGGAGATGTGGTTGACCAGCGCCTCGACCAGGAACGGGTTGCCCCCGGTCTCCTCCAGGATCGCCTCGGCCAGCCCCGGCTCGGGAGCCGAACCGCGGATCGAAGCGATCAGCTCCCGCACCTCCGCCGCGTCCAGACCCGGGAGGTGCCGGCGCTCGAACAGGCCCTCGCGCCCGAGATCGGCGAGCGTCTCGGCCAGGGCGTCGCCGGGCTCTGTCTCGCGGTAGGTGGCGAGGATCATCAGCGCCGTCCTGTGGGGGGCGCGAGCGATGTGGCGGAGCATCAGCAGCGAGCCGGCGTCCGCCCAGTGGAGATCGTCGATGACCAGCAGTGTCGGCCGCCGCGCGGAGATCGCGGCAAGGCTTGCGGAGACCGCCTCGAACAGACGTTCCCGGGCGACCTCGGCGCCTGAGGAGGGCGTGCCGGGCACCCTCACCGCAATCTCGGGAATCAGGGTTGCCAGCGCGGCCGCATGGGGTCCGAGATCGCGCTCGAGCTCGGAGGCGGGAGCGTTGATGACCCAGTGACGAAGGGCCTCCACGAAGGGCTGGAAAGCAGCGGTAGCCTCCTCGTCGGCGCGACCGTAGAGCACTCCCCCGCCCCGTTCATGGAGGCGCATGGCGAACTCGGTCGCGAGCCGGGTCTTGCCAACGCCGGGGTCCCCCCCGAGGAAGACGATCTGGGGGGCGCCCTCGCTGCCGGTCTCGCTCCAGAGGCCGTCGAGGCGCCCGAGCTCGGCTCCCCGGCCGACGAACGGGCTCCGTCGCCGCGGCACCAGCCAGGTCGGTAGCGGCAGCTCGCTGCGGTCTCCGGTGGGAGTTTCGGCGGGCGCTCCGCCGGTGTCGGCACCCCCCGCCTCGGGCGCAGCCTGCGCCGCCTCCACGCCGTCGCCGTTCCCGCCCTCGCCGCCTCCGAGCAGACGGCGGTGCAGGTTCTGGACCTCGGCCCCGGGGGCGCTGCCCAGCTCTTCGGCCAGCAGGTTCCTGAGCTCGTCGTAGGCGCGCAGCGCCTCGGCCGTGTTGCCGGAGGCGACGAGTGCGCGCATCAGCAGCAGGTAGCCGGACTCCCTGAACGGCGCCTCCCGTATTAGGGCCCTGGCCGCCCGCTCGGCGCCGGCGAGCTCCGAACCTCCCAGCCCGATTCCCGCCCGGGCGATGGTCTCGCGGGCGCGCAGGTGCAGTTCCTCCAGCTCGCGCCGGACCTCCTCGACCCAGGGGGCGTCGAAGCCGGCAAGGAACGGGCGCCCGGAGATGTTCAGCGCGATGTGGGCATGGACCCAGGCGTCCTTCCAGTCGGCGGCCTTGATCGCCGAGCCGGCGGTGATGATCGCCCGCTCCGCGGCCTCGATGTCGATCCAGGTGCTCTCGGGCAGATGGAGCTCGACCGCGTCACGCCCCGCAAGGGCGCCCGGACCGAGGGCGCCGCGCAGGCGCGAGAGCTGGGTGCGCAGGGCGGCTGCGGGATCGGCCGGCGGCGAGTCGGGCCAGATGGCCGCGATCAGCTCGTCGCGGCTGACCGGTCGACCCCGGTTGAGCACCAGGTAGGCAAGGAGGATACGCCCCTGCCGGCCACGAAGGGCAGGCGTGACGTGGCGTCCATCGATGTCGGCCTTGAGACGGCCGCAGAGCTGGATCCGGGTCGAGCCAGCGTCCGCAGGCGGCATCGATGGAAACGAAATGGAAACGTTGTCAAGACGGGAGGGCAACACGCACCCATCAAGATCGGCCACAATGAACAGCAGCTTGACCCTCGACACTCAAGGGCCGGAGTTGATTCTCCGATGTGAATGCGGAGCAATCGTGATCGCATATGGAGAAGCGCGTCTGGTTGAGTTGGCAAGGCTCCACTTCGCCGAGTTCCACCCGGATCTCGGCGCGGAGATGCCGGCGGACCTGATTCTGGCCATGGCAGAAGAAAAGGAGACACGATGAAAAAGCAAACAGGTCTGCGCATGGCGATGCTGACAGTGGCAGTCACCGCCGCGCTCGCGCTGCCCGCGCAGGCGATTGCCAGCGACAACTGCTCGACGACAGATCCGACCGACTCGCAGTACTGCACGCCGACCAAGGTCATCAGCAACGGCGGCGGCGGTGCCTCGGGCTCGGTAAGCGTTGCGGGCGCCAGCGGCAGCTCATTGCCGTTCACCGGCCTCGACGTCATCTCCCTGTTGGCGATCGCCGCCGCCCTCACGGGCGCCGGACTGGTGCTGCGGCGCCTGACGATCAGCGGAGGCGAGCGACGCTCGTGAAGGACGCGGGCGAGACGGCATCCCCGTACCTGACGGCGCTGCGTGCGCAGCGCCTGTTGGGCGTGTCTGCATTCCGTCTCGCCCCCGCTGCCGTGGCCGGCTTGATTTCAGGGAACCATCTGCACAGCGCCGGCCACGGCATCCTGGTCTTCGTCTCGGTCCTGCTGGCCAGCTTTGCGCTCGACCGCGACCGCTACCCGATCCACCTGATGCCGCTCGCGGGCGGGCTCCTGCGGGCCTTCGTGCCGGTCCTGGGGGCCGGCCTGGCGCTGGCGACCTTTGCCCTGGCCGGCCGGCCCGAGGGAGCCTCCGAGATGGTCGCCCCTGTGGTCGGTGCCTGGGTGGTGATGGCCTTCGCCGGGTGGAGCAAGGTCCGATTCGAGTCCTCCGGCAGGTCCGCGTCGCCGTGATCGGATCCGCCGGGCTCGCCCGCGGACTTCACGAGGAGCTCCAGAGCGCCGGCATCCGCGCCTACTCGGTGGTCGGCTGGATCGCCGGCGACGCCCCCACCGCCGAGCCCGGAGGGGGTGGCCCCCGCCGCCTCGGCTCGCTCGACCAGGTCCGCGACGTCGTCAACAGCCACGCGGTCGATCTTCTGGTGCACGCCAGCGTTCAGGCGGTTGGCGATGAGGGGCACCACTCGCGTCTGGAAGTGTTCGAGCGTGTCGCCGCCAGCTGCCTCGACCTGCCGGTTCGCCTGATCGAAGCAAGCCAGCTCTACGAGGACCTGCTCGGCCACGTCCCGCTCGGTCACTCGAACTCGGCCTGGTTCCAGTACCTGCTGCACCCCCGCTACCGCCCCGGCCTGCCGGGCTCAAAGCGCGCATTCGATCTTCTCGTCGGCAGCCTGATGCTGGCGATCCTCGCACCCGTGATCGCCGTCCTGGCGCTGATCATCAAGCTCACCGACGGCGGTCCCGTCTTCTTCCGCCAGCGCCGTATGGGCGAGGGCGGTGGCAGCTACGAGATGATCAAGCTTCGCTCGATGCGGGTCGCGGCCGAGGATCGCGGCGCCCGCTGGTCGGACGCCGACGATGACCGCGTCACCGCGGTCGGCCGCGTAATGCGCCGCACCCACTTCGACGAGCTTCCCCAGCTCTGGAATGTGATCCGCGGCGAGATGACGATCGTCGGGCCACGCCCGGAGCGTCCCGAGCTGATCGCCGAGCTCGAGCGCAGCCTCCCCTACTACGACCGTCGTCACCTGGTCAAGCCGGGGATCGCCGGCTGGGCCCAGGCCCGCTGCGGTTATGGAGGCTCCGAGGAGGGCACCGGCTGGAAGCTCTGCCACGACCTCTTCTACCTCAAGCACCGATCGGTCTATTTCGACCTGCTGGTCCTGATCGAGAACGTCCGCGTCTCGCTCCAGAGCGGCGTCCAGTTCAACGTCCGGGCGCCGCAGGAGCAGTTCATCCTCGGGCACGCGGCTTCCGAGCCACGCGCAACGTAGCCAGAGAGGGTTGCCGGCACCAGACCCCGATGCAGGCAATGCCTGCCGGGGTGGCGACCGGCGGGCGCCGGCCGAGAACGATCTCCATCAGTGCCGCGCCGGCGAGAGTGATCTCCGTCATCTATTTGATGACTTATCGCACTCTCGGCGCCCAGCGGGCGGAGAGGGCGGTGACCCGCGCGGCTTTGGCCGATCTTCAGGGTGGGGTGGGGCCGGCCGGGCCGCCGATGGCCGGGATCTCCGGTGCGATGTCCTCGTCGTCGGCGGTTGGAACCGAGGCGGCAACTGACTGCTGGCGCCGCGGGCGGATGAACCAGGCAGCGCCGAGCGTGAACAGGGCCATCAGCACACCCCCCTCGGGGATCCCGGCGATGAAGAAGGCGATCGACAGCAGCCCCAGCGGCAGCGGGATCAGGATGATGTCGCGTAATGCACGTCCGAATTTCATCTTCTCAGTGCTCCAATACGAGCCCGAGGAAGCGCTGGGTACGCTCCTCGCGCGGGTTGCCGAGGACCTCCGACGGCGGCCCCTGCTCGACGATGACGCCGCCATCCATGAATATGACCCGGTCGGCGACCTCCTTGGCGAAGCCCATCTCATGGGTGACGACGACCATCGTCATGCCCTCGCTGGCGAGCTCGCGCATGACGTCGAGCACCTCCTTGACCAGCTCCGGGTCGAGGGCGCTGGTGACCTCGTCGAACAGCATCACCTGCGGGTCCATCGCCAGCGCCCGGGCGATCGCGACTCGCTGCTGCTGGCCGCCGGAGAGCCGGTCGGGGTACTCGTCGACCTTCTCCCCAAGCCCGACCCGCTCGAGCAGCTTGCGCGAGCGCTCGTCGCAATCGCCCGAGGAGCGGTCGAGGACCATCTCCGGCGCCATCGAGACGTTCCCGAGGGCGCTCTTGTGGGGGAACAGGTTGAAACTCTGGAACACCATGCCGACGTTCTTACGCAGGTAGTCGACGTCCCCCCCGGAGACCGCGATCTCCTTGCCGTCGAGGACGATCACCCCCTCGTCAGGCGCCTCGAGCAGGTTGATGCAGCGCAGCAGCGTGCTCTTGCCCGAGCCGCTGGGCCCGATCACGCAGACGACCTCGCCCTTTCTGATGTCGACGTCGATTCCGCAGAGGACGTCGAGGTCGCCGTAGCTCTTGCGCACCCCGCGAAGGCCGAGGAATGTCTCGCTCATGCCATCACCTTACCCTCGATCACGGGATCGCCCGCTCCGTCTTCGAGCTCTGCCCGGAGATCATCTTGTCGACGATCCGCGCCAGCGGGATCGTCGTCAGCAGGAAGAGGATCGCGCCCAGGGTCAGCGCCGAGCTCTTGAAGGTCTCCGACTGGATGTCGGAGCCGGCCTGGACGACCTCGACGAAGCCGAGGACGCTGACCAGCGAGGTGTCCTTCATCAGCGCGATGAAGTCGTTCAGCAGTGGCGGGATCACCTTGGTCACTGCCTGCGGCACGATCACCAGGCGCATCGACTGCCCGTGGCTCATGCCGAGGGAGCGCGCGGCCTCCATCTGGCCTCGCGGGACCGCTTCCAGGCCGGCCCGGTAGACCTCGGCCATGTAGGCCCCGTAGGTGATAACCAACCCGTAGATCCCGTACCAGAACGGAGAGGGCTTGCCGAGGAACTTGGGTAGGCCGATGAACTCCGGGATCGTGCCACTGGTCGCCAGGGCTCCCAGGCTGGTGGAGATCAGCAGCAGGACCAGCAGCAGCGGGATCCCACGGAAGACGTCGATGTAGGCGATCGCAAGCGCCCGGAAGGGGGCAAAGGCGCGGCCGGGGAGCTGGCGGACCAGTGACAGCACCAGCCCCCAAATCAGCGCCAGCGCCCCCCCTATCAGCGAAAGCAGGATCGTCTGCCAGAACCCCTGCATGACGTAATCGAAATTGTCGCTGATGATGTTGAGGTCGAAGTACTGCTGGAAGATTACGTCCATCTCTCTCCTCTTCCCGTAGGGATGCCGGGAGCCGTTTGCCTGCTTCGGCCGACCCTAGTTGAGATCGGCCCCTTGGGCAAAGAAAAGGGCGCCCGTGGGGCGCCCTTTTCTCATCGGTTGGCCGACCAGCCGCGACTCAGCCCTGGGGCGCAGTCGTGCCGTTGATGACCGATTTCGGCGGGTTGATCTGGAACCACTTCTGGTAGATCTTGGCGAAACCGCCGTCCTTCTTCAGCGCGGCGAGCTGCTCGTTGAAGGCCTCCCGCAACGCGTCGTTGTCCTTCTGGAAAGCAAATCCGTAGAGCTCACCGGTCGGGATCGGGGTCGCGATCTCGACTCCGCCCGACTTCTTGACGGCGTCCTGGGCGACCGGCTGGTCGATCACAACCGCGTCGACCTGGCCCGACTTCAGGGCGTTGATCGCGTCGGGGCCCTGCGGATAGGCCTGCACGCCCCCGGCGCTGGTCTCGTCGTTGACGAAGGCCTCACCGGTCGTGCCGTCCTGGACTCCGACGGTCTTTCCGTCGAGATCGTCGACCGTCTTTATGTCGCTGCCGGGCAGCACGACCAGCGCCTGCTGCGCCTCGTAGTAGGGATCGGAGAAATCGACCGTCTGCTGGCGCTCCGGCGTGATCGTGGTCGCCGAGGCGACCATGTCGAACTGGCCCTGGGAGAGGTTGACGAAGATCTCGCCGAAACCGGTGTCCTGGTAGGTCACGTCCAGGCCGAGCTTCTTTGCCACCTCGTTGACGACGTCGATGTCGAAGCCCGTGTAGTTGGGCGAGGTGCCCTGCTCGAAGGGCGGGAACGGTATGTCGGAGCCGACGAGGAGCTTGCCGCTCGACTGCAGCCCAAGGTCGCCGCCGGCGCCTCCGCCGGTATCACTACCCGTGGTGCTGCTGTCGCTGCTGCCGCAGCCGGCGGCGAAGAGAACGCCGACACTGAGTGCCAGCGCCGCGATCACGACCCAAAGCCGGGTCTTGCTCATCGAGATTCCTCCGATCAAAGAACTTGAAAGATGACGGACGCGCGCGAATCTACAGCCCGAGCCACCGCGGCGCAAGCGCCGCTACTACACTTTCTGAAGTAGAGTCCGACAAGCGTCTTCGGGAATCTTCAAAGGATGTGGCGATGCTTCAAGACGAACTCCTAAACAGGCCTTGCGGCGGCCGCTTCGGCGACATCGTCGAGTCGATCGGCCACACCCCCCTGGTCGAGCTTCAGCGCATCTCCCCGAAGGCGGGGGTGCGGATCTACGCCAAGCTCGAGGGCCGCAACCCAACCGGCTCGGTCAAGGACCGGGTTGCGCGAGCGATGATCGACAGCGCCGAGGAGCAGGGCGCGATCGAGCCCGGCCAGACGCTGCTGGAGCCGACCTCCGGCAACACCGGGATCTCGCTGGCGATGATCTGCCGCCGTAAGGGCTATCCGCTGAAGGTGGTGATGCCCGACAACGTCACCGAGGAGAGGACCCAGCTGCTGCGGATGTACGGGGCCGAGATCGTCTACTCCGAAGGGGCCAAGGGATCGAACGGGGCGGTCGAGCTGGCGCTGGAGATGGCCACCGACCCCCAGTACTACATGCCTTACCAGTACGGGAACGAGGCCAACCCCCGGGCGCATTACGAGGGCACCGCGGTCGAGATCCTCGAGGAGCTCGACGAAGTGACGGCGTTCGTCGCCGGGCTCGGCACCGGCGGCACCCTGATGGGCAACGGCCGCCGGCTGAAGGAGGAGAACCCCGAGACGATGATCGTCGCCGCCGAGCCGATGCAGGGGGAACTGGTCCAGGGCCTGCGCTCGCTCGAGGACGGCTTCATCCCGCCGATCATCGACCTCTCCATCCTCGACCGCAAGATCATGGTCTCCAATCGCGACGCGATCGTCTGGACCAAGCGCCTGCTCGAGGACGAGGGGATATTCGCCGGCGTCTCCGCCGGAGCGATCGCCGCGATCGCCGCCCGCATCGCCGGGGAGCTGGACGGCGGCAACGTCGTCTTCCTCGTTCCCGACGACGGCTGGAAATACCTCTCATCGGGCGTATATACGAAGCCGATCGAGGAGCTCGAGGGGATCGACTCGACCGTCTGGTGGTAGGCCGGATCACCCGGCGCCGCCGCTGCTAGCCTCGCCGCCCCGATGAAGTTCAGCCAGGAGTTGATCGACGAGATGGTGGCCCACGCCCGCGAGGAAGCGCCCAATGAGTGCTGTGGGATGGTCGGCGGGCGCGACGGGGTCGCCTCCGCGGTCTACCGCGCGGCCAATGCCGAGGCCAGCCCGCTGCGCTATTCGATCGCTCCCACCGAGCAGTTCCGGCTGATGCGGGAGATCGAGGACGCCGGCGAGGACCTGGCCGCGATCTATCACTCGCACACGAAGTCGGCCGCATACCCCTCCCAGACCGACGTCAACCTCGCCGGCTGGCCCGACGCGGTCTACGTGATCGTCTCGCTCTCCGATCCGGGAGCGCCCGACGTTCGCGGCTTCTGGATTCGCGACGGCGAGATCAGTGATGCCGAGCTCCTCGTCGGCGGCTAGCGGCAGCGGGCCGCTGGTCTGCCCGCGCTGCGCGATCTCCTACCCGCTCTCGGAGCGCTTCTGCCCGAGGTGCGAGATGCCTCTCGTCTACGCCGGAACGGCGGGCGAAGGCCCGGTGACCGAAACCCACGAGCGCCTTCGCAAGATCAAGCCGCAGTACACCCGGGGGGAGCCGGTCAAGGTCGGCTTCGCCCGCAACCAGGCCGAGGCGGAACTTATGCAGGGGCTGTTGCTGGAGGAGGGCATTCCGAGCTTTCTGAAGCGCAGCCGCGGCTTCGACGTCCCCGACTTCCTCGCCGCAGGGCCCCGGGACATCCTCGTTCCCGAGGCCGGCGCCGGCGCCGCCCGGGAGCTTCTGGCGGGTACCGAGATCGAGAGCGAGGGACAGGTCGAGGGAGAGATCGCGGACGAGGCCGGGCTGATTGCCGACGGCCCGGGACCCAGTCCCGCCCGGCTCGCCGCATGGATCCTGCTTGCGCTGATCGTCGCCGCGGCGATCGTCGGCCTCCTCTACCGGCTCACCGCCTGAGGCCCCGGGGAACGCGAGGGGCCGCCCTTGGCGGACGGCCCCTCACCACAGGTAGTGCGTTCTAGGAGGTTTGCTGCTGCCTGCGGCTCCCCTGGGTTGTGCCTCGGCTCTCAGCCAAGACTTGGACGCATCTGCCGCAAGCGGCGGACGCGCTCCTCGATCGGGGGATGGGTCGAGAAGAGCCCCGCGAGCCCCTTGCTGGAGAAGGGCTTGACGATGTAGAGCGGCTCAGCGGCCTGGTTGACCTTCATCGGCATCGCCTTGGCACCCTCCTCGAGGCGCAGCAGGGCGGTGGCCAGCGACTCGGGGTTGCCGCAGATCTCGGCGCCGCCGGCGTCGGCGGCGTACTCGCGCTGGCGCGAGATCGAGAGCTGGATGATGGTCGCCGCGATCGGCGCCAAGAGGACCAGCGCCAGCGACGCCAGCAGCCCGACCGGAGACTCGTCGTCGCCGCCGAACCAAAGCAGCGCGTAGCCGAGGTAGGTGATGCAGGCGCCGATCGTCGCCGCGACCGACTGGATCAGGATATCGCGGTGCTTGACGTGGGCGAGCTCATGGGCGAGTACGCCGCGAAGCTCGTCCTCGGAGAGCAGCTGGGTGATCCCGCGGGTCACGGCAACCGCCGAGTTCTTCGGGTTGCGGCCGGTGGCGAAGGCGTTCGGCTGATCCTGGGGAATCATGTAGAGGCGCGGCATTGGCAGTTTCGCCCGCGTCGTCAGCTCGCGCACGATCTGGTAGAGCCGCGGCGCCTCGGACTCCTCGATCGGTTTGGCGCCGCTCATCTTCAGCGCCAGCCTGTCGCTGAAGAAGTAGGAGCCGAAGTTCATCAGCACGGCGAGGCCGAGGAACAGCAGCGCCATCTGCGAGCCACCGATGAGGAAACCGATCGCAACCAGCAGCCCCGAGAGGGTCGCCAGCAGGATCGTCGTCCGCAGCGTTGCTCCAAAGGTTGATGCCTTGGTGGTTGTCATGTCCGTCGTCTACTCCTGGTTCCGAAAGCACGGGTTGCCATACATATGCATGACATTGTGGCCGCTCAGGCGGGAATTGACCATAGGGGAAGACCCCTAATGCACTCCTGGGCGCCCCCCACTCCACCCGGGACCGCAGCCTGCGGCTCTACGCTTGGCCGGTGCGACGACGCGCCCTTTTCACCCAGGTGATTGCGCTCAACGCCGCACTCGTCTGCGTGGCGGCGCTGTTCGCGGCGACCCTGGTCGGGCTCGAGCTCTCCGAGACGACCAAGGTGGTGCTCGTCGTCGCCACCGCCGCCGGCCTCAGCCTGATCGTCAATCTGGCGGTGCTCCGGGCGCGCTTCACCCCGCTCGAGCACCTGATCGAGGAGATGGAGAAGGTGGACCTGAGCCGCCCCGGCTCGAACCTGCCGCCTTCGATCGACGGCAAGGGAGAAACCGAGGAGGTCGAGCGGATCGAGCTGGCGTTCATCCGCATGATGCGCCGGCTGGAGGCGGAGCGACGGCGTGCCGGGACCGCGGCCCTGCGGGCCCAGGAGGAGGAACGGGCCAGGGTGGCCCGCGACCTTCACGACGAGGTCAACCAGTCGCTCACCGGCGTCCTGCTGCGGCTCGAGGCGGCACGCGAGATGGCGCCGCCGGAGCTCGAGGCCGAGCTCGAGCAGACCAGGGCGCTCGCCAATCAGGCGATGGAGGAGTTGCTCTCCCTGGCCCGCCAGCTGCGGCCGACGGCGCTCGACGACCTCGGCCTGAAGGCGGCGATCGCCGGCCAGGTCGACCAGCTCGGCGGCGGCGAGATCGAGGCCTCGTTCTCGGCCGAGGGCGACTTCTCCGACCTCGCCGACGACGTCCAGTTGGTCGTCTACCGGGTCGCCCAGGAGGCGCTCTCCAACGCCGCCCGCCACAGTGGGGCCACGCGGGTTGAGGTGGCGCTGCGACGCCGCGGCGCAGGGGTCCAGCTGGCGGTCCGCGACGACGGCGCAGGTTTCGCCTTCTCCGAGGCCGAGGGAGGCCTTGGCCTGCCGGGGATGCGGGAGCGGGCGCTGCTGGTCGGGGGTGAGGTCGTGATCGAATCCGGCCCCGGCCGGGGCACGACCGTGCGGCTGACGATCTAGCGCGGCGCCGGCAACTGCCCGAAGGCGCCCGCGTCGAGCGAGAGCAGGACGCCCTGCTCGCCGATCTCGGCAATCTGCTCGGCCGAGGCGAAGCGCCGGCGCCCGACTCCGAGATGGGAGGAAATTGCGATCCCCTCAAAGATGTCCTGCTCGACGGCGGCAACAACCTCGGCCACCGAGCCCACCTTCTCACCCCCGGACGCATACACCGGGGTTCCCGCGGTCAGGGTCAGGTACGAGGCCGGTTCACCGAGCTTCATGCTGCGAGCATAGGGGCATGCGCGTCCTGATCGCCGACGACCACGGAATCGTCCGCTCCGGCCTGCGACTGCTGCTGGAGCGCCAGGGCGACATCGAGGTCATCGGCGAGGCCGCGGATGGCGCCGAGGCGCGCGAGATGGCTGTGCGCGAGCGCCCGGACCTGGCGATCCTCGACGTGCGGATGCCTAAGCTGACCGGGCTCCAGGCGACGCGCGAGATCAAGCAGCAGGCGCCCGAGGTGGCGGTCCTGATCCTCTCCATGCACGACGACGAGCGTTACCTGTTCGAGGCGCTCAAGGCCGGCGCGGCCGGCTACGTGCTCAAGACCCAGGCTGACACCGATCTGCTCGACGCAGTGCGGGCGGTCGAGCGCGGCGAGCCGTTCCTGACGCCCGAGGCCCAGCGTGCCCTGATCAAGGACATGCTCGAACGCGGCCCCGACGGCGCCGACGAGCTCACCCCCCGCGAGGAGGAGATCGTCAAGCTCGTCGCCGAGGCGAACACCACCCGCCAGATCGCCGAGATCCTCCACCTCTCCGAGAAGACGGTCGAGAACCACCGGGCCAACGCGATGCGAAAGCTCGGAATGCGCGACCGGGTCGAGCTGGTCCGCTATGCGATCCGCAAGGGATTGATCGATCCGTGAGCGAGTTGGTCGGGGTCGGCGGGGGACGGGAGGTACTGATCCGGCCGATCTCTTCCGATGACAAGGACTCGCTCTCCGCCGCCTTCGAGCGGCTAAGCCCCGAGTCCCGCTACCGGCGGTTCTTCGCTCCGCTGGAGCGGCTCAGCGCCCAGGACCTCGCCTACCTGACCGAGGTGGACCACCACGACCACGAGGCCCTGGTCGCGCTCGACCCTGCGAACCAGCGGATCGTCGGAGTCGTCCGTTACGTCCGGGCCGAGGACCCGGTCGAGGCCGAGGTCGCAGTCGTCGTCGCCGACCCCTGGCAGGGGCTCGGGGTCGGCTCGGCGCTGCTCGAGCGGCTGGTCGAGCGCGCCCGAGAGGAAGACATCCGCCAGTTCGTCGCAATCGTCCTCAACGACAACGAGGAGGTTCTCGAGCTCTTCCGCCATCTCGCCCCCGACGGGTCCTGGACCCGGCGCAGCGCCGCCGGGCAGAGCGAGATGCTGATCGAGCTGCCCGAGGCGGGCGGACTCGCCGGCTCCCGCCTCGGTCGCGTGCTCAGCACGGTCGCGCGCGACGGGCCCCGGGTCAACCCGTGGACGGTCCTGCGCAAGGCGATCCTGCGGCGGCCGACCGAGGAGATGAAGCTGCCGGAGGGATAACCGACCGTTTCGCTAGGATTTCTGGCGATGCTGTTCTCGACCAAAGCCGAGTACGGAGTGAGGTTGATGGTGGAGCTCGGACGCCAGCCGGGCTCCGAACCCGTCTCGCTGAGCGCGGTCGCCGAAGCCGAACGGCTGCCGCTCTCCTACCTCGAGCACCTGGTCGCGAAGCTGCGCAAGGCCGGCCTGGTGACATCCACCCGCGGCGCTCACGGTGGCTACCGCCTGGCCAGGCCCCCGTCCGAGATAACCATGGACGAGGTGGTCGAGGCGCTGGAGGGGCAGATCGCCCCGATGGAGTGCTTCCACGAGAGGCCGGAGGGCAAGGTCCTCTGCTCGCACGAGAGCGACGGCGACCACGCCTGTGCGACCAAGCTGCTGTGGACCAGGGTCCAGGGCGGCGTCAACCGGGCCCTGGCGAAGACGACACTGGCCGAGCTGGTCGAGTTCGGCGGCCCCGCCGGCGTGAGGGAGACGGTCGGCAGCGCCGTCTAGCCCCCCAACGAACCGAGAAACGGAGACGAATGGCTGACCTGGAGATAAGAAACCTGCACGTGAGCGTCGAGGACAAGGAGATCCTCCGGGGCCTCGATCTCGACGTAGAGAAGGGCAAGGTGCACGCGCTGATGGGCCCAAACGGGTCCGGCAAGTCGACGCTTGCAAACGCGATCATGGGCCACCCGGCGCTGGTGGTGGACGAGGGCACGATCACCTTCAAGGGGGAGGACATCACCGAATCCGCTGCCGACGAGCGCTCGCGCGCCGGGCTCTTCATGGCCTTCCAGTACCCGGTCGCCATCCCCGGCGTTTCCGTCAGCAAGTACCTGCGGATGATCATCAACGCCCAGCGCGAAGCACGGGGCGAGGAGCAGATCAAGATCAAGGAGTTCGCCAAGCTCGCCCAGGAGGCGATGGAGCTGACGAACATCCCCAGGGACTTCTCCAGCCGCTATCTCAACGACGGTTTCTCCGGCGGCGAGAAGAAGCGGATGGAGATCCTGCAACTGGCCCTGCTGCACCCCGAGATCGCCGTCCTCGACGAGACCGACTCGGGCCTTGACATCGACGCCCTGCGCACCGTCGCCGAAGGCGTCAACACCTTCACCGGGCCTGACATGGGCGTGCTCATAATCACCCACTACCAGCGCATCCTGCACCTGGTGGAGCCCGATTTCGTCCACGTCATGTACGAGGGCCGGATCGTCAAGGAGGGCGGCCCCGAGCTGGTCTCCGAGCTCGAGGAGCGGGGCTACGGCTGGATCAGGGAGGAGGTCGAGGCGGCGGCCTGAGCGCCGCCCGCCCGCGGCCCATGGAGCCGGCGGCGACAGGCTCCCCTGCGGCGAGCCCGCCCGCGCTCGACGACGACAGGATCAGGGCTGCCTTCCCGGCGCTCTCGCGGAAGGTCCACGGCCACCCGCTTGCCTATCTCGACAGCGGCGCCAGCGCTCAGCGGGTGCTTGCCTCGATCCAGGCGGTGGACCGATACGAGAGGCGCCACCACTCCAACGTCCACCGCGGCTCCCACACCCTCTCGGCCGAGGCGACAGCAGCCTTCGAGGGCGCCCGGGCGACGGTCGCCGACCACATCGGTGCCGCCGACCGGCGCGAGGTCGTATTCGTCCGCAACGCGACCGAGGCGATCAACCTGGTCGCACGCGCCTGGGGCACCGCCAACGTCGGCGAGGGCGACCGCATCCTGGTGACAGAGATGGAGCACCACTCCAACCTCGTCCCCTGGCAGCAGCTGGCAGAGGCCGCCGGGGCTGAGCTGGACTGGGCACCGATCGACGACGACGGGCTGCTCGACCTGGACGCCTTCGCCGTGCTGCTTGAGCGGGGACCGAAGATCGCCGCCGTTGCCCATGTCTCCAACGTCCTCGGGACCGAGAACCCGATCGGCGAGATCGCCCGCCTCGCCCACGACGCCGGGGCGCTGATCCTCGTCGACGGCGCCCAGGCCGCACCGAAGCTGCCGCTCGACGTTTCCGGGCTGGGGGTGGACTTCTACGCTCTCACCGGCCACAAGCTCTACGGACCGACAGGGATCGGCGCAATCTGGGCAAGGCTCGAGCTGCTCGACGCGATGCCACCCTTCCTCGGCGGGGGCTCGATGATCCGCAAGGTGACCAAGGAGGGGACGACCTTCGCCGATCCCCCCGCGCGATTCGAGGCCGGGACGCCGGCGATCGCGCAGGCGATCGGGATGGCGGCGGCGCTGCGCTGGCTCGACGCCCTCGGCATGGAAGCGGTGCTCGCGCATGAGCGGGAGATCACCGACTACACGCTGGAGAAGGTCGCCGAGGTTCCCGGACTTCGCATCTTCGGTCCGCCGCGCTCGGCCGAGCGGATCGGCCCGGTCTCGTTCGAGATCGAGGGCGTCCACCCCCACGACGTCTCCGAGATCCTCGACCGCCACGGGATCGCCGTTCGCGCCGGCCACCACTGTGCCCAGCCGCTGATGGAGCGGCTGGGTGTCGCCGCCACCACCCGCGCCTCCTTCGCAGTCCACACGACCCGCGGAGAGATCGACCGCCTGATCGAGGGCCTGCTCGACGCCCGCCGCGTCTTCAAGCTCTGACCACGCTCGCGAGAGTGAGGTTTCCTCACCACTAGGGAGAGGAAATGAACGCTCGGCAACGGCGCCCCGGTCAGTCGACGACTGCGAGGCGCGAGCGGTCGGCCCGGCAGGCGATCCCGAGCGCGGCGCTGGCATGGCGCCTGGTGAGCGAGTAGTAGGCGCCCGAGGAGAGCGTCTGGACCTTGACCTTCCAGGCGCCGTTGTCCTCGCTGCGGTCGACCCCGAGCAGCTTGTCCGGCCCGGAGCGGATCCGGTAAAGCCTGACCTTGCGGTCGGCGACGCAGAAGTCGTTGGCGGCATGGATCCTGCCGTGGAAGGCGGGGAACTTCTTGCTCATGTAGAGGTGGGTTCCGTAGGTCATCCCGGCGCCTGACGGCGCGGCGAGAGCGCCGAGCAGGGCGAGTGGAAAGAGGGATGCTGCGAGGCGGACCCGGCGGTGTCTGGGCACGGTCATGCTGGCCTCCAGTCGGAGTTGTCGTGGCGACTCTAGGACCGGCGGCGGTCGTCTGCGTACCCTTGGACGCATGGACGAGCTCTACCGCGACCAGATCCTCGAGCACTACAAGCGCCCCCACAACTTCGGCCGGCTCGAAAACCCCGACCTCTCCTTCGAGGACACCAACCCCTTCTGCGGCGACGAGCAGCACGTGACCATCCGCCTCGGCGACGAGGGCCGGGTGGCCGAGGTCGCCTTCGACGGCAAGGGCTGCGCGATCTCGACCGCGGCGACCTCGCTGCTGACCGACGAGCTCGACGGCATGACCCGGGAGGAGATCCTGCGCCTGCCGAAGGAGTTCGTCCTCGACCTGCTCGGCATCGAGATCTCGGCGACGCGGATGAAGTGCGCCCTGCTCGGGCTCAAGGTGGTCAAGGGGGCGAGCCTCGGGCAGAGCGCTGACTGGGAGGACGAGGGCGAGCAGGGCGACCGGGCCGAGGCCGGCCTCGACCTCTCCTAGCCCGGCTCGTAGCCGGGAAGGGTGAAGGCGACCCTGGCGCCGCCCAGCGGCGACTCGGAGGCGACGATCTCGCCTCCGTGTGCTTCGACAATCGCCCTGGCGATCGCCAGCCCCAGCCCGCTCCCGCCGGAGCGGCGCGAGCGCGAGGCGTCGGCCCGGTGGAAGCGGTCGAACACCCGCTCGCGCTCCCCGGGAGGGATCCCCGGGCCGTCGTCGTCCACCACGACCTCGAGGCTTCGCCCGAGTGTCCGAGCGCCGACCGTCACCCGGCCGCCACTGCCGGCGTGCTCGACAGCGTTGGCGATCAGATTGCGGATCACCTGCGCCAGCCGGTCGGGATCGGCCTCGATCGTCCCTCCCGGGATTCCGGCGAGCTCGATCCGCGCCCCGGCGCCCGGCTCCGCCACGGCCACCAACTCCTCCAGCAAAGGCGCCACCGCGATCGTTTCGGTCGCCAGCCCGCCCCCCTCGTCGATCCGGGCCAGGGCCAGGAGGTCGTCGACGAGCCGACTCATGCGATCGATCTCGCGGCTGACAGTGCGCTCGGTCTCCCGCACCCGTTCGGGAGAGGGATCGGGCTCACGGGCGAGGACCTCGAGCTGGCCGCGGACTGCGGTCAGCGGCGTGCGCAGCTCGTGCGAGGCGTCGGAGACGAAGCCACGCTGGCGGGCGAACGCGTCCTCGAGCCTGTCGAGCATGTGGTCGAACGACTCCGCCAGGCTGCGGACTTCGTCCCTGGGTCCGCCGGCCCCGATCCGGTGGTCGAGCTCGCCCGCGTCCACCTCGGCCGCGATCCTCGCCATCCGCCGCAGGGGCGCCGCCGTCCGCGCCGCGAGCAGGTAGCCGGCGGCCAGCGCCGCGGCCAGGGTCAGGGCGCCGACCAAGAGGAAGGTCCGGGAGATCTCCGACTGAGCCCGCTCGACCGACTCCAGCGGCTCCCCGGCCCGGATCACCGCCAGCGGCCTCCCCCCCGGCCCGGGCAGCCGGGTGGTCAGGACCCGGACCCGGCCGGCGTCGACGTAGTCGAAATCCGAGTATCCGCTCGGGGCGGTCCGCAGGGCGGCGGCCTGCCTTCGCTCCTCGCCGCCCGACCCGGCAGGCTCATCCGGCTCGGGGTGGTGGCGCAGCAGCTCCGGCTGGTTGGTGATGATCCCGTCGCCGGGGATTGTGATCAGCAGCAGGCTCGCGGGGGCGCCGAACGTCTGCGCCTGGAGGTAGGAGCGCACAGCGGCGGCAATCGCCGCGGGAAAGGGCGGAACGGCGCCGATCCTCGCCGCCAGGGCGGCCGTCTGACCACGCAGATCCTGGTCAATGCGCGAGCGCAGCTCCGAGCCGGTAACGCGGTAGACGGCGACGTAGGTCACCGCCAGGGCGGCGACGACGATCGCCGCGATCGAGACTGCAAGCCGGCCGCGAAGTCCGAAGCGCGGTGCCCCCGAGGTGCTCAAGGGATCGCGAGCCTGTAGCCGACCGAGCGGATCGTCTCGATCGGGGCCTTCTCGTCGGCTACCGCGAGGCGGCGGCGCAGGTAGCCGATATAGACCTGGACGACGTTGGTCCCGGGATCGTGCTCGTAGCCCCAGACGGCGGCCAGGATCCGCTCGCGGGGAAGCACCTCGCCGGGGTGGCGCATGAGGTAGGCGAGCAGGTCGCACTCCTTGGCCGAGAGACGGACTGTCTCGCCCGAGCGCTCGGCCGTGCGCCGGACCAGGTCGAGCTCGATCCCAGCGGCCCGCAGCCGGATCGGCTCCGCGGTCTCCGGCTGGCGCAGGTGCGCCCGCACCCGCGCTCCCAGCTCCTCGAAGGAGAACGGCTTGGTGACGTAATCGGTGGCGCCGCGGTCGAGCCCCTCGACCCGGTCCTCTATTTCGGTCCTCGCCGTCAGCATGATCACCGGCAGGCCGGGGTCGGCGCGGCGGATCGCCCCCAGGACCTCGAGCCCGTCTCGGCCCGGGAGCATGCGGTCGAGTATCACCAGGTCGGAGCCTCCTTCGAGGGCGAGCCGCTCGCCTTCGATCCCGTCGACCGCCACCCGGACGTCGTAACCGTCGGCTTCGAGGCCGCGGCGAATGAAATCCGCGATCGCGGTCTCGTCCTCGACGATCAGGATCCGCACCGGGCCGATGCTAGAGCGAAAGCCGTTGGCGACGGGCCGGCGCCGGGAGCCTAAGAGGACTCTCACCAAATCCTTAGCGCCCGCTTTGGCTTCTCCGCGATCGTGCCTGCATGGACCAAGCACGGCTCCAAGAGCGACGCGATGCCGCCAGGCGCAAGCTGGAGCGTGCCCGCGAGCGTGCCGTCCGGGCGCGAACGCGGGCCCTGGCCCTGCCGATCGCGCTCTTCGGGATCCTCTGGGTCGCCGTCTTCGCCCAGATGGCGACCGGGAACGATCCGACGCTCGGCAGCTCCCAGAAGCTCACGAATGCGACCGGGGCGACCAAGGCCGATCGCGGGACGGCGGCGGCGGGCGGCGCCGGCTCGTCGGCCCAGCCGCAGCAGCAGCAATCCGCGACCGTGCTCGCCTACGATCCGGTCACCGGGACGATCGTCCAGGTTCCGGCATCGGGGGCACAGACGACGACTCCGGCGCCGGCACCCGCTCCGCCGCCAGCTCCGGTAGTCACCTCGCAGTCGTGAGCGAATCCGAGTCGCGCGACAGCTTCGGCTGCTTCGGCGGCACCGCCACGGTGATCGTCGGCGGAGGGCACGACCCCGGCGAGGCCGTCGCCCTCGCCCGCAGCCGCCTGCTCGAGGCGCACCTGCGGCTCTCGCGCTTCCTCGAGGAGAGCGAGCTCTCGCGACTGAACCGCAATCCGGCGGCGACGCTGCCGGCCACCCCGTTGATGCGTCGCTTCGTCGCCGCAGCCGCCGACGCGGGACAGCGCAGCGGCGGCCTCGTCGACGCCACCCTGCTCGGGCCGATCGAACGGGCGGGCTACAGTCGCTCGCTCGAGGAGAGCGCCGGCTCGATCCCTCTGCGCGAGGCACTCCGGGTCGCGCCGGCGAGGCGCCCCGCCACTCCCCGCGCCGCCCACGACTGGCGCCGGCTGGGTGTCGACCAGGTGGCCGGCACGGTCAGCAGGCCCCCGGGCCTGCGTCTCGACAGCGGCGGGATCGCAAAGGGACTCCTCGCCGATCTCGTCGCCGCGGGGCTTCGAGAGCGGCCACAGTACGTCGTCGACTGCTGCGGCGACCTCCGCCTTGGAGGCACCGCCGGCGCACCCCGGACCGTGATGGTCGAGGGACCGTTCGGCGAGGGCACGATCGAGGAGCTCCAGCTTGCCGAGGGCGCCGTCGCCACCAGCGGCATCGGCCGCCGCGCCTGGCGCAACCCCGACGGCAGCGTCGGCCACCACCTGCTCGACCCCGGAAGCGGCCTCCCCGCCTTCACCGGGCTGGTCCAGGTGACCGCGCTCGCGCCGACCGCGCGGCTGGCCGAGGTGCTGGCGAAGACCGCGCTGCTGTCCGGGCCCGAGCGGGCGAGAACCGAGCTTCCCTTCGGTGGGGTGCTGGTCGATGACGAGGGCGCGGTCGAGCGGCTTGCGGCACGGGTCGAGCTCACCGCGGCGGTGGCGGAGGCGGTGGCATGATCGTCGCCCACCACCTCTTCTGGATCACCAGCAGGGCGGCCGGGACGGCGGCCCTGATCAGCGCCAGCGTCTCGGTCGCGGTCGGGCTGCTGATGTCGCGGCCCGGGACCGACCGCCTGCCACTGCGGGCGGCGCACGAGACCCTCTCCCTCGCGACCCTGGTGTTGATCGCGATTCACGGCGCCTCGCTGCTCGGAGACTCCTACCTGAATCCGGGCCCGGCCGGGATCGCGCTCCCGTTCGTGATGCCCTACCGGCCCCTGTGGACGTCGCTTGGGATCTTCGCCGCCTACGGGCTCGCCGCGCTCGGGCTCTCCTACTACGTCCGCGCCAGGATCGGGGCCTCGCGCTGGAAGCGGCTGCACCGCTTCACCGCCCTCTTCTGGGTGCTGGGAGTCGCCCACTCGATCGGAGCCGGAACCGACGCCGGCGAGCCCTGGTTCCTGGTTGCCGTCGGCTGCGCGGTGCTGCCGGCAGCCGTCCTGCTCGTGGGGCGCCTCGCCCGCAGCGGCGCCGCCTCACTCGAGGGCTCCGGCGGAGCTCCGCCGGTCCGCGAGAGCGGCTGATCGCAACGCCGGGGCGAGGGCGCCGCCTTGGAGCGGTTCAGCCGGTGTCGGCGCTGAGTGCGATCACCGCGAAACCAGCGCCCTGGGGGTCGCTGAGAACCGCGAAGCGGCCGGCGGGGATGTCCATCGGCCCGAAGCCGAGGCTGCCGCCGAGCTCCTTCGCCTTCTCGGCGATCGCGTCGCAGTCGGAGACCGCGAAGTAGACCATCCAGTGGGGCGGGACCTCATCGGGCATCCGGCCGCGGATGTCGGCCATGCCGCCGATGAGGGCATCGTCGGCGCGATGCCACTCGGTGTAGGTCATCTCACCCATCTCGACGTCCTTGGCGGTCCAGCCGAGAACGGCGCCGTAGAACTCCTTTGCCACATCGGGGTCGCGGGTCTCGAGCTCGTTCCAGGAGATCGAGACCGGCTCGTTCACCAGCCCAGCGCCGGGGAAGGATCCCGGCTGCCAGACTCCGAAGACGGCACCGGTCGGGTCGGCGAATATCGCCATCCGGCCGAGGTCCATCACGTCCATCGGCTCCGCCATCACGTTTCCGCCGGCCTCTTTGACGGCGGCGGCGGTGGCATCGGCGTCCTCGACGGAGACGTAGGTGGACCAGGCGGTCGGCTGGCCCTCCTGCATCAGCGGCATCACCCCGGCGACCGGCTTGCCTCCGCGCGTCGCCTGGCGGTAGCCGCCGGTCTGCTCGGAGTTGGGGCCCTCGGGGATCGACCAGCCGAATAGGGCCTCGTAAAAGCTCACGGACGCCTCAATGTCCGGGGTTCCCAGGTCGACCCACGAGGGGGTGCCGGGCTCATAGGCGGTCATCTCGGTCATCTGCGCTCCTTCGGTTGGGGGGCCCGACTCTTTCACGTCGGCGGCCGCGATTGGTCAAGAAGTTGATACGCGACTGCGCCCCGTCGGGTTCGGGCGCTAAAATCCGACTCCGGAGCTAGGTTTTACGTGACGACAAGCACAACCGAGACCAAACCGCACGAGATGAGCACGAAGATCGAAGTCTGCCCTGCCGGCGATCTCGCCCCCGGCGATATGCGACTGGTCGAGGACGGCGGGCGCAAGATCGGCGTCTTCAACTGCGGTGGCGCCCTGCACGCGATCGAGGACCGCTGCTCGCACGACGACGGGCCGCTGGCCGAGGGCGAGTTCGACCCCGCCGCCTGCACCGTCGAGTGTCCCCGCCACGGCTCCCTCTTCGACCTCGCCAGCGGCAGGCCGAAGACCCTGCCCGCCTATGCTCCTGCCCAGACGTTCCCGGTAGCGATCGAGGACGACATCATCTACCTGGAGGTCGATTAGCCTCATGGCAACACCCGAGGTCATCGCAGAGCAGCAGGAAGTCGCCGGGATCAACGCCGACTACAAGGAGAAGTTCGGCTTCCACGACCCCGAGACCGGCTACGCCTACAAGGCGCCGAAGGGGCTCTCGCGCGCGATCGTCGAGTCGATCTCCTCCTACAAGGACGAGCCGGAGTGGATGCGCGACTTCCGCCTGAAGGCGTTCGAGCACTTCGAGCAGCGCCCGACCCCGCAGTGGGGCGGCGACCTCGACCAGATCGACTTCGACGACATCCACTACTTCGTCCGCGCCTCCGACAACAACAGCCGCGACTGGAGCGAGGTCCCCGAGGACATCAAGAACACCTTCGACCGGCTCGGCATCCCCGAGGCAGAGCGCAAGTTCCTCTCCGGCGTCGGCGCCCAGTACGAGTCGGAGGTCGTCTACCACCAGGTCAACGAGAAGCTCGAGGCCCAGGGCGTGATCTTCACCGACATGGACACAGCGCTGCGCGAACACGAGGACCTGATCCGGGAGTACTGGGCGACTGTGATCCCAGCCAACGACAACAAGCTGGCTGCGCTCAACTCCGCCGTCTGGTCGGGCGGCTCCTTCGTCTACGTCCCCGCGGGGGTCAAGGTCGAGATGCCGCTGCAGGCCTACTTCCGGATCAACACCGAGAACATGGGCCAGTTCGAGCGGACGCTGATCATCGCCGAGGAGGGTGCCGACGTCCATTACATCGAGGGCTGCACGGCACCGGTCTACTCGAGCGACTCGCTGCACTCGGCCGTGGTCGAGATCGTCGCCAAGCCGAGCGCGCGGGTCCGCTACACGACCGTCCAGAACTGGTCCCAGAACGTCTTCAACCTGGTCACCAAGCGCGCCATCGCCCACGAGAAGGCGACGATGGAGTGGGTCGACTGCAACCTCGGCTCGAAGCTGACGATGAAGTACCCCTCGATTTACCTGCTCGGCGAGGAGGCCCACGGCGAGATCCTCTCGATCGCCTTCGCCGGCAAGGGGCAGCACCAGGACGCCGGCGGCAAGATCATTCACGCCGCCCCGCGAACCTCGTCCTCGATCTTCTCCAAGTCGATTTCCAAGGACGGCGGCCGCAGCACCTACCGCGGACTTCTCGAGGTCGCCGGCGGGGCGACCGAATCCCGCTCGAAGGTCGTCTGCGACGCCCTCCTGCTCGACGAGGACTCCCGCTCCGACACCTACCCGACGATCCGCATCGACGAGAACGACGCCGACGTCGGCCACGAGGCGACCGTCTCGAAGATCGGCGACGAGCAGCTCTTCTACCTGCAGAGCCGGGGCCTCGATGAGGAGGAGGCCTCGAAGATGATCGTCAACGGCTTCATCGAACCGGTGACCAAGGAGCTGCCGATGGAGTACGCGGTCGAGCTCAACCGGCTGATCGAGCTGCAGATGGAAGGCAGCATTGGCTAGCGCCTTGGCGACAGAACCCGCTTGGCTTCAGGAGAGGCGCCGCAGAGGCGCCTCTCTCTCCGAAGAGCTGGTGCTGCCCGACGCCAAGGTGAAGGGGTGGGAGTTCACGGATCTTTCCGGGCTGGAGATCGATGGGTACGTAGCGGCAGAGGCAGGAGTCGGAAGCCAGAAGTCGGAGAACTTGCCCGAGGGGGTTGTGGTGACCTCGTTGCGCGAGGCCCTCTCCACGCACGGCGAATTGCTGCATCAGCGGCTCGGGTCGCTGGTGGCGATCGAGGATCCGTTCGTCGCCCGCAACGACGCCCAGTGGACCGACGGTGTACTCATCCACGTTCCCAAAGGCGTCCGTGTCGAGGACCCGATCAACGTCGAGCTCAGTCTCTCCGAATCCAGCTCGGCGGTCCACTGGCGGACCCTGATCGTGCTCGAGGAGGGCGCCGAGGCGGAGGTCTGGGAGCACCAATCCTCTCCAGGCGACGAGGTCGCCGGACTGCTGAACTCGGTGGTCGAGCTCTCGGTCGGCCAGGCGGCGAGGCTCCACTACATCAGCACCCAGGACATCTCCGAGTCCGCCTGGATCTTCTCCACCCAGCGAGCCGAGGTCGAGCGCGACGGCACCCTCGACTGGACCGCGCTCGGCTTCGGCTCGGCGCGGGGGAAGGTGCGGATGGAGACCAAGCTCGCCGGGCCCGGCTCCGAGGCCCGCGTCACCGGCGGCTACGCGGGCGGACCCGGCCAACACCTCGACTACGACACGACACAGGAGCACGCGGCGCCGAACACGACCTCCGACCTCGCCTTCCGCGGGGTGCTCGCTGCTCGCTCGACCGCGGTCTGGAGGGGGATGATCAAGGTCGATCCCGGGGCGCAGCAGACCGACGCCTTCCAGGAGAGCCGCAACCTGTTGCTCTCGACCGAGGCGCACGCCGATGCGATCCCCGGCCTCGAGATTCTTGCCAACGACGTCCGCTGCACCCACGCAGCGGCGATCGCCCAGATCGATCGCGACCAGCTCTTCTATCTGACCTCTCGCGGGCTCTCTCCTGCCGAGGCGAAGTCACTGATCATCGAGGGTTTCCTCGAGTCCCTGGTCGAGCGCCTGGCCGAGGGCCCGGTGCGCGAGCAGGTCTCGGCCGCCCTCGCGGCCCGTTTGGCGGAGATCCTCGACTAGCGAGGGCCTCACGACCCCGATCGGCTGTGAGAGGATCGGGCCAACCGAGAGGAGGGGAGCTTCATGAGTTCGACGGCGCGGATTGCCGAGTCCGTGAGGATCGCCAGGCCGGCGGCCGACGTCTGGGCGGCGATTGCCGACTATGACTTCGACCTTCAATGGCGAAACGGCCTTCGTGAGATGACCCCCGATCCCCCCGGGGGGCCGGCGCCCGGAACCAAGGTGCACGAGGTTGTCAGGTCTTCGGGTCGGGACTTCATCGCCGACACCGTGGTCACCGAGTTGGAACCCGGCGCCTCCTATCGCTTCACCGGGGAGGGCACGATCGGCGGGGTCGCCGGTGCTCGCAGGGTGGAGTCCGACGGCGCGGACGGGAGCGCAGTGTTCACCTACGAGATCGAACTGGAACCGAAGGGAATCATGCGCCTTCTCGGCCCGCTGCTCGCTCCCATGGTCCGCTCCGGGTTGAAGAAGGACCTGGGGCGGCTCAAGCAGTTGCTCGAGGGAGCCGGCTAGAGGTCATCGCGCTTCTTGCGCTCCTTGCGCCGTTCCATGATCGTCGTCCGGGCGATCGCGAAGACGACGATCGCCACCGGCGGCACGTAGAGGAGCCAGATCCAGTGACCGGCGTGGGCGAGCGGGAGGAGGAAGGCTGCGTTCATCCGTTGGACGAGGAGAGCAGGTAGAGGCCGAAGCAGGTGAAGGCGACCATCACCGCCAGCATCCAGTACTGCGATCGCGACGCCTGCCGATAGTCGTCCCAGTAGACGATGGCCCTGTCGTGGGCGAGGGTCAACCCGGTGACGTGGCCGATCACCAGCGCCCCCACCTGGACGTACCAGATCGCGTTGGCGCTGATCACCGTGTAGTCGACCCCGCTGGAGGCCGTGCCGAAGAGATCGGTTGTCGTCGTTCCGAGAGGGTCCGAGAGCAGGTAGGTGAACTGCGCCTGCTCCTGGAAGACGAAGAGGCTGAAGTAGTGGGCGACCAGGTAGGCAAATGCGATCGGGATCAGCGTGTGGGCGAAGCCGGAGCGAAGGGTGTCGACGTCGGGGGCGCCGCGGACCGTCCGCATCCCCTGGACCCCGAGCAGGTAGACGAGGGCGACCCCGCCGATGACGACCAGCAGGAAGAGGGTGTCGGCGCTCCGCAGCGACCAGGTGAGGTCGATCCCTCGGTCGCCGAGCCAGTTGAAGCTGTCGAGGATCGGCTGCTTCAGCGCCCCCTCCTGGGCGCCGTCGAAGCTGGTCGTGCCGATCGAGGCGATCACGATCGCAGCCGAGCCCGGTACCCCCGCCGCCCACTTGGTCGCCGCCGAGAACGGCCTCCTGACCCCAAGCCGGCCATCGCGCGGCTCGAAGACACCGAGTTGGGAGAACATGCCGAAGTAGACGGAGAAGACCTCGCCCTTCCGACACCACTCCTCAGTGCCGAAGACCGCCATCATCGCCAGGGTGTAGACGCTGTAGGCGATCGCCGCGACCGCGGCCGCGTGGGGCGAGAGCCCGACTGCAACGCCGCCGCTCGAGCCGTAGATGATCTCCAGCCAGACGACTGCGACCAATCCGACCGCGGCCGGCCAGCGGCCCAGGCGCTGCGGATAGGAGAGATGGGCGGCCCCCTGCCCGGCCACCGCTCGGAACGCCCCGCCGCCGACCCGTCCCAGCGCCCGCCAGGGGTTGAAGGGCCTGAAGACGTCACCGAGGAAGACGCTGAATAGGGGGAAGCCGAGCCAGGCCGTGACGTAGAAGAAGGTGAGGGCGAAGTTGCGGTCGGGAGCCTCCGTTCCCCGAAGCCCGGCGTAGATCGCGACCCCGAGGAGGAAGATTCCCACCAGCCCGCAGACGACCTGTGCCGGGGCCCCGAGCAGAACCCGGGAGACCCCCGCCCCGAGGGGACGCCAGGCGTCCTCCTCGAAGCGGGGGCGCCGCCAGCCCACCGAGAGCGCGAAGAACGAGACGATCAGGACGATCGACGCGCCCCAGGCAAAGAGCCAGGCAGGGACCGGAAGGTCCTGCCTCGCGACCAGCGCGTGGGCGAGCGGCAGGAGCATCAGGGGTTGACCGTGAGCTGCAGGATCTGCTCCTTGCGACTCTCCAGCTCGGCCTCGAAGATCCCCTCGATGTCCGCCTTGAAGTCGAAGCTGACCGAGCCGCCGGCCTCAACCTCCTTGCCTATGTCGTAGCCGTGCAGGTGGACCTCGTCGCTGACGTCGGAGTCCACCTTGAAGCGGACCCGGTCACCGACCGTGTATTCGAGGTCTCTGATCCCACCGACGGGCTTGCCGTTCTTGACCACGATCGTTGCGATCGCCGGGGTCGAATCACCCTGGCCGCCGGCGCCGCCGTCTCCTCCCGCGCCAGTGGTGTTGGTGGCGGTTGTCGGGCTCTTCTCCGTGGTGCTGTCACCGTTGCCATCGCCACCCTTGAGCGCGATGAAGAGGATGACGGCGGCGGCGACCAGCAGGGCGCCGATGCCCGCCTTGGCGGTGTTGGATTGCATAGTGATCACTCCTTCGCTTGCAGACGCGACTGCGGATGAGCCGCGCCGGTTCCGGGCCGCGTGCACAGGCAGCGGCCCCGCTTGCTAGCTGCGCTGGAGCAGGAAAGGTGGGGGCCGACGGGCGATTCCGAAGGCGAGCGGCGCCGCCGCCAGTGGCACCAGCCCGCGGCGGCCCGGAGGTGCCGACGAGGAGGCGGGGACCCATCGGCCGAGGCCGCGACCGCGGCTCGCGATCACCCGCTCGAGGGTGACGATGCCGCGGTCGAGAAGGGCGCAGAGGGCGCCGACCAGAGCCGCAAGGGGCAGCGCCAGCCAGCCACCGTGGGAGAGGAATGCGGCGAGCCCGTCGGGGTGACCGGCGCAGAGGATGCCCTCCAGCGACTCCTGGCTGCAGAAAACGGCGGCGATAGCGAATGTGAACAGGACCGCGCGACGGCGCAGCGTGTCGGCGCCGGGGGGCTTGGCCTCGGAGCGGAGATGACGGGCCCGGCCGAGGGCGGCCCGCAGCAGACCGGCCGCCAGCGCCGAGAGGAGGAAGCCGGCCAGCACCGGCAGCGCCGCCTCGAGGTAGCCGTGCCCCTGGCGGGACAGCTCGGACCCGGCGGCGTGCCCGTAGCCCGCGAGGTAGCGAAGCTGGTGTACGACGAAGGCGCCGACGGCGATAAGCGCCGCCGTGCGAACGACTGATGCCGCTGAGGTCCGGCGCATGGGGACGATTCTAAGGTCCCCCGCCCCTCAGCGGCGCACCAGCGCGCGCAGCATCAGACGGCCGTGCGGGCTTCCGAGCCCGGTGAGATCGTCGTAGCCCCTCCGCGTCCGCAGGATGCCCGCCGGCCCGACCGTACGCAGGGTGGTGACGACCCCGCCCCCCTTGTTGACGCCGTTGGCGAAGATCCGGCGCACCATCGCAATCCTCACCCTGGAGGGCCTGACGTCGCGAATCGCGCGATGCCCATCGAGCCGGTAGAGGGCGGGGTTGACGAAGCCGTGCGCGTGTCCGGCGCGCTGGTCTGCGAGCGCCATGAAGCCGGCCATCAGCGGCGAGGAGAGGCTGGTTCCTCCATAGCGGGCCTCGTCGTAGGCCCGCTTCTTGTTCGGCAGGGTCTGCGTCTCGCCGACGACGAGGCCGGTGGTCGGGTCCGCGACCATCGAGATGTCCGGCGAGACCCTGCCGCGACCGCCGTAGCGGGCAGCGAGTCCGTGCGGGACGACGCCGCGCTGGTACCGCGGCTCGGCGAAGAAGCGGCTGGTGCCACCACCGCCGCCGTAGTAGAAGTCGCCCGGCGGCTTCGGGCTCCAGCTCTTCCCGTCCTTGGTCGCGAGGTAGGTGCCCCAGCCGAGCTCGAAGCGGTAGTTGTTCAGCGGCCCCACCGCCAGGGTGGTGCCGCCGACCGAGGTCACTCTCGGACTCGACGCCGGGTAATCGGCCGCGACGTGGCCGAGGGTGTCGCGCTCGTCGCCGCTGTCGCCCGAGGAGAAGTAGATGCCGATGCCCTCGGCCATCGCCTCGGCGAAGATCTGCTCGAAGGCCTGGACGTCGACCCCGTACTCGCCCAGGCTGCCCCAGGAGTTGGTGACGATCCGCGCCGCGCGGCGATCGACGACCCACGCCAGCGAGCGGGTCAGGCCGGGGCCCGGGTTGGGCGCCCCGACGTAGAGGATCCTCGCCCCAGGCGCCATCGCGTGAACGGCGTCGAAATCGAGGGTCTCCTCCCCCCACCAGCCCTGGCGCAGCTCGGCCGGGCAGTTCTGCTTGCAGTTGCCCCTGATGATCTTCTGGCGCATCCGGATCGGGGGCAGCCCGTGGCGGCGGCTGTAGATGCTGATGTCCCGCCGGATCGTCGGCGAGGCGAAGGCGTCGATGATCGCCACCGTCTGGCCGCTGCCGTCGTTGCCGTGGCGGATCGCCGCCCCGACCCCGTAGGCACCCTGGATCTGCTTCGGCACGTAGCCGCAGGGGGCGTAGGGCTGCTTCTGGCCGAAGGCGAAGGGAGCGGCTTTCTTCTTCGGGAAGTCGCGCCCCCAGAAGTTCGAGCACGGCTTGACGATGTTGCGGAAGACGGGTGGCGGCGGAACCCGTTCGGTTCGCGCCAGCGGCCGCTGGTAGCTGCCATCGAGGCCGATCACGCCGACCACGGGCAGCCCCGCCGGGACGCTGACGGCCTCGGCCGGGGCGCGGACCGCCCTTCCCTGGTGGCGGTAAAGCCGGAGATTGGTTCCGAAGGCCCGCTCGACCTCGCCGATGCCGGCGCTTGCATCGACAAGCATCCGGCTGGCCGAGTGCCCGGTGACGTCTATCCCCTCGCGCCGCAGCCAGCCGCCGACCGCCGCGACCTGGCCGCGGGTCGGTGAGAACCGCGAACGGAAGCGGCGCGGCGAGATGAAGTTGCCGTAGCGCTCGCTCGCCGGGTCCGACACGGCCGTTCCGAGGCGATCGAGGGCGCCGGCGTGGCGCCACCCCAGCACCAGAGAGAAATCCACCCGCCCCCGCGCCGGACCGAGGCGGCGGTTGGGCGTCGCCCAGTGTGGCACCGCGCCGGGGACAGTCGCCCTCGAGGCGCGGGCACCCGCCGCTCCCCCCGGCGCGGCGATGATCGCGGCAAGCACGAGGCCGGCCGCCAGCGATGCCCCCAGCACCGTTCTCGCAGCTCCCCGACTCCCGGTCTTGGTCTTGGTCCCAGCCATCCGGCAGAACCTATCCCACCCGGGGTCCCCGCATCAGCGCTGAACCCGCAGCGAGGCGATGCCGATGTGCGAGGCGGCGACGACGACGGGGAACTGACCGGGCCGGTTCGCCCGGAAAGAGAGGGTCGCGTCGGATTCGATCGTCTCGCTGATCCCGTAGCCCGGGATCTCGATCCCCACCGGAGCATCGGTCCTGATCCGGAAACGGACCATCCGGCCCTGCTGAAAGTCGAGTTGCGGAGGCCCGCTGGTCGGCGGCGCCCCACCGATCACGGTGACCACCGGGATCGCCCCGGGACCGGCACCCTGCTTCTGCTTTTGGCTCCGGCCCTGACCCTCCTCGCCGACTGCGGTTTGCCCGGCTTCCCGCCGGCCGCTCTGCGTGTTCCCGTCGTCGATCCGGGGGGCGTCAATCGTTCCCTCGCTGCCGAGGAAGACAAACGCGGTGACGATCCCGACACCGAGTACGACGCCGAGGACGATCCCGATCGCGCGATCGAGACCGCGCCGGGAACGCGGCGGGGCCGGCGGCGACCCGGGGGGCGGCGGGCCCACGCCTGCTGTCCGCTGACCGGGCCCCTCTGTCAACTCTCCGGTCCTAGACGCCGTCGAGCAGGCGCCAGTTGGCCTCGAATGCGGCCTCGGCGACTGCGACCAGCGCGTCCTCGTCGACGCCCTCGATATGACGCTCGATCAGGGACCGGCCTTCGGCCGCGTGGGTTACGTCGGTCGTCTCGTGGACCCTGAAGTACTCGTTTCCGGGCCCGTCGCCGATCCCGTAGTGCTCGGCTAGGCCCACGCGCTTCGTCTTCGAGATCGCGGGCTGGCTGCTCTCGATCGCGTAGAGGCGCACCAGTTCCGGCAGCAGGCCGTCCTCGGCGGTCCAGGTCTCGACGCACTCCAGCGTCTCCGCGCTGGGCTCGGCGCCGACCTCGCCGCCGACCGCCTCGACGAAGCCGTCCCAGAGCCCGATGTGCTGGGCTTCCTCCGCGGCGTGGCGCCGCAGCTCGGCGCCGTCGGCCTCGGGAGCCGCTTCGGCGGCGGAGGCGCTGAGAGTGGCGATCGCAGCGGTCGCGTGGCGATACTGGCCGGAATAGCGGGCGAGCTCCTCATGGGTCAGCTCGCCGGCGGACCAGCGCTGATAGAAGGGGTGCTCGAGGACGTTCCACCTCGTGCGGGCCTCTTCGATTCGGTCCCAGATAGTTTCGCTCACAACATCTCCCCTCGTCGGTGCCGGCAGCGCCACCAGAATAGTGATTCGATCCGGCGATGCGTCCCCCGCGCCCGGACATCGCCGTGCCGGAGTTTCCCGGCCCGATCCACTGGGTCGGTCCCGGCCGGCCCCCCGCGACGATGGCGGAGCTGACCGCCGCCGGACCGGCGCTGGTCCACTTCTTCGACTTCGCCCAGCTCAACAGCGTTCGCACCCTTCCCTATCTGAACGAGTGGAACCGGCGCTACCGCGACCTCGGGCTGGCCACGATCGGGGTCCAGGCGCCGCGCTTCGGTTTCGGCGCGGACGAGGACGTCGTCGAAGCCGGAATCGGGCGTCTCGGCATCGGCTACCCGGTCGCGATCGACGCCGGCCGCGAGCTCTGGCTCGACTATGGATGCGAGGTTTGGCCCAGTCTCTTTCTCTGGGGGCAGGGCGGCGTTCTGCGCTGGTTCCACTTCGGCGAGGGCGAGTACCGGGGGAGCGAGGAGGCGATCCAGGACGAGCTGCGCGAGCTCGACGCCCTGCGGCCGCTGCCCGAGCCGATGGCGCCGATCCGCCCGGGCGACGCCCCGGACGCGCTCGTGATCGCACCCACGCCGGAGCTGATCCCTGCCGATGGTCGGCCGTGGACGATCGAGGACGGCTCCTCGTTCAAGCGCGACTACGAGGCCGCGGGGGCCTGGGCGACGCTGGAGGGCGAGGGGCTGGTGGCGGTCGGCGTCGATGGCGGGGAGGCCGTCTCCGTCGCCGTCGAGGGAGCCGGCCTCTACCGGCTGTCGGGCCACCCCTTCAACGGCAGGCATTCGCTCGAGATCGAGATCCCGGAGGGGATCGCGGTCTGGTCGATCGCCTTCGAGCCCGGGGTGGAGCCGCCTCAGCCGCAGCACCCAGCGCCAGAGTGATCTGAGTCACCAATACGGTGCTCGATTGAAGTCTCGGCCCCCCGGCGAGGCCGGCTGTCATCATCGCCGGAGAAGCCGTTACAGCCTCGAAGGGAGGGATGATGAAAATCTCCAGACTTGACTTCGTCGGAATTCCGTCAACCGACAGCGAGCGGTCGCGCCGCTTCTACGTCGAGACGCTCGGGCTCCGCCCGGACGAGCGCTCCCACTTCGAGGTCTGGGCCGGGGAGACATGCTTTGGGATCTGGGAGCCGGCCAGCTTCGGCCTGGAGTTCGCGCCGCAGAAGAATGCACACCCGGCCCTGCACGTGGACGACGTCGACTCAGCCCGCGTGGAGCTGGAGGCAAAGGGCGTGGAGTTCGCCGGCGAGACCTTCGACACCGGGGTCTGCCACATGGCGCTCTTCACCGATCCCGACGGCAACGACCTGATGCTCCACCACCGCTACGCGCCCTATGAGTGAGCGCCCTCCCGCGCCCTGAACGGATCAGCTGCCCCGGCGGGGCCTAGGCGCCGGCCGCGAGGCCCTGCCGGATCTCCTTCGGCAGCATGAAGCGGACGTTCTCGTCGACCGTGCGCAGCTCGCCGACCTCGTCGGCGCCTCGCTCGCGGAAGAACTCGACCAGCCGTTCGACCAGCTCCTCCGGGGCGCTGGCCCCTGATGTGATGCCGACGGTCCCGACCCCCACGAGCCAGTCCTCTTCGACCTGGGCGTGGTTGTCGATCAGGTGCGAGTCGGCGCCGTGCTCGCGCGCGACCTCGACAAGGCGGTTGGAATTCGACGAGTTGGTCGAGCCGATCACCAGCACCAGGTCACACTCGCGGGCCAGCTGCTTGACGGCGATCTGGCGATTGGTGGTCGCGTAACAGATGTCGTCGCTCTTCGAGCTCACGATCGAGGGGAAGCGCGTGCGGAGCCTGGTGATGATCTCGGCCGTCTCGTCCACCGAGAGGGTCGTCTGGGTGATGAAGGCGACGCGCTCGGGGTCGGGGACGTCGATCTCGTCCACCTCGGCGGCAGTCTGGACGAGGATGATGCTGTCCGGCGCCTCGCCGGTCGTTCCCTCGACCTCCTCATGGCCCTCGTGCCCGATCAGGATCATCGTGTAGCCCTCGGCGGCGAATTTACGGGCCTCGACGTGGACCTTGGTCACCAGCGGGCAGGTGGCGTCGATCGTCTGCAACTGCCTTGCCGCCGCGTTCTCGTGCACAACCGGGGCGACCCCGTGGGCCGAGAAGACGACGATCTCGCCCTCGGGGACCTCGGTCTCCTCCTCGACGAAGATCGCGCCCCGCTTGCTCAGCTCCTCGACCACGTGCTTGTTGTGGACGATCTCCTTGCGGACGTAGATCGGGGCGCCGTGGATCTCGAGTGCGCGCTCGACCGTCTGCACCGCCCGATCCACCCCGGCGCAATATCCCCGCGGAGCCGCGAGCAGGACCTTGCTCGGGCCCCGCGCAGGGACCCCGTCAACCGCCGTCGCCATGTCCCAGAGGGTACCGAGGGGCTAGGATTTCGCCCCGTGAGAGGAGGGGCCTGACAGATGGGATCGCAGGGCCACATGGACCGCCTGACGGCGATCGATGCGTCCTTCCTGACCAACGAGACCGCCGACGGCCACATGCACGTCGGCGCGGTGCTCCTGTTCGAGGGCCCGCCACCGGCCTACGACGACCTCGTCGAGCACGTCCGCGGGCGGCTGTCGCTGGTGCCGCGCTACCGCCAGAAGCTGGCGATTCCGAGGTTCGAGGCGGGCCGGCCGTTCTGGGTTGACGACCCCAGCTTCAACCTCACCTACCACGTTCGCCACACAGCGCTCCCGGACCCCGGCAACGAGGACCAGCTGCTGCGGCTCGCGGGCCGGGTCTTCTCGCAGCAGCTCGACCGCTCGAAGCCGCTATGGGAGCTGTGGCTGGTACAGGGGCTCGACCACAACCGCTTCGCCCTGCTCTCCAAGACCCACCACGCGATGGTCGACGGAGTGGCGGGGGTCGACATCTCGACCGTCCTCTTCGACGTCAAGCCGGTGCCCGACCCGGCTCCCGAGGATGACGGCTGGGTGCCGAGCCCCGAGCCCTCGACCGCCGACCTCGTCGGCAAGGGCCTGGCCGATGTCGCCGCGGCCCCGGTCAAGCTGGCGGAGCGGATCGCCGGGGCGGTCCAGCACCCGGAAGGAGTACTGCACCGGGTCGCGGCCGGCCTCGAGGGCCTCGGCGAGGTCGCCTGGGGCTTCGCCGACCCGGCGCCCGACGTCCCCCTGAACGTCCCGATCGGCTCCCACCGGCGCTACGTCTGGGTCCGGGGCGAGCTGAAGACCTACAAGCGGATCAAGGACGCCCTCGGCGGCACCATCAACGACGTCGTTCTGACCGCAGTCGCCGGCGCCCTGCGGGAGTGGCTGATCGCCCGCGGGATCCGCACCGAGGGGCTCGAGCTGCGTGGCCTGGTGCCGGTGTCGATCCGCAGCGAGGACGAGCACGGCCAGCTCGGCAACCGGATCGCAGCGATGCGCGCACCGCTTCCCGTCTATGTCGCGGACCCCGTGCGCCGCCTGGAGATCGTGCGCGAGTCCATGGACGGCCTGAAGCAGTCGAAGCAGGCGCTCGGCGCCGAGGTGATCTCGCGCTTCAACGACTTCGCCCCGCCGACCCTGCTCGCCCAGGCGTCGCGGATCAACTTCTCGACACGGCTGTTCAACCTGATCGTCACCAACGTGCCCGGGCCGCAGATACCCCTGTACGTGCTCGGCCGCGAGCTCGAGGACGTCTTCCCGGTTGCCTTCCTGCCCGAGAACCACGCCCTCGCGATCGCGATCATGAGCTACAACGGCGGCATCAACTTCGGCCTGCTTGCCGACTACGACTCGATGGAGGACGTAGGTGCGATCGCCGAGGGGATCACGGCGTCGCTGGAGGAGCTGACGGAGGCGGCCAGACAGGCGGAGGCGGATTCGAAGCCCCGTGACACGGTGACGGCCCGGTGAGCGACGGCGAGACCGGTGACGGCGCCGTCAACTTCCACCTCGAGCTGACGCCGGGAGCAGATGAAGATCACCCACACGGCGCTGCGCTCCCTTCTCGACGACTTCGGCCACGAGGAGGCCGAGGTCGTGCGGATCATCCACGAGGTCCTCGAGAAGCTCCCCGACGAGCACTCGATCAGGGCGATCGAGCTCGGCGAGGACGGCTAGCGGACCACCGCACTCTCCGATGAGCGTCACCGTGCAGGTCGGCCTGCTGCTCGCCGTGGCGACGGCGCTGACCTCGATCGTCAGCTTCCTCTACAAGCACCGCGGCGCGGTCCAGGCCCCCGAGGTCGAGTTCCGCCGCCCACTTCGAAGCACCCTCGTCCTCTTCCGCTCGGGTTGGTACACGCTCGGGATCGTGATCGCGCTCCTGTCCTGGGCGCTCCACGTCGGGGCCCTCGGGCTGGCGCCGATCTCGCTTGTGCAGGCGGTGATCGCCGGCGGCCTCGTCTTCCTCACGGTGCTTGCGGACCGCGTCTTCGGCTTCACGGTGACCCGGCGCGAGTGGATCGGGGTGGCGCTCGCCGCGGCCGGGCTGGCCTTCCTCGCGGCGACGATCGAGGGCTCGGCCGACGGCGCCCACGGCGACTACGAGCCGCTGACGATCGCGATCTATATCGCGGGGCTCTCGGCGGCGGGCCTTGCGCTGGCGGCCTACGCTCGTGACCGCTCCCACGCCGGCGTCCTCTTCGGCGCCTCGGCCGGCCTGATCTGGGCCGCGTCCGACGTCGCCATCAAGGGCTCGAGCGGGAACTTCGCCGACCAGGGCCTGGCGGTGATCGTCGAGCCGCTCGCCCTCGTCGTCGTGATCGCCTCGCTGACCGGGCTGCTGATCTCGGCCAGGAGCCTGCAGATCGGCGAGGCGGTTCCGGTGATCGCCGTCACCAGCGTCGCCGCCAACGCCGCCACCATCGCCTCCGGCCCGATCGTCTTCGGCGACCCGATGCCTTCGACAGCCCTCGGCGTCGCCTCCCGTGTAATCGCCTTCGCCCTCGTCATCGGCGCCGCGGCGCTGACACCGGCCCCGATGCGGGCCGCCGAGATCGAGGAGGAGCTGGGGGTCGAGGAGCAGCTCGAGCCCGCCCCGGAGCCGGCCCGCTGACGAGCAGCCGCTCGCGAGAGTGATCTGAGTCACCAATACGGTGTCTTATTGCAGTCTCGCCAGTGGCGCCAGGGGGCAAACGGTCAGTCGTGCAGGAGGCCGACCGCGTGCGGAAGCGCCTCGCGGATCCCCTCGCCTGCCTCGGGAATCGCCTTCGGGTTGCCGGGGAAGTTGACGATCAGGGTGGCGCCGCGAACGCCGCACACCCCCCTCGAGACCATCCAGAGCGGGGTGTGGTCGCGGGAGGCGGACCGCATCGCCTCGGCCATCCCCGGCGCCTCGCGGTCGATCACGGCCCGGGTCGCCTCCGGGGTGACGTCGCGCGGGGCGAAGCCGGTCCCGCCGGTGGTCAGGATCGCCTCGCAGACTGCCCCGTCGGCGAGACGGCGCAGGCGTTCCTCGATCACACCCTGCTCGTCGGGCACGATCTCACGGGCTGCTATCTCGAACCCCAGCGACTCCGCAAACGTGGCCAGCTCAGGACCGCTTCGGTCCTCGGCCTCGCCACCCGCACGGGAGTCGCTGATGGTGAGGATCGCCGCCCGCATCGCGCTCAGGAGGGCTCGTCCCGGCGCCAGTCATGGCGGCCGCCGCTCTTCGAGAGCAGGGTGACGCTGCGGATCTCCACCCCGCGCTCGATCCCCTTGACCATGTCGTAGACGGTCAGCGCCGCCACTGCGGCCGCGGTCATCGCCTCCATCTCGACCCCGGTGCGGGCGACGGTGCGGGCCTCCGCCGTGAGCACGACCTCTCCGGCCGCGGCGTCGACGCTCGCCTGGAGGTCGACGAAGGTCAGCGGCAGCGGATGCGCCAGCGGGATCAGCTCCCCGGTGCGCTTCGCCGCCCCGATCCCGGCCAGCCGGGCGGTTCCCAGCACCTCTCCCTTGGGACCGTCTCCTCGCTCGACCGCCGCCGCCGTGGTCGGCGACATCGCCAGGCGGGCCTCGGCCACCGCCCGGCGCTCGCTCTCGCCCTTGGAGCCGACGTCCACCATCCGCGCCGAGCCGCTCTCGTCGAGATGGGTCAGGCGCTCCTCGCTCATGGCGCCCTCCCCTCGACCCAGCGGCCCTCGCCCGCCTCGACCTCCTTCTTCCAGATCGGCGCCTCGGCCTTGATCCGATCGATCGCCTCGCGGGCACCGGCAAAGGCCTCGGGCCGGTGGGCCGCGGAGACCGCCACGACCACGCTCGGCTGACCCAGCGGCACCGTTCCCACCCTGTGCTCCGCCGCGGCCGCCTGCAGCCCGTAGCGCTGGACGCAGTCGCGCAGGATCGCGGCGATGCGCTGCTCAGCCATCTCGGCATAGGCCTCGTACTCGAGCCGCTCGACCTCGCGGGTCGTTCCCTGGAAGGCGACGATCGCGCCGGCCCCGGGGCGTCCGACGGCTTCGGTGACCGCGGCCGGCGCGAGCGGCTCCGCGGTGACGCGAGCGTGCACGGCGGCCCCGCCGCTGACCGGCGGGATCAGCGCCAGCTCGTCGCCCGCCGCCAGCGGCTGCTGCGGGTCGGCATACTCGCGGTTGACCGCGATCCGGACCGGCAGCCGCTCGAGAACATCGAGCCCGGGCAACCGGCGCACTGCGGCCATCGCGTCGGCGGCCGTGGCGCCGTCATCGAGGTCGACCTCGACGCGGTCGGCCCCCGCGCGCTCGCGCAGGATCGCGTAAAGGCGTACCTCCAGTCGCATCATCACCGCCACCCGCCAATCCTAGATCCGGGGAGAAGCTCGATCTCCACCCTCTCCCCCGCCGCCACCCCGCCGGACTCGGCCGGGATCAGCGCCAGCGCGTCCGCGTCGAGCATCGAGGTCAGCACGTGCGACCCCTGGGCCCCGGTCGTGCGCGCGGAAAGGCCATCGGCACCCGCGCGCAGGCTGCAGCGCACCGCGTGGGCGCGACCGGGCTTCTTCGGGTAGTCGTCCTCGAGCACAGCGGACGCCCGGGGCGCCTCGGGCTCGAGGCCCTGCATCGCCAGCAGCGCCGGGCGCGAGAAGAGGATGAAGGTGACCATTGCCGAGACCGGGTTGCCGGGGAGGCCGAAGACGAGCCCGCCGCCGGGAGCGATGCCGAACCACGTCGGCTTCCCCGGGCGCAGCGCGACCCCCCAGAAGACCTGCTCGGCGCCCAGCTCCTCAAGGCAGGGACGAACGTGGTCGTGCTCGCCGACGGAGACGCCGCCGCAGACGACCGTGACGTCGGCATCGAGGGCGCGCTTCAGCGCCGCCAGCGTCGCCGCGGCATCGTCGCCGGCGTGCTCGACGCCGGCCACATCGGCCCCGGCGCCCCGGGCGAGGGCCGGCACCGAGAGTGCGTTGGAGTCACGCACACCCCCTGGGCGCATCGGCTGGTCCGCCCCGATCAGCTCGTCGCCGGTGACGAGCACGCGCACCCGCGGCGCCAGCGCGCAGACGACCCGCGACAGCGGCGCCGAGGAGATCACCCCCAGCTCCACCGGGCCGATCGGACGGCCCGGACCGAGGACCCGAGCTCCGGCTTCGACGTCCTCTCCGGAGCGGCGGATGTTGTTGCCCTCCGGCACCTGCACCCGAACCTCGACCCGGCCGTCGGCAGCTTCAGTGTCCTCGATCCGGACCACCGCGTCGGCTCCTCCGGGGATCATCGCTCCGGTCGAGATCGCGATCGCCTCACCCGGGGCGAGGACACGGCCGGCCGGATGGCCCGCTCGCGACTCCCCCACCAGGCGCAGCGACGCGGGGCCGGCGGCATCTGCGCCGGCGGCATCCTCCGCCCTGATCGCGTAACCATCCATCGCCGAGTTGTCGAAGCCCGGCACCGCCTCGGCCGCGACCACCTCCTCGGCGAGGACGCGGCCGAGGGCATCATCGAGCGGGACCGTCTCGGCCCCCAGCGGCGCCACCCGCTCCAGTATCAGTCGCCGTGCCTCGGCAATCTCGATCAGCTCGGCCATGCCTGCGAGCCTAGCGCCGGGCCGCCGCGCCCGGCGGCTGCCAGACTGGAGCTGTGGACGCCACGGTCGCAGTCCTCGCCGGAGGACGCTCGAGTCGCATGGGCCACCCGAAACCCGTGGTGAAGATCGCCGGGCACGCGCTGATCTCCTATCCGATCGCCGCAGCCCAGGCGGCGGGACTCGAGCGCTTCGTCGTCGCCAAGCGCGACACCGAACTGCCCGAGATCTACTGCCCGGTGGTGCTGGAGCCGGACGAGCCCCGCCACCCCCTCTGCGGCCTCGTCACCGCGCTGCGCCATGAGCGCGGACCGGTGCTCGCCCTCGCCTGCGACATGGTCTTCATCGACGAGAAGCTGCTGGCCTGGCTCGCCTCCCATCTGCACACGACGGTGATCGAGGCGGACGGGCGCCTGCAGCCCCTGTTGGCCCGCTACGACCTCGAGTCACTTCAGGCGCTCGAGGCGGCGCTCGAACGCGGCGACCCGATGCAGGAGGCGGTCCGTTCCCTCGACCCAAAGGTGATTCCCGAGGCCGATGTGGCCCGTTTCGGGGACCCGCACCGGCTCTGCTTCAACGTCAACACGCCCGCCGACGTCGAGCGGGCGGAGAGCATCTTCGAGGGGCTGCGGGCCTGAGCGGTCGTCGCAAGGGTGCGAGAATCGCCTCGAGATGCGGACCTTCAACCTCAACCGCGCGGAACCGGCCTACGACACCGCAGATCCGGCCGGTTACCGGTCGGGAATGGACCGCTTCGGCAAACGGATCGGGGCCTCGAGGATCGGCGGCTCGGTCTACGAGCTTCCCGGCGGGCAGAGCATCTGCCCCTATCACTACGAGTATCCGGAGGAGGAATGGCTGCTGGTCCTCAGCGGCGCCCCGACCCTCCGTCATCCGGGCGGCGAGGAGCTGCTGGAAGCCGGTGACGTCATCTGCTTCCCGCCGGGCCCCGAGGGCGCCCACAAGGTGACCAACAACGGCAGCGAAACAGCGCGGGTGCTGATGATCTCGACCGTCAGCGACCCCAACGTCGCCGTCTATCCCGACAGCGACAAGATCGGCGTCTTCGCCGGCGGCGATCGGGACCGGGTGATGGTCCGGCGCTCCAGTGACGTCCCGTACTTCGACGGAGAGGTCTAGCCAGGCCGGCGTCAGGGCGCCGCGGCGGCGACCGGCTCTGCGCGGTCGGCCTCGCCGGCGGTGGCGACCGCTTCGAGCCTGACCGGGATGCCGTTGAGGAAGGCCATTCCGGCGAGCCGCTCGAGGTCCTCGGGCTCGGAGGAGGCGAGCTGGTTGACGTTGGCCCCCCCGGCGGCGTTGGCGGTGCGCCAGCCGCCGCCCTGATGGCCCCACCCGTGTGGGACCGCGACCGTGCCGGGCGCGACCTCGTCGGTGATTCGCGCCGTCAGCTCGATCTCCCCGTGGGCCGAGCCCACCCTGCAGGTCGTGCCGTCCTCGATCCCGGCGGCGGCGGCATCGTCCGGGTGGACCCTGGCCGCGTGCTCCCGGCCGCCGCGCATCAGCAGCGCCGCGTTGTGCATCCAGGAATTGTGGGAGCGCAGCTCCCGCAGGCCGATCAGCCGCAGCGGGAAGTCGGGGTCGTGACCGTTGCGTGCGGCGAGGCGCCCGGCCTCGGCCCGGATCTCCGGCACGTCGAGGTGGACGCGGCGGTCGCGGTGGCGGACCTTCTTGCCGCAGGACGCCGGCGCGCAGGTGATCGCCGAGGACGATCCCGTGGGGGTTGTTGCGCAGCTTCGAGACGCTGAGGCCGCCGCGGCGGAGGCCGAAGAGGTCCCCCTTCGGCCCCACCCTGAGCAGCAGGTCGACCAGGCGCCGCGGCGAGAGCCGGACCCCGGCGCGGCCGAGCAGGCGGGCGAGGCGGATGCTCGAGGGGACGACCCCGACCCGCCTGGAGATGTCCTCGATGATCTCCCACTCCTGCCTCGCCTCCCCGGCGGGCTCGATCACCGCATCGGTCATGTTGATGAAGGGGGTCGTGAACAGCCCGAGGAAGGGGAGCGGGAAGTCCTCGCGCTCGTACATCGTCGTCGCCGGGAGGACGAAGTCGGCGTGCCGGGCCGTGTCGCTGACGTAGAGATCGATGGCGACGCAGAGGTCGAGCTGCCCGATCGCCGCCTCCAACTCGGCGCCGTTGGGCACCGAGAGAACCGGGTTGCCGGCGGAGACGAACAGGGCCCGCATCTGCCCCGGCCCGGGGGTCGTGATCTCCTTCGCCATCAGCGAGGCCGGGAGGCTGCCGAGGACCTCGGGCAGGTTCCCGACCCGGGAGCGGACCTTGTCGTAGGTGGCTAGGCCGAGCATGTGGGCGATGCCCTCGAAATCGAGCGGCGGGTCGCCGAACATCGCCCCGCCCTCGCGGTCGAGGTTGCCGGTGACGACGTTGAGGGCGTCGAGCAGGAAGGAGACCAGGGTGCCGTTGCGCCCGAGGCAGGAGCCGGTGCGCCCGTAGACGGCCGCGTGCTCGGCTGCGGCGAGGTCACGGGCGAGCCTGCGGGTGGTCTCGGCGCCGATCCCGGTTCGGCCCTCGGTCTCCTCGGGCGGATGCCCGGAGACCAGCCGGCGCAGGCCGTCGGCGCCGCTCGCCTGCCGTGCCAGTGCCGCCGCGTCCTCGAGCCCCTCGTCGAAGATCACGTTGAGAAGGGAAAGCAGCCACCAGGCGTCGGCGTCCGGGGTGATCGGCAGGTGCTCGAAGGCCCGCGCCGTCTCCGAGCGGCGCGGATCGACGACCACGACCCGGCCGCCCCGATCGGGGATCGCGTGCAGCAGCTCCTTGACCCTGGGGGCGCTCATGACGCTGCCGTGCGAGACCAGAGGGTTGGCGCCGACGATCAGCAGCAGGTCGGCGCGGGCGAGGTCGGGGATCGGAACCTGGAAGGGCGAGCCGTAGAGCATCTGGCTGGCGGCGAAGCGGTTGCTGACGTCCTGGGAGGAAGCGGTGTAGTAGTGGGGCGAGCCGAGCGCGTCGGTGAAGCCCTTCGACCAGAGCGGATGGGAGTAGGAGAAGGCGCCCGGGTTTCCCATGTACCAGCCGATCGAGTCGCCGCCGTGCTCGGAGCGGATCCGCCTCAGCCTGAGCGCGATCTCCGTCAGCGCCACCTCCCAGGAGACCCGCTCGAAGCCGCCCGACGGCGTCCGCCTCAGCGGGTGCAGGACCCGGTCGGGGTCGTTCTGGACATCGGTCATCGCGATGCCCTTGGGGCAGGCGAACCCGGCGGAGAGCGGGTGGTCGGGGTCGGGCCGCAGCTTCGCCAGGCGGCCGTCGGAGACCGTGGCGACCATCCCGCAGAGCGGCTCACAGACCCGGCAGTAGGTGACCTTCTCGGTTGCCTCGCCTGGCATCGGTGACGATCGTACCGCGGCCGCGGCCGCTCAACCGGCGCCGACAACCCGCGTGGCGGTTGCCTTCCAGGCCGCCATCACCGGCGAGCCCGGTCGCAACTCGAGCGCGGCGACCGAGCGGGCCGTCACCTCGGCGGTCAGGACCTGCGGCAGCGAGACGCCGACCCGGACGCGGTTGCCGACCTCGGTCAGCGAGCGGACCTCGCCGGCGACGCGGTTGAGCGCCGAGTCGCTGTGGGCGGCGCCGGGCGGCTCCAGCGAGATCTCCCAGGGGAAGACGCTGAGGGCCACGGGTCCCTTCGCCCTGTCGGTCGAGCGCACCGTGCCCCCGCCGTCGAGGGCGATCGCCGTCAACCCGTCGGGGTCGGACGAGGCGCTGCCGCGGAGGACGACGGCCCCGGTGAAGTCGGCTACGAAGGCCGAGACGGGCTCGGCGGAGACCTCGGCCGGTGTTCCCTGCTGGACCACCGATCCCCGGTCGAGGACTGCGATCCGCTCCCCCAGCAGCGCCGCCTCGTCGAAGGAGTGGGTGACGATCAGGACCGGGACTTCGAGCCCGGACAGGAGGGCGTCGAGTTCGCGCAGGGAGGCCGAGCGGCTGCTCGGGTCAAGGGCGGAGAGCGGCTCGTCGAGCAGTAGCACCGCCGGGTCCGGCGCCAGGGCGCGGGCGAGCGCGACCCGCTGGCGCTCGCCGCCCGAGAGGGCGGCCGGCGGCGCTTCTGCCAACTCCCGGCAGCCGAAGCGCTCGAGCAACGCCATCGCCCGCCGGCGCCGGTCCGAGCGGGTGCTTCCCCGGATGCCGAAGGCGACGTTGCGCCAGGCGCTCATGCGCGGGAACAGCGCGTACTCCTGGAACAGGTATCCGCAGCGGCGCTCCTCCGGTGCAAGATCGATCCCGGAGGCAAGGTCGAGCCAGACCTCGCCGTCGAGGGCGACGCGCCCCGCGGCCGGTTCCAGCAGGCCCGCTATCACCCGCATCACCGTGGTCTTGCCGGCGCCCGAGGGTCCGACCATGGCCAGCCGCTGCCCCCTTTCCACCCCGAGCTCGACCTCGAGGTCGAAGTCGCGCAGCCCCAGCTGCGCCGCAACCTCGAGCCCGCTCACAGGCCGCGCCCTTCCAGCGCCCGCTCGCCGGAGAGGAGCTTGACCGAGAGCAGGATCGCGCCGGCGACTGCGATCAGCACCGCGGAGAGCGCAAGCGCCGCCGTGAAGTCGGTGCCGAAGCGGGCGAAGATCGCCAGCGGCGCGGTCTGGGTGATTCCCGGAAAGGAGCCGGCGAACATCAGCGTCGCCCCGAACTCGCCAAGGGCCCGGCCCCAGGCCAGCGCGGTCCCCGAGGCCAGGCCGGGACGAGCGCTCGGCACCGCGACTGTCAGGAATGCTCGCGCCGGGCCCGCCCCGAGCGTCCTCGCGGCCTCGAGCCAGGACGGATCGAGGGACTCGAAGGCTGCGATCGCCTGGCGCAGGTAGAAGGGGGCTGCGACGAAGGTCAGCGCCACCACGACCCCGGCCGTCTGGAAGACGAGCTCGATCCCGGCGTCGTTGATCGCCCCGCCGAGGATCCCATTGGGGCCGAGGGAGGCGAGCAAGGCGATCCCGGCGACCGCCGGCGGCACCACCAGCGGCAGCTCGATCAGGGTGATCGCCAGCGAGCGGCCGCGGAATTGCCTCGTCGCAAGCAGGTAGGCGGCCGGGGTGCCAACGACGATGATGATCGCCAGCGCCGCGACCGAGGTCCGAAGGCTGAGCCAGAGCGCCTCACGGGAGGCCGACTCCCCGAGGCTGTCGATCAGCTCTCCCGGCCCCGTGTTGGTGAAGACCGCGACCAGCGGGAGCGTGAGGAAGGCGAGCGTGAGGGCGAGGGCGAGGACGGTCAGCCCCCTGAATCCGGCGCCGCGGCTCACGGTGGCGGCAGGAACCCCGCCTCGCGCAGCGCCGCCGCTCCCGCGCCGGGGGCGAACAGGCCGGCCACGAACTTCCTGGCCAGCGAGGGATTCGGGGCGTCCTTGACGATCGCTACGCCGTAGGCGACATCGGGCTGAAGCGCGGGCGGGATGCGGATCGTCCTCAGATCCCCTTCCGCAGCCTTGGCGTCGGTGACGTAGACGAACCCGGCATCGGCGGCCCCTTGGATCAGCTTGCCGACGACAGCGGCGACTTCGGGCTCCTCGGAGACGACGTTGGCGAGGATCGCCTCGCGTTGCGCCGCGGGCAGGCGGCCGAGGACCTCGAGGGTGTAGGAGCCGACCGGGACGCTGCCGGCGCCGATCACGACCTTCGTGCCGGGCCTGGCGAGATCATCGATCGAGGAGATATCGCTGCCCTTGGGCACGGCGATCGTCAGCCGGTTGGAGGCGAAGACCTGCGGTTTCTCCACCAGTCCCTCTTCGTAGAGCTGCTGCGGGTACTCGGTGTCGGCTGCGGCGTAGACGTCCGGGCGGGCACCGTTGCGGATCTGCGCCGCGAGGGTGTCCGAGCCGGCGAAGGACTGCTTGATGTCGTCGTCGGGGAAGGACTCCGCGTACCGGGTGAACGCATCCTCGAGCGATGAGGCGGCCGATACGACGAGCTTCCCGCCGCCGCCGCCCCCGGCGCTGGTGTCCGCGCCGCCGCCGCCGCATCCCGCCAGGACCGCGAGGAACGCAACTGCCAGCGCCGCCGCGGGGATCAGCCGTCTCACGCCCCCACCTCAGCGTCCCCGCTCGACCATCACCGAGGTCGCCTTCACCGCCGCCGTCGCCTCCACTCCCTCGGCCAGCCCCAGCTCCTCGACGGCGTCGCGGGTGATCGCCGCCGTCACCCGGTGCGGGCCCGCCTCGATCTCGACCAGCGCCATCACTCCGTCAACCTCGACCGAGCGGACCACGCCCGGGAAGCGGTTGCGGGCGGAGAAGGCGTCGCCGGTCGTGTGCCGCGCGGGCGCTGAGCGCAGCCGCTCCACCTCTGCAGCGGGAACCCGGCGGCGGTTTCGCTCATCCCGGGTCGTCAGCAGCTTCCCCGCCCGGTCCCAGCGCCGCAGGGTGTCTGCGCTCACGCCCAGCGCCTTCGCCGCCTCACCGATCGAGAGATCCGCCATCTGCCTAAGCATTGCATAGGCAGACTGCCTCCCGGTGCCCCGCCCGGCTCAGCCGCCGATCGCGCTCATCGTCCGCGGCGGTTGGCGGAAGCCGGGCTCGCCGACGTGGTGCTTGAGCTCCTTGCGCCAGACCGCGTCGCGGATCAGTTGCTCGATCTCGCCGTCGCCGGCACCCTCCCGCAGCGGGCCGCGGAGGTCGGTCTCGTGCAACGAGAAGAGGCAGGTCCGAAGCTTGCCCTCGGCGGTCAGGCGAATGCGGTTGCAGTCGGCGCAGAAGGGTTCGGAGACCGGGTTGATGAAGCCGATCTCACCGGCGCCGTCGCGGAAGCGGAAGACGCGCGCGGTCGCGGAGGGCTGACGCGGCACCTCCTCCAGCGGGTGGACGGCGTCGATCATCGCCCGCAGCTCCTCGCCGCTGAGGACCGCGTCGGGCGTCCAGGCGTGGTCACCGTCGAGCGGCATGAACTCGATGAAGCGGACCTGGAAGGCGGTCGAGCGGGCGAACTCGGCGAAGCGGATCGCCTCGTCCTCGGTGAAGCCGCGCATGGCGACGGCGTTCACCTTGACCGGCCCGATCTGCGGAAAGGCGGCGATCGCGTCGAGCCCCCGCAACACCTGGTCCAGCGAGTCGCGGCGGGTGATCTGGAAGAAGCGGTCTCGCGCCAGCGAGTCGATCGAGACGTTGACCCGGCCGATGCCCGCGTCTACCAGCGCCGCCGCGTCGCGCTCGAGCAGATAGCCGTTCGTGGTCAGCGCCAGGTCCCGGATGCCCTCGACCGCAGCCAGCATCGCAACCAGGCGGGGGAAGTCGCGCCGCACCAGCGGCTCGCCGCCGGTAAGCCGGACGTCCTCGATCCCGATCGAGGCGAAGAGACGGACGAGGCGCTCGACCTCCTCGAAGCTGAGTATCTCCGAGCGCTCGAGCCAGGACAGGCCCTCGGCCGGCATGCAGTACTGGCAGCGGAAGTTGCAGCGGTCGGTGACCGACACCCGCAGGTCGGAGATGCGGCGCCCGTGGCCGTCGATGAGTGGATCCGTGCTCATACCCACATCTTGGCGGTTCGGCCCGCCGGCCGGGCTACCCCAGCTCAGCCGAGGCGGCGGCCGGCTCGCCCTCCGCCTCCAGCAGCCCGAGGCGGCCGGCAAGCCGGGCGGCCGGCAGAGCCTGCAGCAGCAGGGTGAGGATGATCGCCAGGGCGACGACGCTCGCGTAGAGGTCCACATGGGGAACGTCGAGGCCGGCAAGCACGCCGACGAGGGCGGCCGGGACGACCCCGGTTTCCCGGGTCCAGCAGAGGAACGCAAGCTCCTGCCTGGTCCAGTTGCCCCCCTTGTCGGGAACGACGCAGGCGAGCACGGTGAGCGGCCGGGCCAGCAGGAGCAGCGTCGCCACCACCGCCAGCGCCGGCAGCAGATTCTTCCCGAGTTCGTCGAAGGGGATGTTGGCGCCGAGGACGACGAAGACGAAGAAGGTGACGAGATCGGCCATGTTGAAGGCGAACTGGCGCATGTCCCGCTCGTGCTCGGAGTGCATCGCCAGGCCCAGTTGCTCCATGTTGCCGACGATGAGGCCGGCGAGGAAGGAGCCGAGATAGCCGCTGCCGCCGGCCGAGTCGAGCGAGAAGTAGCTGATCGTGACCACCGTCAGCACCGCCGCAGCCGCGGACTCGCGCCAGATTCCCGGTTCGCCGGCTGGAGATGGTCGCGGCCAGCAGCACCCCGGCGACGATCCCGATCACGGTGCTGATCGCGAGGTTGACCGGCGAAGTCCGCCGCCGGCGTCGCGATCGAGGAGTCGCCGCTGATCAGGACCCCCGCGAAGGCCAGCGCCAGCACCGCGCCGGTCGGGTCGTTGAAGGCCGACTCGGCGACGACCGTCTGCGCCACCTTCGGCCTCAGCCGGGACCGGACGAAGAGCGGGATCAGGATCGCGGGATCGGTGGGCGACAGCACCGCGCCCATCAGCAACGCCGCCGTCCAGGGCAGGCCGAAAGCGAAATGGGCCGCGGCCCCGGTCACCGCCGCGGTCAGGATCACCCCCGGAAGGACCAGCATTCCCAGCCCGACCCAGACCCTGCGCAGCACCGTGACCGAGAGGTTGAGCCCGCCGTAGAAGAGGATCAGGGAGACCCCGAGGGTGAAGATCAACTGGGCACCGATCGACTGCAGGGGAACGTCGATGACATCCAGGACCGATGGTCCGAGCAGGGCACCGACCGCCACCAGCAAGAGCATCTCCGGCACCCGCATCAGGCTCGCCAGGAAGCGGGCGGCCAGGGCCCCGCTGAGCAACAGGCTCAGCGTCAGGAGGACGTCCTGGGTCACGTGGACTCGCTGCTGTCCGCCGCGTCGCCACGGGCGCGGCGTTCTCCCTCCAGCGCCATCCGGGCGACGTCGTTGGCCGTGACCAGCAGCAGGACGATCACCAGCGCCGCGCCGAGGGCGACTGCGATCAGGCGCTTGCGGGCGTCGTCGCGTGCGTTGTCGAAGTCGGTCTGCGAGACGGTGGCGCTCCGGGCCTCAAGCCCGGCGAGCTTCTCGGCGGTAGCTGCCGTCGCCAGGAACTGCCTGATCTCGGGCCCGAGGAAGATCCTCCGAACCGCCTCCGTCTCTCCCGCCTGGAGCCGCTTCCAGGCGATCGCGTCGAGCCGCATGAACCCCCCGAACTGGCGCTCGAGGCGCCGCAGCAGAACCTGCTCATCCGCCCCAGTCAGCTTCCCGGAGGCGGTGCGGAAGTCCTCCCTCAGGGCCGCCACCGAGCTCAGGAACCGGGGCCTGGAGGCCCCGTTGTCATAGCCGTAGGCGGTCTGCCACCCGTTGACGTCGGTGATCGCGAACTTCAGCTCGCGGGCGATCGACTCGGCCGCGGCGCGCTCGCGGACCTCGTCGAAGCGGGCCCCCATCTCCGACATCCCGCTGAGGGCCACCGCGGTCGTGGCAAGCGGCCCCAGGATCGTCAGCACGATCGCCGCGTAGAGCTTGGCCCTGATGCTCAACGGCCGGCCCACCGAAGGCGGCGCAGCGCCGTCGTCCGAATAGGATGACGGCGACGATGATGCTCTTCATCCTCACCGGCAATGTCCCGCCGATCCTGCTGCTGACGCTGGTGGTGATGGCCTACCTGGCCGGCTACGAGCTGGCCAAGGAAACCGACCTCCCCTTCCTGATCAAGGCCTGGTGGGTGCTGTTCGTGCTGCTCTTCAACGTGGTCGGCTTCGCCGTCTTCTGGATCTGGCTGGCGGTTCGCCGTCGCCGCAGGCACGCCTAGACACATCCTCTACTCCTTCTCGGCCCGCAGGTTGTGAAGCCGGACCAGCTTCAGCGCAAGCTCCAGGGAGAGCAGGTCCTCGCTGCCAAGGTCCAGGCCGGCGACCCGCTCGATCCGCTCGAGCCGCTGGCGGACCGTGTTCGGGTGGACGTAGAGGGCGCGGGCACTGGCGGTGACGCTGCCCCGGTCAGCGAGAAACTGCTCCAGGGTCTCGATCAGGCGGGCGCCCCGGCGGCGGTCGTAGGAGATCAGCTCCTGCACCGACTGGTGATAGCGGTCGCGGGGCGCGTCGTCGAGCTCGAGGTGGACGAGGTAACGGTAGGCGCCGAGCTGCTCGTAGGAGACCGCTCCGCCCTCATCCGCCAGCGAGCGGCCGATGCGCGCAGCGTCGGCCGCCTCCCGCATGCGCCGCCGGGCGCTGGCGGCGCCGCGATCGAGGTCGCTCAGCCCCATCACCAGTCCCTGCTCTGCGACGAGCGGCTCGCAGGCGCACCGCAGCTCCTCGACCGTCACTTCCCGCTCGACCGGCAGTGAGGCCAGCGCGCGCACCCGGTCGTGGCGCGAGTCGATGAAGGCACGCAGGTTCAGCCGCCGCAGCTGGGCCTCGAGCCTGCCCGCAAGCTCCGGCCACGCCGGTGCCGTGTCGGCAGCCCCGGGGGCGGGCTCGAGGTGGAGAAAGAGATGCGGCCGGGTCAGGTCGCAACCCGCCTCGCCCGCCTTCGCCTCGGCAGCCCCGACGGACCCCGCAGCGAGCGCGTCGAACATGTCCTTGACCAGGTTCTCCGAAGTCAGCCGCTCGATCAGCTCGGCCTTCTTCAGCCCGACCGCGGTCTGGTTTGCGACCGCGCCCAGAAGCTCTGCGTCCTCATCTGTGAACTGCCGGCGGTGTGCGAGGCAGCAGAGGATTCCGAGCTGCTCGTCACCGGCCACGAGCGGCGCAGCGAGAAGGGCGTTCTCATCAACGCCGGGCCAGAGCTCGTGAGCGACCCGGCGCCGCCCCCCGCGCCCGCGCCCGTTTGCCCGCCGCATCAGGTCGAGCACCAGGCCAGCCCCCCCGGGCCGCGGGCTCGGGGCCGGGGCGCCGTCGGGATCGGCGCCCACGAGCTTCAGCTCGTCGCCCTCGACATCGAGCCGGTAGATCTGGCAGGCATCGGCGCCGAGCAGCTCGCGGGCACCGCTGGTGACCGCCTCATAGAGGTCCTCGCGCAGGGTCACCGCCGCCAATGCCTGGCTCAGTCCTGTGAGTGTCGTCAGCGCCTGCACCCGCCGGCGGGTCTCCTCATAGAGCTGCGCGTTCTCGATCGCGCCGGCAACGAGCGAGGCGGTGTGGACGAGGAAGTTGAGGACCTCGTCGTCGAACTCGCGCGGAGCCGCTGTGTGGAGGACGGCGACCCCGATCACGTCGCCGGACTTGGCGAGGATCGGCACCGCGACCATCGACTGGAACTTCTCCTCCTCGAGCTCGGCCATGTACTTCATCCGCGGGTCGGCCATCGCGTTCTCGGGGATGAACTCGGGGGTCTTGGTGCGCGCGACCCAACCGGCGAGGCCCTCGTCGACGCCGAACCCGAGCTTGCCGACGAAGTCCGAATAGCGCGGCGAGGCCGCTCTCAGGACCAGCCGCTCGCCCTCGAGGAAGTAGATGAAGGCCGCGTGGCAGCGGGTCGCGTCGGTTGCGATCTCGACGATCGCACCGAGGACGCGGTCGAGGTCGAGCGAGGACGAGACCGTCTTGATGACCGCGTAGAGGGTCTCGTTCTCGCGCCGGGCGCGGCGTAGATCGTCTCCCTCCTCGACCACCGGCTGCGGCGTCGCCACCGATTGCAGCGCCAAGATCTCCTCCGTTTCCTCGGGACCGGGGGCTCATCGTATCCCGCCCTGCGGAAGAAACCCAAATGTGTGGAACGCACTGTCCCCACGGGAAAAATATGTGTGAATTGCCCATTGTGTGGGCGTTCCGCCTGGGGATATGTTGGCGACCGTTGGTGGCACGCGAAACCATTGCGATGACGGCCGCCCCCGCCAGCGGGGGCGAGGAGGGATGAAGCGATGACGCACGCCTTGATCGCCCAGACGCAGGTCCAGGACGCCGTGAAGACGATCACCGACGGCCAGGTCCTCGACGGCGCGATCCTCGGCGAGCAGTTCTACTTCTTCACCGTCGTGCTCATGTGGCTCATCCACGTGGGCTTCATGACCTACGAGACGGGTGTCGCCCGCCGCAAGAACGCGCTGGCGACGGCGATGAAGAACATCCTCACGATCGCCGTGGTCACGCCGAGCTTCTACTACTTCGGCTGGTGGATCTATAACTGCAACCAGCCCGGCCTGCCGATCGGCCCGAACTCGAGCGACTTCACCAGTGTCGCCTGCCAGGGCGGCATTCCCTGGTCCGACGCCTTCGGCCCGAACCTGACCAACAACATCAACCTGATCTTCTTCCTCGCCTTCCTCCTGTTCTCCTGGACGACGGCCTCGATCATGTCCGGAGCCCTGCTCGAGAGGGTGAGGCTCTCCGCCTATCTGATCCTCGCCGTACTGCTCGGCTCGGCCGTCTGGATCCTCGACGCCGCCTGGGGATGGAGCGCGGGCGGATGGCTGACGCTCCGCTTCGGCTTCCACGACTCGATCGCCTCCGCAGTAGTCCACGGCGTCTCAGGCGCCTTCACGCTGGGCGTGCTCTTCAATCTCGGGCCGCGGATAGGCAAGTACACCAAGGAAGGCCTGGCGCGAACCTTCAGACCCCACAACATCCATATGACCCTGATGGGGTTGATGCTGATCTTCACCGGCTTCTACGGTTTCTACGCCGCCTGCCTGGTGATCGTCTCGACCGTGGTCCCGGGCTGGGCCAATATCTACCTCAGTCCGACCACCCTGGGCTCGATCGCAATGATCATCACCTTCGGCTTCGCAGGCGGCTTCACCGGGGGCTACTTCGCCTCACGGGGCGACCCCTTCTGGACCGTGTCCGGAGGGCTAGCCGGCGTCATCAGCGTCTCCGCCGGCGCCGATGTCTATGCGCCGACGCTCGGTTACCTGATCGCGATGGTGTCCGCTGTCATGTGCGTCTGGGTCGGCAACTGGGTCGAGAACAAGATGCGGGTCGACGACGTCGTCGGCGCCGTGGCGGTCCACGGATTCTCAGGTTTCATGGGGATCATCTGGGTCGGGGTGTTCGCAGCCGGTTACCCGACCGGGCTCAACAACGTCGACTCCTCGATCTGGGGCCAGCTGATCGGTCTCGCCACCTTCGTCCCGCTCGGGTTCCTCACCGGCTGGTTCGCCTCCTGGGTTCTGAAGAAGATGAACCTTCTGCGCGTGCCGCCCGAGGTCGAGCTCGACGGACTCGACATCGCCGAGTACGAACCGGACATCCACGTGCCCGAGTTCGCCCACGCTGAGGACATGATGATCGAGCCCGATGGGACCCGGGTGCCCACCGACAGGGTCCAGGCCGAAGCGCTGAAGGAGCTGGTCAGATGAGGCCCGGCGAGAGCGCGACACCGAAAGGTAAGGTGGCCGTATGCCAGCGATAATCGACAGCGCGCCCAGTTGCGTCCAGCATCTGCAGGGGGCGACACCGGCCGATGACGTCGCCGACTTCATCGTCGGCGCCCGCTACGAGCAGTGCGCGGGCTTCATGACCTTCGGCCCCGGCTCGACCTACGGTCCCGACGGGCAGGCGGCGACCACCGCCTACTACGTCCTCACCTGGGTCGGGATCGTGGTCATGGTGCTGATCCTGATCGGCTGGATCGTCTACGAGAACCGGCGCCTGATCGCCTACGCCGCAACCCGAAGCCGCGGCGGTACACCCGATGCGGCCGCAGCAGCGGCCGAGGAGGCAGAGCTGAGACCATGAACGGCAAGCAGGTCGAATTCCCCGAGAAGCAGACGCACGTCAAGGCGTTCGAGTACGGAATGCTCGCGTTCTCGATCATCTGTGTGATCATCGTGCTGATCGTCATCTTTGGCACCAACATCGGGGTCGAGTTCCGTCCCACGGCCTGAGCCGCGGCACCCTTGGAGTTGAAGGCCCTGGACGACGTCGGCGTCCGGGAGGCGAGCCGCTCCTCGGAGCGCAGGGCTCCCACCTGGCCGCGGGTCGCGGTGCTCCTGGCCGTGATCGGTCTCACCTTCCTCGTCTCCCGCAGCTGCCAGCAGTCGCAGATCAAGGTCAGTCAGGACGAGGCAGTCGCGACCGCACGCAGCCAGATCAACTTCAGGCCCGACAGCACGACCATCCGCCTGCTGCGCCAGGGCCTGGAAACCCAGCCGTTCTGGATCGTCGTCTTCTCGTCAAGCAAGGGCGATCGCCTCGTGAACCTGGCGCAGGTCTACGTCGACGCCAAGACCGGCGAGGTGACCAAGGTCAATCGCCAGCGGGCCCGCGACAGTGCCAAGCAGAGATCGGGGTCCGGCCCCTAACGACAAATGCCCCCGTGAAACCTCCGCCCGGCTGATCGAATGCGTGTGCTCGTCCTCCAGCACATCGCCTGCGAGCATCCCGGCGTCTTCTCCGAGGTGATGCGCGAACGGGGGGTCGAGGCGGTCGCGGTCGAGCTGGACGAGGGCGAGGCGCTTCGCGACTGGCGCGAGTTCGACGCGGTGGTGGCGATGGGCGGCCCGATGGGCGCAGGCGACGACGCAGAGCATCCCTGGCTGGCCCTGGAGAAGCGACTGGTGCGCGACGCGGTCGAGGCCGGCCGCCCCTTCCTCGGCGTCTGCCTCGGCGTGCAGCTCCTCGCCGCCGCACTCGGCGCCAGAGTCAAGCCGCTCGAGCGGGCCGAGGTCGGCCTGCTCCCGGTCGAGCTCACCGCCGAGGGCAGGGCCGACCCGCTCTTCGCCGGAGTGGAGGAGCCGCTGGTCTCGCTGCAGTGGCACGGCGACACCCTCGAGCTCCCCGAAGGCGCGATACGGCTGGCCTCCTCGCCGCTGGCGCCCAACCAGGCGTTCCGCTGGGGTGAGCGGGCCTACGGTGTCCAGTTCCACCTCGAGGTCACCGCCGAGATGGCGAGGCAGTGGGCCGAGGTCCCGGCCTACAGGCGCTCATTGGCGGCCACCCTGGGCGAGGAGAATGGTGCGGCCTTCCTCGCCGAGATCGAGCGGCGCGCGGCCGAGCTGCACCCCGCCGCCCGCCGGCTCTTCGCCAACTGGCTCGACCTCGCCGGCGCGCCAAGATGAGGGCGCGGTGCTTTGTACCTTTTTGTCCAGCGCTCGCATATAGTGGGTACGGACCGGCTGTTACAGGGCCGAGGAGAGCGTCGTAGTCGCCCGGGCCGGGTGATGGCCGGGCCGAAAGGAGGCGGACAGTGGCGGCAGCGAAGAAGTCCGAAGCGTCGGGCGAGGTGCAGAAGATCCTGGAGTCCCCCAGGATCGAGCCGCCGCCGAAGACGCTCGAGGAGGCGCGGAACGCTCCCGGCCGGGCGGAGCGGATCGCCGAGATCGCAGCTGAGATCGAGCGGGAGGGGATCGAGTACGTCTTCTTCCAGCAGGTATCGATCACCGGCCACATCAACGGCAAGGGCGTGGTTGCCAGCTGGTTCCCACAGGTGGCCGAGCGCGGCTATCAGCTCGTCTACGGCGCCACGGCCGACCTCCTCACCGATCGTCAGGACAACTACATCGGCTTCGGCCCCGAGGAGTCCGAGCTGGCGGCGATGGCGGACCTCGACACCTTCACCCGGCTGCCCTGGGACCCGCGGGTGGCGCGGGTCTACTGCGACTGCTACGACACCGAGACAGGCGAGCTCCTCGACGCCGACCCGCGTCAGAATCTGAAGCGGATAGCCCACGACGTCGAGTCCGAGCTCGGCTACACCTTCCTCTGCGGGATCGAGCCGGAGATGATGTGGATGAAGATCCCCGAGGCGGGCCAGGAGCCGGAGGGCGTGACCAAGCCCCTCTGCTACCACATCAACCAGTTCGAGCAGCTGCGGCCGGTGATCCTCGACGTGGTCGGCTACGGCAAGGCTATGGGCCTCGACATGAGCTACGGCGACCACGAGGACGCCCCAGGCCAACTCGAGCTCAACTTCCGCTTCGACCGGGCGCTGCGAACGGCCGACAACATCACCACCTACCGGCAGATCTGCACCGCCGCCGGTCGCAACCATGGCCTCCACGCGTCGTTCATGCCGAAGCCGTTCACCGGCGTCTCGGCCAACGGGCACCACCATCACTTCACCCTGGTGGACGATGCCGGCAACAACGTCTTTCATGACCCCGACGGACCGGCGCAGCTGTCTGAGATCGGCCGGCGGTTCATGGGCGGGATCCTCGATCACTTCCGGGCGCTTGTCTGCGTCGGCTCCCCGACGGTCAACTCCTACAAGCGGATGTGGGACTTCGGCTTCTGGGCCCCCGTCTACAAGAATTACGGCTGGCAGAACCGCACCTGCACGGTGCGGGTGGCCAGCGGCGGCCGCTTCGAGTTCCGGGGGGTCGACTCCGCCTGCAACCCCTACCTGACCCAGGCCGCGCTGCTGACGGCGGGCCTCGACGGGGTCCGGCGCGAGCTCGATCCCGGCCCCCCGCAACAGCGCAACACCTATGACCTGCTGGCCGAGGGCGCCGAGTTCGAGCGCGTCCCGGACCACCTCGGGGCGGCCCTCGAGGCCCTCGAGGCCGACGAGGTCGTCCGCGGTGCGCTGCCCGGGCGCCTCTACGACGTCTTCATGCACTTCAAGCGCGACGAGTGGGAACGCTACCTCGCCGCCGTCACCGATTGGGAGCGGGAGCAGTACCTCGAGGTGCTGCCGTGAGCGCAGCGGGAGGCCGCCGATGTGCGGGATAGCCGGGATCATCTACCGGAACGGCGCCGGCCAGCACCAGGTCGGGCGTGACATGACCGCGATGCTCCAGGCGATGAAGCACCGGGGGCCCGACTCGACCGGGTACGCGCTCTACCGGGGCGCCACCGACACCAACGTCATGCACGTGAAGTTGAGCGAGGCGGCCGACGACGACGCCGAGCTCGCCCAGCGCGTCCAGCGCCAGCGCGACCAGGTCGAGAACCGCATGCGCTCCGCCGGAGCCGAGATCGTCGAGATCAAGGGCACCCCCCGCACGATGACCATCACCTTCGGCTTCGACGGGGACCTGAAGCAGCTGGTGGACGCGGTCGAGCGGGTGCGCCATACCGAGGTGCTATCGCTCGGGCGCTCGCTGGAGATCGTCAAGGACCTCGGCGACGCCGAGACCGTCTCCGCCGAGTACGGGCTCTCCGACTACGTCGGTACCCACGCGATCGGCCACGCGCGGATGGCGACCGAGTCCGATGTCGACATCGCCAACGCCCATCCCTACTGGGCCTACCCCTTCCCCGACGTCGCCGTCGTCCACAACGGCCAGCTGACCAACTTCCACGACTGGCGGCGGCGGCTTCAGCGCTCCGGCCACCGCTTCCAGTCGGAGTGCGACTCGGAGATCATCGCCGTCTACCTGGCCGAGCAGATGAGCAAGGGGCTCTCCCTGGAGGAGGCGATGCGGCAGAGCCTGGACGACCTCGACGGCGTCTTCACCTATATGTGCGTCACCGAGGACGCCCTCGGCGTCGCCAAGGACGAGCTGGGCGCGAAGCCGCTGGTGCTCTACGAGGGCGACGACCTGGTGGCGCTGGCCTCGGAGGAGATCGCGATCCGCCAGGTGCTCGAGCGCGAGATCGAGACCAACGACCCCTACGAGGGCGAGGTGCGCGTATGGACCAGGTGAGCGAGCCGAACGCTCCGAAGATGGACGAGCGCGGGCTGGTCGAGCTCGACGAGGAGGTCCCGAAGACCTCGAGGATCGACGGCGAGAAGGCCGTGCTCGACGCCGCTGAGCTGACCACGCGCAAGATCAACGCCGAGCTGCGCTGGCTGATCTATGAACGGGGCGTCAGGGACGTCACCGTGCGGGAGCCCAGCGCGCGGCACTCTCTCGGGGTGGCAATCCTGGCCCGCTGCCGGATCCGCTTCGAGGGCAGCCTCGGCTACTTCGGCTGCGGGCTGATCGACGGACCCGAGGTCGAGATCACCGGGCGGGTCGGCTGGTCGGTGGCCGAGAACATGATGTCGGGCACGGTCGTGATCGAGAGTAACGCCGGGTCGCTGGCCGGGGCGGCGCTTCGCGGCGGCGACCTCGTCGTCAAGGGCGACGTCGGCGCCCGCACCGGGATCGACCAGAAGGGGGGCACGATTCTGGTGCTCGGCAACGCCGCCTCGATGACCGGCTTCATGATGCAGCGCGGCCGCCAGATCATCTGCGGCGACGTCGGCCCGGGCCTCGGGGACTCGATGTACGACGGCACCATCTACGTCGGTGGCGAGGTCGCCTCGCTCGGGATCGACTGCGTCGAGGGCGAGTGGAATGACTCCGACACCGAGCTGGTCGAGCGCAAGTTCGCCAACTACGGGCTGGGCGACCCCCCGCAGCTGCGCAAGTTCGTCTGCGGCAAGAAGCTCTACAACTACGACAACCTCGAGCCCAGCGAGCGCAAGCTGGTGCTCTGAGATAGGGGATCACGATGGCCGACGAAAATGCCCCAAGCGACCGTGAGACGCTCGGCCGCAGCCGGATCTTCACCCCGGAGGTAATAGACGACATCCACATGAAGGCCGAGCTCGGCCGCTACCGGATGCGCGGGTTCTCGATGTTCAAGAAGATCCCCCACTGGGACGAGCTGATCTTCCTCCCGGGCACCCTGACCCGGTTCGTGATCGAGGGCTACCGCGAGAAGTGCGAGACGAAGACGGTGCTCGGCAGCCGCTTCGCCAAGAAGCCGCTGGAGCTCGACATCCCCGTCTACATCACCGGGATGAGCTTCGGCGCGCTCTCGCTGGAGGCGAAGATGGCGCTGGCGAAGGGCGCCTCGATGGCCGGCACCGCCACCTGCTCGGGCGAAGGCGGGATGATCCCGCCCGAGCGCGACCTCTCGACCAAGTGGTACTACCAGGTGATCCAGAGCCGCTACGGCTTCAACCCCCACCACCTGATGCTCGCCGACGGGGTCGAGTTCTTCATCGGCCAGGGCTGCAAGGTCGGCCTCGGCGGGCACCTGATGGGACAGAAGGTGACCGAGCAGGTGGCCGAGATGCGGTCGCTGCCGGCCGGCATCGACCAGCGCTCGCCGGCGCGCCACCCCGACTGGCTCGGGCCCGACGACCTCTCGCTGAAGGTGCAGGAGACCCGCGAGGCGACCAACTACGAGGTGCCGATCCAGCTCAAGCTCGGCGCCGCCCGCGTCTACGACGACGTCCGCATGGCGGCCAAGTGCGGTCCCGACATCATCTACCTCGACGGGGCCGAGGGCGGAACCGGAGCCGGCCCCCACATAGCCGCCGAGGAGACGGGAATCCCCCTGATGGCCGCGATCCCCGAGGCGCGCCGGGCGCTGGAGGACGTCGGACTCGCCGACGAGGTCGACCTCGTCGTCGCCGGCGGCATCCGCAACGGCGGCGACATCGCCAAGTGTCTGGCGCTGGGCGCCGACGCGATCGCGATCGGCCACTCGGCGCTGATGGCGCTCAACTGCAACAAGGAGATCCCCGGCGTCACCGACTACGAGGGCACGGTGGGGGTGCCGGCGGGCCAGTGCTACCACTGCCACACCGGACGCTGCCCGGTCGGGATCACGACCCAGGACGCCGAGCTGCGCAAGCGCCTCAATGTCGACGAGGCCGCCCAGCGGGTCTTCAACTTTCTCCACACCCTCACGCTCGAGGTGCAGATGCTGGCCCGGGCATGCGGCAAGACCGACGTACACAACCTCGAGCCCGAGGACCTGGCGGCGCTCACGGTCGAGGCCTCGGCGATGGCACGGGTGCCGCTGGCGGGCACCGACTACACCCCCGGCGTCAGCGAGGAGCGGGCGCTGGAGGAGATCAGGACCCTGCTCGACAACTACCTCGAGAACCCGGTGGACTACCTGCCGGCCCCTGCGGGCACGGGCGCGGAGGATCGCAAGTGACCCGCGCCGACGAGGTGCGAGAGCCCGAGAAGATCGTCTCGATCGACGCCGAATACCTCTCGGGAAAGCGCTTCCCCTACCAGGAGGACATCTCGCTCGTCGAGGACATCGACCTCGGGGCGGCCACCCCGGGCAAGGACCTCAACTGGCTCGAGGACGTCGAGCTGCTCGAGGAGGAGGGCACGCCCGCGGTGTTCGATCGCTACTCGAACTCGTTCCTGCGCATCTACTTCCCGATCCCGGGGGGCCGCGAGGACGAGATCGCCCGCAAGGTCCTGATCGCCCACCTGACGTCGGGCAACTCCTACGGCATCCGCCTCAAGCATGCCCACGCCAAATTCCCCCAGCCCGAGCTCGGCCCCTGGGTCGAGGGCTCGGCCGTCGTCGGCAGGGACTGGAGGCCGCCGGTGCTCGAGGGCTGGGAGCCGCCCGAGCACTGAGGGCGATGGCGAGCGTCCCGGAATCGGCGCGTCACCTGATCGTCGGAGCCGGCGTCCACGGTCTCTCCACGGCCTGGCACCTGGCGCAGGCGGGAGAGGACGCGCTCGTCCTCGACAAGTCCACGGTCGGGGCCGGCGCATCGGGGATCGCCTGCGGCGTGATCCGCAACAACTACTTCCAGCCGGCGATGTCGGAACTGATGGCGGCCTGCGTGGAGATCTGGGAATCGGATCCCGAGTCGCTCCACTACCACGGCTCTGGCTACGTGGCGCTGGGCCCGGCGGCCCAGGAGCCCGAGCTGGCCGAGGTGTTCGAGCGCCAGCAGCGGATCGGCTACCCCTCGGAGCTGCACACCGGAGCCGACGCGGTCGCCGCGCACATGCGCGGGCTCTTTCCCGACTGGCGGGCGCCGGGACTCACCGCCTGCCTACACGAGCACGCCGGGGGCTTCGCCTTCAACCTCGAGTCGATGCGGGGGCTCGCCGACAAGGCGCGGGCGGCGGGGGCGAGCGTCGCCGAAGGGGTCGAGGTGACGGGATTCGAGCTCGACGGCTCCGGCGCGGTCAGCAGGGTGGAGACGAGCGCCGGGCCGGTGGAGGTCGAGCAGGTCGTGGTCGCCGTCGGCCCCTGGATCCCGCAGCTGTGGGAGATGCTCGGCCTGCCCGACCACCTCGACGTGCGCCATCCCGATGGCAGCCTCGAGCAGGACGTGCCGATGTGGACCTTCTGGTACCTGCAGGAGGGGGAGGTCGAAATGCCTCCCTCGACCCTCGACGCCGCCGGCGGGCGCACCTCGCCGGTCCTCCACGTCGATTCGGACCAGCCGCTGCGCGACGACCGAGGCCGGCTGATCAGCGAGGAGCAGTGGGGCATCTACGTCAAGCCCGACCGCGACTCGGTCCAGGGCGGCGCCCAGCCCCTGACCGTGGGGGAGAACTTCGAGGTCGATCCCTACCCGACCGGCAGCGTCGAGGACGGCTTCCCCGACCTCTGGTGCGCAGCCCTCTCGCACTGCATGGAGCGCTTCGAAGGATGCCGACCCCTCTACCGCCAGGTCCGCTCCGGCGGCGCCGGCGCCTTCACCGCCGACAACTTCCCCGTCTTCGACCGGATGCGGCCCAACGTCTATGTCGCCGCTGACTCCAACCACGGCTACAAGATGATCGCCGTCGGCCGCGAGATCGCCAGAGAGCTGCAGGGAGAGCACTCCACCCTGCTGCGCCCGTTCCGCTACGAGCGCTTCTCCACGGGCGAGCTTCACCCGGTGTCGCAGAGCCCGTACCCGTGGAGCTGAGGGGTGCCGGACTGATGGACACGGTCAGCTTCACCAGCATGTCGGAGGGAACCCCGGAGGACTACGCCCTGCTCGCCCGTGAGGAGGAGGGCTACCTCGGCGAGCTGCCCGGCCGGCTGCTCGCTGCGGTGGCGGCACTCGAGCACTCCTTCGGCGGCTACCAGGTCTCCCGCTGCGAGCACTCGCTGCAGTCGGCGACGCGGGCGCTGCGCGACGGCCGCGGCGAGGAGTACGTCGCGGCGGCGCTCCTGCACGACATCGGCGACGAGCTGGCGCCCTACACCCACGGAGAGATGGTCGCCGCCATCCTGCGGCCCTACGTCGAGCCGCGGATCTGCTGGATCGTCAAGCACCACGGGGTCTTCCAGCAGTTCCACTACGGCCGCGCCTCCGGCGAGGACCCAGACGCCCGCGAGCGCTTCCGCGGACACGAGTGGTTCGACGACTGCGCCGAGTTCTGCGAGCTATACGACCAGAACTGCTTCGACCCGGCATACGAATCGCTGCCGCTCGAGCACTTCGAGCCGATCGTGCGCCGGGTCTTCGCCGAGCCCCGCTACCTGGAGGATTGAGCTGCGGACCCCTCAGGGCTCTGGCGCCTGACGGTTTCGCAGCTGAATGTCAGGTCGCGGCGATCGACGACCGCCGTGTCCGCGCCGTCACCGCAACGGATCCAGTCCCGCCTCGAGCCGCGGGCGATAATGACGTCGGACCCCGGTCCACCCCAGATCCGATCGCGGCCGCGTCCTCCCTCCAGGCGGTCGCTTCCGCTGCCACCGAAGAGGTGGTCGGACGCGGGGCCGCCCATGATGCAGTCGGGCCCGCCGAGGCCCTTGATCCGATCGGGCCCCGCCCGGCCGAAGATCAGGTCGCCGCCCTCGGTGCCGATCAGGCGGTTGGGTCCGGGGCCGCCCTCCACCCGGGATTGACAGCGGCCCCCCGCCGCCTGACTCAGCGTCCATCTGTAGTCGACACGTGCCGAGGCCCCCTGGAAGGCGTTGTCGCCGCCGGCGGCCGAGCCGGGACTACCGTGGTCGGCGATGTCCACCGTGAACCGATAGGTCCTGGCATCGCCTGCGGAAAGGGTCACCAGGCGCTGCTCGGGCATCGCGCCCAGCCCGCCGCTGTAGACCGCCGCATCGGAGCCGTGGGTGATATCCGTCAGCTGCAGACCCAGAGCACCGGACAGGGCCCCGTGGTTGACGCCGGGGGAGTCCGTGAGGTTCATCATCGAGAGCGCCAGCGCGCCGGTGCCGGTGCCGGTGTTCCGGATAGTCACCGTGCCGGTGACCGAGTCGCCCGGTCCCATGTTCGACACCGTGAGAATGGCTCCGCCGTCCTTGGAGTCCGCCAGGGAGAACGCACCGCTGACGAAGGCGACGGTTCGCGGCTTGGCCGAGGACGTCCGGTTGGCGACCGCGAGGCAGATGATCGAGGCGAGCATGGCTAGGACCGCAGCCATGAGAACCCCCGTGCGCCGGCTGTGGTTCCCGCCGCGCACCGCTCAGAACTCCTTGTCCGCGGATCCGGACTCGGTCGCTGAGGAGGTGCTCATCGGGTTGCCGGCGCGATCGGTCGCCGAACTCGAAGGAGACCAGACCATCGTCCCGTTCGAACTGGCCGTTCTCGGGCCGCTCGAGGCGGTGCCGAGCGTGATCGTGATCGTGCTCGCGCTCTGAACCATCGTCGACTTGGTGCCGCTCACACCGAATGTCGCGTTCGCCGAGACGTAGTCGTTTCGCCCCAGGTTCACGGTGCCGAACGGGAGCGCCGCCGTGTTGGCGGCGTTGAAGACCGTCAGACCGTCGTTGGAGCTGGACGAGTTGTCCCCGATGCGAACGACCGCGCTCGTCGCGGCTCCGGTCCAACCCGAGAGGACCGACTTGGGGTCGATCGGCTCGCTGAAGGTGAAGGTGATCGTGTCGCCGATCTCGGGCCGGCCGGCGATGCCACCGGCCTTGTTCGCGGTCTGCACGGTTGAGGCGGTCGGGGCGGTGTTGTCGACGACCACGGTGAGCCCGGTCCGGGTTGCGCTGTTTCCGTCGTTGTCGGTGGCGCTCAGGGAGTACGAATACGTTCCCGCGGCGAGCGGGTTCCTGGCGGTCAGGCTTGCGCCTCGGTGGGTGTAGTCGTGTTCGCCGATCGAGAACGAGCCCGGAGCCAGCGGGGCGGATGCCATTCCGGTCGAGATCGTGCTGAGGTCGCCGCTGACGCTCGCGACCCCGCTGGCGGGACTTCCCGCGTCGATTGCGTTCGCGTAGACGAAGTAGGTCCCCCCCTGACGGATGAAGCCCGGCGTACCGCCCTGAGTCTTGGCGATCACCGAAGAGGTGACTTCCGGCGGGCTCCAGTCGGCCGAGGCGATCACCTCGTTGCCGGCGTTGATGGTCTCTGCCGAGAAGGCTCCCCAGACGCTCCCGCACACGGCCGTGAGACCGAGCAGAGCTGCGAGCAAGGCGATCATTGCCAGCTTGCGCCTACGCATCGCCGCCCGCCCCTCCCGGTTGCGGTCTCCAGATCCGAGCCAGGGTGAATGCCCCGAGCAGCAGCGCCGGAATCACGATCAGGCCGATGCGCCCAGCGGGGGTTTGGATCCAGACCAGCGGATAGCCGAGCATCGGCAACCGGTAGACGTCCCGACCGATGCGGCCGCCGACCGGGACCGTCCAGTGCTCCTGAGCGGTGTTGGCGTCGCCCTGCGTCGTGAACTCGACCCGATTCCCAGCCCGGTGAAGCGCGCGGACGCGGTGATTGAGGAGCCGCCCGCTGCCGTCAGGATCGCGGAAGGTGACGATGTCGCCGATCCGCGCCGCAAGCGGTTCGATCGGCCTGGTGACGATGACGTCTCCGGCGTCGACCGCCGGGGCCATGCTGGCGGAGCGAACGATCAGAGGTTGATCGCCGACTGCGAGCGGCGCCACCGCAGCGAGCAGTGCGCCGATCGTGAAGCCGATCCCGATCCAGAGAGAGCCGATCCAGGCGCAGCGGGCGATCACGCTTCCCCGGGCGGCCATCGCTAGCTCTCCCGCCAGGTCGGGACCAGCGAGACTTCGGCCCGCCGGTCCTGGTGCCCGCCGGCGCCGGCGGGTATCCATACCCGAAGTTCGAGCCGGCGCCGGGCCCCGGGCGGAAGTCTCAGGAGCGCCGTGCCGCGGCGCACCACGCCTGCCAGCGTCGCCTCGGCGAGCCGCTTCCCACCGCCCTCGAGCTGGACCCGCAGCAGGCGGCCGAGCGACCTCGAGGTGGATTGCGCATGGAAGTCGACCGCCATCGTACGACCGGTCTGGTTCTGGATCAGGAAGCTCCCCGTCGCCCCTCGCCCGCCGGCAGTGAGCGAGTCCGCGACCAGGAACGGGCGGGGCGCCACCGGCGTGACCGCGAACTCGCCGGTCAACGCGACCGTGAAGCGGGCCGACGCTGCTGCCGGCGGCGGCGGTCCGGGACTCGCCTCCGGGCGCCCCGTGTAGGCGACCAGGACTGCGAGGCCGAGTCCGAGGACGCCGCCAATCAACCGGGCCGCTCGCTCCCATCGGATCGATCCCATCTGAGCCTCCAAGTTCATCGGAGGGCCGACAGTGCGGCCGGCCCTCCGTGGCGGGTGTGCTGGGCCGGACCCCTAGTTGTTCTGGGCCTCCCAGGCGAAGTGGTGCTCACCCGTGGTCTGTGCTTCTACGCTCTGCGGTGTGCTGCTCCGCAGGGTCACGGTGAAGCGGTAGACCGCCGAATCGCCCTGGTTCCAGTCGGCCAAGCCGAACGGGTCCGTGTCGATCCCGGTCGCGAAGCTGTAGTGCGTCGCCACCAGGTTGGTCAACGTCCCGCTATAGATCGGCCCTCCGGACGCCGTGAAGCCGGTGCAATCGGGGAATGTCGAACTGGATTGGGTCCCCTCCTCGATCGTCATGTCGACGTACGGCGCGAGCACTCCGACGGTGTCCGGCGAGTACAGCCGCACGTCCGAGTTGAGTGACCCGAAATAGGTCACCTTGATGCAACTCGTGGCGGTGTCTCCCGGCGTCGCCCCGTTCAAGTTGTACATGGCCGAGCCGGCGTCGTTGTCGCTGAGCGCGACCGTGCCTGCGGAGATCTCGTTGCCCGCGTTGGTGGTCGTGGCGCTGAACACCCCGAACACCCCAGCGGCGGCAAGGCTCCCAAGCACTCCGACCACCAGAGCAGACAGAAGCACCTTGTCTCGAATTCTCATCTGCGCACCTTCCTTTCGCTGGGTGCTCTCACGAGAGGCATCGGCACCGGTGGGATTCCCCCTCTCCGTAGCAAACCGCAATGCCGGTGGGGAACAGCACGGATGGGCTGCGTCAGGCCCGAACCCTGGGCCCGGCCGACGTGGAGCCGGCCCTTCCCGTCCGTTTCGAGGATCACCACGGTCGCCGGCAGGCGATTGCCGAAGTCGATGCTGACCGACCCGGTCCAGCCCTTCCAACCGCTGACACCGTCCAGCACGCCGGTGAGCTGACTTGGAGGATTGAGCTGCGGACCCCTCAGGGCTCAGGGAGATTGTCGAGGTCGGCCCGGTCCTGCGATCGCGCCGCCGCCGACTTCATTTGCCGAAGGTGGGTCAGGGAGCAGATCGAGACCTGCACACCGAGAAGCTCGGCGTCCTCCGACTCGCGGGCCAGCGCCTCGTAACCGGGGAGCCCCTTCGCCCGCTGCACGATGTCGAGGCCGCCGTGGGGGGTCTCGGCGGTCACGTTCTCGCCGCGCTGGAGCGCGGCGAGGTCATCCGCGGGATCGAAGTGGCGATCCCCGGCCGTCGGCAATGTCGCGCCGAGCGTGCCAAGCACCTCGGCGAGCCGGCGTTGGTTCTCGGGAGAGGGATCGGGAACGATGTCGAGATCCTCGGTTGCGCGGATGTATCCGTGGGCGCCGACCGCCACCCCGCCGATCACGACGTATTCGACTCGGCCCTCCTCCAGCGCCCGCAGCTGGGACTCCAGATTGAACATCTCAACTCTTCGAGGAGGCTTCGCCGGAGATCCGAGAGGCCTGCTTGCAGAGCTCGTTGAGCCGCTCGAGACGTTCGCTCATGCCGAGCGCGAGGTCACGCTCCCGCCGGATGCGCGTTGCCTCGGCAAGCTCCCGCTCGGGCTCTGTTGAAGTTCGGTGCGGGTGAGCCTTCATCGATGGGACGATAGTCCCGCCCGGAGACCGCAACTACTTTCCGCGCCTCTTCTCCTTGATCCGCAGCGGGAAGTCGATGATCCGTACGATCGGCCGGGGCTTCGCCTTGAAGGTGAATGCGAGGCGGACCGGGACCGCCCGCGCCCTGCGGGGCGTCCGCTTGAGGAGGGTGCGGACGACCCCCCGCGGCAGGCGGATGCGGAGGTGGTTGCGCCTGCCCCTGCGCAGCTTGAAGCGCCGCTCGAGCAGGGGACGCTTGCCGGCGGAGGTCGCGGCTGCGGAGCTGACCGCGCCGGCGGCGCCCGGCCGCTTGCCTTCGCCGGCCTTGTTCGCGGCCCCCTGCAGGTCGGCGAGGTCGGCGACGGCCTCCTGGAGCCGCAAGGAGAGGCTCTGGGCGGCGATCTGGGTCGAAAGGCTGTCGTAGAGGACCGTCGGCTCCAGGTATGGCCAGGCGAAGGAGCTCTTGCGGCGCAGGCTCTCGGTGACATGGTTCCGCTCGCTGTCCGTCATCTTTCTGAACGGCGTTTTGGATCGATGCGGGTTCTCGAGGTAATAGCCCACCCAGAGGCCCGCCCGGTCCAGGAACACTCGTGCGTTCTCGGCTGCCGCCAGCCTGATCGACTCATCGCTGTAGCCCTCAAGCAGGTACTCCCAGCCCGTAAAGTCTCCTGGGTTCGCGTAGTACCAGCTCATTCGTCTGGCGAACGCCTCGATCGCGGAGAGGTGTGAGGTGTAGGCGGCCTCGAGGTCCACCGTCACCGCACACGAGCTCCCAGTGCCCTTGGCCGGCTCCGGGCAGGTCGCCGTCGCCTCGAGCTCGGCGCCGTCCTTCTCACCCGGGTCGATCGGCTTCGGGGCCTTGATCAACGACTTGAAGGCGCAGGGCTGGAACCCGAGGCTGACAGGGCCGCAGGCGGTGACCAGGTTGTTGGCGAGCGAGCAGGGGGGCAGCCCGACCGTCGTCGGCCCGCAGACCTGCGGTATCTGCTGCTGCGGCAGGTTGCCGCAAGCCGGGACCCCGAGGCCGATCCCGAGGCTGCCGCAGGCAACCACCTCGTTGCGCGGCAGCTGGCAGCTCGGCAGCCCGGATCCCAGACCGCCGCAGGCGGTCGGAAGGTCGAGCGGCAGGTGGCACTGGGGGAAGATCGCCCCCGGGCCGCAGACCGCGGGCAGGCCCTCCGGGTCGGCGCAGGTCGCGACCAGGGTCTTGGTTTTGGTGCACGTGCTCGCCTCCGGGCCCTCGGTGGCCGCGACGTCGGCCTGAAGGAGAAGCTCGTAGCGGCTCGGCGGGCTGCCCTTCGGGTTGCCCGAGGCGCGCGCGGTCTTGCCGTCGCCAAGCTTCGGGAACCAGGCCCCCTGGAAGGCGCCTCCATCGACCCGGATCACCCGGGCCCTGACACCCCCTCCGGGCTGGTCGATGCCGATGTAGTCGCCCTTCTCGATCGGCATGTCCACCGCGTACTCGGTGATCCCTGCCGAGGTGGAGATCGGCACCGCCGCGCTCGTTCCCGCCCCGGAGAACTTCGTCCCGTTGCTGGTGTGGAGGACCCGGAAGCGCAGGTCCTGCGTGTCGGAACCCGAGTCGGTGCGGAGCCGGAACTTGACGACCCGCCCGGTCACCGGCGAGACGACCTTGGCGCCGTTCAGCTCGATCTGCGAACTCGTACAGCTCTCCGAGCAGGAATCGTAGTAGCCGGGGCTGGGCGCCGGAAGCGAGCTGCCGAAGGTGACCACGTCGGCCGAAGCGGGCGCCGCCAGCGTCGCCATCGCGGCGACGATCAAGCAGACGGCGAGCAGGCAAGCGGCGATCAAACGCCTGGCCCAGCCCACCGGATCCGAAACGGCAACCACCCTGCACCTCCCGAAGCAGAGAACGCCAAACCCCTCGTCGGCAGAGCCTAACATCGATCAGGTGGGCGCTCCAATCACCAGCGCCGGCCACCTGATCGTCGGCGGCGGCATCCACGGGCTCTCCGTCGCCTGGCATCTGGCCGAGCGGCTGGGACCCGGGGCCGATGTGGTGGTTCTGGAGAAGGAGCGGATCGGGGCCGGCGCCTCGGGCCTCGCCGGCGGCATCGTCCGCAACTACTACCGCTCCCCGGCGATCACCGAGATCATCCGCGACTCGGTCGAGATGTTCGAGGCCGAGCCCGACGCCTACGGCTTCCGCCAGGTCGGCTACATGGCCGTGGTCCCCGAGCCCCAGGTCCCGGATCTGGTCGCGATCCGCTCCCAGCACGAGGAGGCGGGCTACGAGTCAGAGCTCATCACCGGCGCCGAGCAATGTCGCGAGTACCTGACCTGGACCTTCCCCGACTGGGAGGCAGACGCCGCCGGGGTCCTGCGAGAGCCCCGCGGCGGCTGGGCCGACGCGATGCAGACGGTGCGCCACCTTGCTGCACGGGCGCGGGCCGCCGGGGTCTCGATCCGCGAGGGAATCGAGGTCACCGGCTTCGAGCTCGGCGAGGATGGCGTCGATGCGGTGCTGACGTCCGCGGGCCGGATCGGGTGCGGGGTCGCAATCGTCGCCCCCGGACCGTGGGCCGCCCGCCTCTGGGGGATGCTCGGCCTGGCGCCGGAGTTGGAGGTGGCCTCCGGGGGAACGAGCGAAGGCCGGCCCCTGACCGCCTACTGGAAGGCGCAGGAGGGCGAGTTCCAGCTCCCGGGCGTCGGCCTCGGCGGGCGCGCCGGCCGCGAGCCACCGGTCGTCCATCTCGACCAGTCCGGACCCCTGCTCTCCGACCTCGACGGCAGAGTGATCGCGGACGGGGCCTGGGGCATCTACTTCCGCATGGGCCGGACCGGAACCGCGGTCACGGGCGGCGGCCTGCCGGTCCGCCTCGCCGAGCCGGCGCTCGACCCCTACGGATCCGATAACCCGGCCCACGCCGCCGAGCCCGGATTCGGCGAGTTCTTCATCTCCGGGCTGGCCACAGCCTTCCGTCGCTTCCGCGGCGGCGCCGCCGGATGGAGGGTGACCCCCGGGGGCGGCATCGTCAACCACACGCCCGACAACTACCCGATCTGCGACTGGGTGCTGCCAAACGCCTACGCCCTGATCGACTCGGGGCACGGCTTCAAGATGCTGGCGCTGGGCCGCCTGGCCGCTGCCGACATCCTCAACGGCGAGCCGCGGCTCGACCCGTTCCGGCTCGATCGCTTCGCCCGGGGGGCGACGCACACCGCCTCCAGGGGACCCTACCCCTGGACTTGATCCGGGCCACCCCCGTGCCCTAGGGCGCGCCGAAGCTCCGCCGGGCTCACTCCCTCCACCCGCAGCAGCTTGTCCCGGGAGCGCTCGCCCCGCTCGATCGTCACCCGCGAGGGAGCGACGCCGACGCGCCTGGCGATGAGCCGGCGAAGGGCGCGATTGGCGCGGCCCTCGAGCGGCGGGGCCGTCACCCTCGCGTTCAGCCTGCCGTCGCGGAAGCCCTCGATCGCGTCGCGGCCGCCGCGGGCCCGCAGGCGCACAGCTATCTCGGCGTGAGCCATACCCGGATGATGGCCGCTGGCAGCGAGTACGACTAGAGTGGGCGGTGGATGAGGCTTAGGTGTTTCTGCACGATCCTGGCGGGACTGGGACTGGGGCTCGCGGCCCCCGCGGCGGCGGCGCCCTCGCCCGACTGCAACAACGCCTCCACGCCCCGGGTCATCTACTCGGGCCAGGGCGTGCTCGAATCGGCGATCGTCGGCAGGGCCGGGCGGCTCTACTTCTCCGCGACCCCCTCCGGGCAGAGCGGGAAGCTGATGAAAGTGGACCACCCGGGGGCGACCCCACGGGTGCTCCTGGACGGCGTCACCGGCCCCGGCGGGATGGTCTTCGATCATCACAAGCTCCTGCTCGGCTACGGCGACACTTCAGCCAACGGAGTCAGCGGCGACGCCAACCCCAAGGCGGGCCTCTACCGGGTCAATACGAAGACCGGCGCCAAGACTATCTTCGCCCAGGGCCTCGGCATGGCCAACGGAGTCGCCCGGGACCCAGACGGGGCGATCTACGCCTCCAACGACTTCGGCGTCAAGCTCGACCGCGTCTTCGGCGGCTCTGTCAACCACGGGTGGGCCGAGGTCAACTCCGCCAACGGCCTGGTGGTGGATCGCTCCGGCCGCTACCTCTACGCCGCCCAGACCTTCCAGGCGCCGGAGATCGCCCGGGTCGAGATCGCCCACCCCTCGAACGTCACCACCTTCGCCGCCGGCACCCCAGAGGACGGCACACCCGTCCTCGACGGCATGACTCGGGACCGCCGCGGAAACCTCTTCGTAGCCGCCAACGTCGGTGGCCAGATCTGGAGAGTTGACCGCCAGGGCCGGATCTGCGTCCTCGCCCGCGGGCTCCAGAACCCGAGCGCGGTCGCCTTCGGTCGCGGCGAGCGCCGCTTCCGCGGGGGCAACCTCTATGCGGTCACCTTCACCGGCGACGTGGTCGAGCTGCCGAAGGCGAACGCCGCCCGCTACCCGGGCTGATCGGCTCGGGGCGCGACCACAGGCAACTTGCCCGCAGATCAGGCCGGCGATGCAGGCGGAACGAGCGAGGCGAGGGTTCAGGGCTGCGTCAGACTGCGGATCACGTGCAGGTCGATCGAGCCCGGGGCGAAGACGCTGCTCGAGTACTGGATCGCGTCCCCCCCGGTCTCGTGGATCAGCTCGACCAGCTCCAGGGTCGCGGTGACCCGGGTCGCCCCGATCGCCTCCCCCAGCCGGCTGCCGGGCTCGACCAGGCGGGGCCTGACCGTGGTCCGGGCGAAGGAGATCGGCACCCCTCGCTCGACCAGCACGTCGAGGACCATCCTCCCCGCCTCCAGTGCCGCATTCAGCTCCTCCACCGGCCCGAGATCCACCCCGGGGTGAACGATGTCGCGCATGTAGGCGGCGACGCCGCCATCGGCGAGCAGGGTCCGGTGGACCAGCGTCGCCCGGGCCTTGCGCCGCAGGCCGAGCGCCTCGGCGACGTATCCCGGCACCGGGGCCTGTTCGATCTGCAGGTTGCGAACGCTCAGCCGCTTGCCCTGGCGCCGCGCCAGCGAGGCGTAGGACTCGAGCACCTCCAGCCCCTCGCTGAAGGCCGGCGGCGAGGCGACGCGGCCGACGAAGGTGCCGCTGCCCTGCCTGCGGACGATCTCGCCGTTGCTCTCGAGCCGCTCCAGCGCCAGACGCAGGGTGCCCCGGGAGATGCCCAGACCCTCCGCCAGCTCCTTCTCCGGCGGTAGCCGGTCCCCCGGCCGCGCCCGACCGGGAGCGAGCCGCTCTCTGAGCGAAGCCTCGGCGGTGTCGACAAGCGAGGGCTGAAGCATCGGGGCGAACCTAGGCCGCGGGCGGCTCGGCCATCCCGGTCTCGTTGGCTTCGATCAGCTCCGCGGCGGCAGCGGCGGCGGCGTCCGCCAGCTGCCCGGCAACGACGGCGTCGGGGGTGAAAGGCCAATCGCCGGCGGCCGCGACTTCGGCTGCCAGCTTGGCAAGCTCCCCGGCAGCGCCGGCGACTTCGCGCGGCGGCTCCATCGCCCGGGCGAGGGCCCGATCGCGGGCCTCGGCCGTTTCTGCCGCGCCCACCGCGGCGTAGGCGACGACGTCCTCATCGGCCACCGCCGGCAGGCGCTCGCGCAGCTCGCGGGCGCGGCCGGCTATCTCCCGCAGCCGGGGCTCCGGCAGGCCCACGCCCTCGCAGGCGATTCGCGCGGCAGCAAGCTCCGCCGTCAGCTCGACAAGGGACGCGGCGATCGCGCAAGTCAACGCCGACGCCACCCCCGCGGCTCGGGTATCCGTCGCCGAGGCCAGGCCCGCGAGCAGATCGCCGACGCCACTTTCGGCCAGGCCGGCCACGGCCTCAGAAGAGCCCGACCGTTCGCCCCTCGGCGTCCACGTCCACGTCGAAGGCGGCGGGGCTCCGGCCGAGCCCGGGCATCTGCTGGATCGCCCCGCAGAGCGGAACCAGCCAACCGGCGCCGGTGTAGGCGCGGAGGTCGCGGACCGGAAGCTGGAACCCGGTCGGGGCGCCGAGCAGCTCGGGGTCGGCGGTGAGCGAGAGGGGCGTCTTCGCCATGCAGACAGGCAGCTCGGCGAGGCCCTGCTCGGTGAACTGCGCGATCTTCTTCTCCGCCTCCATGTAGTAGACGACCTCCGAAGCACCGTACACGCGCTCGGCGACCGTCTCGATCTTGGACTTGATCGACTCGCCGTCCCCGTAGAGGAGGCGGAAATCGTTGGGCTGATCGGCCGCGGCGACGACCGCCTCTGCCAGCTCGGCGACGCCCTTGCCACCCTCGGCGAAGCCGTTGCTGACGGCGGCCGCGAAGGCGCCGCCCTCGGCCGCCAGCCGCTTCACCAGGTCCACCTCCTCGTCCGAGTCCTCGGGGCGGCGGTTGACGGCGACCACGGCCGGCACTCCGAACTCGGCGACGATGCCGAGGTGGCGGTGGAGGTTGGCGATCCCGGCCTCGATCGCCCGCAGTCCGTCGGCGCCGTCGGCGGAGGCCGGGTCTTCGATCCCGCCGTGATGCTTGAGCGCCCGCACGGTGGCGACGAGGACAACGGCGCTGGGCTTGATCCCGCCGGCGCGGCAGACGATGTCGAAGAACTTCTCCATCCCCATGTCGGAGCCGAAGCCTGACTCGGTGATGACGTAGTCGCCCAGCTTCAGCCCGAGCAGGTCGGCGATCAACGACGAGTTGCCGTGGGCGATGTTGGCGAACGGCCCCGCGTGCATCAGGCACGGCTGGCCCTCGAGCGTCTGGATCAGGTTCGGCTTGATCGCGTCCTTGAGCAGCACCGCCATCGCCCCGGCCGCGCCGAGGTCCTCTGCCGTGACCGGTTCGCCTTCGCGGGAGTAGGCGGCCGTGATCTTGCCCAGCCGCCGGCGCAGGTCCTGGAGGTCGCGGGCGACGGCCAGGACCGCCATCACCTCCGAGGCCGCGGTGATGTCGAAGCCGGACTCGCGCGGGTAGCCGTTGGCCGGCCCGCCGAGGCCGAGGGCGACCTGCCGCAGCGCCCGGTCGTTCATGTCCACCGCCCGCTTCCAGGTGACGCGCAGGGCGTCGATGTGGTGCGGGTTGCCGTGCAGCATCGAGGCGTCGAGCAGCGCCGCCAGCAGGTTGTTGGCGGCGCCGATCGCGTGGATATCACCGGTGAAGTGAAGGTTGAGATCCTCCATCGGCACCACCTGGGCGAAGCCGCCGCCGGCGGCGCCCCCCTTGATCCCGAATACCGGCCCGAGCGAGGGCTCGCGCAGGCAGAGGACAGGACTGCGGCCGATGTAGCCCATGCCCTCGGTCAGCGCCACCGAGGTCGTCGTCTTCCCCTCCCCCGCCTTGGTCGGCGTCATCCCGGCGACGCAGACCAGCTTGGCGTCGGGGCGGTCGGAGAGCCGCTCGATCGCGTCCAGCGAGATCTTCGCCTTGAACCGCCCGTAGGGCTCGATCTCCTCGGGCTCGAGGCCGAGCCGATCGCCGATCGCGTCGATCGGCTCCAGCACGGCCTCCTGCGCGATCTCCAGGCTGCTCTTCATCTCTTTCGTCCTCCTCGGATTCGGATCAATGTGAGACCGCCGCCGCTCCCACCTCGGAGACGAGGCGGTCGCGGTAGAAGCGCTCGAGCGCGAACGGCTCGATCAGCTCGGGGGGGCGGCCGGTCGCCACCTGCTGCGCCAGCGTCTTGCCGACGATCGGCGCCGCCTTGAAGCCGTAGGTGCCCCAGCCGGCGCTGACCAGGAAGCCCTCCACCTCGGTCGCGCCGAGGATCGGGCTGTAGTCGGGGCTGATGTCGCAGAGGCCGGCCCAGCTGCGCAGGATCCGCGCCCGCTCGAGCTGCGGGAACAGCTCCAGCGTGTGTCGCGAGGACTCCTGGAGGAAGTTGAGGGTTCCCTGCTGGCGGTAGGTCGTCCAGGGCTCGATCTCGGCCCCGATCAGGAACTCGCCGCGGTCTGTCTGGGAGATGTAGACGTGCATCTGTGAGGAGACGATGACCACGTCGAGCAGCGGCTTCAGCGGCTCGGTCACGAACGCCTGCAGGATGTGGGTCGTGATCGGCAGCTCGACCCCGGCCATCGCGGTCGTGGTCGAGCTCCAGCCGGCGGTGGCGCTGATCACCGTGCCGGCGCCAACCCGGCGGCCGTCGGCGAGGACGACCCCGGTCGCCCTGCCGTTGGAGCGCTCGACCCCCGAGACCTCGCTGTAAGGGTGTATCTCCGCCCCGCCGGAGTCGGCCGCACGGGCCAGCCCCCAGACAACGGCGTCGTGGCGGATGATCCCGCCGGGCGGGTGATAGAGGGCGCCCATCACCGGGTAGACCGCGTCCGGCTCCATCGACATCGCCGGGGCGAGGGCGCCGATCTCCTTCGGGCCGATCACCCTGGAGTCGATCCCGGCGAGGCGGTTCACCTCCGCCCGCTCGGTCATCACGAACATCGCCCGGTCGGTGTGCGCCAGGGTCAGGTGGCCCTGCTGGGAGAACAGCAGGTTGAAGTCGAGCTCAGCCGAGAGGCCCTCATAGAGCTTGACCGAGGCGTCGTAGAAGCGGGCGCCCTCGGGGGTCTTGTAGTTGGAGCGCAGGATGGTCGTGTTGCGCCCGGCGGCGCCGGAACCGATGTAGGCCTGCTCGAGGACGCAGACGTCGGTGATGCCGTGATCGCGAGCGAGGTAGTAGGCGATCGCCAGCCCGTGCGAGCCGCCGCCGATGATGACCACCTCGTAGTGGTCGCGAAGCTCGCCTCTGGGACGCCACATCCGGCGCTTGCGGAAGATGTCACGCATCGGCGGCCACCCCCGCGTGCTCGGAGCCGAGGACGGCGTCTAGCCCGACGGCGCGGCCGCCGAGGCTCTCGGCGGCATCGATGAAGACCGTCCAGACGTAGGAGGCGAATCCGGCTCCGAACAGGTGAAGGAAGCGGTCGCCGCGATGGCGCAGGACCATGCCCGCGGTGCGCGCGACCGAAACGGGGGCAAAGGCGTGCTCGCCGAATCGCTCCGGGCGCAGGTCGAGGGCGGTGGTGCGGGCGAAGGCCTCGCGCGCCAACGGACCTATCACCGCGTTCGAGCCGAGCCCCGCGGTCAGCTCGACGACCGAGGCGAACGAGGAGGCTGAAGAGGCTGCGGAGAAGAGCTCGTCGCGCACCTTCGCAGTCGCCTCCGGAGGCGTGATCGCGATAACGCGACCGGCCGTGAGAGGGCACCACCAGACGTCCTCGTGGAGCGCCGCGCGCCCGGGCTCCAGCACCGCGCCGCCGGCCAGCTCGGCAACGGTGGTTGAGACCAGCTCCGGCTCTCCCTGGAGCTCGACCTTGCCGAGAAAGGAGACGTCTGCGACCCCGACGGTTCTCAGACAGGCCGCGGTCTCGGCGCCGGGCGACCCGTAGCCGGCGACGACGCTCCACCCCTCGATCTCGCTCAGCTCGGCCCCCTCGCCTCGATGGGCCCACTCGATCGGGCTGCGCTGAGGTGGGCGAGCACCCTCCCACTCCCTTGCCTGGTCCGGCGCGAGGAACTCGAAGCTCATCCGCGCAGCCGCTCCTGGTCGGGGTCGTAGAAGGGCGCGGTCTGCACCTCGGCGATGATCCGCTGCCCGTCATCGGCGACGGTGATGGTGGAGCCGTCCGTTGCGAGCTCGGCCGGAACCCAGGCCATCCCGATCGAGCGCTTCAGCTTGGGCGAGAACCGCGACGAGGTCACCCGACCGACCGGATTCCCGTCGAGCACAACCGCCGCCCCTTCGGTCGGCACCGCTCCATTGGCGATGCTGAACCCGACGAGCTTGTTCTCCTCGCCGCGCTCGGAGACCGACTCCAGCGCCCAGCGGCCGATGAAATCCTCTTCCTTGTCGAATTTGACGATCCAGGGCATCGCCGCCTCCAACGGGTTCGACTCGGCGTCGGTGTCCTGGCCGACGAGGATGTGAAGCTTCTGAAGCCGCAGCACCCTCTGCGGCTCGAGACCGAAGGGGCGGATCGAGTGCTGATCGCCGGCGGCGGCGATCGCGTCCCAGAGGTGCTCGGCCAGCGAGCCCGGGCAGTGGAGCTCGTAGCCGAGCTCGCCGACGAACCCGATCCTCAGCAGCAGGCAGGGCACCCCGGCGACGTGTGCCCGCTTGCCGTCGAGATAGGCGAAGGAATCGTTGGAGCAGTCGAGGTCGGTGAGCCCCGAGAGGATTTCGCGGGAGCGCGGACCGGCGAGGTTGAATGCGGAAAGCCCCTGGCTGACATCGGTCAGCTGCACTCCCATCCCCCACTCGGCCAGCCACCAGGCGAACCAGCTCTCGACCGCGTCGGCGCCGCTGGAGGTGGTGGTGACGTAGAAGGAGTCCTCGTCCAGCCGGCAGATGGTTCCGTCGTCGGTGATCCTGCCGGCGTCGTCTCCGAGCACCCCGTAGCGGATTCGCCCGGGCTTGAGGTTGTCGAAGCGGTTCGGGTAGAGGCGGTTGAGGAAATCGCCGGCCTCGGGCCCGCTGACGATCAGCTTGCCCAGGGTCGAGACGTCGATCAGCCCGGCGGCGTCGTGCACGGCCATCGTCTCGCCCTCGGGGTCGCCGTAGTCGTATGGCCGCCTCCAGTCCCCGGCCCAGAGCACGTTGCCGCCAAGCTCGCGGTGGCGCCCGTGCACCGCCGAGCGCTTGGCCGGCTCGTAGGGCCGGCCCGCCAGAGCGCCCATCGGCACCGTCGACCACGGCGGGCGTGCGGTCGTCAGCCCGACCTCGGGCTCCGGGGTCCCGGTGTGATCGGACATCTGCCGGATCGAGGCGAGCTGGCACATCCGCCCCTGGCATGGCCCCATCGTCACCGTCGTGTATCGCTTCAGTAGCTCGAGCGAGTCGAAGCCCTCGTCGATGGCGTAGTCGATGTCCTTGCTGGTGACGTCCTCGCAGAGGCAGGCGAAGCATTTGTCGCCCCGACCCTGGGCCCCGGTCGCCGCCGCCGGCCTGGTGGTGCTTGAGGACCGGCCCCCGCGTTCGAGCGCCTCTCGCTCCTGCGCCAGCCGCTCGCGGGCGCCCTCGTCGCCGAGCCCTATCCCCAGCGCTGCCTCGGTCCCGGCGACTGCGCCCGAGATCTCGGCCAGCTCGGCGGAGGCGTGTCCGGCGACCGCACCGGCAGCATGGATCCCCGGCGGGGGATCCTCGGGGAGGTAGGCGCCGCTGGTCCCGTCCCAGCGCGCCTTGGCCCCGGCCTGGAGCAAGAGCGAGGTCGCCGGTACCGTGCCGCCGGAGACGGCGATCAGGTCGCAGTTGAGCGCGCTCTCGCTGTCAGCGACGAGGCGGCCCTCGCCGTCGAGGTCGGCGATCACGGCGCCCTTCACCTGCCTGCGCCCGATCGCGCGGGCGACGGTGCGGCCGCGCAGGAGCGGGATGCCCGAGTCTGCCAGAGCCGCGGCGAGGGTCTCGTCGGCGCCGCTCGGACGAGCGTCGGCCACCGCGGCGATCTCGACCCCGGCCCGGTCCAGCGCCAGTGCCGAGGAGAGCCCGCGGTCGCCGGTGGTGGCGATCACCGCGGTCCTCCCGGGCCGGACCCCGTAGAGGCCGGCGAGGCGCTCGGCGCCTGAGCAGAGCATCACACCGGGGATGTCGTTGCCCTCGAACATCAACGGCTGCTCGATGGACCCGGTGGCCGCGACGTGCCGCTCGGCCCGCACTTGGTGCAGGGTGCTTCCGCACCAGACCGGGACTATCCCGTCGAAGAAGCCGAGGGCGGCCGCCGGCGCCAGAACCTCGACCCCGCTGGCACCGACGCGCTCGGCGAGGCCGCGCGCTGCGGCACTGTCGGAGTCGGCAAGGAGGCTGCCGCCGAGCTCGGGGCCGTCGTCCACGAGGACGACGTCCGCGCCCAGTTCCGCTGCACGCAGCGCGGCCGCCATCCCGGCGACACCGCCCCCGATCACGAGCACGTCGGCGTGGCGGCGGCGGTACTCGGTCCGCCACTCGCGCTCGGCCTGGCGCCGCGCCAGCCTGCCGAGCCCCGCCGCGTGACGGAGGACCTTCTCGTACAGCGGCCACAGCCGCCGCGGCCTGATGAAAGTCTTGTAGTAGAAGCCGGGCGGGGTCAGGCGGGTGCCGAATATGTCGGTCCCGCGCATCACGTCGAACCGCAGCGAGGGGCTCGCGTTCATGTGCGAGACCTCGATCCCCTCGCGCACCGGCTCGGTGCAGGCGCGCACACCGGGCCATCCATCCACCTCGACCAGGCAGTTCGGGCACTGCCCGGCGCAGCAAAGCAGGCCGCGGGGGCGGTGGTACTTGAAGCTGCGCGAGATCACCCGCTGCCCGGACGCGTGCAGGGCGGAGCCGATCGTGTCCCCCTCGAAGGCGCTCACCGGCTTGCCGTCGAAGCTGAACTCGATCTCGCGCCCGCGGTCGATCCGCTCCCCCGGCCGCTGCGGCAGCCTGCTCACCCCTCACCGCCCCCCGGCAGCCCGACCCAGCTGACCTCGTTGGTCGTGGTGTCGCGCTCGGCCAGAAACCAGGCACGGCAGCCCGAGCGGTGATACCACCACTCCCGCTGGACCCCGGCGACGTTGCGGCGGAAATAGTTGTAGGTGTTGAGCTCCCGCTCGCTCGGCTTGCTGGTAGGCCGCGGCACGACCTCGCCGCCATAGGCGAAGTCGGTTACCTCGCGTTCGCCGCAGTTCGGACAGGTGAGCAGAAACGACATCGGTTCGGTCCCGGTGGCGTACACTAGACAAATTGGTACAACGACGCAAGAAGCGGCCGCGAAACCGGCCCCCGTGGCTGCAGGCGATCGCACGCGCCCGGAGATTCCGGCTATGTGGCATCTCCACATAGGACCTCCGGAAATGTTGGCTTGGCAATCCATTGCCACGCCGGCAGCTATGTGAGATACATCCAGGTATGAGCGCAGAAAACCGCCCCACCGCAGATGATGTACGCAAGACAGTCGCCGAGGAGGGAATCGAGTTCCTCTTCGCCAACTTCGTCGACATGCACGCCAGGCCGAGCGCCAAGCTGATCCCCGCCGAGGAGATAGATGGCCTGTTCAGCGATGGAGCCGGGTTCGCCGGCTTTGCGGCAGGCGACATCGGCCAGCAGCCCGACGATCCCGACATGATCGCGATGCCCGACGCCGGCTCCTTCACCAAGCTTCCCTGGAAGCCAAACGTCGGCTGGTTCGCTTCCGACGTCACCGTCGAAGGCGAGGAGTGGCCCTACTGCCCGCGGACGATCCTGCGCCATCAGATGGAGCGCTGCGAGCAGGCCGGCTATCAGTTCAAGATCGGCTACGAGCTCGAGTACTTCCTGGTGCGCAAGACAGAGGACGGCGGGATCGAGGTCGCAGACCCACTCGACGATCTCGAACAGCCCTGCTACGACATCCGGGCGCTGACCCGAAGCTTTGACTTCGTCACCGAGGTGATCAGGAACGTCAACTCCCTCGGCTGGGGCCTCTACGCGACCGACCATGAGGACGCCAACGGCCAGTTCGAGCAGAACTGGGGTCCCGCCGACCCGCTCACCTCGAGCGACCGCGCGGTCTTCTACCGCTACATGGTCGAGGCGATGGCACAGGAGCGGGGCCTGATCGCGACATTCATGCCGAAGCCCTTCGCCCATCTCACCGGCAACGGCTGCCACATGCACATGAGCCTCTGGGATGGCGAGACGAACGTCTTGCTCGCGGATCCAAAGGACGACAAGCACGGCCTCGGCCTCAGTGAGAAGGGCTACCACTTCATCGGCGGGCTGAAGAAGCACGCCAAGGCCTACATTGCGCTCACCGCCCCGACGGTCGGCTCCTACAAGCGACTGGTGATCGGGGCACCGACGAGCGGGGCCACCTGGGCGCCGGCCTACGTCACCTACGGTTGGAACAACCGCACGATGATGCTACGTATCCCCGATCACGGCCGGATCGAGGACCGCACCGTCGACGGTGCCTGCAACCCCTACCTTGCGGCCACCGTTGTCCTGGCCGCGGGACTGGACGGGATCGAGAACGGCATCGACCCGGGTGAGCCGAGCACCGGAAGCATGTATGAGACCAGCGCCGAGGATCGCAAGAACATGGGTATCGAGACGCTTCCTGCGAACCTGCTCGACGCGACGCGCGAGCTTGAGTCCGACGAGGTGCTGCGCAAGGCGCTCGGGACCGTCAGGGACGGCGATTACGTCGACTACTTCATTCGCTGCAAGCGGCGCGAGTGGCAGCTGGCACACGAGCAGATCACCAAGTGGGAGATCGACCGCTATCTCCAGCTCTCCTGAGAGCGAGGTTCACCCATGTGCGGCATCGCCGGGCTGTTCAGCAAATCCAGCACGATCGAGAGTGAGCTCGGCGCCCACCTGAGCGCGATGCTCGCTCAGCTCGCCGAGCGCGGGCCCGACAGCGCCGGCGTCGCCCTCTATCGCGACCCCGCCCCCCCGGGGTCGTGCAAGGTTTCGCTGTTCTCCCCCGAGGCTGGATACCCCTGGCCGGAGCTGGCGATGGAGATCGCCGGCAGCTTCGGCGCCGTCGGCGAGGCCGAGATCGTCGCCTCGCACGCGCTGCTGATCGTCGAGGGCGACGCCGCCGAGGTGCAGGCCTGGCTGACCGAGCGCCACCCGGAGGTGCGGGTGATGAGCGTCGGCAAGCGGATCGAGATCTACAAGGAGGCGGGGGACCCGCGGGATTTCATCGAGCGCTTCCGCCTTTCGGAGATTTCGGCGACGCACGCGCTCGGGCACACCCGGATGGCGACCGAGAGCAGGGTGACGACGGAGCACTCGCACCCGTTCTCGACCGGCCTCGACCTCTGCCTGGTCCACAACGGCTCACTCTCCAACCACAACCGCCTGCGCCGGTCGCTGCGCCGCGAGGGAATCGATTTCCAGACCGACAACGACTCCGAGGTCGCCGCCGGCTATCTGACCTGGCGTCTCTCGCAGGGGGACGACCTAAACGTCGCGCTCGAGGGCTGCCTCACCGACCTCGACGGCTTCTACACATTCGCGGTCGGCACCGCCGAGGGGTTCGCCGTCCTCCGTGACCCGATCGCCTGCAAGCCGGCCGTGATGGCCGAGAGCGACGACTGGGTGGCGATGGCTTCCGAGTACCGGGCGATCGCGACCCTTCCGGGCGCCGAGGACGCGGAACTCTGGGAGCCCGAGCCGGGACGCGTGTACCACTGGACGCGGGCGGCGGTCGCATGAGCGCTGTGACCGCGGCGGCGGAGACGATCGACCTCTCCACCTCCTCGCTGCGGGAACTGAATCAGCGACTTCACGACGCCGGCGGCTCGGGCCCGCCGCACTGGCGGGTCGTCAATCCCGGCGGCGCCCACGCGATCGCGGTCGGCCTCGACAGCGAGGCCGAGGTCGAGATCGACGGCCACGTCGGCTACTACTGCGCCGGCATGAACAAGCTCGCCACGGTGAGGATCGCCGGCAACTGCGGCGTCGGGGTGGCCGAGAACATGATGTCGGGGACGGTGCTCGTCGCCGGCGACGCCAGCCAGTCGGCGGGGGCCACCGGCCGCGGCGGCCTGCTGGTGATCAAGGGGAGCGCCTCGGCCCGCTGCGGCATCTCGATGAAGGGGATCGACATCGTCGTCCACGGTTCGATCGGCCATGCCGGCGGATTCATGGCCCAGCGCGGCAACCTGGTGGTCTGCGGCGACGCCGGCGAGGGTCTCGGCGACTCGATCTACGAAGCCCGGATCTACGTTCGCGGCGAGGTCGGGGGCCTCGGCGCCGACTGCATCGAGAAGGAGATGGGCGACGAGCATCGCTCCGAGCTGGCAGACCTGCTGAAACGCGGAGACGCCGACGCTGACCCGGCGGATTTCCGGCGCTACGGCTCGGAGAGAAAGCTCTACAACTTCCACATCGACAACGCGGGCGCCTACTGATGACCGAGTTCGACGCGCTCGCCAAGGAGGAGGGCTTCCGGCCCGGCCAGGGCGGGCGCTGGCGCCCGGGCCTGCGCGAGTCGGCCCTGTTCGACCGCAACACGATCCACGAAATCCACCGGATGGCCCGGGAGGGCATATACGACATCCGCGGCTTCGGAGCCAAGCGCCGCGTGCCCCATTTCGACGACCTCCTATTCCTCGGCGCGAGCGTCTCCCGCTACCCGCTGGAGGGCTACCGCGAGAGCTGCGCCACCGACGTCACCCTCGGCACCCGCTTCGCCTCCGAGCCGGTCCGCCTCGAAATCCCGATCACGATCGCCGGGATGAGCTTCGGGGCGCTATCGGCGCCGGCCAAGGAGGCGCTCGGGCGCGGCGCCAGCGCGGTCGGCACCAGCACCACGACCGGCGACGGCGGCATGCTGCCCGAGGAGCGCGACCACTCCGACAAGCTGGTCTACCAGATCCTCCCCTCCCGCTACGGGATGAACCCCGACGACCTGCGCCGTGCCGACGCGATCGAGGTCGTCGTCGGGCAGGGGGCCAAGCCGGGGGGCGGCGGCATGCTCCTGGGCCAGAAGATCTCCGACCGGGTCGCCCAGATGCGCGACCTGCCCAAGGGAGTGGACCAGCGCAGCGCCTGCCGCCACCCGGACTGGACCGGCCCCGACGACCTCGAGATCAAGATCGGCGAGCTGCGCGAGATCACCGACTGGCGCAAGCCCATCTACGTCAAGATCGGCGCCACCCGCACCTACTTCGACGTCGCCCTCGCGGTCAAGGCAGGCGCCGACGTGATCGTCCTCGACGGAATGGAGGGCGGAACAGCCGCCAGCCAGGAGGTGTTCATCGAGCACGTCGGCATCCCGATCCTGGCCGCGATCCCCGAGGCCGTGCGCTCACTGCAGGATCTGAGCATGCACCGCGAGGTCCAGCTGATCGTCTCCGGCGGCATCCGCTCCGGCGCCGACGCGGCCAAGGCCCTGGCGCTTGGCGCCGACGCGGTCTCGATCGGCGTCGCCGCGGTGATCGCGCTCGGCGACAACTCGCACGAGTTCGAGACCGAGTACGAGGAGATCGGCACCTCGGCGGGCTACTACGACGACTGGCACGAGGGCCGCGACCCGGTCGGCATCTCGACCCAGGACGAGGCGCTGGCGCGCCGCTTCGACCCCGAGATGGGTGGCCGGCGGCTGGCCAACTACCTGCGGGCGATGGTGCTCGAGGTCCAGACCCTGGCCCGAGCCTGCGGCAAGTCCCACGTCCACAACCTCGAGCCCGAGGACATGGTGGCGCTGACGCTCGAGGCGGCGGCGATGGCGAAGGTGCCGCTGGCCGGGACCACCTGGATACCGGGAAGGGGCGAGGCGGGGTGAACCGGGCGAAGCCGACTCCGGTCGGGACGCCCCCGAGCGTCCAGGTTGGTTGCGGCTCGTCGAGGCGCCTGCGATCATCGCCCAATGCGAGCGCGGGGGGGGCAGAAGCGGAGAATCGCCTGGCTGCCCGTGGGTATCGCGGTCATTGCGGCCCTCGCCGGAGCGGGCCCGCTGGCCGGCGCCGGCCAGGCCCGCGCGGGTGCGGACCTCTCGGTCGCCGGGGTCAGCGGCGCCCCCGGCCGCGCGCTGACCGGCCGGCGGGTCACCTTGCGGGTCAAGGTGATGAACCGCGGCGGGAGTGCGGCCGGGAAGTCCCGCCTCCTTGCCCGCCTCGCGCCCGATGAGGCGACGGCGCTGGCGGATGTCGTTGGACGTGCGCGGCTCGGGCGGATCGCGGCGCACGGTTCGACCACGGCCCGGGTCAAGGTGCGGATTCCCGCATCGACCCCGCAGGGGCGCTGGCGGGCGCAGGTCTGCGTCGGCTCCGGCAAGGGCTCGAACGACTGCCGGACCACAAAGGCGTTGGAGATCCGCGACGGCTCGAGCTGGGGCCGGATCGAGGCCGCCCGGGGGTCGGGGAAGCTGGGTCAGACGAAGGCGCTGCTTTTCGAGCTTTACGCGCTGCGGGGGGACAAGCGCCTGCCGCGTGCCTACTCGGGACCGGGAGAGCCACCCGGCGGCTCCGTCTTCGCAAACCTGGCCGCCACCTACCCGTCGCTCTCGGCCGCCGATCAGGCCAAGCTGGCGCCCTACATGATTCAGCCGCGCTACCGCCAGAGCGCCTGGGCGCCGGCGAAGCGCTCCCGCCTGCGGGCAGGCGCGGTGACGAGTGCGGACGACATCTGCGACGACCTCGACTCGCTGACGGGCGCCTGGCAGGGCATCAAGACCACCCACGCCTGGTTCTGGGCCCGTCCGGACCGGCCCGCCGCCCGGGCCCGCGCCCGCGCTCTCGCCACCGAGTTCGAGAGGAGGATCTGGCCGAAGCTGACCGGCGACTTCAAGACCGTCGATGACTCCGACGCGGATCTCTGCAGCGGGATCGGCGACTCGCGCATCGACATCTACCTCGCCCCTCCCGGGAACTCGGTCCTCGGAGAGAACGGAGGGGTCGCACCCGCCCTGTTCTTGAGCAATGGGTGCGGGCCCCATACGTCCTTCATCATCATTCCCGAGAACGCCACGCGCTCGACCCTCGCCCACGAGTTCATGCACGTGATCCAGTGGGCCTACCCGGTCTGCGATCGCGCCCCGGCATGGGTCGAGGGCACGGCCGCCTGGGCGGAGGACCACGTCTACCACTCAGACCAGGAGGAGCATGCCTGGAAGGGCGCTCTCCAGCTTCCGTTCACCTCGATGCTCTCGGGGGGCGAACTCGACGGATACCAGGCGTGGCCGTTCTGGTTCTCACTGTTCAAGAAGGACGGCATCACGGGCCTGAAACGGGTCTTCAACACCCTTGCCGCCGGCAGCGACTTCCCGACCGCGCTCGAGGCCGGTCCCTCCGACGGACTGAAGGAGGCGTGGAAGCGCTACGCGGTGGAGCGCTTCAACCAGGAACCGGTCGGCGCCTCCGGGTTCCCGGTCACAGCGAGCTTCCGCAACCGCGCCTGGGACTCGTTCAGGGTGCTGCCGGCGACCGGCGAGAAGGCGACCGTGACGATCGGAAATGCCGGCCAGAGGACGTTCAGGCTTGCCTCGTCGCTTCAGGCCCCGCTGACGACCTGGTTCAACCCGGTGGAGATCGCCGACCCGAAGGTTCGCCAGGTCGAGTTCCACAACGACGATTTCAGCCGCCCGGGTGTGGTCCAGGCGATGCTCAAGCTCGCCAGCGGCAAGTGGCGCCTCGAGGACTGGTCGAATCGTGACGTGGTCAAGCTCTGTCGCGACAAGCCGAACGAGAACGTCGTCCGGATGATCATCGCCACCTCGAACGCCTCACCTCGGGGAGCGCCGATCGGCAAGGCCGAGCATCAGGTCACCGCGAGGCGGGCCTGTTCGCGCCCGACCTACGGCGGCACGATCAGCGGCACGGCGAACTACAACAGCACCAACTGGGCTCCCGGAACCGACATGACCGCGACCTGGAGCGGCCACCTCTCGCTGATACCGATCCCGGGAACAGGTGAGAACTATCCGTGGATCTACCAGGTCGACCCCGCCAACGGCGGATCGATCCAGTACACCCTGAACGGGACCCTGACCGACTGCACCGTCACCGGCGGCCCGGAGAACCTCGACCTCGACGAGCTAGGCACGTTCCCGATCATGGTCCTCCAGATCAACGACGGCGACCCCCTCACCTACTCCCTGACGGCCTCGATGCCGGTGGGCCCCCCGGGCGGCTTCGAGATAGTCCGGTCGGCGTGCTCCGATCCCCTTCAGAACGGCCCCCTTGACTGGTTCCCGGGGATTCCCGGGACCTCGATCGTCCACTCGGCCCTGAACGCGAAGGTCAGCGGCAGCGGTGCCCTGGTCGGCTCGGGCACCGGGACCCTGCTCGGCATTCCGCAGACCTGGCAGTGGAATCTGACACCGGGCGGCTGACCGGTGTCGCGCAACCTCGTCGAGCTCGTCCGCCGCCACCACGCCGAGCAGGCGCCGACGGCGCTCGACGTCCTCAAGCAGGCGATCGACGCCCACGGCGAGATCACCGACGAGGACCGGCTGCGCGCCGCCGAGGCCTCGGGCCTGCCCGAGGCAGCCGTCCACGGCGTCTCGACCTTCTACGACGACCTGCTGGCGCCGCGCGGCCGCCGCCATGTCCGCGTCTGCACCGGGACCGCCTGCTTCGCCGCCACCGCCGACGGCCACGTGGCCGAGCTGCGCGAGCGCCTCGGGCTCGAGCTGGGCGAGCGCAGTGACGACGGCGAGGTCTCGCTGGCGGAGACGGTCTGCCTCGGCTTCTGCCACTCCTCTCCGGCGGTGCGGGTCTCCGACACGGTCGACGCCGGGGCGGGCGTTGTCGAAAGGGTGCTCGCCGCCGATGAGAAGACGGCTGCCGAGCCGCCCTGGGTGAGCACGCTGGAGGAGCCCGTGCTGCTGCGGCCGGGCGACTATTCGGGGCTGCGCCGGGCCCGTCAGGAGATGGCTCCGGAGGAGCTGCTCGAGGAGGTCAAGGCCGCGAACGTCCGCGGCCGTGGCGGGGCCGGATTCCCCGCCGGCCCCAAGTGGGAATTCGCCGCTGCGGCCGAGGGCGAGGAGAAGTTCATCGTCGCCAATGGCGACGAGGGCGACCCCGGCTCCTACATCGACAAGTACCTGATGGAGCAGAATCCCGCTTTGCTGGTCGAGGGGATGGCGATCGCCGCATACGCGGTCGGCGCCGCCCACGGCTTCGTCCTCACCCGCTCGGAGTACCCGCGCTCGAAGCCGCTGATCGAGACCGCCGTTCGCGAAGCCCGCGACGAAGGCGTGCTTGCCGACTTCGGCGTCACCGTGGTGGAGGGGGCAGGCTCCTATGTGGTCGGGGAGGAGACCGCCCTGCTCGCCTGCCTGCAGGGCTTGCGGGGGACCGTCTCGGCACGGCCGCCATTTCCGGCGCAGCGGGGCATGTTCGGGATGCCGACCGTGGTCAACAACATCGAGACCCTCTGCAACATCCCCTTCGTCGCGGAGCACGGCGCCGCCGCCTATGTGGAGCTCAGTCCCGGCGCGACGCCGGGGTCCAAGCTCGTCTGCTTCAACGAGCGCTTCGCCCGGCCGGCGGTCTACGAGGTCCGCTTCGGGACCCCGGTGCGTGAGCTATGCGAGGACCTCGCCGGCGGCCTCGTCGGTGGGCGCACGATCAAGGCCGTCCAGATCGGCGGCCCGCTCGGGGGAATCCTCCCGGCGAGCCTGCTCGACACGCCCTTCGACTTCGACCAGCTGGCCGCGCAGGGGTGCATGGTCGGGCACGGGAGTATCGTTGCCTTCGACGACCGCACCGACATGAGGGGCCTGGCCACGCACCTACTTCGCTTCGGCGCCCACGAAAGCTGCGGCAAGTGCTTCCCCTGCCGCATCGGGCTGCGGCGGGCCCATGAGGCCTTCGCCGGACCCGGCCCGGTGGACCGCGCGAGCCTCGAAGACCTGCTCGAGGTGCTCGAGGTTTCGAGCCTCTGCGCCCACGGCAGCGGCATGCCGGCCCCGATCCGCAGCCTGCTCACCCATTTCCCCGACGAGCTGGGGCTCGCATGAGCACAATCACCGTCGACGGGCACCCCGCCGAGTTCGAGGCCGGTGCGACCCTGCTGGAGGTCGTCCGCGCCGCGGGCGGCGCCGTCCCGACTCTCTGCTTCGACGATCGCCAGGCCCCCTTCGGCGCCTGCCGGGTCTGCCTGGTCCGCGCCGACGACGCGGTGGTCCCGGCCTGCACGACGCAGTGCCGCGAGGGCATGGCGATCGATACCACCGACGAGCGGGTCGAGAGGATCGCCAGGGGCGTGGTCGAGCTGGTCCTCTCCGAGCTTCCCCGGCCGCCGGCGCCGCACACGGAGCTGGCCGGGGTCGCCCGGCAGCTCGGTGCCGGCGAGCCGCGCTGGAGGGGCGAGACCCATGAGTCGCGCCATGACACCGAGCATCCCTACCTTGCCTTCCGGCACGAGCTCTGCATCTCCTGCGGGCGCTGCGTGCGGGCCTGCGACGAGGTCCAGGGGACCTTCGCGCTGACCGCCACCGGGCGCGGCTTCGAGGCGAATGTCGCGGCTGGGCTGGACCATGGCTTCCGGGAATCCGCATGCGTCTCCTGCGGCGCCTGCGCCGACACCTGTCCGACCGATGCGATCATCGAGCAGACACTCCTCGACGAGGTGATGAAGTGACCGACCCGCGATTCGACTCCACCGTGATCACCACCTGCGGCTACTGCGGGGTGGGATGCAGCCTCGAGGCGCGGGTGAAGGACGGGCGGATCTGCTCGATCGCCCCCGCCGACGGCCCCGCGAACCACGGCCACACCTGCCTCAAGGGCCGCTTCGCCCACCGCTTCTCCCGCCACCGCGAGCGGCTCGATACCCCCCTGATCCGCGAGGGGGGCGAGCTGCGCGAGGCGAGCTGGGAGCAGGCGATCGACCGTATCGCCAACGAGCTGGGCCGGATAAAGGGCGCCCACGGTCCCGATGCCATCGCCGGCCTCGCCTCCTCGCGCGCCACCAACGAGGACTGCTACGTGATGTCACGGCTGATGCGCGCGGCGATCGGCACCAACAACATCGACAACTGCTCGCGGGTATGCCACTCGCCCACCTCGTGGGCGCTGAGGCAGTCCTTCGGGCTCTCCGGCGCGACCGGGACCTTCGACGACATCGACCTCGCCGGCGCCGCGATCCTGATCGGAGTCAACCCGACCGCAGGACATCCAGTCGTCGGGGCGCGCCTGAAGCAGGCCGCGATCAGGGGTTGCCGGCTGGTGACGATCGACCCGCGCCGGATCGAGCTCGCCGACTACGGCGTCGTGCACCTGGCGCCGAGGCCGGGCACCAACGCCGCCGTGATGCTCGGGCTCGCGCACGTTGCGGCGCGCGACGGCTTCCTCGACGACCGCTTCCTCGGCGAGCGCACGACCGGGTACGAGGCCGTCGAGGAGTTGCTCGAGCAATACTCACCGGCGGCCGTCGAGGAGATCACCGCAATTCCCGCCGCCGACCTCGAGCGGGCGGCCCACGTTTACGCCGAGGCCACCGAGGCCTGCATCCTCTGGGGCCTGGGGGTGACCGAGCACAAGTACGGCTCCGAGGTCGTGCGGCTGATCTGCAATCTGGCGATGATGACCGGCAAGGTCGGCCGGCCCGGCTCGGCCCTGCTGCCGCTGCGCGGACAGAACAACGTCCAGGGGTCCTCCGACATGGGGGCCCTGCCCGACACCTACACGGCCTACCGCCCGGTCGGCGACGAGGAGGTCGCCCGCTCGTTCGAGACGGCCTGGGGCGTGCCGCTCTCGCGCGAGAAGGGCTACACGATCCCGCAGATGTTCGACGCCGCCGTCGATGGCCGCCTGCGGGCGATGTACATCTTCGGCGAGGACGTGGCCCAGACCGACCCCAACACCGCTCACGTGACAGCGGCGCTGGAGTCGCTCGAGTTCCTCGTCTGCCAGGACATATTCGAGACCGAGACCAGCAGGTACGCCGACGTGATCCTGCCGGCATCGTCCTTCCTCGAGAAAACCGGGACGTTCACCAACGCGGAGCGCCGGATCCAGCTCGTGCGACCGGCCCTGGATCCCCCCGGCGTGGCCCGTACCGACTTCGACATCCTGACCACCGTCTCCCGAGCACTGGGGCACGAGATGGGCTACCCGGACCCCTCCGCGGTGATGGACGAGGTCGCGGCCCTGACTCCGCACTTCGCCGGCGTCAGCTTCGAGCGCCTGCGGGACCGCGGCCTGCAGTGGCCGGTGGCCCCCGACGGGACCGACGCGCCGATCCTCTACACCGAGCGCTTCGACAAGCCCGAGGGCCTCGGCCGCTTCGCGCCGCTGCCCTACAAGCCGCCCGGCGATGCCGCCGATGCGGATTTCCCGCTGATCCTCGTCACCGGACGCGTGCTCCAGCACTACAACGCCGGGACGATGACCCGGCGAACGAGCAACATCGAGCTGGTCGATCGCGACTGGCTCGAGGTCCATCCCGACGATGCGGAGCGACTGTGGATCGGGGACGGCGACCGCGTCTCGATCCGCAGCCGCGTCGGCCGGATCGAGCTGGATGCGCGGGTGACCGAGCGCATCGAGCCCGGTCACGTCTTCACCAGCTTCCACTTCCCCGAGGCCAGGACCAACCTGCTGGTCGGCAGCTCCGCCGACGTCAACACCTCCTGCCCCGAGTACAAGGTGGTCGCGGTCGACGTGCGGCCGGTGGCCGAGGAACCGTCGGATAGGCCCGCGATCGGGGCGGCGAAATGAGCGCCGGCATGGTCGCGACTTGAGCGAGGGACGGGGGGTCCGAAGCGGTGGCGCGGTGACCGGCAACGCGAACGCGGCGATGGTCGCCACAGTCGAGTGCGACGGTCACCGCGACGAGGTCGCGGTCGAGGACCCGCTCGAGATCCGCGTCGACGACGAGCCGCTGGCCGTGACCATGCGCACCCCTGGCCACGACGAGGAGCTGGCGCTCGGGTTCCTCCACGGAGAGGGACTGATCGATCGCCTCCACGAGGCCGGGCCTGCCGCCGATTTCGCCGCCAACGTCGTCAACGTCGCCGGGCCGCTGCTCCGCGATCCCGGCGGGCGACGCTTCTACACGACCTCCTCCTGCGGGATCTGCGGAAAGGGCGCCCTGGAGGAGGTGGCCGTCCTTGCCCCTGCGGTGGCGGAGGGCCCACAGGTGTCGCGCGAGCTGCTCGCCGACCTGCCCGAGCGACTGCAGCAGCCGACCTTCGCCCGAACCGGCGGGCTGCACGCTACCGGCCTCTTCGACGCCGACGGCACCGTCGTGATCGTCCGCGAGGACGTCGGCCGCCACAACGCCCTCGACAAGGTGATCGGCTGGGCGCTGGGCGAGGGGCTGCTGCCGTTGGCGGGCCGGCTGCTCTGCGTCAGCGGCCGGCTGTCCTATGAGCTGGTGCAGAAGGCCGCTGTGGCCGGCGCCCCGATCCTGGTCGGGGTCGGCGCCCCCAGCTCGCTCGCAATCGACCTCGCGGCCGACCGCAACATCACGCTCGGCGGTTTTGCCCGCGAGGGGCGGATCAACGTCTACTCGGGCGAACACCGCCTCTCTGGCGGCCCGGCCTGACCGAGCGGGTGGCGGCGGCACACCGACTCGACCCCTCTGACCTGTCGCGGCCGTCAACGAAGGCCACATCGTTGTTGCCGCCGTCCCCAGAAAATCGGTCGACAGGGCGGCACGGACGAATGGTCGGGTCGAAAAAAGGACCACGGTCGACTTATGACCCACGCCCGGCCCATAGCCTCGCGGCGCATGGGAGGGTTCGAGATGGTCATCGAGGGCGAGGGCCTGCAACCCCATTTGCGGGAGATGGAGGAGTCGGGCCGGGTGAGGGTGCTCGGCCCCCACATCAGCCGCCAATACCTGGGCTCGGGTATCAACGGCATGCGGATCTCGGTCAAGGTGGACTCGGACTCCCCCGCCGAGGCCCGCAGGCTGATCCTGGACTTCCTGCCGCCCGACGGCGACTTCACCGTCCGCCTGGCAACCCACGGGGTGTAGCGCGCCCATGGCCCTGTGCTGCCTTTGCCCGCACCGCAACGGTTGCGGGCAACCTCGGCGAGTGGGAGGATCGTTCCCGGCTCGTAAATCCCAACCGAGGAGCGTGACGCAATGCCGAAGTTCCTGATCGAGGCGTCCTATTCGTCGCAAGGGGTCGAAGGCATCAAGAGCAAGGGAGGGAGCAGCCGACGGGACGCGGTTGCTGAGATGGTGGAGGGACTCGGCGGCAAGCTGGAGAGCTTCTACTTCGGGTTCGGTGACGCAGATGCATACGTGACCGCTGACCTCCCTGACAACGAGTCCGCCGCAGCCATCGCGCTGGCGGTAAACGCCGCAGGCGGTGCCACAACCAAGACGGTCGCGCTGCTGACGCCCGAGGAGATTGACCAGGCGGCGAAGCTGTCGGTCGGCTACCGCGCCCCCGGCAGCTAGTCGCCCAGTGATGAGCGAGCTACTGGTAGCGATGATCGTCATTGCCGTCGTCATTTATCTGGTCGTTTCGGGGGGAGGCAATGTACGAAGCAAGGGGCGGTGACCAGCAGGAGCCAAGCGGATAGAAGCCTGCTCTCGCTGGCCCTAGAGTCTGCGCCAGATGTCGGAGGAGAACGTGGAGATCGTGCAAGGCATCTATGACGCTTGGCAACGGGGCGACGTCGAAGGCGCATTGGAGCCTTTCGACGAACAGGTCGAGTGGTTCGGACCGCCCGATATCTCCCGCGACGCCGCGGGTCTTGTGCGCGGCCACGAAGGTGTCCGTCGTTCCCTGGCCAGATGGATGGGCACCTGGGATGACTACAGCTATGAGCTGTGCGAGTTGATCGATTCCGGCGATCGGGTGCTGGCCGGAGGTCGGCAGTCTGGACGCGGCCGGGGCAGCGGCGTCGAGATCTCCGAGGAGATCTTCAGTGTCTGGACACTCAAAGCGGGCAAGATCGTTCGGCAGCGAATGTTTCGCGAAAGGGCCGCGGCCCTCGAAGCCGCCGGGCTGTCGGAGTAGCTCTCCCGCCTATCGGCTGAAGACTTCCACGAGTCGAGCGCTCGCTCCGCCAGGCGAAAAGCAGGAGCGAAAGCGCATTCTTGACAGCGCCTAGCGGCCGAGGATTCGCTCGACGTGCCTGAAGGAGTCGTTGCCGCGGCCTCCCCTGGCGGTGTCGAAGCCGGGGCCACCGAATAAGTCGTCCCTGCCGCCCCGCCCGAGCAGGAGATCGTCACCGACGCCGCCATAAAGGAAGTCCGGGCCGCGCCCGCCTACCAGGCGGTCAGGCCCCTGGCCGCCGTCCAGCAATATGTAGCCGCTGCCGCCAACGGACAGGGAGTCGCGCCCCGGCCCCCCCTCGGCGTCCACCGGCAGGAAGCCGGCCGCCGCGCCCCGGAACCGGTCGTTGCCGGAACCCATCAGGATGGCCCAGCTCTGGTCGTACCTGTACGCGACCAGGCTGTTGCGGAGACGGAGGAAGTCCCTGCCGCCGCGGAGGTCGACGAAGGGCCCGGCGGGGCCGTAGAGCTCGCAGCGCGCCTCGACGGGGCCGGCCTGCCGGCAGTCGCCCTCGGCCTCGACCCCTCCCCGCTCGTCCCTGACCGCGAGCGTGTTGACGCCGATCAGCCTGACGACGACCCGGTCGCGGCCGTTGTCGCCGACGATGTCGACGGAGGTGGCCTCAGGGTCGCCGTTGAGCGGCCCGTCGACCGTGACGGCATCGGCGCCTGCCACCGGCAGCAGCGTCGCGGCCAGCGCCAGCGCCGCGAGAAGCGAGGTCGCCAGTCCGGATCTGCGTAAGCGGTGCACTGGGGTGGGGTGCGAGGGCCGGATCAGACGAACCTACCCGAACCTTGACCTTAAGACTCGGGCGGCCCATGAGTCCGGTCGGGCGCGGGCGCGGCCTTGACCCCTTCTCAGGCGTCAGAAGCCCGAGCGCGAACTTCGCGTCCTCGGTCATCATCTCCGGGGACCAGGGCGGATCGAAGATCATCTTCGGGTGGACGCCGGTGACCCCCTCGAGATCGCCGACGAACTCCTTCATCTGCTCCGAGACCTGGGGGCCGATCGGGCAGGCAGGGGTGGTCAGGGTGAAGGTGACGTAGACGTCGGAGTTCTCGATCTCGACGTCGTAGACGAGGCCGAGGGAGACGAAGTCGAGCCCCAATTCGGGGTCGATCACCTCCTCCAGCGCTTCCATGACGTCGTCCTCGGTCACTGTCGCGGCTTCGCTCTCGGCCATGCCGACATGGTAGCCATGGAGGCTAATCTCGCTTCTCTAGGCTTTCAGGCGTGCCAATCCTGATTCTGATCTTCATTCTGGTGCCGCTCGCCGAGCTCTACCTGATCGTCAAGATCGGCGGGGCGATCGGCGTGCCCCTGACCCTGGCGATCCTCCTCGTTGACGCGCTGATCGGCTCGCTGCTGCTCCGCCATCAGGGCCGTGCCGCCTGGCGTCGTTTCAACAAGGCCTTGGAGGAGCGGCGCTTCCCCGGGCGCGAGGTCGCCGACGGCGTCGCGGTCACGATCGGGGGGACCTTGCTGCTCACGCCGGGGTTCATCACCGATGTCTTCGGATTGATCCTCCTGATCCCGCCGACCAGGGCGATCGTGCGCAAGGTCGCCTGGTCGCTGATCGGCTGGCGCTACAAGGTCGTCGGCGGCGCCGCCGGCTGGGGCTACGAGCGGATGCGCCGGCCGGGGCCCGGGCAGGATTCGCCGGGAGCCGCGGGAAGCGGATCCGGCCCGGGACCCGGTGCGGCCTACGACTTCGACGGGACAGCCCAGGAGATGCCTTCGAACGGGAGTGTCTCCGCCGCTTCGGAGGGGCGCGGCAACGGCGGCGACAGCGAGCGACCGGCGCTTCCCCCGACGTGAGCGGATTCGACCTCCTCGATCCCGATCGAGGGATCTTCGTCACGGCCCACTCCGGCCGCGGAGCGGTCGTCTTCGAGGGCTCCGACGTGCTTGCGGCCGGCCCGGCCGGCGGCGCCCTCGGCGAGGAGCTCCGATCCCTGCGCCTTGGGGAAGGGGTCACCCTCAACCTCGAGGTCAACGGATCCGGACCAACCGCCCGGATCGGCGGCGGGCGCCTGCTGGAGGAGACCCTGACCCTGTGCCACGCAGACGGAGCCCTGCATCACGGGGACGAGGAGATCGGGCTTTCCTGTCCTGCCCTCGAGGTCTCCGGCGGCTGGGGATCTTCCCGATCACGCCCTGCGGTCGATCGCGGTGATCCTCGCCGATGGAACTCTCCTCGCGGTCTCCTCCGCGACCCCCCCGGGCGCCGAGGGGCACGGAGACGAGGAGGTCGCCGCCGTGCTGGCCGAGCCCGGGCACCCCGACGACGGCGACGGCGACGGCGACGGCGACGGCGACGGCGACGGCGAGGAAGGGTCCCAGGGCCCGCGGCAGACCCGCTTCGCCGAGGTGCTTCTCTCGACCGAGTACGACGCCGAGGGGCGCCAGCGGCGGGCGACGCTGGAGCTGTGGCCGCAGGACGACTCCGGCGAGTCGCCCCTACGGGGGGCGGGCACGCTGATCTGCGGGGCCACGCTCGAGGTCGACGGGCGGCGAATCGATACCGCCTTCTTCCGCTGGTCGATCGAGGGCCGCCCCGGCCTCGGCCGCTACGAGATCGTGACCCCGGCGTGAGCGTGGTCGCGGTCGTCTCCGACTTCGGCGGCGTCCTGACGACGCCCCTGGTCGAGTCGTTCGCTGCTGTCCAGGACCGAACGGGGATTCCGATGGAATCCCTCGGCACCGCGATGGGGCGGATCGCCGAGCGCAGCGGTCGCCACCCCCTGTTCGAGCTGGAGACCGGCCGCGTCAGCGAGACCGACTTCCTCGAGGAGCTCGCCGACGAGCTCGAGCCGGGCCTCGGTCACCGGCCGGAGATGCACCGCTTCAGCGAGATCTACTTCGAGGCGCTGGAGCCCAACCCGCCGATGATCGAGCTCATGCGCGAGCTCAGGGCCGCCGGGCACAGAATGGCGCTTCTGACCAACAACGTCCGCGAGTGGGAGCCGCTGTGGCGGGCGATGCTGCCAGTGGACGAGATCTTCGAGACCGTAGTCGACTCGGCCTTCGTCGGCTGCCGCAAGCCCGACCCCGAGATCTACGGGATCACCCTGGAGCGGATCGGCCTCGAGGCCGCCGACTGCCTCTTCATTGACGACGTCCCTGACAATTGCGCCACCGCCCGCGAGCTGGGAATGGCGGCGGTCCACTTCCAGCACAACGACCAGGCGATCTCCGAGATCCGGTCCGCCATCGGCTGACCCGGGGCGGTAGCCTTCGAGGCCACGGCGACGACTGGAGGAGCGGGGATGAGAAGAGCAGCGCCGGTGCTGGCTGCGGTGGCGATCACGCTGATCTGGGCGCCGGCCGCGAGCGCCTTCGACTGCGGCGTCCCACTCGACAAGTTCAACCGCGCCGACAGCGCCACCTTGGGGTCGGCATGGAACGCACCGTTCGCCGGGATCGGGGTTCAGAACAAGGCGGCCACGAACCCGGCTTTCAGCGAGGGTTTGGCGACCTTCAGGGGGCGGAAAGCCGCCCAGGCTTGCGCCGACGTCTCGATCATCGGCTCCGGTACATACGTCGCCCTCGTGCTCGGCTACGGCGGCCTCGCAGACAACCTCTTCGTCAAGGTCCAGGACAACAACGGCAGTGGGGACTTCGATACCGCCTACTTCTACCGCGGCAACAACGGGGACGACCTGGTCACCGATCAGAGCGTGAAGGCGCTGGCGCCGTTCGTAAGCGGGCGCATCCATCTGCTCTGGTCGGGCTCCAAGCTCCAACTCGACATCGACACCGATTTCGACAACCGTCCCGAGCAGACAGTCCGACTAGGGGGCTTCGCGACGAGCAATCTCGGAACCGGCGTCGGCCTCGGCATCTTCGGCGGGGCGGTGGCCGACAACTTCGCGATCGGCCTTCCCGAAACGAGGATCACTTCGTCGCAGGTCAACGGATCGAAGCGCAAGGCGAGTTTCAGGTTCGCTTCGGACCCGCCTGCCACCGGCTTCAGCTGCAAGCTCGACAGCGATCCGTACCGCAATTGCGGCTCTCCGAAGGCCTACAGGCATCTGGGCCGGGGCCAGCACACGTTCCGGGTCCGCGCCCGCGATTGGGTCGGCAATCAGGACCCGCAGCCCGCAAGGATGCGGTTCACGATCTAGAGCACTCCGCCGTGTGCCCGCCGCCTCAGTTGTCGGAGCCGGCGCGGTCCCAGATGTAGAGGTCGACGGCCTCCACCGCCAGTTCCATCAGCCGCGGCGGGGAGAGCCACTCGAGGACCGTCTCCAGGGCGCGCTCCTCGGTGACGCCGGCGTCGACGGCGTCCTCGCCGCGGAAGCCTGCGGCGAGCTTGAGCGCCTCGCGCCGGTTCTCCCCGAGGGAGTCGAAGGCCCCCATGAGGAAGTCGCGGTTGGGAAGCGGATGACCGACGTCGAGCGAGCCGTGCCAGGCAGCCAGCATCGAGAGGTCGTGCTCGTCGAGCTCGGCCAGAGCCTTGGCATAGTGGGTCTCGAGCTCGTCGTCGGGGATCTCGTCGACCCAGGCCCGCACCGCCTCGCCGAGGAGCTGGCGACGGGCCTCGCGGCCGATCGAGTCGGCCATCGCTCGGATCGCATCAGCTGGGTCGACGAAACAAAGGGCCATCTCGTGGGGTCACGTCCTCTCGGGGTCGATCGGTTGGTCGCAAGATAGAGGCGGCATACGACGCCAAACGTGCGCTCCGAAGGACCCAGTTTGCGGCCCTTCGCGTGGCGCCCCGGCGCCGGTCCGCAACCACTTCGTCAGGCTGACGGCGCCGGGGGCGACCATAAGCTCAGAGACGAGCACGGATGCCACTGACCCTGATCCACGGACCGCCCAATTCGGGCCGCGCCGGAATCGTCCGGCGCCGCTTCACCGATGAGCTCCCGAGCTCACCGGTGCTGGTCCTGCCTACCCTCGACGACGTCTTCGCCTTCGAGCGGGAGCTGTGCCGCGAGGAGGGTGCCCTCCTCGGCGGCGCCGTCCTCACTTTCGACGGCCTCTTCGAGCAGGTCGCCGGGGCGGCCGGCGCCGTCACCCCGCCGCGGATCCGCGGGGCCCAGCGCGAGCGGCTGCTGAGCGTCGCCACCGTCCGCGTCAAGCCGCGGATCCTGTCACGCTCGGCGTCCCGTCCGGGGTTCGCCAAAGCCGCCACCGGGCTGGTGGCGGAGCTGCAGGCGGCGATGCTCGACCCCTCCTCGGTCGAAGCGGCGGCCTCCGAGCTGGAGGACTCCGCTTACCTGGGCGAGCTGGCGGCGATCTACCGCGCCTACTCCGATCTGCGCGACTCCCAGGGACTCGGTGACCGGCACCTGCTCGCGGCCGCGGCGATCGCTGCCCTCAAGGCGAACGCCGACACTTGGAAGGGCCGCCCGGTCTTTCTCTACGGCTTCGACGACCTCACCGGGGAACAGCTGGAGCTCGTGACCGTGCTCTCGCAAGCCGCCCCGGTCACCGTGGCCCTCACCTATGAGGATCGCCCGGCACTGGCGGCGCGTGCGACCCTGCTCCAGCAGCTGCGGGAAATCGGGCCGGCGATCGAGGAGGAGACGGAGCCCGACCCGGCCAACACCGAGAGCCCGCTCCTGTTCGCGATCGAGCGGGGCTTCGGCAACCGCGGGGCCGAGACCGCTGCGTCCGACGGCAGCCTGGTGATGCTGCACTGCGCCGGCGAGCGCGCCGAGGCCGAGGCGATCGGGGCCGAGATTGCCCGTCTGCTGGCCGGGGGCGAGGAGCCGGGCGGAATCGCGATCGCGGTCCGCGACCCCGCCGGTCGTGGCCGCCTCTTCCGTGAGGTGCTCGAGCCCTTCGGGATCCCCGTTGCGCTCGAGGCTGACGTGCCGGTATCCGGCACCGCCACCGGCGCGGCTCTGCTGGCGCTATTGCGGGCCGCGTTCACGACCCGCTCGGCCGCTGACGTGCTCGCCCACCTGCGCGGCCCCCGCCGGGGCCGCCCGGGCGACGTCGATTGGCTCGAGCGCACGATCCTGCGTCAGCGGCTTCGTAGCGCCGACGAGGCGGCCGAGGCCTGGGCCGGGATCTCGGGGCGCGAACTGGGTGACCTGGCGCGGCTGCGCTCGGCCGGGGACGACCCGGGGACGCTGCTGGGCATCGTCGCCGGGATCGCCCGTGACATCGCCGAGTGGCCGCTCGCCCGGGAGCAGACGCAGGGCGTCGTGCCGGACGCAGCCGGGGCCGAGGAGCTGCGAGCTGCCGCCGCGATTGCAGTCGCGCTCGAGCGGCTCGGCGAGCTCTCCGGCCTCGAGCCGGGCCCGGGCGAGCTGATCGAGTCGATCCGTGGCCTGACCATGCCGCTCTGGCGGGGCCCGGCCGAGGGCCGGGTGAGGGTCGCGAGCCCCTACCGGCTGCGCGCCGGCCGCTTCCGCCACCTCTTCGTCGCCTCGCTCCAGGACGGGGAGTTCCCGCGCCGCGGCGGCGGCAGCCCCTTCCTCTCCGACGAGCAGCGGGCCCGGCTCGGGCTTCCGGCCAGGGCGGAGACCGAGGCCGAGGAGCGCTACCTCTTCTACGCCTGCCTCTCGCTGCCGACCACGGGGCTCTGGCTCTCATGCCGCCTCAGCGACGAGAGCGGGGGCTCGGAGCAGCCCTCGCCGCTGCTCGGCGAGGTCCGGCGGCTGCTCGACCCGCCGCCCCCTGAGGATCCCGGCAGACCGGACCCCCTCGAGGCCGAGCTGGTCCGGGCCCGCGGCCTCGACGAGGTCACCTTCGCCCCGGGGGCGGCGCCGAGCGAGGTCGAGCTGGCCCGCTCGCTGGCGCTGAGGCCGGCGGCCGAGCGCGGGACGATCCTCCCGGACCTGGAGATCGGGGCCGAGGCGGGGCAGCGAATCGGCTCGCGACTCGCTGCCGCCTCCGAGCGCGTGCGGCGCACCCGGGCCCCGGGGCCGTTGCGCGTCCCCGAAGTGATCTCGGGGCTCGGGGCCCGGGGCCAGTACGGGGCGACGACTCTGGAGGTGTTCGCGGTCTGCTCCTACCGCTGGTTCGTCGGCGAGGAGCTGAGGCCGGAGCCCCTGGGGCCGGCGCCAGAGCCAATCGCGCAGGGGGGCCTGATGCACAGCGTGCTCGAGGCGCTCTACCGCGAGCGCCCCGGGGGCGATCCGATACCTCGGCCCGGTTCGCTTGCGCTCTGGAGCGCGAGAGGGCTGGAGCTCGTTTCCGAGAAGGCCCTCGAGCAGGGCCTCTCCGGCGGGGGGGTCGTCGAGCGGGCGATGCGGCGGCGGGTCGGGCGCCTGCTCGAGGCATTCCTGCGGCGCGAGGCGGCCCGCGACCCGGTGCGGCTGGAGCCGGAGATCGAGCTGCTGGAGGCGACATTCGGCGACGACGACGCCAGCCAGAAGCCGGCCCTCGAGCTCGGGGAGTGGTCGCTGCACGGAAAGATCGACCGCGTCGACCTCTCCCCCTCAGGCACCGGCCTGATCCACGACTACAAGGTTGCCCGCAAGGTCACCCCGTGCGCCAAGTTCGAGCGGGAGGGCAAGCTCCAGCTCCCCCTCTACCTGATCGCCCTGCGCGAGCTCTGGGGTATCGAGCCCATCGGCGGCCTCTACCAACCGCTGAGGCCGACCGGCGACCCGAGGCCGCGGGGCCTGGTGCTCGAGAACGCCACGGAAGAGCTCACCGGCTTCGACCTCGTCGGCAACGACAGTCTGGCCGGGGCGGATTTCGCTGGGATGCTCGAGGCGGACCTCGGCGACCGCGACAGCGGCCGTGCTGAGGATGCGGGCCGGCGAGATCGACCGCGACCCGATCGAGGGCGAGTGCCCCCGCTACTGCGGATACGCCCCGATCTGCCGCCGCGAGCGGGGGGTCGCCGCCGAGATCACCGACGAGGAGGACGCGATCGAGGTGCCGACGTGAGCCGCGTCCCCACCCCCGAGCAGACCGCGGCGGTCCAGACACGGGCGCCCGAGGTCCTGCTCGAAGCGGGCGCGGGCACCGGCAAGACCGGCGTGCTCGTGGACCGCTACTGCGAGCTGGTGGAGCTCGACCGGCTCGGGCCGGAGGAGATCCTCGCCTTCACCTTCACCGATCGCGCCGCTGCGCAGCTGCGCGACCGGATCCGGGCCGAGCTCGACCGCAGGATGCGCGAGGCCGGCGATGGGGAGACCGGGGAGCGGCTCGGCGCCCTGCTCGACGAGTTCGGCGGTGCCTGGATCACGACCATCCACGGCTTCTGCCGGCGACTGCTCGCCTCCCACCCGATCGCGGCCGGGATCGATCCCTCGTTCAGGGTCCTCGAGAGCGCCGAGTCGCAGAGGGCGGCGCAGGGCGCGTTCGACGCGGCCCTGGACGAATTCCTGGCCGGCGGCGACGAGGCCCGCGAAACCACCGTCGCCGCCTACGGGATCGACGGCCTGCGCAGGGCAGTTATCGGGGCCCACGAGGAGCTGCGCAGCTCCGGGGAGGCCGAGCCGCAGCTGCCGCCGGCGCCCGAGTCCGACCTGCCGGGGGCGCTCGCGACGCTCGAGGCCGGGGCCGTCGCCGCGATCGCCGAGCCCGGCTGCAAGGGCCCCCAGCGGATCAAGATGGAGGCCGCCCGCGACCTCGCCGCGGCTCGGGCAGAGCGGATCCCGGCGATCGACGACCTGCTCGGGCTCTCGTTCACCTCGAAGAACGGACTCCGCAGCGATTACCTGAAGGCACTGAAGAACGCGACGGCGGTCGTCGGAGAGCACGAGGGAGGTCGGCAGTCCTACGATCATCTCTCGGCGCTGGTGCGGGCCTTCGGCGCCCGCTTCGCCGGTTCGAAGGCCGAGCGCTCGGGGCTCGACTTCGAGGACCTTCAGCTCCTCGCAGTTCGCCTGCTGCGGCAGAGTCCCGCCGTCAGGGACTCCTACGCCGAACGTTTCAAGCACCTCCTCGTTGACGAGTTCCAGGACACCAACGCGCTCCAGCTCGAGCTGATCGAGACCCTGCGCGGGCCGCACGGCAGCGTCTTCTTCGTCGGCGACGAGTTCCAGTCCATCTACGGATTCCGCCACGCCGACGTCGAGGTCTTCCGCCGCCAGCGCGAACTGCTGCAGTCCCTCCCCGCCGATTCCGTCCTTCCGCTCAGCGGCAACTTCCGCTCGCGGCCGGAGGTGATCGCCATGGCCAACAGGATCGGGGAGCTGATGTTGCCGGGCTTCCGGCCGCTGACCGTCGGGGCCTCCGAGCAGGCCGAGGGCGGCCTCCCCGGTGGCGGGCACGCGGTCGAGCTGCTCTTGACCGAGGAGAAGGGGTGGAACGACCTCGACCTCAAGCTGGCCGTGGATGACAGCACCAGCCCGAAGTTCATCGCCGAGGCGCGCTTCCTCGCCGAGCGCCTGCGCCAGCTCGCCGACGCAGGTGTTCCGCGGCGGGAGATGGTCGTCCTGCTGCGGGCCTTCACCCGTGTCGACGCCTACGAGGAGGCCCTCGAACGGGCCGGACTGCGGCCCTACGTCGTCGGCGGGCGCGGCTACTGGTCGGGACAGCAGGTGGGCGACGTCCTCTGCCTGCTGCGCGTGATCGCCAACCCCCTCGACGACGAGGCGCTGCTCGGCGCCCTCGCCTCTCCCGCCTTCGGCGCCTCACCGGACGCCCTCTGGCTGCTGCGCCGCGCCAGCGGGCGGGGGCGTCACCTGTGGCCGGCGTTGCTGCGGGCGGTCGGGCGCGGTGAGCCCGCGGTCCTCGAGCCGCAGTGGCTCGAGCACATTCCGCCCGAGGACCGCGGCGCGCTCGCCGAGCTGCAGGAGATGGTGGCCGAGCTGAGGCAGGCCGGTACCCGCTTGCCGCTGGAGCAGATGGTCGAGCGGGCGGTGACCCTGAGCGGCTACGACCTCGCCGTGCTGATGAGGAGCCCGGGCCGGATGCGGATGGCGAACGTTCGCAAGCTGATGCGGATGGCCCGCGAGTTCGAGTCCGCGGAGGGTCGCGACCTGCGCGGATTCCTCGGGTTCGCCGAATTCCGTGCGGGGCTCGACGACGAACCTGTCGCAGCGACCGAGGCCGAGGATCACGACGGGGTCCGGGTGATGACGATCCACAGCGCCAAGGGCCTCGAGTTCGAGGTGGTGGCCGTTCCCTCGCTCGACCGCGGGCTGCTCTCGGGGGGCTTCCCTCCGCCGCTGCGGATCGGGCCCGCGGGCGAGGGGCGGCGGAAGGTTGGCATGCGGCTGACGCGCCTGGGCGGCCGGTCGCTGGGGCTGTTCGACCTCGCCGAGCTGACCGAGCGCGACCAGCAGCTCAGCTCCGAGGAGGAGAGGCGCCTCTTCTACGTCGCGGCGACCAGGGCGCAGACGCGCCTCATCCTCAGTGGTGTCAGGGCGGAGAAGCCCGCGACCGAGCCGGCGCCCGGCACCCCGGTGCTGGAGCGCCTTCTCGCCGCCCCCGGGTTCGCCGACGGCGTCGCCGACGGCGACCTGGTGACGCTGCCGGCACCGCCACCCCGGACAGGCCTGGCTGCGAGCTTCGCCGAGGCCGAGGTCCTGGTCCGGGTCAATGCCCCGAGCGCCGAGCGTGCCGCGGAGCTCGTCGCCTCCTCCTCGGCTCCGGACCCGGCGCCGCCGGAAGGCGCCGGCTCGCCCCCGCTGCTCACCGCGAAGGCCCCGCCGACGCCACTGCGGCCGCTCTCCTACTCGGCGCTGCGCGAGCACGACCGTTGCGGCTTTCGCTTCTACGCCGAGCGGGTGCTCGGGATGCAGCCGCCGCCCGACCGGGGGACCGGCGGCGCGGCCAGCCGCAGCGAGCGCTTCGGCTTCGGCAGCACCGTCCATTCGCTGCTGGAGTACTCGGCGCGCCGGCGTTGGATCGATCCTCCGGCCGATCTGGTCCGCCGCACGCTCGAGGCGGAGGGGCTGGAGGCGACGGCGGAGCTGATCGGGGCCGCGACCGCGCGGGTCCGCGGCTGGACCGCCTCGGCGCTCTGCGCCGAACTGGGCGCCCGCGGCACCAGGGTCAGGCCCGAGCTGCCCCTCCTGCTCGAACTAGGCGGAGCCGTCGTCCGAGGCTCGATCGATCTCATGGCCGAGCCCGCCAAGGGCCCACCGACGGTGATCGACTACAAGACCGACCACCTGGGCGGGGCCACCCCCACCGAGCGGGCCAGGAACTACGAGACCCAGCGAATGCTCTACGCCCTCGCCGCCTCAGAGGCGACCGGCGCCGATACGGTCCGGGTCGCCTACGTCTTCCTCGAGCAACCGTCGGATCCGGTGGTGACCGAGCTCGGCCCCGAGGACCTGGGCGAGGCCCGCGTCGCACTCGGGCAGCGGGTGGCCGAGATCGCCGCCGGCAGCTTCGGGGTCACCGAGAAGCCCGATTGGCCGCTGTGCCACGACTGCCCGGCGCGACGGCGCCTCTGCAGCGGCCCCGCGCCCGAGCCCGAGCCGGCCGCGGCCTAGGTAGCCGCCTCCGCGTCGGCGGCCTGCGCGGGAGCCTCCTCCAGGCGTGCGGCCAGCTCGTCAAGCCGCAGCTCCTTCAACCCCTCCCCCACGGCGTCGAGCTCTCCGGCGCAGTAGGTGACGAGCTCCTGGCCCTCCTTGCAGAGCTCGAGCGTCTCGCGCAGGCCGGCCTGGCCCGAGTCGAGCCGCTCGATTATCCCCTCCAGTCGTGCCACCGCGGTCTCATAGCTCTCCGGTGCGTCGCTCACTCGCCTTCCCCTTTACCCGTGGATTCGTGCTCGATTCTGACCCCGATCCGCCCGTCGGCGAACCGCAGTCTCAGCCGCTCCGCCACTCGCGCCTCGCCGGCGCTCGTCACCGGCTCACCCGCCTCGGTCTCGGCCAGCGCGTAGCCGCGCTCCAGGGTCCGCTCCGGGTCGTGTGCGCGCAGCGCCACCCGGGTGCGCTCGAGCGCCTCGCGACGCCGGCGGAGCCCGGCGGCGGCAGATCGCCCGATGCTCTCGGCCCTTCTGCGCCCCGAAAGCTGCTCGGCCGCGACGTCTGCGGTGGCGCGATCGATTGCCCGGGCGAGGACGACGAGGGCGACCCGGCGCTGGTGGGCTCCACGATCCCTGAGGCCGCGATCGGCCGCCGCCCGGATCTCGCGGATCCTCTGGTTCAGCGCCGCGCGCTCCCGGCGCAGGGCCCGCTCGGGGCCCCGGGCCAGCGCGGCGAGGTCGCGGGCCCGGCCGGCGACTGCGGTCTGGCCGGCCCGGCGCAGGACGTCCCCGTGCCGGCGCAGCGAACGCCTGGCCGCGGCGCAGTCGAGCGGCACCGCCTCCTCGGCGGCATGGGTCGGAGTCGAGCAGTAGGCGGCCGCGACATCGTCGATCAGGGTCGAATCGCGCTGATGCCCGACGGCACTGATCACCGGTACCCGCAGCATTGCGACCGTGCGGCAGAGCGTCTCGTCGCAGAACGCCCAGAGGTCGGCGAGGCTGCCGCCGCCTCTCGAGACGACGATCGCCTCGACCTCCTCGACCGCGGCGAGGTCGCTGATCGCCGCCGTGATCGCCGGCGCCGCTTTGCGGTCCTGGACCGGGGCGAACCCCCAGACGATCGTCCCCCGCCAGCCCCTTCGCTCGAGCCCGGCCAGCAGGTCCTGGCGGGCCGCGCCCCGCTCGGCCGTGACCACGCCGATCGTCTTCGGCAGCGCCGGCCGGGGCAGCCTCTTCTGCGGCTCGAACAACCCCTCGGACTCGAGCTGGGCACGGAGGGCTGCGAGGCGGGCCAGCAGGTCGCCCTCGCCGGCCGGGCGCAGGTAGGTGGCCCTGATGGAGAACCGCGGCGAGGAGTGGGCGCTGCCGGGGTAGTAGTCGGGGCCGCCCGCGAGCACCACCTCGACGCCGTCGTGGATCGCCCCCTCGGGCAGCCTCAGCCGGTCGAACTGGTTGCGCCACATCGAGCACGGAACCGCCCCATCGGCGTCACGGAGGTCGAAATACACCTGGGCGTCGGTCAGCCCGAAGCCGGTGACCTCGCCGATCAGCAGAACCCTGGCCCGCTCGCCGAACCACTGCTTCAGCTTGGCCGCGTAGCGACCCACCGGGAACGGCCCCGGCAGGTCAGGCTGGCCAGCCGGACGCTCGGCTTCGCCGTCGTCGGTGGTGGGAGTTGTCCTCTCCTGCTCCACGGCGAGAGAATGACAGCAGACGATGACCCCGATCGCGGTTTTCGGATACGGGTCGCTGGTCGACCCCCAGAGCGCAGGCGCCACGCTCGGGCGTCCGGTCGGCGGCGCCCCCACCGCCCGCCTCCCGGGCTGGCGACGCCGCTGGTCGCTGTTCCGGGACAACCTGCGCGAGGAGAAGACCTTCGCGATCGAACCGGGGGGCGAGGTCCCGCCCTACGTCCTCGGGCTCAACCTGGAACCCGATCCGGGCTCGCCGGACGGCCCCAACGGCGTCCTGATCGAGGTCTCCGAGGCCGAGCTGAATCGCCTCGACCTTCGCGAGATGCGCTACGACCGCGTCGACGTCACCGGGCTCGTCGTCGCCGACCACGGCTTCGAGAGGATCATCACCTACACCGCCAAGGAGACCCACTTCTGCGACGAGCCGCCCCCCGGAGCGGTGATCCTCGACCGCTACACCCGTACCGTGCGGGAGGGGTTCGCCGCCCTCGGGGACGGGGAGCTCGAGGCCTACCTCGGGAGCACCGACCCCCATCCGGTCAGGGTGGTGGACGGCGTCCTCATCCGCGACGAGACGCCGCCGGGAAACCCGCGCCGGTGGTGAGGGCCCGCCGAGGCCGGGAGCCGGCGGTCGACCGGCGCCCGAGGATGGCGGTCGGGGCCGGCAACTACTACTGCCAGCGCTGCGCCCACGCCTTCAGCTCGCCGATCGCCGGCTTCAGGTCGGCGCCCTTCTCGGTCAACTCGTAGCTGACCCGGACCGGGCTGCCCGGCTCGACCGAGCGCTCGACCAGCCCCTCCTCCTCGAGCTCCCGCAGCCGCTGGGAGAGCAGGCGGTCAGAGAGACCGGGAACGGCGCGGCCGAGCTCACCGAAGCGCATCGGGCCCTCGGTCAGGGCGGCCAGGATGGCCCCGGTCCAGCGCTTGCCGACGAGTTCGATCGCAGCATGGAAGTGCGGGCAGACGCCGTCCGCGAACCCCGCCGCGGACACACCATCTGCGCTCGCTGATCTCCCCATTCTCACCCACCTTACAGATCGTAAGTACCGCTCCCCCACGCGGGCCGAAACCAACGTTCGTCGGCCGGGAAGGCGGTCAGCGGGTGCAGGGACCGGTGTCGACCGGGCCGCGGATGCTCGCCAGGGCCGAGCTGACGATCTCGTTGGGGATGGCGAACCCGCCCTTCGGACCGTTGGTGGTGGCGGCGAAGACGGTGCCAAGGACGTGACCGCGGGTGTCGACGGCAGGGCCTCCGGAGTTGCCGCTTCGGATCTCCCCACGCAGAGAGCTGATCCGGCGGCGCAGCGGTCCGTTCCCGTAGGCGTCCTGGCTGATCACCTCGCTGGTCTCCCCGAGGCGGGCCGGCGAGATCGTCAGGGGACCGTTCTCGGGAAAGCCGAGGACCGCCGCCCCGGTACCGGCCTGCGGATCGGCCACCAGACGCAGGGCCGGGACGTCGAGGCCGACCTCGAGCACGGCAAGATCATTGGCCGGGTCATATTGGACGGGGGTGGCATCGAGGGTGGCCCCCGCCTGGGTGACCACCGAGGTGTCGTCCTCGCCGGCGACGACGTGGGCATTGGTGACGATGAGGCCGGGCGCGGCCATCCAGCCCGAGCCCTCGATGCCGAGACCACAGGCAGTGCCCAGGACCTTGAACACCGAGTTGCCGGCGCGGCGCACGTCCGGGTCGGCTGCGACCGCGGAGTCCGGCGGCCCGACCGCGGTCGATGGGCCGCTGACCGAGGGCGCCGGGTCGACCCGGTTGAGCGCCTTCAGGATCGGTCCCGAAGGCGGCAGCACACCATTGAGGCTGCGCAGGATCAGCGAGCGCTGGACGTCGCCCCGGAGCTCGGTCGAGCCGGGCGCGTGCAGGGCGACTGCACCGAAGACCCAGATCAGCCCGAGCGCGGCGGAGGCGATCAGCAGCGCCCCGCCGGCCCCGTCGGCGAAATGCGAGGCCGGGCCGCGGATCACCCTCGAGCGCAGCCCGTGGGCGAACGTCTCCAGGGCAACCGCGATGAACGACCCGATCAGCAACGCCCCCATCGCCGCGCACAGCGGCGCATAGGGCGACTCCGATCCCTGGTTCAGCACCCATGGGCCCACCCTGCTGCCGAGGAACGCACCGAGGCCGAAGCCGAGCAGGGTCAGCGCGCCGACGATCAGCCCCTGCTGGTAGCCCCAGACGGCGAGGGCCACGATGAAGGCGACTATCCCCCAGTCCACGACGGTCAAGGCGCAAATGAAACCACGCCCGCCTCGGCAGCCACTACCTTTTGCGGCCCGTGAACCGCCTCCCGCCCGAGGTTGAGCGCCGGCGTCGCCTCGTCACCCGCGCCCTTCCGCTCGCCGTCATCGCCTCTGCCTCCTTCATCGCGGGCGCGGCCACGGGCATCCCGCCGACCCCCGAGAAGGACGCCGCCAAGCGCTTCGCCGAGGCCTGGGCGCAACAGGATTTCGCCGCCATGCGCGCCGAGCTCAACCCGGCCTCGCGCAGGGCCGTCTCCGAGAGCGACTTCGTCGGGGACTATCTCAGGGCCCAGGAGACGGCGACGCTGCGCTCGATCGACCCCGAAGGCCCGGGCGACCCCTTCTCCGAGAACGGGGCCACCGTCGTGCCGGTGCCGATGGCGATGCACACGATCGCCTTCGGCAACGTCAGCCAGGAACTTCGGCTGCCTTTCTCCGACGGCGGCATCGCCTGGGACAAGAGCCTGGTCTTCCCCGGCCTGTCCAATCACGAGGCGCTTCAGAACTCCGTCAAGCTCGCCCCCAGGGCGCCGATCCTCGCCCGCGACGGCTCCGTCCTCGCTGAAGGACCCGCCGGCGCTCGAAGCCATCCGCTGGGCAGCGATGCGATCGACGTCACCGGCGAGGTCGGCACAGCGGACGCCGAAGACCAGACAGAGCTCTCGGCCGAGGGCTTCCCACCCGGGACCCCGGTCGGGATCAGCGGGGTCGAGCAGGCCTTCAACTCACGCCTCGCCGGCAAGCCCGGTGGCGAGCTGATCGCCGCCGGCGCCGGCGCAGAGGGACGGGTGCTGGGAAGCTCGGACCCGCGCAGGGGCAAGGCTGTGAAGACGACAATCGACCCGACCCTGCAGAGCACCTCGGTGGCGGCGCTGGCGGGCCGCTCGGGAGGCGTGGCCGTGCTCGACGCCCGCACCGGGGCCGTCAGGGCGCTGGCCGGGCAGGCTTTCTCGGCTCCACAACCCCCCGGCTCCACCTTCAAGATCATCACCACCACCGCCGCCCTGCAGGCGGACCAGGTCTCCCTCGACGACACCTTCCCCTACACCAGCGGCGTCAACGTCGGCGGCCGCTTCATCTACAACGCCCACCAGGAGGTCTGCGGCGGAGACTTCCGCACCGCCTTCGCCGAGTCGTGCAACGCGGTCTTCGCACCACTCGGGCCGAAGGTCGGAAACGACGAGCTGGTCGCCACCGCCGAGCGCTACGGCTTCAACCAGAAGCCGACCCTCTATGACGCCGACGCGACCGCGGCGGTGGACCCGCCCGAGCCGAGCATCCCGACGGACGTCGGCGACGACCTCGATCTCGGGGTCACCGCGATCGGCCAGGGTGAGGTGCTCGCGACGCCGCTGGAGATGGCCAGCGTCTCCCAGACCGTGGCCAGCGACGGGGTCAGGCTGCCGACCCCGCTGGTGGTGAAGAAGGAGCTCCGCTCGAAGGCGAAGCCGACCCGGGTGATGTCGACGAAGATCTCCGACCAGCTGAACGAGCTGATGGTCGGCGTCGTCACCGGCGGCACCGGGATCGCCGGGGCGATCCCCGAAGCCCAGGTCGCCGGCAAGACCGGCACCGCCGAGCTGGGTCCACAGCCGGGACAGGAGGGGCTGGCCAACCCGGAGCAGATCGTCGACGCCTGGTTCACCGCCTTCGCCCCCGCCGACAAGGCGAAGCTGGCGGTCGCGGTGATGTTGATCGACGCCGGCGCCGACGGCGGTACGGTCGCCGCCCCGGTCGCCGCCCAGGTCCTCTCGGCCGGGCTCTGACCGCCCCTCGGGGCCGCCGCCGGCTCTTCGCGGTGCTGCGCGGGCCGGGGGGCAGCCTGCACCGTCCTGCCCTGAGTTCGCCTGCCGATCCCGATCCAGGACGGTTTCGGGATTGGGAGGCGGGTCTAGGAGGCGGGAAAGCCGAGGGCGACGGCGATCGCGACCAGGATCCCGCCGGCGACGGTCAGCAGGCCGCCCAGGCTCCCGACCGCGAACGAGACCGCTATCCCCACCAGGGTGAGGACTGCGCCGGCGGCGAGAACCTCCCACCAGCGCCCGCCTGGCCCCCCAGCGGCGGCGTGCGGGGCCGAGACCACCACTCCGGCGATCATCGCCGCCAGGCCGACGAGCCGGCCGGCCTGGCCGAGCAGGTTGACGAGCACAAGCAATGCTCCGGCACCGGCCAGCGCCAGTCCCAGCCGCAGGGTCCGCTCAGATGTCGAGGTCGATGGTGGCGGGGCCATCGATCCCCGGGATCACGAACTGCAGCGGCCGGTCCTCCGCGGCGGCGTCCGGTATCTCGAACAGGACCAGCGAGGCACCGATCGGCCCCATCTGGGGCGAGGAGTCGAGCGCGGGCGCCACGTCCTCGGGCCCGATCGAGTCTCCGAGCGGCAGCGCGTAGATGCTCTCGCTCCCCAGCGAGGTGAACTCCTGCTCCTCGGTGTCCACGATCTTGAACTCCCTGGGGATCGGCTCCGGGTCCTGATGGGATTTGTTGATGATCTGAACGAAGACCCCGAAGTAGGCGGCGTCGGCGGGCGGCGGCGGCTGACCAACGAGGTATTCGTGATCCTCGACGTCATGCGGGTTGAGGAAGCGTGAGAAGACGACGTTGTACTGGAGGTTGCCGAGCGTCACCGGCTCGCCCTCGATCAGCCCGGTCTTCTCCTCCGACGAGGAGCCGCAGGCGGCGATCGAGAGCGACAGCACCGCGGCGATCAGGGCGGCGGCGAGCGGAGGCAGGAGTCGGCGGCGGTCGGTCATCGGCGGGCGATTCTATTAGGGGATGCCGGTGGCATAGCGGTTGCCCCCCGCGACGCCGACCCGGGGCTGCGCCTGCCGACGGGACTCGAGCAGGTCGCGCAGGCGCCGCATCGCGATCTTCCAGTCGCGCTCGTACCAGATCGATGCCCCGCCGAGGACCTCCTTCGCCCGGTCCAGCTTGTGGGTCGGCCGGGTCCAGTAGGTGACGCGGGCCGTGACCAGCGGCCCCTGGCCCTGGAGGAACTCCCACTCGGTCGCGGTCTCGAACCGACTGGTGCGGCCGCCCCGGCCGCGCTCTGAGATCCGCTGCGGTGGCGAGAGCGCGGTGATCGTCGTATCGACCCAGAGCGCCTGCGGCGGCGCGAAGATGCGGAAGTGGGCCCCGGCACCGACCCCGGTGGACTGAATCCGGGAGAGGTGCAGGTCGGAGATGAAGTGGTCGGTGAAGGCCGGGCGGTTGGCGAGGTCTGCGACGAACCGGTACGCGACCTCGCGCGGGACGTCCAGGTCAACCTCGGCGGTCACGGGGCCCATTCGGGCGCGATTCTATGCGCACGGCATGCGGAGCCGCACCCGCCCGCGACGGGCAGGAACGCCGGCGAGGCCGCCGAAGCAGGGGGCATGGACGAGTTCGCACGCTGTTCGGTATGTGCCCGCACGCCGTTGGTAGGCGAGGAGGTGACGGTGATGCAGAGGGGGCGCCGGGAAGCGATTGTCTGCGACCAGTGCCTGGCGGCGCCTCGAGCGGCGACGCTGGGCGAGGTCGCAAGGCGCGAACGCGTCCGCAGCGCCACCGGCGCCGCCAACGTCGAGCGGATTTTCCCCAGGCCAGTCGTGCCGTCCCCGCGAAGCCCGGCAAGACGGGCCCCCACCGTTGCCTAGAACGGCTGGCCGGTTCGCCTCCGAGAAGCGTCGAATTTCCCGCTCTTTGCTCTTTTCGGGCGGCCCTGCCGCCGAGAAGTTGAGCACACCGGCTTGCAGGCCCCGGTACCATTGTGGAGAACGAAAAAAGAAGGAGATAGGACAGTGGTAAGTGCTGTATCCGAGTCCCATCAGACCGGTGCCTCACCGGGTCCGGGGACATTCTCCTGTGTTGGCTGCGGCTCCCAGGTGTCGCTTGAGCATCTTGACGCCCTCCCCGAGTGCCAGCGATGCGGCAGCTCCCGTTTCCGCCGCTCGTCGATCTTCGACCCGCCCTCCGACTCCAGCGAGCTTCGTGGCCGCACGGTCGAGTTCCTCGCCACGGATGAGAGGCCCCCGGCACCGGAATGGCTCGATCAGGCCCGTGAGGAGCTTCCCGGGAGCGGGCGCTTCCTCGTCTGCATGGACCCCGAGCTGGAGGTATTCGAGCTCGAGGAGGGCTGGAACCGTATCGGCCGCAGCGCCAGCGCCGACGTCCGCCTGGACGATCCCTCCGTCTCCAGGAGGCACGCGCTGATCGTCTGGGAGGCCGGCGAGGACCTGCGCGTGCTCGACGACCGCAGCCTCAACGGCATCTGGCTCAATGGCGCCTTTGTGGACTGGGGAACGATCGCCGACGGCGACGAGCTCCTGATCGGGCGCTACCGGCTTTTCCTGCTCGACGCCTGAGAGGAAGCCGACCCTTCTCCGCATTGCCGCCCCCGGCGGCCTTAGCATGGTGGCCGAGCGCGGAGGAGGCGAATGGCGGACGAGAAGAACCCAGGATCCGAGGGCAGCGGGCGAGAGGGCGTCAAGATCCTCCCCGGCGAGTGGCGCCGGCGTCTCGCCGAGCGGCGGGCCCGCGACAGCGTCCCGGCTCCGCCGCCGCCCACCTCGCCACCCTCCACGCCATCCGCAGCCGAGGAGGATCCGGTCGGCGCGGCGGCCGACCGTGCCCGCGAGGCGTTGACCGAGGAACTCGAGCGCCTGCGATCCGGAATCGGCGCACTTCCTCAGACCCAGCCGCCCGCCCCCGAGGAGTCCCCATCGCCTCCATCGGAGCCGGCCCCGCCGGCGCAGGTCCCACCCCCTGCGGCGGGGCCTTCCGCTGCGCCCGCGGTGGCCGACACTCTCAGAGCTCGAGCGTCGCATCGAACAGAGGCTGGCGATTCGTATCCGCGACGAGATCGAGACCAGCATGCAGCAGCGGCTCGACGCGACGATCGCCGAGGCGGTGCGGCGGCTCGAGCAGCAGGTGGGCGCTGCCGAGGAGGAGATGCGTGAGCAGCTGCTGTCCAAGGCCGAGGCCCTGCGCAGCTCGCCCGCCGAGCAGGAGAGACTGGCCGCCAACGCCCGCAAGGCGGCTCGCGCGGAGGCGAAGAAGCGGGGTCGCAAGGTCGAGAAGAGGATCGCGAAATCAGTGGAAGCCGCCAACAGGGAGCACTCGGAGAGGCTCGCGCGCTCGGTCGAGCAGCAGGCACAGGCGACCGAGGAGGAGATTCGCGACCGCCTGTACCTGAAGGCCGAGGAGACCCGGGCCCGCCTGATCGCCGACGCCGAGCAGGCCCACAGCACGCTGCGCGCAGAAGCGGAAAGCCTCAGGGCGGAGGTCGCCGCCGCCGCGGAGCAGACGGTGGGGGCGCTGGCCGAGCAGGAGCGCGAGCTCACCGAGAGGCTCTCGGCAAAGACGGTTCGCCGCGATCGCAGGCTCGCCCGCGACGAACGCACGCGAACGACGCAGAAGCTGCTCGAGGCAGGCGAGAGCGCCGAGCGGGCCTCGGTCGAGGCCCAGGCGCGGATCACCGAGGGAACGGCCCAGGCGGTCGCGGTACTTCGGGCCGAGGGGGAGCGCCAGCGGGCCGAGGCCGAGCGGGCGTTCCGCGCCGCCCAGCAGGGCCTCGCAGAGGCCGCTGAGCAGATACGGGGCCTGGCCCAGACGAAGATGCGCGAGGATCTCGAGCGGATGCTCGACGACCTGCTGCGGGAAATCCGCGGAATCGGCGCCGAGCCCGACCACGGCTGAGGACCGGAACCGGGCTCAGCCGGGGCCGCGGTAGGCGTCGCTGAGCGCCGCGTAGCCCGCGCCGGGCATCCTCGACGCTGCGCTCGGACACGCCGCCTACTCCGTAGAGATACTCGGGTCCGCCTGGACCTTGTGGGGCACGACCATGAGGAAGTTCCCGGCGGCGCCCGCCGCCAGACCGAGCACACGCTCCGCCTCCTCGTCCTGGTCCGAGGCCCGCAGCTCGACCGCGTAATGTCCGAGCAGGTCCTCGATGTCGAGCATTCCCTCGGCGTCTATCTCGGTCAACTCGACCTTGGCGCCCTCGCCGAGCCGCCGCTGCACCAGCTCGCGGTCTATGCCGAAGGCGCCCACCCTGACGTAGACGCGGCCGCCGGTCATCCCTGCGCAGGCCCAGGGCCCGATGTCGCCGAGCACGACAGCGCGGCCGGAGGTCATGTACTCGAAGGCAAAGCCCTTGGCGTTGGCGCGGTCGACGATGCAGCCGCGGCTGTCGTCGACGTCGGAGGGCGGCTCGCCGCCGAGGACTACGTCGGCCCCGGAGAGGCGGATGCAGAAGCGGGAGTCGGCGGAGCCCTGGACGAAGAGCCGGCCGCGCTGGGCGCCGTAGGCGAACGACTTGCCGACCGAGCCGTTGATCCGCCGGCCGCCGGCCCCCTTGCCCTTGAGGATCGCGATCGAGCCGCCGAGCATGGTCTTGCCGACCCCGTCCTGGGCTCCGCCCTCGACCCTGATCGAGACCCCATAGGCGTTGAAGGCACCGAGGCCCTGGCCCGCAACCGAACCGCCGTCGAAGGAAAGCTCGGCCAGCAGGTCGTCGGTCGGCGCCGGCGCTTCGCCGTAGATGCGGCCGCGCGCGAGGGCCCCGGAGAGCTCGGTCCCCAGCACCCGGTCGTTGGCGTCGGTCGGGCGCGGGTACGCCTCGTGCACGGCCCTTCCGGCACAGACGTCCTCGGCGAATGCGGCGATCTCCGCCGATGCCTGCTTCGGCTCCATCCGGATCGGCCGGGCGACGACCAGGCCCGCCTCGGCACGCTCCTCCGCGATCTCATCCGCGACCGGGAGGTCGAGCGGCTCGAGGTCGAGGAATTCCTCCAGCGGCGTGATCAGCTCTGCCAGGTCGATCTCCTGCCGGTGGGAGATCTGCTCGAGCAGGTCGTAGCGGCCGACCAGGTCCTGGGCGCGCTCGTACCCGAGCGAGGCGACGACCTCCTTCACTTCCTCCCCCATGGCGGCGAAGAAGCGGGCGCAGTTCTCGGCGGCAATTTCAACCTCCTGCGGGGTGAACTTCTTCAGCCCGTGCTCCTGCGCCTCCTCGGTCGTCTCGATCTGGGTGGCGATGCCGACGTGACAGGTGTCGAGCTGGCAGCCGCGGCAGATCGTGCAGCCGAGGCTGACCATCGCCAGGGTGCCGAAGGCGACCCGGTTGGCGCCCATGCAGTGCAGCTTCACCACGTCATATCCATGGCGGTAGCCGCCGTCGGCCCAGATCTCGACCCGGTTGCGAATCCCGGCCTCCATCAGCGCCCGGTGCACGGCGCGGGTGCCGATGTCCGAGGGTAGGCCGACATGGCGCAGCGCGTGCTGGCGGGCGGCGCCGGTGCCGCCCTCGAAGCCCGAGAGAGTGATGATGTCGGCCCCGGCCTTGGCGATCCCGAGCGCGATCGTGCCGATGTTCGGCACCACCGGGACCTTGACCGAGACCCGCAGGTCGGGGTTGACCGTCTTCAGCTCGTCGATCAGCTCCGCCAGGTCCTCGATCGAGTAGAGGTCGTGGTTGTTGGAGGGCGAGATCAGGTCGGTGCCGGGTGAAGCGTTGCGGGCCGCGGCGACCTTCACCGAGACCTTCTTCCCGGGCAGGTGGCCGCCCTCGCCGGGCTTGGCGCCCTGGCCGATCTTGATCTCGGCGACGTAGGAGGAGTTGAGCATCTCGGCCGAGACGCCGAAGCGGCCCGAGGCGACCTGCTGGCCGCGCCATTTGCGGTAGCGGCCGTACATGTCGCGGATCTCTCCGCCCTCGCCGTTGATGCAGAGGATGTTGATCCGCTTCGCCGCCTCGGCGTAAGAGCGGAAGGCCGGTTCAGATTGCGAGCCGAAGCTCATCGAGCTGATCACGATCGGGTAGTCGTGATGGCCGACACCGGCGTCCACCTGGGCGGGGCTGATCGCTGCCCGATCAGCACGAAGTCCCATTATGTGGCGCATCGAGATCGGGCTCTGCGCCTCCAAGTCACGCACCTTCTGCGAGTACTCGGCGTATTCGCCGGAGCCGTTCGCGGTGGCGACCGCGGCTTTGTAGACCTTGGGGTAGAAGCGGAAGGTCTTGGCCGGCTTCGACTCCTCCTCTGCGGCGAGGATCTGGGAACGCTCGTTGGTGTCAGCGTCGAGGTCGGCGAAGCCGACGCCGGCCTTCGCCGATGCCGCGAAGGCATCGGTCTGGAAGATCTCAGCCAGTTCCGGCTTGACGCCGATCGAGGAGAACTGGCGCGCGTAGCCGCGCACCTCGTGGATCCCGATCGTCGAGATCACCTTCTCGATCCCCTTCGAGAGCGCGTCGCAGAGGTTGCCGACGTCGGTCTCGTAGTCCTCGACGCAGATCACCTCGAGCATCACGTAGGGGCAGACCCCGTTGGCTCCGAGGCCGAGCGCGAGCATGACGTCGTGGACGTTGCGGATCGCCGCCGAGCGCAGGACGATCCCGCAGCGGCGCCGCAGGTTCTCCTCGCCGGGCTCGACCCGGAACTGCTTCAGCGCCTGGTCGACCGCGGAAATGGCGAGGTGGGGGTCGAGGTAGCGCCGCTCGCCGTCATACGCGGTGCGGTCGGTGAGGACGAGCAGCTCGGCCCCGTCGCTGACCCGCTTCACCGCCTCTTGCTTCAGCCGCTCGATGGCGCCCTGGGTCGTCTCGGACTCGAGCAGCGATATGTCCACCGCCCCGGCCCGGCCACGGAACTTCTCCCAGAGGTCCTCGAGCAGGTAGGTCTGGTGCTCGCGGGCGATCCTGCGGTAGGTCTTGTCGGAGAGCGGCGCCATGTCGTGGTGGCCGCCGAGGATCACCGGGAACGAGGTCTCGACCGTGCCGGTGTCCTCAGCGGGCCGCGCCGGCGAGGGCCGGCGGCCGAAGACCGAGCGGGTGGAGAAGTGCTCCATCTCGCGCTCGCGGTCGATCGCCGGGTTGGTGACCACGGCGACCGTCTCCTTGAAGTAGTCGGCCAGGTTCTGGCGCTCCGGCGAGAGGGCGGCGAGCGGTCCGTCGTAGCCGAGCGAGCCAATCGGCTCGGCCCCGTTGGAGGCCATCTGCTGCACCAGCTTGACATCGTCGCGCTGCCAGCCGAAGCCGGAGAGGATCCGGTCGGAGACCTGGACGGGATCCTCGGGACCCGCGTCGGAGTAGCCCGGGACGTCCTCGCCCTCGAGCGGGCCGCCCGTCTCCAGGGCCCGGTCATAGGGGCCCGCGTCCTCGGCGCCGGCGCGTTCGAGCCAGCGCTCGCGCACGACCCGCAGCATCTCGTCGTGGGGCAGCAGCGTCGAGCGCTTGCGCTCGCGCTCGATCAGGACCAGCGCCTTCTCCCCCGGCGCGAGCGGCTTCGGCTCAGCCGTCATCGCCGAGACCGGGACGACCCCGGGCTCCGAGCTGAAGACGAAGTCATCGGCGGTCTCCAGTTGCCAGAGCGGCCGCAGGCCGAGCGCGTCGGCAGAGAACACACACTCGTCCTCATGGCGGGCGATCAAGGCGACCGGGCCCTGGGCGAAGGGCCCCATCACCTCCCGCAGGTACATGTAGAAGCGGTGCCGGTCCGGGGGCAGCGTGCGAATCTCGTTGACGACCGGGGGGACGACCATCTCCATCGCCTCGGCCAGGCTGAGGCCGTCGCGGCGGATCAGGGTGTCGATCGTCCGGTTGAGGTCCTGGGAGTCGGAGGAGCCTGGCTGGATCGGGACGCCGAGCATGCGCGCCTCCTGGCGCAGCTGCTCGACCGTGTTGATCTCACCGTTGTGGCCGAGGATCGAGAACGGCTGCACGCGCTTGAACGAGGGCCAGGTATTCGTCGAGTAGCGGTTGTGGCCGAGACAGCCGATCGTCTCGGCGCGCTCGTCGCGCAGGTCCGGGTAGTAGTCGCCGAGAACCCTGGGGGCGCCCATCACCTTGTAGACGCAGGTCGTCGCCGAGAGCGACGGGACGTGGACGTCGAGGCGGCTCTCGAGCTCGATCAGGAGGTCGAAGAGGACGCGGTCGCGGTTGCCGGCGTCGGCGAGCAGGCCCCCGAGCTGCCAGAAGTGGGGCTCTTCCTCGCGCGCGGTCGCTCCCAGTGCAGCCGAGTTGACGGCGCCGACCCGCTCGGCGAGGACGCGGAAGCCCCCCTGGCCGAGGATTGCGCGGGCGTCGTGCTGAACCTTGGCCAGGTCCTGGGAACGCTCGACGAAGACGTGGGCGACCGCGAAGGCGTCGTCGAGGGCCAGCGAGGGGTCGTGGCCCCCGGCGCGAACCTCCTCCGCCCAGATCTTGCGCGGAATGTCGACCATGAGGCCGCAGCCGTCGCCTTCGCCGTCCACGTTGCCGGCGCGGTGGAGCATCTTCTGAAGCGAGGTGATCGCCTGCGCCAGCGGGGTGTGGCTTGGGGTCGCGTCCCGGCGCACCGCGGCGTAGATGGCGCAGGCATCCCGGTCCTCGACGCTCGGCGGCGGCACCAGCGGGCGATAGGGGCGCTCCGGCGAGTAACGCTCTTCTCGGTCGGGCGCCGCCTTGCGGGGCCTTGACTGGTCCTCGTTCATCTTGCCTCCCGGGTTCCACGCCTTCTTCGAGCGGGCGCGCGACGGGTTTTCCCCGGTGATCCGGCCGCCCGCTTGCCGCGGGAGGGACGGAGCCGGGTATCGAACGCGGACGATTATAGATGCGGCGGCGGCCGGCGGCGGGCCCGGGCACGCCGGATAGGATCGTCGTCGTGGCGATCACGATTGCAGTCCTCTCGCAGAAGGGCGGCACCGGGAAGACGACGATGACCCGGTCGCTGGCCGACGTCTTCGAGCGTCTCGGGCTGCAGACGCTCGCCGTGGACGCCGATCCCCAGGGGAACCTCTCCGACTACTTCGACGCGGACCCGGCCGCCCAGCCGACCCTCGGCGAGGTCCTCGCAGGCCAGGCCCGGGCAGTCGACGCCATCCACGGCCCGGTGATCCCCGCCAACCTCGGCCTGGCCGAGGCGGAGCTGATCCTCTCCGGAAAGATGGGCCGCGAGCTGACCCTTAGAAACGCGCTGCGCGAGCCCAAGCGGCGCTACGACGTTGTCCTGATCGACTGTCCCCCGACGCTGGGCCTGCTCACCGTGAACGCGCTCTGCGCCGCCGACCAGGCCCTGCTGTCGACCGAGGCCGAGTACTTCTCCCTCCAGGGGGTCGAGCAGGCCCTGGAGGTGATCGCCCTGGCCCGCGACAACCTCAACCCCGAGCTCGACGTCCTCGGGATCGTCCTCAACATGGCGAACATGCGAACCAACCACGCTCGCCAGACCCTGGAGGCACTCCAAGAGCACTTCGGCGAGAAGGTGTTCGAGACAGTGATCAGGCGCTCGATCGCCTACGCGGAGTCGGCCGAGAGGGCGATACCGATTCTGCGCTACCGCGCCGACCGCGGCATCGACTACCTGCGGCTGGCGGCGGAGATCTTCGATCGCCTCGAGATGCCCGAGCAGCGGGCGGCGGTCGAGGCGATGGCGAGCGAGCTGGCTCCGGCCTAGCCCCAGCCCATCGGCTCATAGCCGCTGCTGCGGGGAGCTGAAACGATCATCGCCCGCACCGGCTCCGAGCCGTTGTTGCGGATCGTGCGCCGGACCGCGGGGGCGACGCGGACGAAGGTTCCGCGGGGGGCAGGATGCTCGACGCCGTCGATGACCGCGGTCGCCTCGCCGTCGATGACGACAAAGACCTCCTCCTGGTCGCGGCCGGTCTCGTCGTGCTCGGGAATTCCTCCGCCGGGCCCGATGTCGACGATGTTGATCCCGAACGATGAGATGCCGAGCGACTTGCGGGCGAGGCGCCAGTTCGACTCACCCGAGCCCTCCATCTGCTCGAAGTCGTCCCATCCCTTCAGCGTGTAGCCGTCACCGTCGCCCATCGCTCTCCTCTCGGCTCGATTGGGTGCGACGATATCGCCTGTTCGGCAAACCCCCAGACCAGGAGGAGCGATGGGATCGGAGAAGGACGCGGCGTCGGTGCTGGAGGAGACGATCGGGCGCTACAACGATGCCTGGAACGCCCACGACCTCGACGCGATCATGGCGATGCACGCGCCCGACATGGTCTTCGAGAACCACACTGCCGGAGAGTCGGCCGAGGGCGAGGCTGCCCGCGGCCACATCGGCGCCATCTTCGAGACCTGGCCCGACATCAACTTCCAGGCCCGCCGGCTCTACGTACGCGACGGCCTCGTCGTCCAAGAGTGGACCGCAACCGCGACCCATGCCAAGCAGATGCGCCGCGGCGACCTGGTCGCCGAGCCCACCGGGAAGACGATCGAGTGGATCGGCATGGACGTGATCCCGTTCGAGGACGGGCTGGTGAAGCGCAAGGACGTCTACTCCGACAGCGTCTCGATCCTGCGCCAGGTCGGGCTTCTGAACTGACCGCACCGCCCCTGCGGCGGGCTGGGGACGCCGGGCTAGAGCTCGGGGACGTCGGCGCCGTGGGGGGTGAACGGCAGGCGCCGGACCTCGGCCCAGCCCTGGCAGCGGCGCTCGAGCTCGGCGACGACGCGGCCGGTGTCCTGCCAGGTGCTCCAGACGAGCACGGTCGGGCCGGCGCCCGAGATCGTTGCCCCCAGGGCGCCGACCTCGGCGGCCGAGGCGACGATCTCCATCGAGCGCGGGTAGAGGTCGCGGCGGCGGGGCTGGTGGATGCGGTCGCGCAGGCCGCGCGAAACGAGCGCCAGATCTGCCTGCTGCAGTCCGAGGACCAGCAGCGAGGCGGCGCCGACGTTGGCGATCGCATCGGCGAGGGGCACCTGCGACGGGATCGCCTCCCGCGCCCGCTCGGTCGGCACCTCCTCGGCCGGGATCACGACCACCGCCTCCAGCCCCTCGGGCGGGTCGAAGCGGGCGGCCACAGGAGCGCCGTCCTCCGAGCCGCAGATCACGAACCCGCCGTAGATCGCCGCGGCGACGTTGTCGGGATGGCCCTCGATCTCGGCGGCGCGGGCGAGCATCTCCTCGCGGCTCAGCGCCAGCTCGAAGAGGTGGTCGGCGGCGGCCAGCCCGGCGACGATCGCCGCCGCGCTCGAGCCGAGGCCGCGCGCGAGTGGTATCTCGCTGCGAATCGAGAAGGAGAGGCCGTCGGCGGGATGAAGGCTCTCGAATGCGCGGACGACCAGGTTGTCGCGGCCCTCCGGAACCTCGAGCCCTCCGGGGTCCAGCGAGAACTCTTCGCCCTCGCTCACCTCCAGCTCGAGGAAGAGGGAGAGGGCCGCGGCCATCACGTCGTAGCCCGGGCCGAGGTTGGCCGACGACGCCGGCACCCGCACCAGCCGCCTCCTCGCCGTCATCGGCCGGCCCCGCCCCCCGGCCCCCGCTCGCCGCTCACGGCTTCCATTTCACCCCACACCCCACGGGCTCGGTCTCGGCCGGATCCGGCCGCCGCCCCTCGAGCACCGCGTCGAGCGCCGCCCGCAGCCAGGCCGCGTCCTCGCCCGGGTCGTCGTGGTCGGCGTCGGGCGCGCCCCGGTAGCGCAGCCGCAACTCGGCATCGAAGACGAACACGTCGGGCGTCTTGCGCGCGCCGAAGGCGCGGGCGACCTCCTGGCTCTCGTCGTGGAGATAGGGATTCGGCCAGCCGCCCTCGCGCTCGACCCGCTCGACCATCGCCTCGAAGGAGTCGGCGGGGTAGCGGTCGGGGTCGTTCGAGTTGACCGCGACCACCTCAACGCCCCGGTCGGCGTAGTCGCGGGCGACGTCGTGAAGGCGCTGCTGCCAGGCGAGGGCGTAAGGACAGTGGTTGCAGGTCCAGTAGACGACGGTGGCCGCGTTCGCGCCGCCGGCGCCGATCACGTGCTGCTCACCGTCGGTTCCCGGCAGCTCCAGGGCCGGTGCGCTGTCGCCGATCGCTATCCCGTTCTCGCTCATCAAGTCCTCCTCGCCGCTGAAAGCGCTTCCCTCAGGTCGTCCGGGTCGGGAAGGGGCGAGACCCGGCCGTCCCGGCGCCGGTAGACCCGGCAGGTTAGGCCGATCGCCTGCTCGGGGTCCGGCGGCTGCAGGTCAGCCCCGTCGACGAGGATCGTCGGCGACCCCGGGAACCCGAGCCGCTCGGCCTCCGCCGGGTCGCGGATTTCAACCACCTCGAGCCGCTCGGGGTCGAGGCCCTGCGCGGCCATCTCGGAGCGCAGCATCGCCAGCGCCCGCTCCCACGAGGGGCACCCGCTCCACCACAAGAACCGAACCCCGGCAGGCATGGCCGACATTCTCCCCCGAGGTCATGATTCCTGTCACTCTGGCCGGAATTGAATTCTCGCGGCTTGATCGTGCTCGGCATCCTCGCGCTGGCGGCGGGTCTCGCCTGCGGTGGGGCAGACAGCAGGTCCCAGCCGCACGCCTTCACCGCACAACGGGCTCAGCCGCAACGGCCCGCCGATCCCGGCGCCGCAGCCAACCGCTCCCACGTCTTCGTCATCGTGCTCGAGAACCGCGAGTACGGCGAGGTGATCGGCAACCCCGAGGCTCCATACCTCAACCGGCTCGCCCAACGCCGTGCAATCGCCACCCGCTACTACGCCGTCTCGCACCCCTCGCTTCCGAACTACCTGGCGATGATCGGCGGCTCGACATTTGGCATCCATGACGACTGCACAAGTTGCCGCGCCTCCGGCGCCAGCCTCGCCACCCAGCTGAGCGACGCCGGAATCGGCTGGCGCGCCTACATGGAGGCAATGCCGAGCCGCTGCTTCCCCGGAGCCGAGTACGGTCGCTACGTCAAGCGCCACAACCCGTTCGCCTACTTCCCGGCGATCACGTCGAACCCGTCGCTCTGCAACCGGGTGGTCCCAGGGCGGAACCTCGGACGCGACCTTGGCCGCGGCCGGCTCGCCGCCTTCAGCTGGATCACCCCCGACCTCTGCAACGACGGCCATGACTGCTCGATCGCCGTCAGCGACCGCTACCTCGCGAAACTGGTGCCGAGGCTGCTCCACCACCTCGGACAGCACGGCTTCCTGGTCCTGACCTTCGACGAGGGGACGACCTCGGCCGGCTGCTGCGGCGGCGCCCACGGCGGCCGCGTCGCAACCGTCATCGCAGGCCCCGATGTGCGTCGGCGGGCTCGGCTGGCCGGGAACTACACGCACTTCTCCCTGCTGAGGACCCTCGAGGACAATTTCGGATTGCCCCACCTTCGCGCCGCTGCCGGCGCCCGGCCTCTGCGGGCGGCGTTCGCGGCGGCACGCTGAGTCCCTTTCGAACAGGTCGCACGCGCGCAGGCGACGGTGGGCGGCATCTAGTCGAAGACGGCGTGCTCGGCGGCGGCGATGTCGTTCTCGCAGCTGATCACGGCCGGAGCCTTACCGAGGGCCGTGTCGGGGTCCTTGAGGCCGTGGCCGGTGAGGACGCAGACGACAGTCTCCGGCCTTGCGCTGCCCTCCACCACGGGGAGACCGTGGGCGAGGATTCCGGCGACCGAGGCCGCCGAGGCGGGCTCGCAGAATACGCCCTCGGTCGCGGCCAACCAGCGGTATGCGTCGAGGATCAGCTCGTCGGAGACGGCGGCGACGCGGCCCCGTGAGGCGGTGAAGGCGTCCATCGCCTCCTCCCAGCGGGCCGGGTTCCCGATCCGGATCGCCGAGGCGACCGTCTCCGGATTCTCCACCGGGGCCCCCAGCACCAGCGGCGCCGCCCCCTCCGCCTGGAACCCGTAGAGGACCGGCGCCGTGGAGGACTCGCGGAACCCGCGCCAGTAGGCGGTGACGTTGCCGGCGTTGCCGACCGGGATCGCGAGCGCGTCGGGTGCCCCGCCGAGCTCCTCGATCACCTCGAAGGCCGCCGTCTTCTGTCCCTCGATCCGGTAGGGGTTGACCGAGTTGACCAGCTCGATCGGGTGGCGATCGGCCAACTCGCGGACGATGCGCAGCGCGTCGTCGAAGTTCCCCTGAAGCGCAATCACTCGCGCTCCGTGCATCAGCGCCTGCGCCAGCTTGCCGATCGCGATCTTCCCCTCGGGAACGATCACCGCCCCGCGCATTCCCGCCTTGGCCGCGTAGGCGGCGGCGCTGGCCGCGGTGTTCCCGGTGGAGGCGCAGATCACGGCCTCGGCACCCCGCCCCTTCGCCCGCGAGACGGCAACGGTCATTCCCCGGTCCTTGAAGCTCCCGGTCGGATTTGCCCCATCGAACTTCAGCCAAATCCGTGCGCCGACCCGCTCCGAGAGCCGTTCCGCCGGGATCAGCGGCGTCGAGCCCTCGTTCAGGCTGACCACGGGATCGCCCTCCTCGAGGGGCAACCGGTCCCTATAGCGCTCGATCAGTGGCTCGGGCATTGCCTCACACGAACTCCTCCTCGATCACCCGGATCGAACGCGGTGAGGAGCGGAGGAAGTCGAGCCGTCCGATCTCCTCCAGGGCGGAGGAGAAACGCGACTCGAGGCACTCGTGCAGGACCATCACCAGGCGCGCGTCGTCCCCGATCCCGCGCTGGACGACGCTCTTGACCGAGATCTCGTTCTCGCCGAGGATCGCCGCGATCTGCGCCAGCACTCCGGGGCGGTCCGCGACCTCGAGGTGCAGGTAGAACGAGGACGGGACGTCGGTTATCACCGGCAGCTTCTCGCGGGTCTCGTGGACCGGGCTCTCGCCGCTGATGATCGAGACGACGTCGCCGAGCACCGCCGAGGCGGTCTGGATCCCCCCGGCGCCGGGGCCCGACATCGTCACCTCGGTGATCGCCGGCGCCTCGACCATGACCGCGTTGAATGGGCCCCCGACCGGCGCCAGCGGGTGGCCCGCGTAGAGAAAGCAGGGGAAGACGCGGACGCTGATGCCCCCCTCGAGCCGCTCGGCCACCCCGAGCAGCTTCAGCGAGAGCCCGAACTCCTTGGCGTAGGAGAGGTCGTCGGGCTGGACACCCTCGATCCCCTCGAACGGCACCTCCTCCAGGGTCACCGGGGTGTGGAACGCGAGCCGCGCCAGGATCGCCATCTTCGCCGCCGCGTCGGCACCGTTGACGTCCTCGGTCGGGTCGGCCTCGGCGTAGCCGAGCTCCTGGGCGCGGGCCAGCACCTCGGCGTAGGCGGCCCCGGTCGCCGCCATCTCGCTGAGGATGAAGTTGGTGGTGCCGTTGACGATCCCGAACACCTTCGAGACCTCGGTCATCCCGAGGCTCTCCTGGATCACCCGGATGATCGGGATCACCCCGGCGACCGCGGCCTCGAAACGGAGCTGGACGCCGGCCTCGCGGGCAGCGTCGAAGAGCTCACCACCGTGCTGGGCGAGCAGCTGCTTGTTGGCGGTGACCACCGGCTTTCCGGCGCGCAGGGCGTCGAGGACGAAGTCGCGTGCGGGGTCGATCCCTCCCATCAGCTCGACCACCAGGTCCGACTGCCCGAGGATCTCGCCGGCGTCGCCGCGGCTGCGGGTGAGGACCCCCGAGATCTCCGGGCGCCGTCCCGTCGCCGCCTCCATCGCGCCGGCGCGATCGGCCAGCAACCCGGCGAACGCCGACCCCACCGTCCCGTGCCCGAGCAGCCCTATGCGCACCGTCTCCGCCATCTCAACCAGCGTCCCGCGCCATCAGGTCCTCGTAGGTCTCCCGCCGCACCACGGCCCTCGCATCGCCACCCTTGCAGAAGACGACCGGCGGTCTGGGCACGCCGTTGTAGTTGTTTGCCAGGGAGTGACCGTAGGCGCCGGTCGCCGGCGTCACCAGCACGTCGCCGACGCTGGGCGAGGCCAGCAGCGCCTCGCGGACGATGATGTCGCCGGACTCGCAGTGCATCCCGGCGATCGTCGCCGGCGTGTCGGCGGCGGCGGCGGCTCGGTCGGCGATCACGGCCTCGTAGACGGACCCGTAGAGCATCGGCCTCAGGTTGTCGGACATGCCGCCGTCGACGGCGACGTAGGTCCGCACCCCGGGGATCTCCTTGACAGTGCCCACGGTGTAGGCGGTGATGCCGGCGTTGCCGACAAGCGAGCGCCCGGGCTCGACCAGGATCCGCGGACCGTCGCCGAAGACCTCACGCACCGCCGCCGCCTTGGTCTCGGCGTAGGCGTCGATCGAGGGAGGCTCGTCGCCGGCCGTGTAGGCGATGCCGAGGCCGCCGCCGACGTTGACCAGGCGGCACCAGTCGCCCGCCAGCTGGCCCAGGGCGCGGATCGTCAGCGCGTAGGGCTCGAGCTCGAGGATCTGCGAGCCGATGTGGGCGTGGAGGCCGACCAGGTTCAGCCGCTCGGAGGACAGCACCCTCCCGATGGCCTCCGCGGCGAGGCCGTCGGCGAGGCCGAAACCGAACTTGGAGTCGATCTGCCCCGTCTGGACATAGTCGTGGGTCGAGGCGCTCACGCCCGGCGTCACCCGCACCAGCACGTCCTGGCTCCGGTCTAGCAGGTGCTCGCAGCGGGCGATCTCGTCGAAGGAGTCGATGATCAGATGACCGACCCCGGAGCGCGCCGCGAGCAGGATCTCCTCGTCGGACTTGTTGTTGCCGTGCATGTGGATCCGGGCCGGGTCGAACCCCGCCCGCAGCGCCATGCTCAGCTCGCCGCCGGAGGCGACATCCACCGAGAGCCCCTCCTCGGCGAACAGGCGGTAGGTCGCGGTGCAGGGCATCGCCTTGCTGGCGAAGAGAACCTCGAAGCGCCGGCCGCGTCGAGAGAGCGCGTCGAGGTAGGCGCGGGCGCGGGCGCGCATGTCGTCCTCGGCATAGACGTAGGCCGGGGTGCCGAACTCGGCCGCGACCTCGAGCAGGTCGCATCCGGCGATCTCGAGGTGACCACGCTCGTTGACGCGGCTCCCGATCGGGTACACGGGGGAGCCGGCGATCGGGTCCGCGGCGGCGACGCCGCCGGGCTGTGGACGGGTTGAGGGCATCGGGATCGGCATTGTGACGGGTCGCGGGCGGACGCCGCCGTCAGTCAGGATGACCGCGATGGAACTCCCACCACCGAGCGCCCCGAGCCAGAGCGGGACCAGCGATGGCCTCGCCTACGACCTCTGGTTGCCCGAGGAGCCGCCACCCTGGCCCGGCGTCCTCGTCATCCACGGCGCCGGGTCGCGCAAGGAGAACCACGCCGACTTCGCCCGGCTCGCCCGTGCCTCGGGCTGGGCGGCGCTCTCCTACGACCAGCGGGGCCACGGGGCCAGCGGCGGCGAGATGTCGCCCGGGGCGATCCCCGACGCCGGCGCGATGGCGCGGCTGCTCGGCGCGATCGAGGGCGTGGACGAGGCCCGGGTATGCGCCCGCGGCTCGAGCATGGGCGGGTTCGTCGCCATCCACGCCGCCGCCGGCGAGGAGGGGATCGCCGGGGCGATCGCGATCTGCCCGGCGGGCGAGGCGCTGCTCCTGGAAGGGATCCGGCGCGGGCGGTTGCAGATGGCGACGAACGAGGCCGCCCTGGTTCCCTGGCTCGAGCGCCACGACCTGCGTCAAGCCGCTCGCGCGATGGGCGCCAAGCCCCTGATCCTGCTTCACGCGGACGGCGACGAGCAGGTCCCTGTTGCCTTCTCGCGAGAGCTCTACGAAGGCGCCGCCGAGCCGAAGAAGCTGGTCGTCCTCCCCGGAGGCCACCACCGCTCGGTTCAGCACGACCCCGAGCTTCAGGGGGTGGCGCTGCGCTGGCTCGGGAGGGCGCTCGGCCCGGCTAGATGAGTGAAGCCACGGCCGGCGTGGAATTGCTCATCTACAGGTAGCCCATCGGGTCCACGGCGGCGCCGTTGACCCTGACCTCGAAGTGGAGGTGGTCGCCGAAGCAGTGCCCGGTGCAGCCGACGTATCCGATCACGTCGCCCTGGCCGACCTGGGCCCCGGGCGAGGTGGCGAAGGAGGACTGGTGCGCGTAGCAGGTGGAGAGCCCGCCGCCGTGATCGACGCAGGTGTAGTTGCCGTAGCCGCCGCTCTCGGCGTCCGACTGCATCAGGATCACCGTGCCCGAGGCGGCGGCCCGGATCGGGGTCCCGGCGGGAACCGCGATGTCGACTCCCTCGTGCATGCGTCCCCAGCGCATGCCGAAACCTGAGACGACCGGGCCGTTCACCGGCCAGATGAAGCCGGCGGCGCTCGGTGCCCCCAGCGGGCCCGCGGGCAGCGGCGTCACCCCGGAGGCGGCGGCGATCTGGGATTGGATCTTCTCCTGGATCGCAGAGACGTCGCCCTCAAGCTGCTGCTCGGAGCTCTTGATCTCGGACAGCGCCGCCTCGCGCTTGGCCCGGGCCGCGACCAGGTCGGCCTGTCGGCTCTCGACGCTGGCGCGGGCGGCCGCGAGCTGCTGCTCCTGGGTGGCGATGGCGTCGCGGGCCGCCTCGATCCGCCGGCGGGCGTCGGCCAGCCGGACCACCGTGCGCTTCGCCTCGTTGCGGAGCTGGCGGACCCGTCCCACCACGGATTCCTGGAAGCCCTGGATCCGCTTCAGGTACTCGGCCCGCGCCACCAGGTCGTCGAAGCCCTTGGAGGAGAGCAGCACGGTGAGCACGTCGGGGGTGCCGGACTCATAGATCGTCACCAGTTGCTCCCGCAGGGCGCCCAGGGCGGCCTTCAGGTGCCTGCGGACGACCTCGAGGTGGTCCTTGGCGCGCCGCAGGTCGGCGATCGCCTGGTCGAGCTCGGCCTGCTTGGCGATCAGCTTTGAGTGGACGGCGGCCTCCTGCCGGCGCAGGCTCGCCACCGCTGCCTCGAGGCCGCTGATCTGGTCGCGGTACTTCGAGATCGTCGTCGTCAGCACGCCTTCGTGGGCCCGCACCTTCTCGAGTTTGGACTGCTTGGCGTCCAGCTTGGACTGAAGGTCGGCGGCCGCAGCGCTGCCGCTCGGGAGGCCGAGAAGGCAGGCGCCGGCAAGCGCGGCCGTGGCCGCGACAAGAGCGCTGAAGCGCGCCAGGGAAGGTCGATTCTGGTCGATTACGGCATTCATCGAGCCTGCCGCCGAACCCCTTCGAAGCGGTCCGTGCAGGTGTCCGAGGCTAGCTGAGGCCCGCTTTGCGCCGAGCCCGGCCGGCGCCGATGCAACCTCGGTTGCGGGCCAAGGCCGAGCTAGGCACGGGGGGGCGGGCGCTCGACCTCGAGCAGCTCCCCTCCCGCCTCCTCCTCCATCTGCAGCGTGGTGTGGTCGATGCCGAAGCGATCGTGCACGGCGACCTCGAGGTTGCGGCGGATCAGGTCGCGGTCGGACCCCTCGCTGACGACCACGTGCGCCGAGAGCGCGCCGAAGCCGGCGGTCAGGGTCCAGACGTGGAGGTCGTGGACGGAGCAGACCCCCGGGACCCCGGCGAAGGTGCCCTGAAGCTCCTCCATGTCGAGCCCGGACGGCGCCGCCTCCATCAGCACGTCCACCGGCTCGCGGATCAGCCTCCAGGAGGAGGCGAGGATGAGGGCGGCGATGAAGAGGCTGACCACCGGGTCGACGATCGACGAGCCCCCGGCGAGGACGACGGCGCCGGCGATCACGACGCCGAGAGAGCCGAGCACGTCGGCGGCGCTGTGGCGCAGCACTCCCTCGAGGTTTATGTCGCTCCTCTGGCCGCGGACCAGCACCAGGGTCGCGGCCGCGTTGCCGGCGACGCCGAAAAGGCCGAGGGCGAGGACCCCGCCGGCCTCGATCGTGGGCGGGTCGGAGAACCTGCCGATCGCCTCGATCGCGATCAGCACCGCCACCGCGACCAGGGTCAGCCCGTTGGCGAGCGCCGCCAGCACCTCGGAGCGCTGGTAGCCGAAGGTCCGCCGCGGCCCGCCGGGCCTCGAAGCAAGCCGCGCGGCCGCCAGCGCCAGGGCGATGGCGCCGACGTCGGAGAGCAGATGCCCGGCGTCGGCGAGCACGGCCAGCGAGTCGGTGAGGATCCCGCCGACGAGCTCGACCGCGAGCATCGCCAGATTGATCGCCAGCGCGAACCGCATCCGGCGGCGGCTGTCTCCCCGCCGATGCTCGAGCCCCCCGGCGTGAGCGTGCCCGTGACCGGGGCCGTGGACGTGAGCCATGGGCCCGAGCTTAGAACCGCCGCTGGCGTCAGACCGCGACGCAGCCCTCGGCCGGGTTTCCGCGCGCTCAGGCGGGAGCCGGCTCGCGGGCGCCGTCGACGGCCCCGGAGCGCCCCGATGCCCCGTTGCCGGCGGCGCCACCGTTGCTCTCGGCGATGGCCGCGGCGGCGATCTCGACCCCGAAACCGAGGCGCTCGCGGTACTCCTTGGCCTGCATGCGGGAGATCACCAGCCGCTGGATCTCCGCCGTGCCCTCGAACAGCTGGTAGATCTTGGCGTCGCGGAACCATTTCTCCAGCGGGCAGTCCGTGCTCCAGGCGTGGGGACCGACCAGGTCCATCAGCTGGGTCGTCGCCCACATCGTCACGTCGCCGGCCTTGAGCTTCGACATCGAGCCCTGGCCCCCGGTCATCGGCACCCCGTTGCGCCCCATCCAGGAGGCGCGCTGGACCAGCAGCCGCGCCGCCTCGATCTCGGTCGCGACGTCGGCGAGGACCTGCTGCACGTGCTGGGTCTGCAGCATCGGAACCCCATCCTCGGCGCGGCCGTCGAGGTACTCCAGGGTCCACTCGTAGGCGGCCTGGGCGATGCCGATCGCCGATGCGCCGACGAACGGCCGGGTGACCTCGAAGGTCGCGAGCGCGTCGGCCGAGCGCGACTTCTGCCCCGAGCGAGCGCGCTCGAGCTTTCGCTCCAGCTTCTCCTCGCCGCCGAGCAGCTGGTCGGCGGGAATGCGGCAATCCTCGAGGATGACCTCGGCGGTGTGGGAGGCGCGGATCCCGAGCTTGGTCTCCTTCTTGCCCTGGCTCATCCCGGGAGTTCCCTTGGCGACGATGAACGACGCCTGGCCACGGGTGCCGAGGGAGGGATCGACGGTGGCGACGACCACGTGAACGTCGGCGATGCCGCCGTTGGTGATGAAGCACTTTGCTCCGTTGAGGACCCACTCGTCTCCGTCGCGGCGGGCCGTCGTCTTCAGGCTCTTGACGTCGGAGCCGGCCTGCGGCTCGGTGACGGCGTAGGCGCCGAGCTTGATCTCCTCCTCGGTCCCGAAGCACTCGGGCACCCAGCGGGCGATCTGCTCCGGCGTCCCTGAGGCCGCGATCCCTGCAGCGGCGAGGCCGGAGCCGGAGATCGCCAGGGCGAGGCCGGCGCAACCCCAGTGCAGCTCCTCGGCGTAGATGACCCCCATCTGCCCGTCACCGTCGCTGCCCATCCGCTGCATGTAGTCGAGGCCCTGCAGGCCCCAGCGGCGGGCCTCCCGGATCACTTCCCAGGGGACGCTCTCGTCCTCGTCGTGGCGGCGGGCCGCCGGGCGCATCACCTCGCGGGCGAAGCGGCGGCAGTAGTCCCTGAACTCCTGCTGCTCGTCGTTAAGTGCGAAATCCATCTGGCCCCTTCCGTCCGGGACCGCCCGACGGCGTCCTGACCTCCCGCCCGGCGGTGTCATGGAAACCGATTGACTAGTCAGTCAACACACACAAAGACTAGCTGACCGGCCAGTCAGGAGGCCCTTGACCACAGATTTCCTGCATCGGCGCACTCCCCTCAGTAGCGTTCCCCCCTTGGCACGGCTCCGGCTACCCCGCCTGCGCGAGCGCCCGATCAACGCTTCGGGGGCGGAGCCCCCCTCGCCGCAGGCCCCGGCCGACGAATCCGAATCCGCGCGATCCAACGGCGGCCCCGCAGCCACCGCGACCCTCCCTTCCCCGCCGCCGGCCCCGCCCGCGCCGCTGCCGCCCGAGGAGCCCGAGCTCGAGCCGCTGCCACCGTTGACGCTGTTCTCGAAGGTAATGCTCGTTGCGATCCCGCTTGGGCTGGTCGCGCTCGCCCTCTACTTCTTCGGTGTCTTCGATGCGAGCCGGGAGAGTGAACCCGGCGGCCCCGCCCCCCGGATCGAGGGCACAGGCGCCCCGGGGACCGGTTCGGCGACCGCGACCGACGCCACCGACCTCGGCTTCCCAGCCTTCGCGACCAAGAACACGACCCGCGTCGGCAGCGCCAGCGCCGCTGCCAACGCCGCCGGCGCCGCGCTCGCGACCTTTCCCTCAACGGTCCCCGACGATTCGCCCTCGGCCGTCACCCTGGTCGGAGACGGCGACTGGCAGGGGGCGATCGCGGCCGCGGCCCTGTTGGCCGAACCGGTTCGCGCCCCGGTCCTTTTCTCGGGGCCCGAGGGGATCCCGGCGGCGACCGGCGAGGCCCTCGACGCGATGAGTCCGCGTGGCTCGGACGGGACCGGCGGCGACCAGCTGATCGCCCTCCCGGGCTCCGACGTCCCCAGCGGCTATGAGACGAAGGTCGTCAAGGGCGGCGACCCCGCCGAGGTTGCCGCCCGGCTCGCCGGGCTGCGCGCCAAGCTCGCCGGAGGGCCACCCGATCACATCGTCGTCACCTCCCAGCAGGAGCCCGGCATCGCGATGCCGGCGGCGGCTTGGGCTGCGCGCTCCGGAGACCCGGTTCTCTTCGCCGGGCCCGAGGGACTGCCGAAGCCGACCGCGAAGGCGCTTGCCAAGTTCAAGGGCGTCCCCGTCTACATCCTCGGGCCGACGTCGGCGATCCCAACCTCGGTCGAGGATCAGATCGTCAAGATCACGGGCCAGGTGGCGCGAGTGTCAGGAGAGGAGCCCGTCGCCAACGCGATCAACTTCGCCCGCTACTCCGACGGCAGCTTCGGCTGGAATGTCAACGACCCCGGGCACGGGTTCGTGATCGCACGCAGCAACCGCCCCCTCGACGCCGCTGCCGCGGCGCCGCTCTCCGGCGCCGGCACCTGGGGGCCGCTGCTGCTCACCGACAACGCCGAGACTCTCCCCGGGACGCTGCGCGGATACCTTCTCGACGTCAAGCCCGGCTACACCACCGACCCGACCCGCGCCTTCTACAACCACGTGTGGGTGGTCGGAGACCAGGAGGCGATCAGCGTGAATCAGCAGGCCGCAATCGACTACATCGCCGAGCTCGGCAGGGTCGAGCCTGGGGGCCGGGCAAGGTGAGCGAGACGGAGCGGGAGGAGGTGCTGGCGCCCTCACACGAGGTCAGCGTCGAGGACATCCGCGCCCTCGCCGGGCCCTCCACCCCGCACTTCGCACTCCAGGTCCGCAACCGGATCAAGCGCCTGATCGAGCCCCTGCCGGCCGGCCACCCCGCGCGGGTAGAGGGCGAGCGCCGGATCGCCGAGCTGGAAGACCTGGCGCGCCACAGCGGCGACCCGCGTGGCGGCTGAGGCCGACACCGCGCTGAGGCGGACGCTGCCGCTGCTGGCGCCGGGGGCGAGGCGCCGGGCCGAGGCGATGCCTTCCGGCGCCCCCTTCCTCGACCTCCTCGACGGGGACCTGCCCTCGACCGGCGCGACCCAGGACCTGATGCTCACCGGCATCGTCCCCAGGATCTACGAGCGCTACTGGCGCCCGGCCCTGGGTCGGGTGGCGAAGGGCGTGACCGGCCCCGGAATGGCCGAGGAGATCCGCATCGCCCGGCTGCTGCTCGGACTCCGGCCCGGGGACGGCGTCCTCGATGTCGCCTGCGGTCCCGGCAACTTCTCCCGGGCCTTCGCCTCGGCCGTCGGCGATTCGGGGTTGGTCGTCGGCATCGACGCCTCCGAGACGATGCTCGAGCGCGGCGCCGCCGAGCTGCGCCGCTCGGGCCTGGGCAATCTCTGCCTGATCCGCGGCGACGCCACGGCGATGCCGTTCGTCGACGACAGCTTCGACGCCGCCTGCTGCTTCGCCGCCCTGCACCTGCTCGAGGACCCCCTCGCCGGGCTCGACGAGATGGCGAGGGTGCTCACCCCCGGCGGCAGGATCGCCCTGCTGACATCGGTCCAGCGCGGGCTGGGCCCGCGTGGCCCGGGAAAGCCGCTGGTCGAGCGGCTCAGCGGCATGCGCATCTTCACCCGCGACGAGATCGCCGGTGCCCTGGAGGAGCGCGGCTTCGCCGACATCCACCAGCGGATCAGCGGCATGGTCCAGTTCGTCGGCGCCCACCTCCGCTGACCGAGCCGAACTTCACCCTCCCTGCCCATATCGCACGGAACGTTGACTTCGGCGGGCGGCCCATCGAATAGGTTGGGGCGATGAAGCGGCTCGCTGACGGGGTCTGGCGCCTGAACGAGTTCCCGCGGCCGACGATCAACGTCTATCTCGCCGGCGACGTCCTCATCGACGCCGGCCGTCGCTGGGACCGGCGCCGGATCCTGGGGCAGATCCGCGACCGCGACCTCTCCCTGGTGGCCCTGACCCACGTCCATCCCGATCACCAGGGGGTGGCGAAGGACGTCTGCGAGGAACGGGGTGTCCCGCTTGCCTGCCACGCCGACGACGTCGACGCGATGGAAGGCCGGCGCCCGGTTCAGGAGGCGGCGGCCTCGAACCCGGTCAACCGGGTGATCAAGGCAATCTGGGAGGGCCCGCCGCACAAGGTCGGCCGGGTCCTGAACGAGGGCGACGACGTCGCCGGCTTCCGCGTCGTCCACGCTCCCGGACACGCCCGCGGCGAGGTCGTCTATTTTCGCGAGTCCGACGGGGTCGCGATCTGCGGCGACGTGCTCCGCAACATGAGCTTCGCAACCACCCTGCCGGGCCTGCGCGAGCCGCCGACGATCTTCACCTACGACCCTGCCGAGAACCGTCGCTCGATCCGCAAGCTGGCCGGGCTCGGGCCCAGGCTGATTCTCCCCGGACACGGCCCGGCGGTGACCGACATGGCGGCCTTCGGCCGATTCGTCGAGGGGCTGCCGGATTGACCCCACCCCGGCGCAAGTCCCGGCTCGCGGATGGCGAAGGACGGACCCCGGCAATGACCGGCGAGCGAAACGGACTTTGGGCATTGGTCGCGATCGCCGCCATCGGGGCTGCGGTTGCAGCGGCGATGGTGTCGCCGGCACTCGGGGGGCCGGGGTTCCTGACCAAGAGGAAGGCGGCCTCGATCTACCTGACCAAGAGGGTGGCCAACGCTCGCTTCCTCACCAGGCAGGCAGCCGACGGGCGCTTCTGCGGCCGCGCGGGTCAATCCGGGTCGTGGCCGGGCCGACGGGCTGGGTGGTGTCCGGGGGCAGCACGGTGAGCGCGGCCTACTTCGCCGACGCCGCGAGATTCCGCTCGGGCGGCGCCGGGCCTGCCTTCGTCCAGATAATGCCCCAGCTCCCGGCTGCGCTCTACGGGCGCGCCACCGATTTCGCAGGGGTCGAGCTTTGCTACACGGCGTCGGCCAGCGCCAAGCTCAAGGCCGTGGTGGCCTCGACGGTGACCGAGACCGACGGTGCCAGCGACCCGCCGCCGACGACCAGCGACGTCGTCCTCAACGGGACCGAACGCTCGGACAGCGCCTGCCGGACCTTCAACGCACCCAGCCCGGTCACGATCGGCCCCGACGACTTCATCGTGCTGGCGCTGCAGATCGACTTCGGCTCGGCCAGCGACTTCTTCGTCGGCCGCACCAGGGCATACCGGCTCGAGCCGAGGAGTTGGCGCAGCCTCAGGCGGCGAGCACGGCGTCGGCGACGCGCTCGCGATGCCACTTGGCGTCGCCGAACATCGAGGCGTCGGCGCGGGCGCGCTTGAGCCAGAAGTGGAGGTCGTGCTCCCAGGTGAAGCCGATGCCGCCGTGGACCTGGAGCGATGCCGCAGCGACGCGCCAGCCCGCGTCCGAGGCGTAGGCCTTGGCCATCGAGGCCGCCCGCGGCAGTGTCTCCGGCTCCGCGTCGGCGGCCCAGGCCGCGTAATAGACGGCCGAGCGCGAGTTCTCCGTCTCCAGCAGCATCTGCGCGCAGCTGTGGGAGACGGCCTGGTAGGAGCCGATCGCCCGCCCGAACTGCTGGCGGTCCTTGGCGTACTCAACCGCCATCTCCATCGTCCGCTGGGCGATCCCGGTGAGTTCGGCCGCGAGCGCCACGCAGGCTCGCTGGAACACCGGGAAGTAGTCCCCTGCGGCGGCCGGGAGGGTGTTCCCCGCCGCCACCTCGACGCCGTCGAAGCGGACCGTGAACAGCTTCCGGGTGAGGTCGATCGAGGTCTCGGGGACCACGCTGAGGCCGTCGCTGTCGCGGTCGACGAGATGCCGCCGTCCGTCGCTGGTTGCGACGACGAAGAAATCGGCGCTGCGGGCGTCCATCACCAGCACCTTCTCGCCGTCGAGAACGACCGCATCGCCGCTCCCCCCCGCCTCCATCGTGAACTCGCCGATCGCGGCCGGCGTGCCGGCGTCGAAGAGGGCGGGTGTGCCGCGCTTGGCGCCCTCGGCCAGCGGCCGCAGGTAGCGCTCCTTCTGCCCGTCGTCGGCGCAGGTTGCGAGCACCAGCCCGGCGACCGTGTTCGAGAGCAGCGGCGACGGGGCGAGCGCGTATCCCATCTGCTCCATCACGACCGCAAGCTCGACCACCCCCAGCCCCTGTCCTCCCCACTCCTCCGGCAGCGCCAGGCCGGGCCAGCCGAGCCCTGTCATCTCCTGCCAGTCCTCCTCTGTGAAGCCGTCACCGGTCTCCACCAGTTCGCGGATCCGGTCGGGCTTGTAGCGATCGGCGAGGAACTGCTTCGCCGCCTCCTGAATCGCCCGCTGCTCGTCGTTCAGGTCGAAGTACACGGCGCTACCTCAGTTTGGGCAGGCCGAGGACCCGCTCGGCGATGATGTTCTTGAGGATCTCGGTGGTTCCGCCCTCGATCGAGTTGGCCCGCGAGCGCAGGAACGAGTACTGCCACCTGCCGTTCTCGACGGCGTGATCGTCGCCGCGGTCGAGTGGCGCGTAGGCGCCCTCGATCTCCATCGCCAGCTCGGCGATCCCCTGGTTGATGTCGGCCCACTGCCACTTGCCGAGGGAGCCCTCGGGCCCGGGGATTCCGGTCTGCATCGTCTTCGTCAGGCCGCGGTAACCGTTCATCCGCATCGTCTCGGCCTCGATGTGCAGCTGGGCGATCCGCTGGCGGTAGTGGCTGTCGTCGGCAACCGTGCCCCCGTTGAGCTTGGTCTCACGGGCGAGCCGGGCGAGCCGGCGGAGGTTGTTGTGGATCGCGGCGGTGGCGCCGAATGCGAGGCCGGCGCGCTCGTTCATCAGCGTCGTGATCGCCACCTGCCAGCCGTTGCCGACGCCGCCGACGACGTTGGCGTCCGGGATCCGCGCCTCCTCGATGAAGAGCTCGTTGAACTCACCCTCACCTGTGATCTGGACGAGGGGACGGACCTCAACCGCCTCCTGCTCCATGTCCATGAGGAAGTAGGTGAGCCCCTTGTGCTTGGGGGCGTCGGGGTCGGTGCGGGCGACGAGCATGCACCACTTCGAGAACTGGGCCAGGGTCGTCCAGACCTTCTGCCCGGTGACCACCCACTCGTCGCCGTCCTTGACCGCCTTGGTCTTCAGCGAGGCGAGATCCGAGCCCGACTCGGGCTCGGAGAACCCCTGGCACCAGATCTCATCGGCGGTCAGGATCGGCTCGAGGTAGCGCTTCTTCTGCTCCTCGGTGCCGTGGGCGATCACGACCGGGCCGCCCATCGCCAGCCCGAGGACGTTGGCCGGGCTCGGGATCTCGGCCGTGGCCGCCTCCTGGGCGAAGATGGCCTGCTCGATCATCGTCGCGCCGCGGCCGCCGTACTCCTTCGGCCACGAGATCCCGGCCCATCCGGCCTCGTGCATCCGGTGCTGCCACTCGCGCCGGAACGGGATCACCTGGTCGAGCGAGTCGGGCTCCGGGCCGGGGTTGTTGGCTTCGATCCACTCGCGAACCTCGTCGCGGAAGGCCTCCTCGGATGGGGAGAGGGTCAGGTCCATCTATGCCTCACGATTCCCGCGAGGCCGGGAGTGCGCTGGTCTTCAACCGCCGCACTCCGTCATCCCGTACTCGTTGGCGAGCTTGTTCGCCTCCTTGAACGGGTCGCGGTCGCCGGTCAGCGAGGTCGGGTCCTGCTTGCCCTCCTTGATCGCCTGCTGGGCCGCGTCGAGGATCGCCTGCACCTGGGCCTCGTCGCCGCTTGGCACCGGCAGCGCGCTGATCGCGGCGACCTGCGTCTCGACGCTCGGGATCAGCGTCCCCGTGGCGAACTCCTCGAGCTGCGCCTTGCTCGGCTGCTGGTTCTGCCCGAGGCTGCCGAAGATCTCGTTGCCTGCCTTGTTGATCTCCTTGTTCCCCTTGGCGCAAATCGCATCCGCCTGCTTGACGAAGGCCGACTTGGTGATCGTCGCGGTGCTTTCGCTGTCGCTGCTCCCGCACCCGGCGAGGAACAGGGCCCCCGTGGCGGTGGCTGCTAGCACTGCAATTGCTGGAACCCTCAAGGGATCTCCTCCGGTCGAGTGGTGCGTGACCCTATCCGAGCGGGTTCAGACCCGCTGGATCAGCGTCCCGGTTCCGAGGCCGCCTCCGCAGCACATCGTCACCAGGCCCATCTCCTTGTCCGAGCGCTCCATCTCGTGCAGGAGGGTGGTGATCAGCCGCGCCCCGGTCGAGCCGAGCGGGTGCCCGAGGGCGATCGCGCCGCCGTTGACGTTGACCCGGTCCATGTCGGGATCGTGCTCGCGGCGCCAGGCGGCGAGGACCGAGGCGAAGGCCTCGTTGATCTCGATCAGGTCGATGTCCGCGATCTCCATCCCGTTGCGGTCGAGCAGCTTCTGCGTCGCCGGGATCGGCCCGGTCAGCATGATCACCGGATCGACCCCGACCGTGGTCTGGTCGAAGATCCGCGCCCGGGCCTTCAGCCCGAGGGCGTCGGCCTTCTCGCGGCTCATCAGCAGCACCGCGGCGGCGCCGTCGGAGATCTGCGAGGAGTTGCCGGCGGTGATCTTGCCGTCCTCCTTGAAGACCGTCTTCAGCTCGGAGAGCTTCTCCAGGGTGGTGTCGGGGCGGATTCCCTGGTCGGTCGCGTAGGTGTCGCCGTTGACCTGGATCGGAACGATCTCGCGCTCGAAGCGGCCCTCCTCGGTCGCCTTGGCGGCAAGCTGGTGCGAGCGCAGGCCGATCTCGTCCAGCTCGGAACGGGGGATCTCCCACTTGTCGGCGATCATCTCGGCCGAGATTCCCTGGGGGACGAGGTTGTAGCGCTCCATCAGCGGCCCGGAGAAGGCATATCCGTGCTCGGACATGACCTCCATGCCGTCGGCGAAGGAGATATGGCCCATGTGCTCGACGCCACCGCCGATGGCGACGTCATGGACGCCGGAGGCGATCAGCGCCGCGGAGAAGTTGACGGCCTGCTGGGCGGAGCCGCACTGGCGGTCGACAGTGGTCGCCGGGGTCTCGATCGGCAGCCCGGCCTCGAGCCAGGCGTTGCGGCCGATGTTCATCCCCTGCTCGCCGAATTGCTGGACGCAGCCGGCGACGACGTCTTCGACCTCGGACGGCTCGATCCCGGCGCGCTCGATCACCTCCGAGTAGGTCTTCGCCAGCAGCGTCGAGGGGTGGGTGTCCTTGTAGTAGCCCTTCTCCTCGTGGCCGCGCCCGATCGGGGTGCGGACCGCCTCGACGATGACGACCTCGCGGCCTCCGAATTTGCCGTTCTCCATCAGGACGTGCCTCCGTTCGGGTCTTTTTCGGCTCTGGCGCGGCGCGAGTGCGTGCCGCCCGCCGAACGATACTCAAATTGACTGGCGAGTCAGCCAGACCGGGCGGACATGCCCGAGCGCCCCGGCCACCAGTTCCTCTCCCCCAGCAGGAAGGCGATCGATGGCACCAGCACGGTGCGCACGAGGAAGGTGTCGACCAGGAGTCCGAAGGCGACGGTGAAGCCGATCTGGAACAGCGACTCCAGCGGAAGCGTCATCAGTGCGCCGAACGTACCGGCGAGGATCAACCCGGCGCTGGTGATCACGCCTCCGGTCCGCTCGAGGCCGGTGATCACCGCCTCCTTCGTCTTCAGATTCTCCGCCTCCTCGCGGATGCGGCTGATCAGGAAGATGTTGTAGTCGACCCCGAGCGCGACCAGGAAGATGAAGGCGAAGGTCGGCAGCGAGGGGTCGCCGTCGGACTGGTTGAAGATCTCGGTGAAGATGAAGTTGCTGGCGCCGAGGGCGAAGGCGTAGGAGAGGACGACCGTCGCGACCAGGTACAGGGGGGCGACGATCGCCCGCAGCAGCAGGCAGAGAATGGCGAAGATCAGCAGCAGCACCAGCGGCACGATCAGCCTTGCGTCGGACCGCAGCGACTCGGTGGTGTCGTGGTTCTCGGCGCTCGTTCCCCCGACCAGGACCAGGCTTCCGCCGGCGGCGGCCTCAACATTGCGCCGCAGGGCCGGGATCGCATCGTTCGCATCGTCGGAGAAGGGGTCGTAGCGCAGGGTCGCGTCGATCCGGGTCAGGGAGCCGTCGGTCGAGAGGCCCGAGGGGGCCGCTGCCGAGACCGCCGGGTCGGAGCGGATCGCCGCCGTCACGGGCGCGGCCACGTCGGTCGCGGCAACCACCGTCGTCGGCGCCGTCTGCCCGGCCGAGAGCTTCGAATCGATCAGATGCTGGCCCTTGACCGAATCCGGGTCGGTGCGGAAGCCCTCGCCGAAGTCGAGGATCCCCCGCTGCTGGAGGCTTCCGAGGGCGCCGATCGCCAGGATCGCCACCGAAACCGACAGGGCGAACACCGGCCGGTCGTGGACGAGGTGGCCGATCCGCCGCCAGACGTCCACCGGCTTGCGCGCCTCGGAGCCGAAGCGCGGAATCGCCGGCCAGAAGGCGTTGCGGCCGAGCGTCGCGAGCAGCGCCGGAAGCAGCGTCAGGCCGGCGACCAGCATGATCGCGACGCCGAGCGCCAGCACCGGGCCCATCGTCTGCGTCGCTTTGAAGTCGGCCAGCGACAGCACCAGCATCGCCGCGACCACGGTGGCTCCGGCCGAGAGGATCGCCGGGGCGGTGCGCTCGGTGGCGCGCGCCATCGCTTCGTGCTTGTCCTCGGTTCGCCGCAACTCCTCACGGAAGCGGGCGACGATCAGCAGGCAGTAGTCGGTCCCGGCCCCGAACATGAGCACGATCAGCAGGCTGGTCGTCTGGCCGTTGACCTCGAACGCTCCCGCCTTGACCAGCCCATAGACGGCGGCGGCCGCGATCGTGTAGGCGATGGCGACGACGATCAGGGGCACCAGGGCGACGACCGGCGAGCGGTAGATCACCAGCAGCAGGAAGAGGACGAGGAGTACGGTGACCAGCAGCAACGTCGTGTCGATCGACTCGAAGACCTCGATCGAGTCGCTGACGATTCCCCCGATGCCGGTTACGTAGGAGCGCAGCTGTCCAGGGGATGCGTCCGCAGGAGGAACCACGCCGCGGATCGCGGTCACGTTGTCCTGAATCAACTCGGAGTCGTCGGAGTTGGTGCGGATCAGCAAGAGCGCGGTCGTCCCGTCCGCGGAAACGGCGCTCTGCGAACCCCTCGACGCTCCCTCCCCGGCACCCTGCCCGCTCCCGCCGCCGCCTTGCCCGCCGCCACTTGCACTCTGCACGGAAGTGCGGTCGCCCTTGAGGCAGACAGGGCCGGTGAAGGGGTCGATCACCGCCAGCAGGTCCCGAAGCACTCCCGGGGCGCAGAGCCGGCGGGCGTCGGCAGAAATCCGGGCGCGGTCGGCGGAGGTCAACCCGCCCTGGCGTGTGTAGGCGACGAGGTCGTCCACCTCGCGGCCGTCGGGGAAGCGGTCGTCGATCAGGTTGTTGACCTTGGTCGAGTCGGCCGAGCCCGGCAGGAAGGCCTCGTTCTCGTTGGTCGTCGCCTTCTGAAGCTTGGGCTGCAGCGGGCTCAGCACGACCGCGACCACGATCCAGGCAGCGAGCACCACCCACTTCGAGCGGCGGCCGGCGGCAAAGGACGAGATCGATCTCAGCATCGGACGACTGGAGCTTCTACGAAATCGCGGTCGGCCCCGGTTGACTTCCGGGCCGGCCGCGAAGAAGCCGTGATAGTAACCGGGCGGTGCCAGCCAACGAGACCTACTCCCGACCGGGGATTGCCGGCAGCGGCGCGATCGCCTGCGGCCTCGCCGCCACCTCGACCGCGACCGCGACGACCGTGCTGCTCGCCCGCAGCGAGGCATCGGCCTGGCGGGCCGAGGAGGATGCGGTCGCGGCCTGCGCCCGGATCGAGGGGGCCGATCCGGAGCGCCTCCAGGTGAGCACGGAGATCGGCGACCTGGCCGGTTGTGACCTGATCGTCGAGTCGGTGATCGAGGACCTCCACGTCAAGTCAGGTCTGCTCGCCGGCCTCGGGGGCGCCGCCCCCGAGGCAGACCTGGCCACCACCACCTCATCGCTTCCGGTGGGCGAGATCGGTGAGCGCAGCGGCCAACGGGACCGGCTCTTCGGCCTCCACGTCTTCAACCCGGTGCCGAAGATGAAGCTGGTCGAGCTCTGCTTCCCGCAGGGCACCCGCGATGGGATCCGCGAGCGCGCCCTGGGCTGGTGCGGCGCCCTCGGCAAGACCGCGGTCGAGGTCCCCGATCAGGCCGGGTTCGTCGTCAACCGGCTGCTCTTCCCCTACCTCTTCGACGCGGTGCGGATGATGGAGCGGACCGGGATGAGCGCGGGCGAGGTGGACTCCTGCATGACCCTCGGCGCCGGTCACCCGATGGGGCCGCTGGCACTGCTCGACTTCGTCGGCCTCGACGTGGCCGAGGCGATCGGCGACGCGCTCCACGGCGACTCCGACGAGTCCGCCCACCGCCCGCCGGGGCTGCTGGTCGAGATGGTCGGCGAGGGCAGGCTCGGCCGCAAGAGCGGCGCCGGGTTCTACGAGTATCGGCTAGCCGACGGCGCCCTTGCGGCGACCGCTGATGTCCCAGATCACGTCGGCCTCGGAGATCCCCTGGCGGCGGGCCGCCTCGGCGACCTGCGCCCAGGGCAGCTCGGCTTCGGGAAGATCGTCCCAGCGGGCCAGGTCGAGCGCCTCCAGGGCCCCCTGCAGGGCCGGCCCGAGATGCTCCTCGGAGCGCAGCAGCGCCCTCAGGACCTCGAGTTGCTTGTCACTCAAGCGAACCACCCACATCGAAGTACCTCCAACCCCTTCGAGCTGCGCCCAGGTTGGACGTGCAAAGTAGTCCGGAGCGCGGACGGAATCCGGTCGCGCTACCGCGACGAGATCCGCACGGCCTCGATCCGGTTCTCGCGGACCGCCTCGACCCGGATCGTGTAGCCGTCGGCCCTGATCTCGTCGCCGCGCTTGGGCAGCCGGCCGAGCTCGCCGAAGACGTAGCCGCCGACCGAGTTGTAGGCGTCGGTATCGACCGGGAGCTCGATCTCGGCGTCCTTGAGGTCGCCGAGCGAGACGTGGCCGCGGACGAACCAGTCGCCGTTGGTGAGCTGGCGCAGGTCGGCCGCGCGCGGGTCGGTCTCATCCTCGATCTCCCCCACCACCTCTTCGAGGATGTCCTCGACCGTGACCAGCCCGACCGTGCGCCCGTACTCATCGACGACGATCGAGAGCGAGGTCCGCTGTCGCTGCAGGTCCTGGAGCAGGTCATCGAGGGGACGGGTCTCGGGGACGATCACGGCGTCGCGGATGGCCGGTTCGAGCGCCGCCTCGGGACCGTCGCTCATGTAGATCCGGGCGAGGCTGTTGTTGTGGACGACGCCCTTGACCCGGTCGGGGTTGTCGTCCTCGATCACCACCAGCCGCGTGTGCCCCGAGGTGACGCAGCGGCGCAGGGCCGTCTCGACGTCGTCGGAGACGTCGACCGTGACCACCGCCGGAATCGGCGTCATCACCTCGCGTGCCTGCTGTTCGTGCAGGTGGAAGACGCCGCCGAGCATCACCGCCTCGCCCGGGTCGAGGCGGCCGAGCTGGGCGCCGCGGCTGATCAGCAGGCGCAATTCCTCCGGCGAGGTCTCCTCCTTGAGGCTGCTGACGTCCACCCGGAAGAGGCGCTTGACGAGGAAGTTGGCTGGGGCGTTGGTGGCGACGATCAGCGGGCGCAGGGCGGTGCTGAAGAACTTCAGCGGGCGCGCCACGCGCAGCATCACCGTCTCCGCCCGCGCGATCGCCAGCATCTTTGGCGCCTGCTCGCCGACGATCACGTGGAGGAAGGTGACGATGGTGAAGGCGATCGCGATCGAGATCGCCACCGCCAGCCCGTGGCCTACGACCCCGCCGAAGACAGGCACAAGCAACTCGGCGATCGCCGGCTCGCCGAGGAAGCCGATACCCAGGGAGGCGAGGGTGATCCCGACCTGGCATGTTGCGACGAACTCGTCCGCGTGCTCCATCTGGCGCGAGGCGAGCGCGGCCGATCGCACCCCCTCGGCGGCCATCTGCTCGATCCGGCTCGGTCGCGAGCGCACGATCGCGAACTCGGCCGCGACGAAGAAGCCGTTGATGAGGACGAGGACGAAAAGGAAGACGAGGAGGACGACCGTCACCGTTCCGCCTCCGGCGGGCTCGGTTTCAAATGCCTATGTGACCTCGTACTTCGAGGGCGGTCGTCTTCGTCGGCCATCTCGGGCCTCCTAAATATAGACGCCGCGCAGGCCAAATCGGCCCCGCTCCTTCAGAGTGCGTCGATCCGACCGGCGAGCTCGAAATCCGCCGCCGTCAACCCGCCCTCGGAGTGGGTCGAGATCGTCACCGTGACCCGGTTCCAGGAGATGGCGACGTCGGGGTGGTGGTTCATCTCCTCCGCCGGCCCCACCAGCGAATCGAGGAAGCGGACCGAGGCGACGAAGTCCTCGCGCTCGAAGGTCTTCACGATCGCCTCGCCCTCGCGCTCCCAGCCCGACATCGAGGCCAGCCGCTGCTCGATCTCGGCGTTGTCGAGGAGGGCCATGCCGGAATGCTAGTCGGATCAGACGATCGCGACGGCGGCGATCGCGCAACCGACCCCGAGCGCTGCCATCAGCGCCAGCTCCGCCCGCAAATGATGCGCCCCAAACCTGCCGCGCTCACCCAGGGAGATGATCAGAGCGCACAGCATCCCACCCGCGAGCCCGCCGAGGTGGCCGCCGATCGAGATCCCGGCGATGCCGAAGGTGAGGGCCAGGTTGATCAGCAGCAGGATGCCGATCTCGCCGGCGAGCGCGCTCATCCCGCGCGCCCTGGCGATCACGAAGGCCGCGCCGAAGATGCCGAAGATCGCCCCCGAGGCGCCGACCGTGACCTCGTTGCCGTTGGTCAGCAGCAGCGCCCCGAGCGAGCCGGCGAGGAGTGATGTGAGGTAGAGGAAGACGAACCGCGGCGTCCCGATCGCCGGCTCGAGCACGGTGCCGAGCACATACAGGGCGAACATGTTGAAGGCGATGTGGATCAGCCCCGCGTGGAGGAAGCCGCCGCTGACGATCCGGAACCACTCGCCGTCGGCGATCGCGTTTCCCTTGAGGCCAAAGTCGTTGATCACGTCTCCGCCGCCGCTGAGGCCCCCCGACCCGAGCGCGATCTCGACCAGGAAGGCGACGACGTTGAGCCCGATCAGAACGAAGGTCGCGGGGGCGGCGCCACCGCGGCTGAAGGCGCTCTGGCCGGCGACGACCTTGGTCGTCTGCCGCGAGCACTCCGGGCAGCGCATCCCCACCGGCGATGGGGTCATGCAGTCGGGGCAGATCGGCCGGCCGCAGTTTGAGCAGGCGACCCCGGTCTCACGGTCGGGATGGCGGTAACAGGTCTCGGCCATGGGCGCAGGAGCCTAGAAGATGGGCGATCGCGGCCCCTGGGGCGGAGGTTGCCAGCCGCGGGCGGAGCGGCTAACTGCCAACCCCGACACCGGCCAGCGGCACCGAGGTCGGCGCCATGCTTCCGCCCCCCGGCTCGATCGTCACCAGCACCTTCTGGGCGCCGTCGAGGTGCTGAGGAATTGCGGCGCTGGCGGTGCCGTTGCGGCGCGCCGCAAACAGCGACGAGGGCTCCATCCTCCCACCCCGCTGGACCCATGCCTGGTAGACCTCGCTCGGAGGAAGCTGGCGCAGGCCTGTCAGCTCCAGAGTGCCGCTGTCCCCGGTCCGCTCCAGCGTCGCCTGCACGCCCTGGCCCGGCGCCGAGCGAGTGGTGATGGTCCCGGTCCCGTCTCCCCCGGCGTCGTAGGCGATGAGGCCGACGGCGACGATCAGCGCCACCGCTGCGAGGCCGATCGCAGGGCGCGGCAGGAGGCCCCCGAAGCGGCGTCGCTTGGCGCCGGTTGCCGGCGGCGCGCCGCCTCCGCCCGCACCGCCTCCATCAGACCCTTGCGCAGGCCCGCCGGCGGCTCCAGTCGCTGCACCGACTCGGCGAGTGAGGAGACGGCCGGCGCGAACCAGCGAAGCTCCCGGCGGCACTGCTCGCAGCCGGCCAGGTGGCGCTCGAACCCTGCGCACTCCTCCGGCTCGAGTGAGCCGATCGCATATGCGGCGACGTCCTCGCGCCAGCCCCCGTGGGAATCGCCGCTCACGAGAGCCCCTCCGCCATCTGCGTGCGGATCTTCTCCAGCCCCAGTCGCATCCTCCCCTTGACCGTGCCCAGCGGCATGCCCAGCATCTCGGCGATCTCGGAGTGGCTGAAACCCCCGAAATAGGCGAGCTGGATCACCTTCGACTGATCGCCGGGAAGCTTCTGGAGCGCTCCCCGGAGGCCGGCGGCCTGGTCGCGGCGCACCACCTCCTCCTCGGTGAGGTCGTCCGAGGTGCGCTGCTCGAGAATCGCCTCGTCATCGAAGTCAAGCTTCGGCGCCCTGCCGGCATCGCGGCGCAGGGCGTCGATCGCCCGGTTGCGAACGATTCCCAGGGTCCACGAACGGACGCTGCCGCGGGTCGGGTCGAAGCGGGCGCCGCTTCGCCAGATCGAGATGAAGGCCTCCTGGGTCACGTCCTCGGCCGCCTGGCGCGAGCCGACGATCCGGTAGGCGAGCGAGTAGGCGACCCCGCCGTGGCGGTCGTAGAAGACCTCGAACGCCTCCGGGTCGCGCTCGGCGATCAGCGGCATCAGATCCTCGTCGCCGAGACGCTCGGCCTTTTCCCTCCTGTTGGCCATCGGTGAATGAGGCTACGCAGGCGCCGCGGTCGCGGATCACCCGCAGATGTCCGCCCCGGCTACCAAGATCAAGGAGAATCGCCCAGCCCCGCCAGGCGCGATTCGCGCAAACCCCACAGCGAGAGGAGATCGAATGCAAGGGTCAAGCCCGGCCAGGCTCTACGCCACGCTCGTCGGCGGCGTCCTGGTCGTGGCCGGGATCATCGGCTTCTTCTACAGCTCGAGCTTCGGCTCCCCCGGGACGGTGGACGACGTTTTCGGGGTCCTCGACGTCAACGGTTGGCACAACCTGGTCCACATCCTCACCGGGGCGATCGGCCTGATGGTCGCCGGCTTCGCAGCCCGCGGCTACGCCCTCGGCCTCGGCTGGGTCTACCTCGTGATCGCGGTCTGGGGCTTCGCAATCGGCGGCGGCGAGAGCATCCTCGGCTTCATCCCGGTCAACACCGCCGATAACTTCCTCCACCTGATCCTCGGGTTGCTCGGGATCGGCGCCGGAATCACGACCCCGAAGCGGCATGCGGGCGGGGCGCCGCCCCCGGCACCTGCGACCTAGGCGCAGCCCCTGGAGGGCACCAGCCCCTGCGACATCGGCGCCTTCCAGCGCTGAGTTGAGCTAGAGACGCGAACGGACCTGGCTGGCGACGTTGCGCAGCCCGCTGGTGCGCTGACGGCCGCGGCGGCGCGCCTCGAAGAGGACGAGGACGCCGGTGGCGACTCCGCCGGCGGCGACCGCGACCACCGGCCGCACCCAGTTGCGGGGCTCGCCCAGAGCCCGAAGCTCGCTCTCCGATAGCTCGTCGGCCCAGTCGGAGAGCTCGTCGGCGGCCGCCTGCGTCACCGCCGCCAGTGTGCTCTCGACCCGCTGAGAGAGCCGCTCGGGCGGGTCCATCGGTCGCAGGGCGTCGCTGAGCAGCGCCTCGACATCAAGGCCCGCCGCCTGCTCCGCTCCGCGTCCGGGCGTGCCGGGGTCGCTGGGTGGATGGTCACTCACCGTGGCTCATCTCCTCTTGCAGCTGCTTGATCGCGCGGTGGATGAGGACCTTGGTGGCGCCGTCGGTGCGTCCCAGGGCGCGGGCGATCTCGCGGTTGTCCATGCCGAGGGCGAAGCGCATGATCAGCGCCTCGCGGCGGTCGTCGGGAAGGTGATCGAGGTTCTCCATCACCCGCCGCAATTCCTCGCGGCCCTCGACCAGCGCCTCGGTCCCGTGCTGGGCCGGAATCGGGTCGGCGTTCTCGAGCGGAGTCTGGGGCTTGCGGGCGCGATCGCGGTAGTAGTTGGAGGCGAGGTTGTGGGCGATCCGGATCAGCCACGGCCGCAGCGGCCGCCCGTTCGACTCCCGACGCGCACGGTCGAAGTGGCGGTAGGCCTGGAGGAAGGCCTGCTCGGTCAGGTCCTCGGCGTCGTGGTGGTTGCCGACCCGGTAGTAGGCGTAGGAGTAGACGTCGCGCAGGTGCGCCCGGTAGAGGTCCTCGAAGGCCCGGTCCAGCTCCGCCTTGGCGGCGGGGTCCAGGCTCGCCGGCTCGACGGTCTCGCTCTTGGCCACGCGGCAAGGTTACCCCCGGGGCCATCGCTAGGCCGCCTGCTTCGAACGCTCTGCACGTCGCAGACCGGCGACCCACTCCTCGGGTCCGATCTCGCCCTCTATCAGCGCCGCCAGCCCCTTGATCTGGGTCGCCTCGAGGCCGGAAGCGGCGATCGTCTCGGCGATCTGGGGCACCGAGTCGAGCCCCTCGGAGGCCTGGCCGATCTCGGCCCGGATCTCCTCCGCACTCTGCCCGGAGCCGAGCATCTCCCCCGCCCGCCGGTTGCGGCTGTCGGGAGCGAGCACGGTCGCGGTCAGGTCGCCGACCCCGGCCAGACCGGTGAAGGTCTCGAGCTTGCCACCGCGGTGGATCGCGTAGGCGACGCACTCGCTCCAGACCTCGGCGGCCGCGATCCCGGCGGCGTTGAGGCCGTGGGGCACGGCGGCCGCGGCGGCGAGTGCGGCGGCGTTCTTGGCGGCGCCCGCCATCTCCACCCCGACGATGTCGTCGGAGCGCTCGCAGACGAGGCCGGCGCGGTCGAAGACGTCGCCGACCTGGGAGCGAAGGTCGGCGTCGGCGGAGCCGAGGACGAGGGCGGCCGAGCCGGAGACGGCCTCGCGCGAGTGGGCGGGGCCGCCGAGGCAGGCGATTCCGCGGGCTCTGACGCGCTCCCCCACGTATTCAGAGGGAAGTTGGCCCTGGGGCGCGACCAGGCCCTTGGTCAGCAGCAGCATCGCCGTGCGACCGCCGATCCGGTCGGCGATCGCGCCGACGCCCTGGGGCAGCGATGAGGAGGGGATCGCCAGGCAGATCAGGTCGAGCCCGGCGAGCTCGATCTCGGAGGCCTGCTTGACCCGAACCGAGTCCGGGAGCGTGACGCCCTCGAGGTAGCGGCTGTTCTCGCGCTCGGCGGAGACCTGCTCGGCCTGCTCCGCGGTGCGGGTCCCGAGCTGCACCTCGAGCCCGCCGCGGGCGAGCAGCACGGCGACCGCGGTGCCCCAGCTGCCGGCGCCGATGACCGCGGCCCGGCGCATCGGCGGCAGGCCGCCGAGGTCCTCCCACTGGAGCTCGACGTTGGGCCAGATGCGGGAGGTCACGGTCGCGGCAAGGGCGGGCGAGGGAAGCTCCGAGCGGGGGAAGGTCATCGCCCGCCCGATCCGGAGCCGGACCTTGCGCGGGCGGATGCGCCAGCCGCGGCGGACCTGCTCGCTGCCGAGGACGGCGACCGGCAGGACCTGGGCTCCGGTCTGAAGGGCGAGGCGCCCGACACCGCGCTTGGGGCTCGCCAGCGAGCCGGTCCGGATCCGCGTCCCCTCGGGGAAGATGCAGACGGTGCCGCCGCGCTCGAGCACCATCCGGGCGGTCTTCATCGCCTCCTCGTCCGACTCGCCGCGGCGGATCGGGAAGGCCCCGCACCGGCACAGGATCCAGCCCTGCCAGCGCTTCGAGAACAGCTCCATCTTCGCCACGTAGTTCATCGGCCGCCGCCAAGGAAGGCAGGTGGTGATCACGAACGGATCGAGGAAGCTGCGGTGATTGGCGGCGATGATCAGGCCGCCCTTGACCCTGGTGTTTCTGCGGCCCTGGCGCGAAAGGCGCAGGTAGATGAGGAAGGCCGGCTGCAGGATGATTCGCACGAGCAGGTACATCGCCCAGTTGACTCCGTGCTTGCGCGTGTATTCGTGGTAGCGCTGAAGCTGCTCTTCGCTCACGAAGAGCGCTACACGCGCGGGCCGGCCGCGTTACAGGCCGCCCGCCGCCGCCCGGGAATCCGCTCGTACGACCCTTGGCCTCCCCTCCGCGCCGGCGAGAGTGATCTCAGCCACCAATGAGGTGTCTTATTGCAACCTCGGCAGCGGCGTGGGGGCTTGGGGGCCGGCGGCGCTACCAGGCCGCCTCGATGATCGCGCGCAGCTCCGCGCGATCGGGTGGGTCGGGCGTGAAACCAAGCTCGGGACGGGCCTCGATCGCGTCCAGGGCCGCCTCCAGGTTCGAGGGGTCCGCTCCCGCATCCCCGAGGCCGGCCTGGTTGCCGCCGAGGTCGAGGATCCGCCGCTCGATTCCTGCGGGATCGGTGCTGATCGCTTCGGCCAGGGCCCCGATCTCCTCGGGGGCGCGCCCGCGCATCGCCGCCATCGCCCGCGGCAGGATCGCCGCGTTGGTCTCGGCGTGGGAGCTGCCGCAGACCCGAACCAGGGTCTGGCAGATGACGTGGTGGAGGGCGAATAGGGCCGAGTCGATCGCGTAGCCGCAGAGGATCGAGCCGAGAGCGAGGGCGCGGCGATCGCGTCCCTCCCGGTCCTGATCGAGCGAGGCGGCGATCATGCCGGCGCCGCGCAAGGCGCTCATCCGCGAGACCGGGTTTGCATAGGGGGTGTAGAGGGAGTCGGCGCCGTGGCCGAGGGCGTTCATCGAGCTGGCGCGGAGCTGGGGCTCGGGCTGGGCCGTCATCGCCTCGGGGTCGGCGATCACCAGCGCCGGGCGGACGAGGCCGGCGGCGCGATCCTCGGCACCGGCGGGGAGGCGGTGGATCCCGGTCATCTCGGCGCCCGACATCGTCGTCGGGATAGCGGCCACCGCGGCGGCGCTGACCGCGGCAACCGCCTTGGCGGTGTCGATCACCCGGCCGCCGCCGAGGGCGACCAGGTGCCCGGCTCCCCCGGCCTGGTCGAGAATCGCGGCGGCGGCCTCGGGGACGCCGCCGGGCGCGACCTTGTGAACGGCTCCGGCCCCCTCGGCAAGCCCCGGCGCCCCGGCCAGCGCCCGCTCGGTCGAGAGAAGCTCGAAGCTGTCGAAGCCGTGCTCGGAGAGCAGCGTCACGACCGAGCCGAGCGCCCCGCCGCGGAAGACGACGGTGCGCCCGGCATCGCGCCAGGCGAAGTCGGCCGTGTCGGCCGTCACTTCGCCGTTGCCACGCGCGGGTTGCTGATCGGGCGCAGGTTCGGCTCGACCTTCTCCCGCAGGTGCTCGAATGCCGGCGGCAACGAGAGCTTCTCGCCGAGGTGCTCGAGCGGCTCGTCCACGGTGAAGCCCGGCCCCAGCGTGGCGATCTCGAAGAGGACGCCGCTGGGCTCGCGGAAGTAGATCGACTTGAAGTAGAAGCGGTCGATCACCGGCGTCGGCCGGGCGCCGCCGGCGCCGGCCTTCTCTCGCCAGGCCTCGTGCTCCTCGATGGTCGAGCCCCAGGCGACGTGGTGGACCGTGCCCGCGCCCTCGAGGCCGCGCTCGGCCGGCGGCTCGTCGTAGATGTAATGGCCGCCGCGCCTCTGACCCCGGGCCTCCCAGCCCCCCACGGAGGGCTCGAACCCGAGCGCCTCGAGCAGGCCGTGGCTGGCCTCGGGGTTGGCGCTGTAGGCGCGGACGGAGTCGAACCCCTGGAGCGCAAAATCGCCCGGGATCTCCGGGTGATCGGCGATCAGCGGCGCGTCGGTGGTCTCGATCACCGCCAGTTCGTGCCCGAGACCCTCGGGGTCGGCGAATCGCAGGCGCTCGCCCTCGCGCGAGGTCTCGATCCCGTGGGAGCCGAGCCTCTCCTCCCAGAAGTCGAGCGATTCCGCCGAGGCGACCCGCCAGACGATGCGGTGGACCATGCCGGCGCCGGCGCGGCCCTCGGGCGCGCCCGGGAACTCGAAGAAGGTGAGGTCGGCGCCGGCGCTGCCCTTCTCGTCGGCGTAGAAGAGGTGGTAGACGGTCGGGTTGTCCTGGTTGACGGTCTTCTTCACCAGCCGCAGCCCGAGGACGCCGACGTAGAAGTCGACGTTGCGCTGCCCGTTCTCGGTGATCGCGGTTATGTGGTGGATTCCCTCGAGCTTCATCGCTTTCGCCTCTCCGGTTCGCTAGATACTTGACTACTCAAGTATTACATATCCTTCCCCACATCGCAAGCCCCGACTACGCTTCCTCAACCGGCCGGAGTAGCTCAGTTGGTCAGAGCGCCTGTCTTGTAAACAGGGGGCCGTCGGTTCGAATCCGACCTCCGGCTCTTCCCTACCGGGGCCCACGGCGTTCGCTGAAGGGTTGCAGCACCCATAGGGTCGACAGCCCTTCAGTCATCGGCGATTTCGCCGATCTATCAGCGACGATGAATCCGGTGAGCAAGGAATCGATTCAGCCGCCCGAGGGCGTCAGCTTCCGCCTGCTGGGCCCGGACGAGGGCGCCGTCCTGGGCGAGGCGATCAGGGCCGCCTATGGCGACTCCTACGACGCCCCCTGGGTCTATGACGCCGCCGAGGTCGCGCGCCGACTGGCGAACGGAACTTATGTCTCCTGCGTCGCCGAGGGAGCCGGCGGGGGGTTGCTCTGCCACGTCGGCCTCGCCCGCCACAGTCCCTCCGACCGGGTCGGGCACTCGGGGCAGGCGGTGACGATGCCGGTCGCCCGCGGCCAGCACCTGTTCACGGCGACCAAGCGGCGGCTGATCGGGTGGGCGCGCGAGGCCGGCCTGGCGGGCATGTACGGGGAGGCAACCGCCGCCCACCCCTACAGCGAACGCGCCAACGTCGAGCTCGGCGCCCACGAGACCGGCTTTCTGCTCGGCTGGATCCCGGGGTCGGTCTCCAACAACGCCGCCGCCGGTGAGACCGGCAGGCGCCAGTCGGCGGCGCTCTTCTACACCAAGACCAACGACGGTCACGAGCGCGAGGTGTTCGCCCCCGAGCGCCACCGCGGCATCGTCGAGCGTACGCTGCGCCGCTGCGAGCTGCGGGGGACGATCGCCGACCCGCCGGCGGGCGCCTCGCTGGCCCCGGAGACCGACCTCCACGCCGAGGTCCACGAGGACCACAATCTGGCGGTGCTGACGGTCCACCGGCCCGGCGCCGACCTCGAGCGGCGGATCTCGGCCGAGCGTTCGGCCCTCTTCTCGGGCGGCCTCGACGCCATCTTCGTGGACATGCCGATGGAGACGCCGGCGACCGCGCTCGCCGCCGATCACCTCGAGGCCCTCGGGGTCTTCTACTCCGGCATCTTCCCCAACACCCGCGCCGACGGCGACGTCCTGCGGATGCAGTCGCTCAACGAGGTCACGGTCAGCGCCGGTGACATCGCCGTCGTCTCAGAGCACGGCCGTGAGCTGCTCGACTACGTGCTCGACGACCTCGCCGCCACCCACGGCTGAGCCGACCCGCCGGCTGAGCCGACCCGCCAACCCCTCTCGCTTGGGGCGAGAGTGATGTTTCCTCTCATAGTGAGAGGCGGGTGAAGTCTCGGTGCCGACCGCCAGAGCCTGGGTCCGACTAGAGCGGCACCTCGCGCGAGCTCAGGTGGGTGCCGACCTTGCGCTTGACCCGCTGCAGGGCGTTGTCGACGGTCTTGGTGTCGCACTCGAGCCGCTCGCCGATGACCTCGTAGGAGTGGCCGTCGAGGTAGAGAGAGAGGACCCGGCTCTCGAGGTCCGAGAGCACCCCCGAGAGGCAGGAGACGAGGCTCTCCAGCTCCTCGCTCGCGATCACCTGGTTGACGGGGTCGCAGACCGTCGGCCCCGGCAGGATCTCGTCGAGCGTGGTCTCCGAGTCGCCGGCGGCGGCGGGCGACTGACTGAAGGAGACGTACTGGTTCAGCGGGGTGTGCTTGTTGCGGGTCGCCGTCTTCACGGCGGTGATGATCTGGCGGGTGATGCAGAGCTCGGCGAAGTTGCGAAAGCTCGACTCGCGGTCGGTGCGGTAGTCGCGTACCGCCTTGTAGAGGCCCAGCAGTCCCTCCTGGATCAGGTCGTCGGACTCGCCTCCGAGGAGGAAGTAGGACGAGGCCTTGAGCCGGACGAATCCGCGGTAGCGGGTGATGATCGCGTCGTAGGCGTCGGAGCGTCCCTCCTTCGCCAACGCCACCAGATAGTGATCATCAAGCTCAGGTTGAGCGTTAGTGTTCTGTGCGGGGGCGCTGGCCCTCGCCGGCGCCGGTAGCTGCATCTCGTGCGTAGCGGTAGGTAGAGCCACTGATCTTCCTTTCGAGAAGGTCCGTGGCGCCGCTTACCTCCCCAGGGGCGCCGCTTTCACAAAGGATGCTTCCTCAGACTCAAGTTGAGGTTCACCCTTTATCCGCGGATAAGTGTACGCGCGTTTCGGGTTCTGTCAACCCCGGGCCGATTTCAATGCAACCCTGCTTGCAACCGCCGCTGCATCTGTTAGGCGCCGGATCGGCGCTGGCGCAGCGCCTCGAACAGCAGCACCGAGGCCGCGGCGGAGACGTTGAGGGAGTCGATCCTGCCCTCTTGCGGCAGCGCCACCGTGCCGTCGCAGGCCGAGGCGACCCGCGGCCGGATCCCCTTGCCCTCGCCTCCCAGCACCAGCACGCTGCCGCCGCGGAGGTCGACGTCCCAGGGGGGGTTGTCCCCCTGACTCCTCGCCCCCCAGACCCAGAGTCCGGCCTCCTTGGCCTGGCCGAGCCAGTCGGCGAGGTTGCGGACGCGGGCCAGGGGCAGGTGCTCGACCGCCCCCGCCGAGGCCTTGCAGACGACCGCCGTGACCTCGGCCGCGCGGCGTTCGGGGATCACCACCCCGGCGGCGCCGGCGACCTCGGCCGAACGGCAGACGGCGCCCAGGTTGCGGGGATCCTGGACCTGATCCAGTGCCACCAGCAGCGGCGCCTCCCCGGCGAGCAGGGCCACCGGGTCGGCGTAGGGATAGGGGTCGACCTCGGCCACGACGCCCTGATGATCGGGCGAGCCGGCCATCCGCTCGAGCTCGGGGGCCGGGGTCTCCGGGGCGCGCCAGACCTGGTGCACCCGGCGACGGCCGCGCTCGGCCTCGGCCACCGGGCGGCGGCCGTAGATCATCTGGCACCCCTCCGCCAAGGCTCAGTCCCTGCGGATCAGCCGCGCGCCGGTGGCCGAGTCGCGCACCTCCCAGCCGAGCTCGGCCAGCTGGTCGCGGATCCGGTCGGCGCGCTCGAAGTCCCTCTCCTCGCGGGCCGCCTCGCGCTCCTCCAGCAACGCCCGCACGGCCTCCCCCGCCTGCGGCTCTCCCCCGGCCTCCGCCAGCGACCCCAACCCGAGCAGCTCCAGCATCTCGGCCAGCGCGGTCCCGGCCCCCTCGACCGGCTCCCGGTTCGCCTCCGAGACCAGCTCGAAGGCCTCGGCCAGGGCCCTCGGCGTGTTGAAGTCGTCGGCGAGCGCCTCGCGGAAGCGCTCCACCCGGGCCGCGGCCGCCCCGCCCGGTTGCTCTCCGGGTGGGTTCTCCCGGAGGAAGTTGCGCAGGCGCTCGGCCCGGGCGATCGCCTCCCGCAGCGCCTCCTCGCTGAAGGCGAGCGGCTGGCGGTAGTGCCCCGAGATCAGGTAGGCGACAACCGCCTCGCCGCCGAAGCGCTCGAGCGCCTGCGAGAGCTGGAAGATGTTGCCCTCCGACTTCGACATCTTCTCGGCGTCGGTCTCGATCATCCCGTTGTGCATCCAGAGCCGGGCAAAGGGGCGCGCGGCCCCCTCGGACTGGGCGATCTCGTTCTCGTGATGGGGAAAGAGGAGATCCGAGCCGCCGCCGTGGATCGCGAAGGAGGGCCCGAGCTCGGCCTCCGCCATCGCCGAGCACTCGATGTGCCAGCCCGGTCGCCCCGGCCCCCAGGGCGAGTCCCAACGGGTGTCCTCGCCGGGCTTGTGCCCTTTCCAAAGGGCGAAGTCGAGCCGGTCCTCCTTCAGCGACTCCGAGCCCGCCTCCTCGCCCTGGTCCATCTCCTCTGGGTCGCGGTTGGAGAGCTTGCCGTAGGCCTCGAAGCTGCGGACCCGGTAGTAGACGTCGCCCCCGGACTCGTAGGCGTGACCTGCTTCGATCAGCTCGCCGATCAGCTCGATGATCGGCCCGATCGTCTCGGTCGCCAGCGGCTCGGAATCCGGGCGGCCGAGGCCGAGGCGATCGGTGTCCTCGACATAGGCCTGGGTCATGGCCCTCGCCAGCCCCGCCGAGCCCTCCCCCGCCTCGCGGGCGGCCTCGTAGATCTTGTCGTTGATGTCGGTGATGTTGATCACCAGCCGTGCCTCGAAGCCCTCAGAGCGCAGGAACCGCGCCAGCAGGCTGAAGACGACGAACGGGCGGGCGTTGCCGATGTGGATGCGGCTGTAGACCGTCGGGCCGCAGGCGTAGATGCCGACCTCGAGGCCAGGGTCGAGCGTCCGCAGCTCGCCGCTGAGGGTGTCCCTGATCCGCACCTCGCGCATGGGGCGGATGCTATTGCGAGGTTGCCCGCAGCAGCCGTCGGCCGGCGAAATCGCTTCATCGTCGGCCGGCGTGGTAGGAGCTCGACCTCCTCATTGACCTCTCCGACCCGCGGACCGGCGTGCGCAAGGCCGACTCGGTGGCGGCAATGCAGCCTCGCCGACTCCGCCTAGACTGAGGCCACCCATGGCGACAGACACGCTCGCCGAGAAGGCGAAGCAGAACGGCAGTGACGAGGCTGCGGAGTCCGCGCCGGCCGACTCCGCCACGTTGCCGGCGAGCGGGCCTCGCGCGCTGCTCAACCGGGCGCTCGGGGCCGTATCCGCGAGCATCGCCGACCGCCTCAGCGCCGACCTCGATGACCGCGATCCGGACTATATCCGCGAGAACCTGCCGCTGGCCTGGCTTATCTCGAGCATCTGGTTCCGGGGGGAGGTCCGCGGTCTCGGCAACATCCCCGCCGAGGGCCCGGTGCTGATGGTCGGCAACCACTCCGGCGGCAATCTCACCCCGGACACGATCATTCTCACCCTCGCCTTCTCCACCTATTTCGGCGTCGAGCGGCCCTATTACCAGCTTGCCCACAACCTGGTGGTGGCCTCACCGGTGGGCCAGATCCTCCGCAAATACGGGACCGTCTCGGCCTCGCACCGCAACGCCGAGGAGGCGCTCGCCTCGGGAGCGGCGCTGCTGGTGTATCCGGGCGGCGACTGGGAGGTCCACCGCGCCAGCTGGGAGCGCAACCGGGTCGACTTCGCCGGCCGCCGCGGGTTCGTCCGGCTGGCGCTCAACGCCGACGTCCCGATCGTCCCCGTGGTTTCCGTCGGCGGCCAGGAAACGGCCCTCTTCCTCGGGCGAGGTGGGGGGCTGGCAAAGGCGCTGGGACTCGATCGCCTCTTCCGGCTCAAGGTGCTGCCAATCTCGATCGCCCCTCCCTGGTTCATCAACGTCGGCGACTTCCTCGGCCACCTGCCGCTGCCGGCCAAGATCACGACCGAGGTTCTGCCCCCGATAGATATTCGCGAACAGTTCGGCCCCGAGCCCGACATCGACGAGGTCTACGAGCACGTCACCAGGGTCATGCAGGAGGCGCTCGACGCGCTTGCGGCCGAGCGCCGCTTCCCGGTGATCGGATGAGGATCAGCGAGTCGATCGAGATCTCGGCGCCCCCCGAAGCGGTCTGGGACTACCTGGCGAATCCGGAGAACTACCTTTCCTTCATGTCCGGGGTGACCCGCTGGGAGGTCGAGGGCGAGAAGCGAAGCGGACTCGGCACCCGCTGCCGAATGCTGATCCGGGTCGGCGCCGCCGAGGTCGGAGGTCTGATCGAATTCGTCGAGTTCTCCAAGCCCCGCGACATGGCGTGGACCTCTGTCACCGGCGTCGACCAGCGCGGCCGGTTCCGGATCCGAAAGACCGGTGATGACCGCTCGCGGGTGGAGATGCACTACGCCTACGGCGTCGCCGGAGCCGGAATCCCCGGCTGGATCTCAGAGATGGTCGCGGCGCCGACCCTTCGCCGCCACGCCCGCCGCTCGCTGCTGCAGCTCAAGCGCCAGGTCGAGCAGGAACTTCTGCGGGCCGAGGCGGAGCGGCGCCGCAGCGGCCACGCGGGCTCCCCTGCCTGACTCGGCGAAACGGCTAGAAGGTGCGGTAGGTCGCGGGGCCCCCGCGCGCCTGGGCGGCGACCGCGCCGGCGCCCTCGCGTGAGCGTTCCCAGGCGGGGGCGGTGTTGCTGGCGGCAGCGACGGCCTGACGGCGGGCACGCTCGGCGGCGGTCTTGACCTCTCCCTCGGCCGCACGGCGGGCGAGCTCCGAGCGCTCCTCTGCCTCGCGGCTGATCCTCTCAGCCTCCTCGGAGAGTTGGTCGTCGGCGCGTCGCCGGGCGTCCTCCGCGGCCTCACGCTCGACCTTCGCGATCAGCTGCTCGACCCGCTCCTCGGCCTCGCGGCGGACCTTCTCCGTGCCCTCCATCACCCGCCGCTCGATCTCGGCCTCGATCTCTGCGATCCGCTCTTCGGCCTCGCGGCGCGTCTCCTCGGCCCGCGCCTGCGCCTCGCCGATCCGCTTCTCCGCCAGCGCCACCCGGCTCGCGGCCTTCTGCTCGGTCTCCCCGCGGGCCTCGCGGGCGCGGCTCACGGCTTCCTCCTCGAGCCGCCGCGTCGTCTCCGCCAGGGCCAGCTCGGCGTTCTCGCGCGTCTCGGCCAGCTCGGCGCCAAGTCTTGCCCGCTCGGCCTTCGAGTTCTGGGCGATCTCCTTCGCCGCCCGCTCGGCCCGGGCTCGGGCGCTCTCGGCATCTGCGACCAGCGACTCGGCCTTCTGCGCCCGCACCTGCGCCTGCTTGCGGGCGGCCTGGGCGGCGGACATCCGCTCCTGACCCTCCTGGCTCAGCCTGCGGATCGTCTCCATCGCCTTCGCCTTCACCTGCTCGCGGATCTCGAGCCGCTCGCGCTCGAGACGCTCCTCGGCCTCGGCGGCGTTCTTCTCGGCAGCTGTGACAAGCCCCTGGGCGCGCTGCTCCGCCTCCTCGATCTCCTCGCGGGCGGCACTCCTTGCCTCACCGATCCGGCGCTCGGCCTCGGCCGAGGCCTCGGCGGCGTGCTCCTCCGCCACCAGAGCGCGGTCTGAGGCCTGCTTGGCCAGGGCGAGGGCGCGCTGCTCGCCGGCACGGGCCTCGACCTCGGCCTCACGGGCCCGCGCCTCGCGCGTGCGCATCTCCGTGGCCAGGCGCCTGGCGCTCGCCACCACCTCCTCCGTGGCCTCGCCGACCAGCCTCAGGTGAGGATGGGGATCGGCGCTGGCGCTCGTCGGACTCGGGGTGAGGTCGGGCTCGGAAGACACGGCGGGCTCGCTCATCGCTGCCGGGAACTTACTACGGGCGGCAGAGGTCACCGGGGGGCGCCGGCCCCCTATTTCCCGCAATTTGCGAGTCCGGCGATGTCAATCCGCGCGGCTTTTCCAGCCGGCCTCATCCCGGCCGCCGAAGCACCCGGAACCCGCGCCGGGCGGGCGAGCGGTCAGCGTTGCCCGCGGCGTCGACAGCGACCGCGCGGAAGCTGTGCCCGCCGGGGCGCAGCCGCCGGAAAGTGACCCGCTGCGGGCAGCCGCCAAGCGGCCGGCCGTCGATCGCGCAGCGGAACCGCGTCCCCGCCGCAGCCGGCACCGGGGCAAGGGCGAACGTGACCGAACGGCTGCGGCCGCGTGGCTTCGGCCCGCTCACGATCCGGGTATCGGGCGCGGTCGAGTCCTCGGTGTAGGTGACGCTGCCCTCGGAGCAGGCCGAGTCGATCCCGCCGTCTTCCGAGACCGCCGAGAACCCGACCACGGTGTCGTCGAGCACCGGGGCCTCGATCCCACCGGCGGCGAGGGCGGCGGCGGAGCCGTGAGCGACCGGCACCCCGCCACAGCCGGGCGCGTCGAACAGGAACACCGTCGCCCCGGCCGGGGCCGTGCCGCGGATCCTAGGGGTGTTGTCGTTCGCCGGAGAGACCGGCGAGGCGGCCTCGAGCTCGGGTCGCTGCGGACCCTCGACGTAGCGGATCCGCTGGTTGCCGGTGTCAGCGACGTAGAAGCCTCCGGCCGGAGCCGCCGCGACCCGCGCCGGCCGGCTCAGCTTGGCCATCGCGGCCGGCCCGGAGTCGCCGCCGAATCCGTCGGTCCCGGTTCCGGCGACCGTGTCGATCCCGCCGTCCGGGCCGACCCTCCGGATCCGGTTGTTGCCGGTATCGGCGATGAGGAAGCCGCCGTCGGGCGCCGGGCTGACGCCGTGAGGGTCGTCGAGCGCCGCCGCGGTCGCGGCTGATCCGTCCCCGGAGAAGCCCGCGGTGCCGCTGCCGGCGACGACCGAGATCGCCGCGAAGAGGTCCCTGCGGATGCGGTTGTCGCTGCCCTCGGCGACCAGCAGGCCGCTGTCGGGCGTGGCGACGACGTCGAGCGGCTCCGCAAACGGCGTCGGGCCGTTGAAGCCGCCTTCGGAGAGGGTCTCGATCACGCCACCCGGGTAGACCCTTCGCACCCTCGCCTCGGCGTCCTGGGCGATCAGGAATCCTCCGTCCGCCATCGGCGAGACCGAGACCGGATGATCGACGTTTACCGTCGTCGCGAACAGCTCGTCGCCGCTGTAGCCGGGCTCGCCGGTGCCGGCGACGGTCCGGATCGTGCCGCCGGCGTCGACCTCGCGGACACGATGGTTGTCGCTGTCTGCGATGAGGAAGCCGCCGCCGGCTAGAGCCGCGACCCCCTGCGGATGGTTGAGCTGGGCCGCGGTGGCCGCGATCGGCTCGCCGTTGAAGCCGGCCTGCCCGCTTGCCAGGCCGGCGACGGTGCTGATCATTCCCCCGCTCGAGACCAGCCGCACCCTGCTCCCGCCGCCCTCGACCACGAGGAAGCCGCCGCCGGCGAGGGGGGAGACCGCAACCGGGTCGTCGAGATCGGCGGCGGTGGCGGCCACAGCCTCCCCACCGTAGCCCTTGGCGCCGGTGCCGGCGACGGTTTCGATGTCCCCCGGATCGGCGGCAGCCCCCGGGGCGAGAACGAGCCCGGCGATCAGCGCGGCGAGAAGCGGCCTCACCGGTCATCCTCGCTGATCAGAGCCAGCGGCAGGCCGAGGCCGGCATCACGCCGGACGGTGGCGATGCGGCGCCCCGGCTGGACCGCGTCGCGGACCTCGCCCAGCCGCTCCCCGAGCAGCTCGGCGCAGGCGTCGATGTCGGATACGCACATGGTCAGCCCCCAGAACCGGGCCGGGCCGGGCCCCGCCTGCGGACTCTCGACCACCTCGAGGATCACCTCCCCCAGCCGGAAGAACGCCTGGCGCACGGGTGGCCCCGGCTCCCCCGGCTCGCGGATCCTCCGCAGCCGGATCCCCGCCGCTTCGAGGGCAGCGTTGGTCCGCGCCAGATCGGGCGTGAAGACGACGATGTGGTCAATCCGCACGGCCCCGTTCGGGTGCGAGGCCGGATCGGGTGGGGCGGCGTCCGAGGCCTCCGTGGCGAGGCCGTCGAGTTCCGAACCGGCCGCCCCCCGCAGGGCCCAGCCGGCGATTCCGCCGCCGCCGGGCTCGAAGCGCAGGCGCACCGAGCCCAGCGCCGCCTCGGAGCCGGCCACGGCGAAGCCGCAACCGCTCCAGGCCTCTGCCGGCGCGCTCAGGCGAACCGCTTCGATCGTCGGCGCCGGGCTCAGCTGAGGTCGCGCTTGAGGATCTTGCCGGTTGCGTTCCGCGGCAGCTGCTCGATGAAGACCACCTCGCGCGGCGTCTTGTAGCCGGCCAGGTTGGACTTGACATGAGCCTTGGCCTCCTCCTCGCTCAGCTCTCCCTCCGGCAGGAGAACGACGAACGCCTTCAGCCGCTGGCCGAACTCCTCGTCGGGGACGCCGACCACGGCCGCCTCGGCAACCGCATCGTGGTCGGAGAGCAGGTCCTCGACCTCGCGGGGGAAGACGTTCTCGCCGCCGGAGACGATCATCTCGTCGTCGCGGCCGTCGATGAAAAGGCGCCCCTCGGAGTCGAAGTGGCCGACGTCGCCGGAGGAGAGCAGATCGCCGATGACTTCCTTGCTGCCGCCGCCGGTGTAGCCCTCGAAGGCCATCCCGTTGCCGACGAAGATCCTCCCGACCTGGCCCCTCGGCACCTCCCTGCCGGCGTCGTCATAGAGCCTCACCGTGGTCCCCCGCGGCGGTCGGCCGGCGGTCCCGGGAGCGGCACGCAGCTCTTCCGGGGTCGCGATCGTCGCGTAGGCGACCTCGGTCGAGCCGTAGAGGTTGTAGATGTTGTCGCCGAAGTGGTCCATCCACTTCAGCGCCAGCTCCCCGGGCAGGGCCGAGCCCGAGACCGAGGTGATCCGCAGAGAGGAGAGGTCGTAGCGGGCCAGCGTCTCCTCGGGCAGGGCCAGGATCCGCTGGATCATCACCGGCACCACCGCCAGCACCTGGGCGCGATGCTCCTGCACGGCCGCAAGCGTGCCCTCGGGATCGAAGCGCCGGCGCAGGACCATGGTCGAGGCCAGCGGCAGGCCGAGGACGAAGTGGGTGAAGCCCCAGGAGTGGAACAGCGGCGAGGCGATCATCATCCGCTCGCCGCTGCGATAGGGGATGCGGTCGAAGAGGCCGGCGATCGCGCCGAGACCGCTGGGGCTGGTCCGCTGGGCTCCCTTCGGGGTCCCGGTCGTGCCCGAGGTGAGGATGATGAACCTGGCCTCCTCCTTGGGCGGGTCGAGGTTCGACTCGTCGCCGGAGGCGATCATCCCCTCGAGCGTGGTCGCGGTCTCCTCGCCCTCGCTCCAGCCGATCACCCGCTCGACCCCCTCGACGGCCTCCAGCAGGCCACTGAACTCCTCGTCGTGGATCAGCAGCCTCGGGCCCTCGCGGGCGATCACGTCGGCGATCTGGGGGCCGGAGAACATCGTGTTCAGATAGAGCGCGCTGGCGCCGAGCTTGGCCGCGGCGATCGTCGCGTCGACGAAGCCCCGGTGGTTTCGGCACATGATCCCGATCCCATCGCCTCCCCTGATGCCGAGCCCGGAGAGCGAGTGGGCGAGAGCGTTGGAGCGGCGGTCCAACTGCTCGAAGGTGAGGGCGCCGCGATCGTCGATCAGCGCCGTCTCGTCGGGGTGGTTGATCGCCGCCGCGATCGCCCCGGAGGCGGGTGAGACTCCATGCTGGGCGAGGACCACGGCCATCCGCGCCAGCTTGTCGGGGCGGATCGGGCGCAGCACTCCGGCCTCGCTCAGGACCTTGACCTGAAAGGCGCCGTCGGCGACCCAGTTCCACGGGTTGGGGACGCGGGACGTGAGGTCTCCTAGGGCCACGATCCAAGCCTACATCCGACCCGGACCGCGGCGGCGCCGCTCGCCGGGGGTCCTCGACCTGCGGCGGCGGCGCTCGCTAGGAGTCCTCGACCTGCGCCACCGCCAGGCAGGCGATGCCCTCGCCGCGGCCGATCCAGCCCATGCCCTCGTTGGTGGTCGCCTTGACGTTGACCCGGGCCGAGGTGGCCTCGCCGATCAGGCGCTCGATCTCGGCCCGGTAGGGGGCGAGCCGGGGCTGCTCGCAGATTACGGTGGCGTCGATGCTGACGACGCGGCCGGCGACGCGGCCGATCACTGTCCGCAGCAGGTCGAGCGAGTCGGCCCCCTCCCAGGCGGGGTCGTCGTCCGGAAAGAGGGTGCCTATGTCCCCCTCGCCGGCGGCGCCGAGGACGGCGTCGATCACCGCGTGGAGGAGGACGTCGGCGTCGGAGTGCCCGGTAAGGCCGCGGGGGTGGTCGATCTCGACCCCACCGAGCAGCAGCGGCCGCCCGTCGGCGAAGCGGTGGCTGTCGTAGCCGATGCCGACCGGGCTCAAGTGGCCGCCTCCACGCTCGCCGCGCCCAACGGCTCGAGTCTCCGGTCACGCCCTTCGAAGACCGAGATCTCGGTCACGCCGAGGCCGTCGAGGAACTCGAGCGCCTGCTCGTAGCCGAAGCCGACCTCCTCGGGGGTGTGGGCATCGGAGGAGAGGGCGAAGACGGCGCCGGCCTCGACGCACATGCGGGCGAACGCCGGGGCCGGGTAGATCTCGGATACCGGCTTGCGCAGGCCGGCGGTCGAGACCTCGACCGCGACCCCGCTCTCTGCGATCGCCTCGACCGCGGGCTCGTAGTAGTGGCGCAGGTCGCGCTGCGGCAGCGGCCGCGCGTCGCCCCAGTACTTGACCAGGTCGGGGTGGGCGATGATGTCGAAGAGGCCGCTGCGGGCGCTCTGCGCGATCGCCTCGAAGTAGCGGCGCCAGACCTCGTCCGGATCTCCGCGCGATTCCCAGATCCCGAATTCCTCGGTGTCGAGCGCGCGATCGCCGATGAAATGGACCGAGCCGACGACGTAGTCGAAGGAGTGTGCGTCGAGCAGCGAGGCGGTGCGGTCCTCGGCCCCGGGGACGAAGTCGCACTCGATCCCCAGCCGCAGCGGCGAGGCGGCGACGAACTCGCAGTAGGCACCGAGGTCGTCGGTGGCCCAATGCTCCCACCACGGGTGGCGCCAGAGGCGCAGCGAGTCGGTGAAGCGGTGGATGTGCTCCGAGCAGCCGATCTCGGCGATCCCGGCGGCATCGGCCGCCTCGAGGTAGCGGTCGACGTTGGCCCCGGTGAAGTAGCGCTCGGGCGGGGTGTCCGCGTCGTCCGGGCGCAGGTGCAGGTGATAGTCGGTGAGCACGCCCGCGAGCCTACCGAGCCGCCTGCGGCGGTCCTGCCGCACGGATACCCTGGGCCCCATGGTCCACCTGCGGATCATCGCCCCCAGCCATGAGTGCGACCACGTGCTCGACCTGCTGAAGGCGACGCCGTCGGTCACCAACCTCGTCTTCCTGCCGCGAGCCGCACACAAGCCGGAGGGTGATGTCATCCTCTGCGACGTCGCCCGCGAGGACGCCAGCGTGATCATCAGCGACCTGCGCGAGTTCGACATTCCGCTCCAGGGCTCGATCTCGCTGGAGGAGGTCGACTCGCAGATCTCGGTCGCCGCCGACGAGGCGGAGAGGGCAGCCCACGGGCTCGCCGGCGACGCGGTCGTCTGGGAAGAGGTCGAGGCGCGGACCTCCGAGAACGTCGAGCTGAACGCGAATTTCCTCGGCTTCATGATCCTCGCCTGCCTGATCGCCAGCATCGGCATCCTCCTCGACAGCCCGATCCTGATCATCGGCGCGATGGTGGTGGGCCCCGAGTTCGGCCCCATCGCCGGCCTCTGCGTCGCCGTCGTCCAGCGACGCAGGGGGCTCGCGCTGCGCTCGCTGGCCGCGCTCGCGGTCGGCTTCCCGGTAGGGATCACGGCCGCCTTCCTCTTCGCCCTGATCGCCAAATCCACCGGCCTCGCCGACGAGACCCTGACGACGCTCAATCGGCCCCTGACGCAGTTCGTCTCCCACCCCGACGGCCTCTCCTTCATCGTCGCCTTCATCGCCGGGATCGCCGGGATGCTGTCGCTGACCTCGACCAAGTCGGGGGCGCTGATCGGCGTCCTGATCTCGGTCACGACCATCCCCGCCGCCGCCAACATCGGCGTCGCCGCCGCCTACGGGAACTGGGGCGAGTGGCGCGGGGCGATGGCCCAGCTCGCAGTCAACCTCACCGGGATCTTCCTCGCCGCCGTCGGCACGCTGACCATCCAGCGCCTCTTCTACCGGCGAAGACGGGTGCGGCACCTCCACGACGGCGCCCGCGAGGCCGGCGGCCTCCCTCTCGGGCACAGCCGCCACGAGGATTGGGCGGCGGACCGGCCGCGACCGAGGCCGCGCATGTGAGCGCGGGTCCGGCCGCACCCGTCTGCCCGGGCACGGGTCCGGCCGCTCTCTCTAGGCTGTCGCGATGCCCCGCGAGGCCCTCCTGCTTCCCGTCGCCTTCGCCGCCGGCGTCGGCCTCGCCGAGATCTTCGGCGCCGCCAACCTCGGGGTCGCCTTCGGCATCGGCCAGCTCTTCTTTGCGGCCACGGTCGTCTGGCTGATCCTGCGCCGCTGAGCCCCGGAGATAATCGCCGGCGCGCTGCGACTCAGGTGGGGCCGGTGGCGATCGCCTCGGCCACGGCGGCGGCGGGGCCGCCGGTCCAGGGCTCGCCGTGGCCGGGGAGGACGAGGTCCGCCTCCAGCGGCTCGATCGCGGCCAGCGACTCGCGCGCCCGGCGCGAGTTGGTGTTCAGGGCACGCGGGAAGAGCTGCGGGCCGCGGCGCCCGGTCATCGGGTTCCATGTGCAGAGCGCGTCGCCGACGAACAGCGCCCGGTGCGAGGCGAAGTGCAGGGCGACGTGCCCGGGCGTGTGGCCCGGGGTCGGGATCACCGTGGGGCGGCCTGGGACGTCGACCTCGGTCGCCTCGGCGTAGGTGACGACCTCCTTGATCGCCGGCGGCTTGACCCCGTTGAGGGTGAAGTGCCAGAAGAGACGGTAGGCGGCCGGGCGGAGGAGGTGGGGAAAGAAGCTGCCGTCGGTCTTCTTCGGCTTCGGCTTCAGCGCCGTCGCCTCGTCGTCGGGGTGGACGTAGACCGGAATGTCGAGCTCCGAGCGCAGCTTCTCGGCGACGCCGATGTGATCGCCGTCGGTGTGGGTGAGGACGATCGCCTTGATATCCGAGGCAGGGCGCCCGAGCAACTCCAGGCCCGGCTCGAGCTGGGACCGGTACCTAGGCAAACCGGCATCGACCACGGTGATCCCGCCCTCGTCGGCGACCAGGTACCAGTTGACCATCGACGTCCCCAGCCGGATGACGCCTTCGGCGAGCTCCGCAGGGAGCGTCAACGCCGGTGGCCAGCTTCGAGGGAGCGTCCGCGTCCACCGGCCCAGACTACTCCCGGTCGGCCAGGAGGACCTCCGCCAGCCGCAGATCGACCGGGGTCGTCACCTTCAGGTTCTCCTCCGGTGAGGGGTGGATCGCAACCCTGCCGCCGGCGCGCTCGACCAGCATCGCGTCGTCGGTCGCCGAGGAGGGGTCCCCCTGCGCCAGCGCCCGCCGCAGGGCCTCGGCGCGAAACGCCTGCGGGGTCTGCACGGCCCACATCCCGGCCCGCTCCTCGGTCGAGATGACGAGCAGGTCCTCGCCGGCGCGCTTGATCGTGTCGGTTACCGGCGCCGCCGCGATCAGCCCGTCGAGGTCCGGCCTCGAGGCGAGGCCCTCGACCACGGCGTCGATCAGCTCCGCCGTGACCAGTGGCCGCGCCGCGTCGTGGACGACCACGATCTCGGTCCCGACCCTCTCCATCGCCGCGGCGACGGATTCCGACCTGGTGGCGCCGCCGGCGACGACCTCGATGCCGGCGCCCCAGGTCTCCCCCTCCCCCTCCCGCCCCCCGCTCCCGGCCTCCTCGCCCGGGGGGACGGCCACCACCACGGCAGAGATCGAGGCGGCGGCTTCGAAGGCCGCCAGCGACCAGCCCACCATCTCCCTGCCCGCGAGGCGGACGAACGCCTTCGCACCGCCGGCTCCGAGCCTGCGCCCGGATCCGGCGGCGGCGATCAGCGCGGTCGCCTCAGACGGTGACGCTGGCGGCGAAGCGCTCCTCCAGCAGCGTGTCGAGGAACTCCTCCGCCCCCTCCTCGTCCTTGTCGAGGGCGTACATGAACTCCGACGCGAGGATCTTCTTCGACCGGGTGTACATCTGCTTCTCCCCGGTCGAGAGGCCCTTCTCCATCTCGCGCAGGGCGAGATTGCGGACGACCTCGGCCAGCTCGAACACGTCCCCGGTCTTGATCTTCTCGCGGTTGTACTTGAACCGCCGGTTCCAGTTCTTCGGCATGTCCGACACCTCGTCGGTGAGGACGCCCATCACCTTCTTGATCTCGTCCTCGTCTATGACGCGCCGAAGGCCGGCCTTGCCGGCGTTCTCGCAGGGGACCATCACGGTCAGGTCGTTGTGGAGGATCTTGATCGTCAGGTAGTCCCGCTTCTCCCCCATCAGATCCCTGCTCTCCTTCTTCAGCACTACGCCGGCTCCGTGGTGGGGGTAGACGACGTTGTCGCCCTCCTCGAAATCACAGACGAGCGGAACGCCCTCCTCGAAACCGGCCTCCATCGCTTCCTCTAGCTCAGGAATAGCTCTCTCCTTTTTTCCGTGACGGCGTCATCGCCGTCAGCTCTGCAGATACCTGTCGACCAGGTCGACCTCCTGAAGCCTCCTCAGGCCCTCGCGGATGTCCTTGGCCCTGGTCGGGCCGACACCGTCGACGGCCTCGAGATCGGCGTCGGAGGCCGCCAGGACCTCCTCCAGCCCACCGAACTCGTGGATGATCTTCTGGACGACAAGCTTGGGGACGCGGGGGATGCGCCCGAGCACCCTGTAGCCGCGGGGTGCGACCGGGAAGTCGAGGGTGTTCATCTTGCGGTCGTAGCCGAGCAGCTCGGCGAGACGGCCGAAGTCGAGCACGTCCTGGTGGGGCAGATGGGCCAGCGACTGCAGCACGGTGGCGAGGTTCTCCTCGGAGTCCTCGACCGAGTAGTCGCGGACGAGGGCGGACTTGTCGGCGGCGACGCCGACCATCGTCTCCTCGAGCTGCATCTCGATCAGCCGGCCCTCGGTGCCGAGCTCGACGATGTAGCGCTCGACCTCGACCGCCATCCGGGTGACCAGCTCTGCCCGCTGAAGGACCGCGAGCACGTCGTAGAGCACTCCGCCGCCCTCGAACTCGAGCACGGTCAGTCGCGATGAGACACCGTCGAGCCGGGCCCGGTACTTATCCAGTGTCGCCAGGCCCTGGTTGGCCTTGGCCAGCACCGCGGGGATGTCCTGGAGGATGTACTTGGTGCCCTCGACGTAGAGCGAGACGACGTCGCGGCGCTGCGAGACGGCGATCACCAGCGCCGTGGTCTGCTTGGAGACGCGCTCGGCGGTCCTGTGCCGGGTCCCGGTCTCGGTCGAGAGGATGGTCGGGTCCGGCATCAGCTGCACGTTCGCCCAGGCGATCCGGGTCGCCTCCGAGTTGAGCACGATCGCCCCGTCCATCTTCGCCACCTGGTAGAGCAGCGCCGGCGTGTAGTCGATGTCGAGCCTGATCCCGCCGGAGAACATGAACGAGATCTCCTCGCTGTCGCCGACGACGACCAGTCCACCACTGCGGGCATGGACGATGTTGTCCATGCCCTCCCTCAGCGCCGTGCCCGGCGCAACCATGTCGAGCGCCCGCAACAGCCGAGGATCCTGTCGTTCTGAAAGCTCATGAAGCTCATCCCCGGGGAGCGACGACATCGCGACGATGATGGCAAACCGCGTTTTTCGGTGCGCTGCGCCGAATCCCGTGTGGAGAGGACGGGATTAGGTTTGTCAAGGAAGATGGAATTTGCGGTGATGTTGATGCAGTTCCGGACTCTCCTTGACGTGGGCCTGCTCAGGTGGCTCGGGATCGCGCACGTAGGCGTAGGTGAGGAGCGCTCCGACGGCGAGCAGACCGACCAGGACCCAGGTCGAGCCGGCGAGCGCGTCGGAGAAGGCGGCCGCCTTGCTGCTGCCGCCGTCGAGCCTGTCAGCCTCGAGCGAGGCGAAGACGGCGCCGCTGACGGCGAGGCCGACGGCGCCGGCGAGGACCCGGTCCATTGCCAGCACGCCTGAGGCGATCCCGGCCTTCTCGGCGGGCATCGCAGCCATCGCCGCGGTCGACATCGGCGCGTAGACGAGGCCGAGCGCGATCCCGAACAGCAGGTAGCCGGCCAGCTGCAGGACGTAGGGAGAGTCGACCTCGATCCTGGTGAGGACCGCGACTCCGGCGAGCCCGAAGAGCATCCCCGCCGTCATCAGCCTGCGGGCGCCGAAGCGGGCGATCAGGCGTCCCGACATCGGCGAGAAGAAGACCATCGGCAGGGTGATCGGGAGGATCAGCAGGCCGGCGGCGACGGCTGAGCGCCCCTGCACGTCCTGGAGGTACTGCGGTTGGTAGAACATCACCGTCCAGTAGGCGCCGACGAGGGCGAAGGCGGCAGCGCTGGCGCCGAAGTAGGGACCGTTGCGGAAGAGGGAGAAGTCGACGATCGGCTGCTCGACCCGGTGCTCTATCGCCCAGAAGCCGGCGAGGCAGAGGAGGCCGGCGCCGAGGAGGCCGAGAGTGGCCGGGGAGTCCCAGCCCCAGCTCTGAGACTCGACGATGGCGAGGACCGCGGCGACCATCCCCGCCGTCAGGGCGGCAAGACCGAAGAAGTCGATCTCGTGGCCGGCCCCGGGGTCGGTGGACTCGCGCGCGACCCTGGCCATGATCAGGAACCCGAGCGCCGCCACCGGCAGGTTGATCCAGAAGATCACCCGCCAGTCGAGCGAGACCAGGACGCCGCCGAGAAGCGGCCCGATCGCCAGGGCCAGCGCCGAGACGCCGGCCCAGATCCCCAGCGCCTTCGGCTGTTCGGAGCGGGGGAAGGCGTCGCAGACGATCGCCAGCGAGAGCGGCAGCATCGCCGCGGCGCCGATGCCCTGGACGACGCGGCCGGCGACCAGCACGGCCTCATCGCCCGCAGCGCCGGAGAGCGCCGAGCCGGCGGCGAAGGCGGCGGTGCCGGCGAGAAAGACCGCCTTGCGCCCGAACATGTCGCCGAGACGGCCGGCGGTGACGACGAAGACCGAGATCACCAGCAGGTAGGCGTTCATCACCCATTGCAGCCCGGTCGAGGTGGCGCCGATGTCGTGCTTGATCGAGGACAGCGCCAGCGCAACCACGGTCGAGTCGAGCATCAGCAGGAAGAGGCCGAAGCAGGCGCCGGCCAGGGTCCACCACGGCCGGCTCTGCTCGCTGACCCTGAGCATCGCCCCTCAGGCGGCCCGGCGCAGGTCGGTGCCCGGCCCGGCTTCGCCTCCCTGCCCAGCGGGCCCCGACATCCCCGCGCGAAGCGCCGTGCGCAGGTCGGGCCGGCCGTCGAGCCCCTCGATCCGCTCCGCCGCCCGCGGCCCGATCACGGGCCCGAGGCCGAACTTGGCGGCCTCGGCCACCCGGCGGTCGGGGTGGCCGACATAGCGCAGTTCACCGGTCAGGCCGAGCTCGCCGAAGGCCGCCAGGGGCTTGCCCCCCTCGCCCAGGAGCGAGGATCCGCGCTGAGCCGAGGCGACCGCCATCGCCACCGCGAGGTCGGCGCCGGGCTCGTCCACCCGCACCCCGCCGGCGACGTTGACGAAGACGTCGGCCCCCGAGAGCGGCAGCCGGGCGTGGCGGGAGAGGACGGCGAGGACGAGGCTGAGCCGGTTGCGGTCGATGCCGTTGGCCACCCGACGCGGCGACTCGAGCTCGCTCGGCGCGACCAGCGCCTGGACCTCGACCAGCACCGGCCGCGAGCCCTCCATCGCCGGCAGCACGACCGAGCCCGGAGCGCGGGTGGCGTCCTCGACGAACCGCGCCGAGGGGTCGGCGACCTCGCTCAGCCCGCCCGAGCGCATCTCGAACACCCCGACCTCGCTGGTCGCTCCGAAGCGGTTCTTCAGCGCCCGCAGGGTTCGGTATGTGCGCTCGCGCTCGCCCTCGAACTGCAATACGCAGTCCACCAGGTGCTCGAGGACGCGGGGGCCGGCCAGGCTCCCCTCCTTGGTCACGTGCCCGACCAGGATCAGGGCGATGCCGGCGCGCTTGGCCACCTCGGCCAGCGCCGTCGCCGACTCGCGCACCTGGCCGACCGAGCCCGGTGCCCCGTTCATCTCGGGGCAGTGGAGCGTCTGGATCGAGTCGATCACGCAGACCCCCGGACCCTCCGCCTCGAGCGTCGCCAGCACCGGCTCCAGCGAGGTCTCGGCCAGGGCCGGGACCCGCAGTGCCGCCTCACCGAGGCGCTCGGCGCGCAGCCGAACCTGCGCCGTCGACTCCTCGCCCGAGACGTAGAGCGTCTCCACGCCTGAGCCGGCGAGGTTGGCGAGGGCCATCCCGGTCAGGGTGCTCTTGCCGATTCCCGGCGAGCCGCCGAGAAGCACCAAGGACCCCGGGACGAGGCCGCCGCCGAGGACCCGGTCGAGCTCGCCGATGCCGGTCTTCAGGCGGGCGGTCTCGGGGGCCTCGACCTCCCCCAGCGGCACCGGCCGCGAAGCCGGGCCCGCGCCGCCGCCGCGGTGGCGCCGGGCCCCGCCGCCGGCCCGCCCCCCGGGCGCCGGGCGCGCCTCGACCAGGGTGTTCCACTCCGAGCAGCCCGCGCAGCGCCCCGACCAGGTGAGCGAGACGTGTCCGCACTCCTGACAGCTGTAGCGGGGTTCGGAGCGAGCCATCCCCTCACCCTAAGCCGACCCCCCGACGCCTTCGCCCCGCCAAACTGCTGGGCGAGCGCTGGACGATGCTGATCCTGCGCGCTCTGCCTCTCGCTCCGGCGCCGGCTCGAGCTGAAGCTCCCACGCCGGGAGCGAAGTCGCGCTACGGTTGGTGCGCGATGGAGAGACAGCGGGGGACAGTCCTTCTCGTCCTATTCCTGTTCCTGGCCCTGGCCGCAACCGCCTGGGGGGCCGCGGGGAGCCGGGATAAGACCTTCGGCAAGAGCGGCTTCGTCGTGCTCGACGAGCCGACGGGGACCAACGAGTTCTTCGGCGACGTGCTGGTGCTGAAGAGCGGCAAGATCCTCGCCGGCGGCGGCATCGGCGGGTCCAAGGGCTTCCTCCTCGGCCGGTTTATGGCCAACGGCCGGCCCGATGGGAGCTTCGGACCGCGCGGGCTCAGGGCTCAGCGGCAGAACGGCGCGGCGAACAGGCCGCGGAGCATCGCCGGGCTCGACTTCGACTCCCGTGGGCGGATCGTCGCCGCCGGCCTCGCCTCGGGGCCCGGCCCCGGATTCGACGCCTTCGGCTTCGCCCGCTACCTGCCGAACGGCGCCCGCGACACCAGCTTCGGCGACGGGGGGATCAAGGTCGTCCAACCGGCCCCCTTCGGCGACGCCTTCGACGTGGCGGCGGCGCCGGGCGACAAGGTCCTCGCCGCCGGACAGGCGAACGGGAACCAGACCGCGGTGGTCAGGCTGACCGCCGCCGGAGAGCCCGACAATGCCTTCGGCCCGGGCGGGGTCAGGACGTTCAACGTCCCCGGCAGCTCCTCCGACCAGGCCGACGCGGTCTACCCCCTCGGCAACGGCTCGCTCCTGGTTGGCGGCTTCTCCGAGTTCGGAGGCTTCGTCGCAAAGCTAGGTACCGGCGGGCTGCCGGTGGCGGGGTTCGGAAGCGGCGGCTTCAGCGTTCACGACTTCGGCGAGGACACCAGCCCCAGCGGCGAGGTATTCGACATCGCCCTGGCAAAGGGCGGCAAGATCCTTCTCACCGGCGACGCCGAGACCGGACCCGGGGGCGGGCGGGAGCTGTTCGCCGCCCGGCTGAAGCCGAACGGGGAGCTGGACCCGGGCTTCGCCTCTGGCGGCATCCTCCGGCTCGACCCGACCAACCTCGGCGACAGCGGTTTCGCGCTCGCCAAGCAGCGCGACGGGAAGATCGTGATCGCGGGCATCCGCGCCCGCAATACCTGGCTGCTGCGGCTGACCGCAGCCGGCAAGCTCGACCGCAGCTTCGGAAGCAACGGCCAGCGGGTCGCCAGCGCGGTGCCGGCCGATGACGGCGCCGGCGGCCTCGCGCTCGACGCGAAGGGCAGATCGGTGATCGCCGGCGAAGCAGTTGGGACGAGCGGGGGGCAGCTACTCCTCGGTCGGTTCCTCGGCGATCCGCGGCGCCACTGAGCGGCGCCAGCGATCCGCGGCGCCAGCAGACGAAGGGCGGGCCCGGACGCTCAGGCGGCCTGCGAGGCGGTCAGGTCGGCGGCCGGGTCTATGCCCCAGCGCCGCCCCGCCTCGGCCAGCTCGTCGCTGAGCGCCCAGCGGTCGGCGAGGTCATCTCCCTCGTGCTCGGGACTCGCCCCCTTCAGCGCCATGCAGCCCGTGTTGTCGCCGATCGCCCGGATCCGGGCGATCTCCTCGGCGTCCAGCCGCAACTCGCCCGGCAGCGCCGCCAGCTCAACCCGCTTCTCCTCGATCGGCCGCGCTTCGGGACCTGCCTCCTGGATCAGCGTCGGCACGACGCAGGCGACTGCGTCGTGGGCGAGGTTCCACTGGCAGGCGAGCTGGATCGGAGTCAGTCCGGCACTCTCGGCGAGCGGCAGCATCCGCTCCAGCTTCTCCAGGCCCGCCTCGATCCAGCCCTCGGGCCGGAAAGCGCGGTGGTCGCTCCTCGGCAGCTCCATCCCCGCTCGCAGGTCGCCCCAGAAGAGCCCGCCGTAGTCGACCACGCGGGTGATCACCTCGACGCGGTTCTGGGCGGCGGCATCGAGGCAGAGCTCGCCCGGCCACGGCTCCAGCGGGTTGAGGATGATCATCGCCCAGTCGATCCGCTCGCCGAAGCGCTCGAGGCAGGAGATGATGTCGAGGGTGAAGCCGTTGGCCGGACCCGGCGCGACCCCGATCATCCGCGTCAGGCCCGCCTCTCGCAGGGCCGCCATCCCGTCCCAGACGACCTCGCTGCTGTAGCCGATGCGGTCGGGGTTGTGGAGCATCAGCAGGTCGAAGCAATCGACGCCGAGCCGCTCCAGGCTGCGCTCGGTCGCCATCCGCAGGTAACCGGCGTACTCGCCGGGTCCCCGCAGACGAGGGTCGGTGAAGCGCGGAAAGCCGCGGGGGCCGTCGCGCTCGCCCTCGTAGAAGTCGTGGCCGACCGCGCCGGCGAGGCAGTAATCCTCGCGGGAAGCCCCGGCGAGGGCCTGGCCGAGCATGCTGTCGGCCCCGCCCTGCCCGTAGACGTCGGCGCTGATCACGGTGTCGATGCCGGCGCCCGGCCGCAGCAGGCCCACCAGCCGCTCCACGGCGATCTCCTCGCCGAAGTGCATGAAGCGGCCGCCGCTCCAGGTCCCGATCGCGCTCGTGCCGGGGCTAGTCATCGCGCAAACGGTAGCGATGGCCCCGATGCTCGGGCCAGACGGGCCGACGAGCCCTCAGCCGATGCCGATGTACCAGGCGCCGAACATCAGCCCGAAGACGCCAAACGCCGGGATCAGGACCGTGCGGAACAGCGGATCGACGACTCGCCTGGTCAGCAACCAGGCGAACCCGGTCGTGCAGATCGTCATCGAGAGGACCGACATCGGCGCGAAGACGGCCAGCGCCGCCGCCGCTTCCAGCTTCGACGGCAGCGCCGCGATCAGCAGCAGGACGACGGCGCCGGTGCCGGCGAGGCCGTGCAGGAGGCCGATCCCCAGGGCCTGCTGCGGTGTCCGCAACTGGCGGTGGCGATGGCCTGAATCGGCCCCCTTATAGAGGTGGCGATGACGGCCCGACTCGGCGCCGGGCCGGTGGCCGTGCAGCCCCGAGCGGTAGTCCCCGCGGACCCACTTGACCACGATCCGCAACGCCAGCAGCAGGATCACTCCCCCGACCGCCGTCTCCGCCCCCTTCTCGAGCCACGCCGGCAGCGAGGACTTGAGCAGGATCAGCGGAATCCCGAGCAGCAGCAGCGCGGTCGCGTGGCCCGTCCCCCACCATGCCCCGAGTCGCGCCGCTCCGCGCACGTCGCCTCCATCCGCAGCGACAAGCGAGGTGACGGCCACGAGGTGGTCGGGGTCGGAGGCGTGACGCAGGCCCAGCGCGAGCGCGACCAGCATCGCGACCAGGAAGGAAGCACCTGCGAGAAGGCCCTCCAGCGAGGCGTCGAGCCGCTCGACCGGGGTGAAGAGGAATTGGAAGTCCATCAGCCGACCCCCCGACGCAGTCGGGGCAGACCCCGACCATAGGGAAGTGGGCGAACCGGACCTCGTACCCAAGACTCTCCCGGACCTCGTCCGGACCCGAACCGGAGCTGCGGTATGCCCGTCACTTCGCCGGCACCCCGGGATCAGATCATTAAAGTTCCTGCAAATCGGGACTATTGCGAGGGCCTGGCTAATGCGAACGATTCGCGCTGATCAGCGGTGGAGAAGCTTGGCCCGCAAGGCCTTGACGGCGCCGAGTGCGTCGGCGATCCCGCCGGAGACCGACTTTCCCTTCCAGGCGGACGAGGAACGCGCGCCGGCAATGATCGCGCGCCTCACCTCGGCCGGCGAGGCCCGGGAGCCATCCCGAAGAGGATCGTGGCCAGGCCGGCGGCGGTCGGGGAGGCCCAGCTCGTCGCAGGTTCCCTCAACGCCACACCACGGGCCGACGGGACGGGCGATTACTCGCCGGCGGAGGTGGCGGCGTCGCCACCGTCGCCGGCAGGATGGGGCGGCTCGCCGCCGTCGTCGGCCTCGGGCTTCTTGCCGGCGCCGACGCCGACCGTCTCGGGTTCGGGCTTCGCCTTCGGCTCGGCCTTCTTCCGCGGCTTCTTCGGCTTGATGATCGTGAGGCTGAGCGGGCGGTCGTCCTCGTCGCCGCTCTCGTCACGATCGACCATCACGGTCGAGCCGGGGACCATGTCGCCCTGCTTCAGCACCTCGTCGGCGAGCGGGTCCTCGATGTAGCGCTGGATCGCGCGGCGCAGCGGGCGGGCGCCCATCGAGGGGTCCCAGCCCTTCTCGACGAGCAGGTCCTTGGCCGCATCGGTGAGCTGTAGCTGCAGGTCGTGCTCGGCAACCTGGACGCCAACGCGGCTGATCATCAGGTCGACGATCTCCTTGACCTCGTCCTTTGCCAGCTTGTGGAAGACGATCACCTCGTCGATCCGGTTGAGGAACTCGGGCCGGAAGACCTTCTTCAGGTCGCTCATGATCCGGTTCTTCATGTCGTCGTAGGACATCCCGGTCTCGTCGGCGACGGTGAAGCCGATCGAGGTGTTCTTGGCGATCTCCGAGGCGCCGATGTTCGAGGTCATGATCACGATCGCGTTGCGGAAGTCCACGGTCCGGCCCTGGGCGTCGGTGAGGCGGCCGTCCTCGAGGATCTGCAGGAGGATGTTGAAGACGTCGGGGTGGGCCTTCTCGATCTCGTCGAGCAGCAGCACCGAGTAGGGCTTGCGCCGCACGGCCTCGGTCAGCTGGCCGCCCTCGTCGTAGCCGATGTAGCCCGGCGGCGAGCCGACCAGGCGGCTGACCGCGTGCTTCTCCATGTACTCGGACATGTCGATCCGGACCATCGCCTCCTCGTCGCCGAAGAGGAACTCGGCCAGGGTGCGGGCGAGCTCGGTCTTGCCGACCCCGGAGGGGCCGAGGAAGATGAACGAGCCGGCCGGGCGCTTGGGGTCCTTGATCCCGGCGCGCGAGCGGCGGATCGCCTTGGAGACGGCGGTGATCGCGACCTCCTGGCCGATCACCCGCTTGTGCAGCTCGTCCTCCATCCGGATCAGCTTCTTGGTCTCGGCCTCGGTCAGCTTGAACACGGGGATCCCGGTCCACATGCCGACGATCTCGGCGATCTCCTCCTCGCCGACCTCGGGACGCTCGCCGTTCTCCCCCTCGGCCCACTCGTCCTCGAGCTGGCGCTTGCGGGTCGTCAGCTGGCGCTCGGTGTCGCGCAGGTTGGCGGCCTTCTCGAACTCCTGGGCCTCGATCGCCGCCTCCTTGTCGCGCCTCGTCGTCTCGATCTCCTCCTCGAGGTCGCGGTAGACGGGTGGGGCGGTCATCGACTTGATCCGCATCCGCGACGCCGCCTCGTCGATCAGGTCGATCGCCTTGTCGGGCAGGAAGCGGTCGGAGATGTAGCGGTCGGCCAGCTCGGACGCGGCCACCAGGGCATCGTCGGTGATCGTCACCCGGTGATGCTGCTCGTAGCGCTCGCGCAGCCCCTCGAGGATCTTCACCGTCTCCTCCGGGGAGGGCTGGTCCACCTTGATCTGCTGGAAGCGGCGCTCAAGGGCCGAGTCCCGCTCGAGGTACTTGCGGTACTCGTCGAGCGTGGTCGCCCCGATCGTCTGCAGCTCGCCGCGCGCCAGCGCCGGCTTCAGGATCGAGGCCGCGTCGATCGCGCCCTCGGCGGCCCCGGCGCCAACCAGGTTGTGGAGCTCGTCGATGAAGAGGACGATGTCGCCGCGCTGGGTGATCTCCTTCATCACCTTCTTCAGCCGCTCCTCGAACTCGCCGCGGTACTTCGAGCCGGCGACCAGCGCGGCCAGGTCGAGGGTGTAGATCTGCTTGTTCTTGAGCAGCTCCGGGACCTCGCCCTTGATGATCCGCGCCGCCAGGCCCTCGACCACGGCGGTCTTGCCGACCCCCGGCTCGCCGAGCAGCACCGGGTTGTTCTTCTGGCGCCGGGAGAGGATCTGCATGATCCGCTCGATCTCGGTCTCGCGGCCGATCACCGGGTCGAGCTTGCCCTCCTCGGCGAGCTTGGTCAGGTTGCGGCCGAACTGGTCCAGCAGCTTCGAGGACTTCTTGCCCTCGCCCTGCGAGCCGCCGCTGCCCTGCCCCTGGCGCCGGCCGCCGGGGCCGGAGAGCATCCGGATCACCTCGTTGCGGATCTTGTCGGAGTCGGCGTCGAAGTCGAGCAGGATGCGCGCCGCGACCCCCTCGTTCTCGCGCACCAGGCCGAGCAGGATGTGCTCGGTGCCGATGTAGTTGTGGCCTAGTGAGAGCGCCTCGCGCAGGGCCAGCTCCAGCACCTTCTTCGCTCGCGGCGTGAACGGGATCTGGCCCGAGGTGACCTCCTCGCCTGAGCCGACGATCCGCACCACCTGGGCGCGGACCCGCTCGACGGTGATGTCGAGGGACTCGAGCACGCGGGCGGCGAGGCCCTCCTCCTCGCGCAGCAGCCCCAGGAGGATGTGCTCGGTGCCGATGTAGTTGTGCTTGAGCGTGCGCGCCTCTTCCTGGGCCAGGACGACCACCTGTCGCGCGCGCTCTGTGAATCTCTCGAACAAGGTTTCCCTTTAGCTAAACAATGCTTTCCGCTGTTTGTATCGGCTGGTTGGTGGCTGGGTTCTTAACGGTTGGGTCGGAAGGTGCGAAACGGTTCGGACGGACGGCACAGCGCCGGCGGTCTATCCAAGCTATTCGGCTGAAGTGCGCCGATGGATCTGACCTCCGGTCTGTTGTGGGGGACGCCCGAGGGGCCAGTATAGCCGGGGCCAGGCTCGGGCAATGCGCTCTGAAACGACCCGGCTGGCGTCATCCGCGACGCCTGATCCGGGCCCAGAAGTAACGGACGGCGGGGGGAGTTTCTTCGCCATGCGACGGAAACCCGCCAGGTCCGCGCGCCGGGAGTAGGATCCGGCCATGCGCAGGGGGATCGTCTTGTCCGCACTCGCTGCTGCCGCGATCGTCGCCGTCTGCGCCGCTGGGGCCGGCGCCGCCACTCCGCCCGGCAACTTCAAGCGCCACGAGAACCGCTACTGGACCTGGTACGCGCCGAAGGGATGGGGGGCCGCGTTCGGCGCCAACGACATCTACATCTCCTCGCCCACCGGCACCCTCTTCCTCCACTACGGCGCCGGCGGCGCACCCTGCTCCTACCCGCCCCACTACACCACGATCAACGGCTTCTTCTCGGTTGTCCGCAACAGCTATCTGCAGAACACCAACAGGAACTTCGACTTCTACTCGCACCCGCTGCAGACCGCCCGCTTCACCAACGTCGGTCAGACCAGGCAGATCCGCAACGGCTACTTCCGCCAGACCTCGCGCTTCCAGGGCAGGCGGCCCAGCGGCCGGCAGATCCAGGGCGAGATGGTCCTCGACTTCTTCGCCGTCGACCCCTTCAGCAACGTCTGCGGCGAGCGCCAGCAGGTGCGCTCGGCGCCCGCCAACGGAATCGCCCAGTCGGTGAGGCTTCTGCGGATCGTCCAGAGCGTGATCTTCGGACCAAAGCGATGAGGAGAAAGAAACGAATGAAGCTCGTCCCCGTGCTCGTCGCCCTGGTGCTCGGCTCGACCGCGTTCGCGGCCCCGGCCCTCTCGCAGGCCGCGCCCAGGGCCGGCGCCAGCGCTGCCTTCGTCACCCATCGCGGCCATTTCTGGTCCTGGGCCGGTCCCCGCAACTGGAACGCCGCCTACGGCAAGAACGGGATCACGGTCTTCGGCAACGACGACGAGAGCCTCGACCTCGGCTTCAGCAGCATCCTCTGCACCCCCGCCCCGAGCGTCGGCGCCTCGGTGCAGCGCTACCTCAAGGGCCAGCGCCAGGCGATCGCCAGGGGCCGCACCAACATCCTGCAAAAGAGCAAGATCCGGCGGGTCGGCGGCCTCGGGCCCAACTACTTCCGCCAGACGCTCAACATCGCCGCGCGCGCCAACGGCAGGCGCTTCCTCGGACAGGTCGCCCTCGACTACCAGGTGCCCGACCCAACCTACTGCTACCGCCGCAGCCTGGCCCTGGTCGCCCCGGCCCGCGGCTTCGGCGCCAGCCTCAACACGCTGCTGCGGATCTACGGGTCGCTTGCCTACTTCGGGCCCGGCGTCCCCTACCTACCCGACGACTGACAGGCCCTCCCTGCGGTGGGGGATAGGCACTCCGCCGGGGCGAATTCCTTTCGGATAGCGCAAGGAACTCGCCTCGGCGCCGCTCTCAGGTCTCACTCGAGCCCCGGCGTTCCGCGCAGGTGGCCCAGGAGCAACTCCCTGAATCGGGCCGGCACCTCCAGCGGCGCCAGATGACCCGCGCCTTCGATGATGGCGAGGCGCGAGCCGGGGATCGACTTGGCCATCGCCTCTGCTCCCTGCCGGAAGTCGCTGATGTCGTGTTCGCCTGCTGCCAGGAGGGTTGGGGTGTCGAGTCCGGCAAGGAGCTCGGGGCGCTCGTCGAGGGGATCCGGGACCTCGTCCGCGGATGATTCGGCCTGCAGCTCGAGGGCGCGCCGCTGCATCCCGGCCACCCGGTCGCGCAGCTCCTGCGGCGCATCGGGCAAGGTCCAGGCATCGATGACGGATTCCACCGCGGCCTCGACGTCTCCCTCCTCCAGCGCCGCCTCCTCCGCATCCCAGACTGCCGCCAGCTCCGGAGACGGCTCGAGGGCGGGAGGTGGCGCCGAGAACAGCGCCAGCGCCGCTATCCGCTCGGGAGCGACCAGCGCCATGCGGAGCGCAACTGCTCCCCCGAACGAGTTGCCGGCGATCGCCGCCCGTTCGAGCGACAGCCCATCCATGGTCTCGAGTACAGCCACCCACTCGCCCTTCTCGCCCGTGCCTGCCGGCGCCTCACCGAATCCGGGAAGGTCGACGGCGATCACCCGGTAGCCGGCCTCGGCCAGCGGGCCGAGATGCTCCGACCACATAGTCCGGTCGGCGACGCCGGCATGGAGCAGGATGACCGCCGGCCCTCTGCCGATGTCGTCATAGGGCAGCGCCACGAATCGCCGCCTCAGGCTCGCATCGCCGGGAACAGCAGCACCTCGCGCAGGGTGCGCGCGCCGGTCAGAACCATCACCAGGCGGTCGATCCCGAGGCCGACGCCGCCGGTAGGCGGCATCCCCTGCTCCAGCGCCTCGACGAAGGACTCGTCGAAGGGCTGGGTCTCCTCGTCGCCGCGCCGCATCTCCTCGGCCTGCATCTCGAAGCGGCGGCGCTGCTCGTCGGGATCGTTGAGCTCGCTGAAGGAGTTGGCGATCTCCATCCCGCCGACGAAAGCCTCCCAGCGCTCGACCAGGCCCTCCTCGGAGCGGTGGGCCTTGGCGAAGGGCGAGAGCTCAACCGGGTAGTCGATGATGAAGGTCGGCTCGATCAGCTCCGGCTCGACCCGCTTCGAGAGCAGGCCGTCCACCAGCTTGCCCCAGCCTTCCTCGGGGTCGGGCTCGGTGCCCATCGCCTGCGCCAGCGCCTCACGCGTCGGGTGCTCACCGATGTCGATCCCGGTGCGCGCGAGGATCGCCTCGCGCATCGTCTCCCGCTTCCACGGCGGCGCCAGATCGATCTCGACCCCCTCGCGCTCGATCACCGTCGTCCCCAGGACCCGCTCGGCCACCTCGGCGACCAGCAGCTCGAGGTCGTGGGCCGTCTTGAAATAGTCGGCGTAGGCCTCGTACCACTCGAGCATCGTGAACTCGGGGTTGTGCTTGTGGGAGATGCCCTCGTTGCGGAAGTCGCGGCCGAGCTCGTAGACCTTGTCGATGCCGCCGACGACGCAGCGCTTGAGGTAGAGCTCAGTCGCGATCCTCAGGTAGAGGTCGCGGTCGAGCGCGTTGTGGTGGGTGGTGAAGGGCCGCGCCAGGGCGCCGCCGTAGAGCGGCTGGAGCACCGGCGTCTCGACCTCGACGAAGCCATGCTCGTCAAGCCAGCGGCGGACCTCGCGCACGGTCTCGGCGCGCAGGGCGAAGAGCCGCCGCGTGTCCTCGTTGGCGATCAGGTCGAGCTCACGGTGGCGGTAGCGGGTCTCGGTGTCCTCGAGGCCATGGAACTTGTCCGGGGGCGGACGCAGGCTCTTGGCAAGCAGTCGCCAGTGGTTCAACGCCAGCGACAGCTCGCCGCGCCGGGTGGCGAAGGCCTCGCCCTCGACACCGACGATGTCGCCGAGATCGAGGTGGACCAGCAGCTCGAAGGCCTCCTGCCCGAGCAGGTCCTCGCGGGCGTGCAGCTGGATCTGGCCGCTGGCGTCGCGGAGGTCGAGGAAGGCAGCCCTGCCGTGACCGCGGCGGGCGATCAGGCGACCGGCGACACGGTGGCGCGACTCCGTCTCGATTCCGGGCGCCAGGCCCCTGTGGGCGACCCGGACCTCGCCGATCTCCTCCCGGTCGGCGAACTCGTGCGGGAACGGCTCGATCCCGGCCTCGCGCAGGCGCTCGAGCTTGTGCCGCCGCTCGCCGAGGAGGTCGCCGGGTCCCTGCTCGTCGCCGGGTCCTTGCTGGTCGCCGGGTGCCTGCTGGTCGGGGTCGGGTCCGTTCGGCTCGCTCATCGGCCGCCGAGCCTATCCGGCCGCGACGCCGCCGGGCTCCAGGCCGGCCGGTCTGCCGGGCGCCGGGCAAATTGCTGACCCCTCACTGAAGGGTTCGGGTACCCATGGGTGCTCTAACCCTTCAGCGAACCTCAGTGCCGGCGCGGCCCGGGCTCAGGCGGAGGGGCCGAGATCCGGCGCGGTCGCCACCCGGGTCTGCTCGGAGACCTGGAACGGGGCCCGGTAGCGCAGCATGGTGCGGCCGAAGCGGAGCTCGTCGCCGTCGTCGAGCAGGCGCCGCCCCTCGACCCGCTCGCCATTGACGAAGCTGCCGTTGCGCGAGAGGCCCTCGTCCACCAGCACCCACTCCACCCCCATCCGCCGCAGCTCGGTGTGGATGCGCGACACGTCCTCGTCCCAGGAGAGGACGACGTCGGCCGAGAGGCTGCGCCCGATCGTCACCTCCGTCCACGAGTCCAGCAGCGAGACGACCCGCTGGCGCCCATCCGAGTCGCGGTAGATGAGATAGGGGTCGCCGCGGCGCTCAGCCTCCGCCAGATCGCTCTCCTCCGCCTCAGATGACACCCCGCAATTGGACCACGGCGGGACGCCCGTCGCAAGCGGCGCCCCGCGGCGAGGTCCTAGGAGGCCTCGATCTTGGTGATCTTGAGCTTCTTCTTCGGCCCGCGCGGGACGTCGACGGTGACGACATCGTTGCGCTTGTGGCCGATCAGGGCCTTGCCGATGGGCGACTCGTTGGAGAGCCTTTGCTCGGTCGGGTCGGCCTCGGTCGAGCCGACGATCTGGAACTTCTGCGAGTTGCCCGACTTCTGGTCCTTGACATGGACGATCGAGCCGAACTTGACCTCGTCGGTGCCGAGGCCCTTCTCGTCGATCACGGTCGCGCGGCGAAGCCGTTCCTCGAGCTGGGCGATCCGCTGCTCGAGCAGGGCCTGCTCGTTCTTGGCGTCGTCGTACTCGGCGTTCTCGCTGATGTCGCCGAACTCGCGCGCTTCCTTGATCCTCTCCGCTACCTCCCGGCGCTTGGTCGTCGAGAGCGTCTCGATCTCTTCCTTCAGCTTCTCGAGCCCCTCGGGCGTGATCACGGATTGGCGAGTCAATGGCTCATTCCTTAGCTTTGGATACGTTGAAAAAGGGGGTCCCCGACCCACAAACAGAGCGCCCTGTGCAGCGACTTTTCAGCCACGGCACCGGGCACCGAGCGCGGCAGTATAGCGAGGCGGGTTACCCGCTCAGGAACCCTCTGACTCAGCCATCGCCTGGCGCAGGGCGGCGGTCAGGCGGGGCGGGTCCTCGAGCTGCGGATAATGGCCGAGGTCGGCGAACTCGGTCACCTCGGCCTGCGGGCGAAGCCGGCGCAATCCCGCCAGCACGTCAGGCGTCGCCACCGGGTCCAGCATCCCCCAGGCGAAGCGCAGCGGTCGGGCCCAGTCGCGGATCGCGCCGTGCCAGCGCTCGGCGTAGATCTCGCGCTCGTCCATGTAGCGGACCAGGCGGTGGCCGATGTGGTGGCCGCCGTTGTGGGTGATCAGCGACCACTGATCGGCCTCCTCGTCATCGGTCAGGGGGTGCTCCGGGGAGAAGATCGAGCCGAACTGGGCCTTGAAGAAGCGCTCCGAGGTGAGCCGCGAGGCGACCCGGCCGAGCGGGCCGCGCAGCATCTTCTGGGCGAAGGTGGGGTGCGCCAGCTCGAGGATCATCGAGCCGTTGAAGAGCAGCCCCCCGATTGCCTCGAAGCCGAGCTCGCCGACGATGTCGCGGGCGAACAGCTCGGTCGCGACCGAGGTGCCCATGTCGTGGGCGCAGATGAAGACCGGGCGGCCCTCGCCGTGACGGGCGATCAGCTCCTCGGTCAGGTCCGCCTGCCAGGCGAGGCCGTAGGTGTGGTCACGGGGCTTGTCGGAGAGCCCGAAGCCGAGGAAGTCGAAGGCGAGCGCCGCCCTGCCGGACTCGATCTCGAGCACCTCCCGCCAGTCGTAGGAGCTGGTGGGGAAGCCGTGCAGCAGGAGCAGCAGAGGCCCCTCGCCGTCGCGCGCGGTGACGTGGATCCCGTGGTCGCGGAACATCTCCCGCTCGCCCCGCGCCGCCCAATCCTCGACCCTCCCGGTGAGGCTCACGGCCCCACCCCGGCGGGCTCGGGCTCGCGCTCGGCGCCGAGGGCGCGGACGATCTCGCGGGCGCGCCCGATCCCGGCGCGTCGCTGCATCTCCTCAACGACCTCGGCCGGCGCCCCGAGGCGGTCGAGGTACCAGGGGTAGAACTTGCGCAGGTAGCGCGAGGCGCGCTCCGGGCCGAAGTGCTCCTCGGCCGCGTCGATCACCCACAGCAGCTCCTCGGCCACCTCGTCACGGCCGGGAGCGGCGACGCGGCGCCCTGTCAGCTCCTCGAAGACCCAGGGGTTGCCGAGGGAGCCGCGGGCGATCATCACCGCGTCGGCCCCCGACTGCACGTAGGCGCTCCGGGCCGCCTCGGCGGTGCTGAGGCCGCCGGAGACGATCACCGGGACCGCAACACGCCCGACCAGCTCCCGCACCAGCCCGTAGTCGGGCTTGCCGCGGTGACCCGCCTTGGCACTGCGTGGGTGGAATGCGATCGCCGCCACTCCGCCCTCGGCGGCCAGGCGGCGGGCCAGCTCGAAGCCCGACAGGTCTCCGGGCCCGAGGCCCGAGCGCAGCTTCACCGTCACCGGCAGGCCGCTCCCCTCGGCGGCGCCGCGGACCAGCGCCAGGGCGAGGTCGGGGTCGGAGAGCAGGGCCGCGCCGGCGCCGGTGCGGCAGACCTTTCGCACCGGGCAGCCCATGTTGATGTCGATCAGGTCGGCCCCGTATGAGGCGGCGATCTCCGCCCCCGAGCGCATCACATCTGGGTCCTGGCCGAAGAGCTGGACCGAGACCGGGTGCTCGTCGGGGTGGATCCGCATCAGCTCGCGCAGGGTGCGCTCGTTGCGGTGGTGAAGTCCGAAGCTCGAGACCATTTCCGAGACCGCCAGCCCGGCGCCGTGGCGGCGCGCCTGCAGGCGCACGAACCAGTTGCCGATTCCGGCCAGCGGCGCCAGCAGGACCCGGTTGGCGATTTCGACGTCGCCGATCCGAAGCGGCTCGGTCAGGGGCCTCTGGGCCCCCCTGGTCCTTCCTCTGTCCGTTGTCGGTGTGGTCACAGGCGGCGCAGTCCTAGGAGTTGAGCCCGTAGATGAGGCGCAGGCCCTTCAGCGTCAGCAGGTCATCCACCTCATCCACCGTCTCGCAATACGGCACGATCGCGCCGGCCATCCCACCGGTGGCGAGGAAGGCCGTTTCCTCGCCCATCTCCGCCGCCAGCCGGCGGTCGATCGCGTCGATCGCCCCGGCGAAGCCGTAGATCATCCCGGCCTGGAGGCTGGCCTGGGTGGTGCGGCCGATGACGCCGCTGGGCTCTGCCAGGTCCACCTTCGGCAGCCGCGCGGCACGCTCGGTCAGCGCCTCCATCGAGATCTGCACCCCCGGTCCGATCACCCCGCCGAGGTACTCGCCGGCGGCGGAGACGGCGTCAAAGGTGATCGCTGTGCCGAAGTCGACGACAACGCAGGGGCCGCCGACCTTCTCGAAGGCGGCGACCGCGTTGACGAGCCGATCGGCACCGAGCTCGTGCGGGTTGTCGAGGCGGACCGGCATCCCGGTCTTGACCCCGGGGCCGACCATGATGCAGGGAGTGCCGAGGTACTGAGCGGTCATCCGCGCGTACTCGGGATTGAGCCGGGGCACGACCGAGCAGACGATCGAGGCATCCACAGCATCCAGTGCCGTTCCCCGCAGCGCCAGCATGCTCGAGACCCGGACCGCGAGCTGGTCGGCCGTGTCCTCGCCGTCGGTGGCGAAGCGCCAGTGCTCGATCAGCTCGTCGCCGCCGAAGGCGCCGATGTGCGTCTGGGTGTTCCCGACGTCTATCGCTAGAAGCATCTGCGCCCATTATCGGTGTAGCGTTGGTGCATCGGCTGCCTGATCGTCCTCCTCGCCCTGCTCTCGCCCCGGCTGGCCCTGTTCGGCCTCTGGATCTTCACCGACCTCCTCAGCCGCGCCTTCGAGAGCTGGTTCGTCCCCTTCCTCGGCTTCTTCCTGTTGCCGTGGACCACCCTCGCCTACGCCGTGATGTGGAGCTCCTCGGACGGGGTCGTCGGCTTCGAGTGGTTCATCGTCATCCTCGCCTTCCTCCTCGATCTCGGCTCCTACGGGATCAGCGAGCGTCGCCGCTCCTCCGGAACCTACTGAGCGCCCGCATGAAGGTACGCCTGTACACGATCCCCGGCTCGCACCCCGGCATGGCGGTGCGGCTGATGCTCGAGCACAAGGGCATCCCCTATGAGCGCACCGACCTGCTGCCCGTCGTCTCCAGGGGCGTTCTCAAAGCGCAGCGCTTCCCGGGGGTCACCGTCCCCGCGATCAAGATCGACGGGCGCAGGGTCCAGGGCTCGCGCGAGATCGCCCGCGAGCTTGACCGGATCAAGCCCGAGCAGGCGCTCTTTCCCGCCGATCCGGACCTCAGGACCGCGGTCGAGGAGGCCGAGCGCTTCGGCGACGAGGATCTCCAGCATCCGATCCGCCAGATCCTCTGGTGGTCGCTGCACAAGGACACGGCACCCCTGCGCAGCTACTCGGAGGGGGCGAGGATCGGGATCCCGATCGGCCTCGCGGTGCGCACTGCGGCCCCGATCGTCGCCCTCTCGGCCCGCTTTCACGAGGCCGGAGATGAGAACGTCCGGCGCGACCTCGCCGCCCTGCCCGGGATGCTGAAGCGGATCGACGACTGGATCGCCGAGGGGGTCCTCGGCGGCGAGGAGCTGAACGCCGCCGACTTCCAGATCGCTCCCAGCATCCGCCTGGCGATGACCCTCGACGACCTGCGGCCGGCGATCGAGAACCGCCCCGCCGGCAAGCACGCCCTGCGGGTCGCGCCGGACTACCCGGGCGAGACTCCGCCGCTTCTCCCCTCCGCCTGGCTCGAGCCGCTGGGGAGCGCGGCAGCCGCCTAGCGGCCAGCCGCACGCTCGACCCGCTGGCCCGGCGGGAGCGCCTCCCAGGCCTCGGCGAGGCGGGTGCCGTCGGGCAGGGTGAGCTCGGGGTCGAGCTCCAGCAGCGGGGCGAGAACGAAGCGGCGGCTCGTCACCTCGCGGTGGGGGAGTCGCAGGCGCTCGCTCTCGAGCTCGAGGTCGCCGAGCAGGAGCAGGTCGATGTCGAGCGGTCGCGGGCCGTGGCGGGGGCCGGCGGACTCGCGCCCGCGCTCGGCCTCGATCTCCTTGCAGAGGTCGAGCAGCGCCAGCGGCTCCAGCGCCGTCCGCACCCTGACCGCCGCATTGAGGAAGTCGGGCTGGTCGAGGACCTCGCCGACCGGCTCGGTGACGTAGGTGGAGGAGACCGCTTCGACCTCGACGCCGCGCTCGCCCAACATCCGGATCGCGGCCCGCAGGTGGGCGGCGCTGTCGCCGACATTGGAGCCGAGGCCTAGATAGCCGAGGCGCTGCAGCGCCGCCGGATCGCCCACGTGCCCGGCGGCTCCTAGGCGGAGCCGTCGTCCTCCTCGGCCTCGTCCTCGGGGTCGGCCCGCTCGTGGGTCACCTCGACCGCGACCTCGGAGACGGCAAGCGGGATCGGCGGCTCCGGCTTCGCCGCCCGCACCCGGACCGAGTCGCAGCCGAAGCTGTCCATCAGTCGCTGGCCGACAACCTGGCAGAGGCGTTCCAGGGTCCTGTAGCTGCGCTCGGTCGCGGCCAGGGCGACGATGTCGCAGACCTCGGCGTAGTCGACGGTGTCGTCGAGGCGGTCGGTGAGGACGGCGTCGCAGTCGGGGACGTCGAAGGAGACGTCGAACTCGAGCCGCTGGCCGATCTCGCGCTCGGCCTCGGTGACGCCATGATGGGTGTAGATCGAGAGGCCGCGAAGCTCGACCTCGACCCTCGACTCGGTGCCGTTTCCGTGCGATTCCACAGCCGCAAGTTATCTGCTGCCGGCCCAGGGGCCGGGATCGAGAATCGCGCCCGCCACCCTCAGCGCCTGCGCCATCTCGGCGACGTCGTGGACCCGCAGGACCTCGGCCCCGTCGGCGGCCGCAAGCACCGAGGCGGCGATCGTGCCGCCGAGCCGCTCCTCCACCCCGGAGCCGTCGATCTTGCCGATGAAGCTCTTGCGCGAGGCGCCGACGACAAGCGGACGGCCCAGGGCCGCGACCTCCCCCAGCCGCCGCAGCAGCTCGAGGTTGTGCTCGAGCGTCTTGCCGAAGCCGATCCCGGGATCGAGCCAGATCTTCTCCTCATCCACCCCGGCCGCGAGCGCCGCCTCGGTGCGCTCGGAGAGGAAGGCGCGGACCTCATCGACGACGTCGACGTAGACCGGGTCCTCCTGCATCGTCCGCGGCGTGCCGAGCATGTGCATGAGGACGAGGCCGGCGCCGCGCTCGGCCACCAGATCGGCGATCCCCGGCTCGCCGCGCAGGGCGGTGACGTCGTTGACGATCGTCGCTCCCGCGTCGAGCGCCGCCTCCGCCACCGCCAGCTTCGAGGTGTCGATCGAGATCGAGACCCCCTGGCCTTCGAGCGCCTCTGCCAGCCCGCGCACCACCGGCTCGGTCCGGCTCCGCTCCTCCTCGGTGCCGACCTCCTCGGCCCCGGGGCGGGTGGACTCGCCGCCGACGTCGAGGACCTCGGCCCCCTGGCCGGCCAGCTCGCGACCGTGGGCGATCGCCCGCTCGGGCTCGAGGAAGAGCCCGCCGTCGGAGAAGGAGTCGGGGGTGACGTTGACCACCCCCATCAGGCGCACGGGTTTGCTCACCCGGCGCTCTCCCTCTCTGCCTCGATGACGAGCGTCCCCTCCCCCGCCTCGACCAAGCGCTCCACGTCGACCTCGACCCGCTCGGTCCCCACCGCCTCAGCCGCCCATCGCCGAGAGCGCCTCGGCGGCGGCGCGCTCGCCGGATGTGATCGCGCCGTCCATGTAGCCGCTCCACACGGTCGCCGTCTCCGCCCCGGCCCAGTGGATCGGGCCGACGGGGGCCCGCAGCGCCGGCCCGTTCGCCCTCCAGGCGCCGGTCGGCAGGAAGCCGCCGTAGCAGCCGGCGGAGTGGGGATCGGCGGCCCAGGCCTTGTCGATGTAGCGCTCCGGCTCGGCCGCCCCGGGGCCGAAGAATCGCTCGAGGCAGCCGAGGACGATCTCCCGGCGCTCGGCCTGCGGCAGATCCGCCGCGCGCCGGGCGGCGGCGCCCTCGAGGAAGGCGAGCAGCACCCCCGGCGAGCCGTCCGGGGGGGAGTTGTCGTAGGTGACCGAGACCGGGCCGTCGGCGCTCGTCGCCTGCCCCGAGAGCCCCTGCTCGCGCCAGAAGGGCTGCGGGTAGATCGCCATGCACTTGACCACGCTTCCCATCGCCATCCGCTGGGTCAGCCCGTCGCGGATCGCCGGCATCGGCGGGTCGTACTCGATCCTCCCGGCGAGCACCGGGGGCAGGGCGACGATCGCCTGCCAGGCCTCGACGGCGACTCCGCTGCCGGTGCTGACGGTGACGATTCCCCTGGCGTGCTCGATCCGGCGCGCCGGCGCCCCGAGGAGGACCGAATCCCCCAGCTCCTCCGCCATTCGCAGCGAGATCCTCTGCGAGCCGCCGGCGACGCGCGAGTCCTGGGCCCCGCCCTCGGTGTCGATCAGCGCCTCGAACGAACCGGCCGAGCGCACGTAGAAGAGGACGCTGAGCAGCGAGACGTCCTCCGGCTCGGCCGCCCACACCGCCCAGATCGCCAGCCGCATCAGGTCGCGCGCGGTCGGGGTGCGGACGTTGCGGCGCATCCAGGTGGCGAAGGTCTGCGAGTCCCAGCTCTCGGCCTCGGGCGCGGCCCAGGGACGCTCGGGGTCGATCGCCGCGGCCATCCTGTTGACCCGGCGCAGCGAGGCGGCCGTCTCCGCCAGCGCCAGCGGGCTCACCTTCGGGATCGTCCCCGTGTAGTCGCGGATGCGGCCGGAGCGCTCGAACAGGTTGCGGCCCTCGCCGTAGGTGGGAAAGGTCTCCAGCCCAAGCTCCGAGATCAGCGCCATCACCCGCTTCTGGCCCGGGCCCACCCACTGACCTCCGATCTCGACCACCTTGCCGCTTCCGATCGACTCGTTCAGGGTGCGGCCGCCGACCCGCTCGCGCGCCTCCAGCACGACCGGCCGCTTACCCGCCGCGGCCACCGCCCGCGCCGCCGCCAGCCCGGCCAGGCCGGCGCCGACGATCGCCACGTCCGCCGATATCCGTTCCGATCCGCTCATCGCCTCATCATTACTCGGGTAAGGGTGCTCGCGACCCTAAAGGTTCACGCTCAGCCGACGAATCAACAGAGCGGGAAGTGGGTTATAGAACCGGGAAGTGAAATGGAACGGCTGAAGCGGCTGCTGTCGAAACGGGAGGCATACTCGTCGGAGGACCTGCCGACCGCGCTCCGCTTCGGCTCGACCCTGTGGGCGATGGGTTTGCTGATAGCGATCCTGCTGACCCCGCTCAGCCCTCCCGACGAGGCGATCGGCACATCCGGATGGATCGTCTGCGCGGGACTATGCGCCGCCGGGGTCGGCGCCTGGTTCGCCTATCGCACCCCGCGGCTGCCCTGGACCTTCAGCCGGCTCTTCGCCAGCAGCTTCCTCGCGGTCGCCGCGATCGGGGTGATGCAGTGGCTCGCCGGCGGCGTCGGCGCCCCCTACGAGCAGCTGCTTCTGCTCAGCGTCGTCTACATCGCCTCGATCTACTCCGCGCGTGAGATCGTCGGCTTCATGGCGGCGGTCGCCGCGGTGCTCGCGGCGCCGATCGCCTACGACGGCTGGAACCCCGACGCCGCCGCCGGATCGCTGGCGAACTTCCTCGTCTGGTGCGCGGTGGCCGCGATAACCCACACGCTGATGAGCCGGGTCCGCGCCCAGAGGCTGCGGATGCGCCGGGGCGCCGCCGCGGCCCGCGAGGAGGCGCGGGTCGACGGCCTCACCGGGGTCGGCAACCGCCGCGCCTTCGGGGAGGCGATCGAGAACGAGATCGCCCGCGCCCGCCGCATGAAGGTTCCCCTGAGCATGGCGATGGGCGACATCGAGGATTTCAAGCGGATCAACGACGACTGGGGCCACGTCGAGGGCGATGGCTGCCTGCGCAGCGTCGCCCACTCCCTCTCCGAGGCGCTGCGGACCCCTGACCGCTGCTTCCGCTGGGGCGGCGACGAGTTCGCCCTGCTGTTTCCGGGGACCCCGGCCGAGGGCGCGACACAGGTCTGCGAGCGCCTCCGGGTCCACGTCAGCACCGGCGCCACCCGCCCCGACGGCGAGCCGCTGATGATCCGCTTCGGCAGCGCCGAGCTGGTCGAGGGGATGGACGCCGCCGCCCTGGTCGCGGCCGCAGACCTGGCGCTGCTCTCCTCGAAGTCCGAGGGCGCCAGGTCAGGGAGCGCCGGGCCGGAGGGCGCGAGGCCGGAGACGGCGAAAGGCGAGAAGGTCTAGCTGTGGCCTACCGGGCCCTGCGGGCCGCGGATGCCTTCTGGCGCCCCTCGAACCAGATGGGCGTCGAGAACACCGACCTCGCCCGCCAGCTCGAGGCGGAGGCGCTGGGGGCGCGGCTCTGGCGCCTGGCTCCCGGCCAGGCCTCGACCAGGCACCGCCACCCAACCCAAGAGGAGCTCTACCTGGTGCTCGAGGGCAGCGGCCGCATGCGGGTCGACGGCGAGCTGCTCACCCTCGAGCCCCTCTCCGCCGTCCTCGTCACCCCCGAGTCCGTCCGCCAGATCTTCAACGACGGCGAATCCGACACCCTCTGGCTCGTCGTCGGGGCCCCGCCGGAGCCCGCCAACACCCTCGAGATGACCCCCGAGCAGCTGGCGGCCCTCTACCCCGACGGCCCCAGAGCGCTGCCGCCCGAGCTAAGTCCCTGAACAGCCGGCGGACTATTGCGCCGCCCGCGAGCGCCGGCCCCCCCGAGCGGCTCACCGGGGCGGGGGCATGAGCGCCGTGGCGGGTGTCGGCCCACCCCCGAGCGGCTTGTAACTGCGCAGCAGTTTGAGCGAGGGGGTGGGCCGGCGGCCGCCCCGTCCCTCAGGTCCTACGCGTCGGCTGCTCCGCCGGCGTACCCGGGACGCGGGCGCGGCATCGGCCGCGGCCCCTCGCGCTGGGCCTTCTCGGGCTCAGGCGCCGGCTCGGCCGGCTGCGAGGGCTCCTCCTCCTCGGGGAAGATCTCGCCCTCGGGCTTGCCGTCGAGCAGGGCGACGAACTGCTCGGCGTCGATCGTCTCGCGCTCGAGCAGGATCTTCGAGATCGTGTCGAGCTCGGCGCGCTTCTCGGTCAGCAGGTCCTTGGCCGTCTGGTGGGCGTCCTCGACGATGCGGCGGATCTCGTCGTCGATCTCGCGCGCGATCTCATCGGAGTAGTCGGGCTCGGCGGAGAACTCGCGGCCGAGGAAGGGCTGGCCGCGGTCGTGGCCGAAGACGCGCGGGCCGAGGCGCTCGGACATGCCGAAGCGCATCACCATCTGCTTCGCCGTCTCGGTCACCTTCTCGAGGTCGTTGGAGGCCCCGGTGGTGATCTCGCCGAAGATGATCTCCTCGGCGGCGCGGCCACCCAGGGTCATCGCCATCGTGTCGGTCAGCTCCGCCCGCGAGGTGAGGAACTTGTCCTCCGTCGGCAGCGAGATCGTGTAGCCGAGAGCCTGACCGCGGCTGATGATCGAGATCTTGTGGACCGGGTCGCAGTTGGGGAGGATGTGGCCGACGATCGCGTGCCCGAGCTCGTGGTAGGCGGTGATCAGGCGCTCCTTCTCCGACATCACCCTGGTCTTCTTCTCCGGGCCGGCGATCACCCGCATGATCCCTTCCTCGAGCTCGTGCATCGAGATCTCGCGGCGGCCCTGGCGGGCGGTCAGCAGCGCCGCCTCGTTGATCAGGTTTGCGAGGTCGGCGCCGGTGAATCCGGGCGTCTGGCCGGCGAGCGCGTCGAGGTCGATCTCGCGCGCCAGCGGCTTGCCGCGGGTGTGGACCTCGAGGATCTGCTTGCGGCCCTTGCGGTCGGGGCGGTCGACGACGACCTGGCGGTCGAAGCGGCCGGGCCGCAGCAGCGCCGGGTCGAGGATGTCGGGCCGGTTGGTGGCGGCGATGAGGATGATGTTGTCCTTCATCTCGAAACCGTCCATCTCGACCAGAAGCTGGTTCAGGGTCTGCTCGCGCTCGTCGTGGCCGCCGCCCATGCCGGCGCCGCGGTGACGGCCGACGGCGTCGATCTCGTCCATGAAGATGATGCAGGGCGAGTTCTGCTTCGCCTGCTCGAACAGGTCGCGGACGCGGCTGGCGCCGACGCCGACGAACATCTCGACGAAGTCAGAGCCCGAGATCGAGAAGAACGGGACCCCGGCCTCGCCGGCGACGGCGCGGGCGAGAAGCGTCTTTCCGGTGCCGGGAGGCCCGTAGAGCAGGACTCCCTTGGGAATGCGGGCGCCGAGCGCCTGGAACTTCTTCGGGTTCTCGAGGAACTCCTTGATCTCGTGCAGCTCCTGCACCGCCTCGTCCACCCCGGCGACGTCGCGGAAGGTGATCTTGGGCGCGTCCACCGACATCCGCTTCGCCTTCGACTTGCCGAAGTTCATCACCCGCGAGCCCCCGCCTTGCATCTGGTTCATGAGGAAGATCCAGAAGCCGAAGAAGAGGACGAAGGGCAGGATGTAGGTCAGCAGCGAGAGCAGGCTCGAGCCGCCCGTGCCCTTGACCGTCGTCTTCACCTCGTTCGTGCGCAGCTCGTTGACCAGGCTCTGCTCGGTGTTGTTGGGGAAGCCGGTCGAGTACTCCTTGCCGTTGCGCTGCTTGACGCTGAGCGTGTTGTCCTTGGTGTTGACCGTCACCTCGGAGATCTGCCCGTTGTCCACCTGCCCCAGGAACTGGCTGTAGACCGGGTTCTCGGTCCCGCTCGGACCGGAGATCAGCTTCTGGGCGACGAACGCCAAGACGACGACCAGCAGGATCGGGAATGCCGCGCTCTTGAAGAACCGTTTCAAATTCGATCTCCGGGCGCAGGGGCCAGTTGAAGCCCGCTTAGCGCCGCGAATTCAGGGTACCAGGGCATGCGCGCCGGTCACGCATGCGATCGCCCTAGCGGAAGCCGTCCGCCAGGGCCGCGACATGGTCGAGGTTGCGGTACTTCTGGCCGTGGTCGAGCCCGTAGCCGATGGCGAAGCGGTTGGGGATCTCGAAGCCGACGTAGCGGATCGGCAGGTCGACCCGCCGCCGCTCGGGCTTGGTCAGCAGCGCGCAGACCTCGAGCGTGCGCGGATTTCGCGCCCGCAGGCTGCGCAGCAGGTACTGGAGGGTGAGGCCGGAGTCGATTATGTCCTCGACGATGAGGGCGTCGCGGCCCTCGATCGGCGCGTCGAGGTCCTTGAGGATCCGCACCACCCCGGAGGAGTCGATCTCCGAGCCGTAGCTGGAGATCGCCATGAAGTCGATCTCGCAGGGGACGGTCAGATGGCGCATGAGGTCGGCGATGAACAGCACCGCGCCCTTGAGCACGCCGATCATCAACAGGTCGCGATCCTCGTAATCGGCGCTGATCTCCTTCCCCAGCTCGGCCACCCGGCGGGTCAGGTCCTCGTGCGTGACGAGCGTTTCGCCGATCGCCGGGTCGTGCATTAGGGGAAAGAAAGCAGAAAGCCGGGGCAGAGGGCAGGGAGCAGCGCCCGGAGCGGCTAGGCAGGGTCGGCGAGGGCGGCGCTGAGCAGGACCACCTGGGTCGACTCGTCGCTCAGCTTGAACTCCTCCGAGACGGCGACTCCGGCGATCCAGGCGATCCGCCCCCCGGCGGCGACCACCGGCAGGGCCCGGCGCAGCGAGCGCGGCACCCCGGCGTCGGTGAAGAGGTCCTGGAGGCTCTTGCTGCCGTCGAGGCCGAGCGGGCGCATCCGGTCCCCCTGGCGCCAGGCCCGCACCTCGAGACGGTCGCCGAGGCGGGCGGCGTCGAGCGTCGCCACCTCGGGCCCCTGCGGCTCGAGCCAGCCGCGGGCCCGCTCGGCCCGCACCAGCCAGCGCCCGAACCGGACCTCCCCCGGTACCGCCAGGGCGACCGGCTCCGCCTCCGCCCCTCCCCCGGCCTCCGCGGTGAAGCGCACGTAGCCGGCCTCGCAGACCGCCCTCAGGCCGCCGCCGAGATCCACCTCTCCGCCCTCGGGCTCGCGCGCCAGTCGCCAGATCTCGGCCGCCGCCCGGGGGCCGAGGGCGACCGCGTGCCCGGCCGCCCGCTCGGCCAGGGCCCGAAGCGCCAGCCGCCGCAGCGCCGCCGGCGCCTGCTCGAGGGCGCCGGCCGGCAGCGCCGCCGTCCCCCGCGCGGCGCCGGCCTGCTCGAGCAGGCCGCGGGCGAGCGACTCCAGGGCCTCGGAGTCCTCGGCAAGCTCGGCCCGGGTGGCGGCGATGTTCTCCTCCGCCGCCGGGTTGATCTCGTGCAGGACCGGCAGCACCTCCTCGCGCACCCGGGCCCGGGCGAAGCGGGGATCGAGGTTGGAGGGATCGTCGGCGAAGGGCAGTCCGGCGGCCCCGGCCAGGGCGCGGGCGTCCTGGCGACCCAGGCCGAGCAGTGGGCGCACCAGCCGCCCCCGCCGCGCCGGCAGCCCCTGCAGGGCGCGGGCGCCGGGCGAGGAGGCGAGCCGGTAGAGAATCGTCTCGGCGACGTCGCTGCGGGTGTGGCCGGTGGCGATCCAGTCCGCCCCGCGCGTATCCCGCAGGCGCTCGGCGGCCGCGTAGCGGGCGTCGCGGGCGGCGGCCTGGAGGTTCCCCTCGGGCAGCCGCGGGTGCTCGACCACCAGCTCGATCCCGAGCACTTCGCAGAGCCGGCGGCAGGTCTCCTCGTCGCCGTCGGAGCCCTCGCGCAGGCCGTAGTTGAGATGGAGTCCGATGACGCGGTCGGGTCCCAGGGCCCCCGCCAGGCCGGCGGCGAGGCAGGCCGAATCGGGCCCACCCGAGAGCAGCGCGACCCCGCCCGAGCCGGGCGCGATCAGGCCGCTCTCGCGAACCACCTGCGTCAGCCTCTCGAGCGCGTCCTCGTCCACCACCCAAGCCTAGAAGCCCAGGCCGGGCCCCGCGAGACTTCAATAGGTCACCTCATTGGTGATCAATTGCACTCTCGGCAGTGGGCCGGGTCGGGCTTCGGCCGGGTCCGCGAGATGCGTCCCTCAGCGGCGGCTGCGGACCACGAACAGGTGGGTCGGCTCGGGGAAGCCCTTGAGCTCGACCGCCCCGATCGGCTCCGCCTCGAGGTACTCGGCGCCCTCGATCGACTCCACCACGCGGTCCGTCGCCAGCACCTCGCCGCCGAGCGCCCGGGTGACGACCCGGTGGGCGAGGTTGACTTCGGTGCCGAAATAGTCGCCCTCGCGGAAGACGGCCTCGCCGAAGTGGATCCCGACCCGCGGCTTCGGCCGCTCGGAGAACAGCGAGATCAGGCCGACGGCCCACTCGGTCAGGTTCGCCGGGTCGGGCGAGACGACCATCACCTCGTCGCCTATCGTCTTCACGATCGTCGCCCCCTCCGGCAGCGTCGCCTCGACCGTGTCGACGAAGCGCTCGACCAGGTCGAGGGCCTCCTCGTCGCCCTCCTCCTGGGTGAAGCGGGTGAAGCCGGTGAGATCGATGAAGCAGAGGGTGACCGGGACCCGCCCCAGCCCGCTCGCCTCGCTGCCCAGCCCGCTCTCCATGTGGCCGACCACGTCCTGCTCGATGAAGAAGCGCAGGTAGCGGTTGTGCATGTAGGTGAACAACGGCGCCGCCAGCGGCAGGATGTCGGCGGCGAGCCCCTCCATCTCCTCGGCCATCTCCAGCTCGGCGACGCCGTCGCGGATCAGCGGCTCGTGCACATATATATGGAAGAGGCGCACCTCGGAGTCGGCGATCTTGCGCAGCGACTGGACATACACCCGGACCAGTTGGAGGAAGGCGACCAGCGGGAAGCCGGCCATCAGCACGCTGGCGCAGTGGCGCATCGCCTCGACGTCGTCGGGTCCGAGGAGGTGCTCGGTCCCCGCCGGAGTTCCCAGCAGCGCCAGCAGCCGCTCGATCAGCTCCGGCTCGAGCCCGACCTCCTTCGCCACCTCCTCGACCGTCATGGTCCTCTCCGGGCGCTCGAACAGGTCCTCGGAGAAGCCGAAGGCCAGCCTGCCCTCGCGCCCGGCCTCCTTCAGCGACTCCAGGGAGTGGCCTCGCTCCCGCATCCGCGCGACCACCCGGGCCTGCGCCGCCGCGGTCGCGGTCCAGCGGCCCTTGCGCACCGGGATCACCTTCTGCCCGGCCCAGCGCTTGAGGGTGCTGGCGGAGACGCCGGAGCGCCGCGAGGCCTCGGCCAGGGTGATCTCTTCGTCGGCGGGCATCGGTTGCCGAGGCTATACCCGCTCCCGCGGCTCTGCCCCTGCCCGGGCCGCTCCGAACATGAAGCGACGGGGTCGCGCGGGCCCCGTCGCTTGCGGGCTAGCGGCCCGCGACGTCGGCCTACGGCACCCGCTCCGGCACCTTGCGGGCTCCGCCGGGCCCCAGTCGCCGGGGGACCCGGAGAAGGCCCACTGCGGCCTTCTGCCTTGGTTGTCGGTTGAGCATACGTCGGGGCATCGGCATGTCAAGGCGGGGTCCGGCCACTTAACACTCGACTCCGCTCCCCGCGGCCTGCCGCCTCCCCGGCGGCGCTCAGTCGATCAGCAGGTGCGGGTAGTCGGCCTCGACGATCGCCCGGTAGCGGGAGATCAGCCCGAGGCTGGCCGGCAGGTAGGCCATCGCCGCCGCCGCCTCGGTGCAGGAGACGCGTATCTCCCCCCGTGCGACCGCGATCGCGAAGTTGACCCGGCCCTGGAGGTAGCGGTTGGCGATCCTCGAGTCCATCTCCAGGGTCAGCGCCGGGGTCCAGTCGACGTCCTCGGAGAAGTTCCAGCGCAGGCAGTGGCCGCCGAGGTCGGGCGCCGCGGCGAGATTGAGGACGACGCCGAGGTCGGGGTAGACGGCGCGGTGGGGAAGGTTGGCCGAGCGCAGTCGCGGCCCCAAGTCCGGGTCGCCGTCGATCTCGTTCAGCAGGGCGTCGAGGACCTCCCGCAACTCCTCGGCCGAGCGATACCCCGGATCCCCGGTGTCGGCGCGGGTCGCCTCCTTGACCTTGACCGCTGCGGTAGCCATGCCCGCGCAAGTGTAATCCGACACGAGCAAACGGGCGGACCGGTGGCATCATCGCCACCGGTCCGCCCGATCCACGCAGCCCCAGCGCTCCGGTTACGCGGGAATCTCCTCCTCCTCGTGGGCCTGGAGGACCTCCTCCCCGCCCTCGCCGGTGCGGATGCGGATCGCCTCCTCCACCGGCAGGACGAAGATCTTGCCGTCGCCGACCTGCCCCGTGCGGGCGTGCTTGAGGATCGTCTCGACCACGAGACCCTTGTCCCTGTCGTCGACCACCACCTCGATCTTCAGCTTCGGCCGCACGTTGACCGTGAGATCCGAGCCGCGGTAATGCTCGACGATGCCCTTCTGGCGGCCCGAGCCCTTGGCCTCGAGGATCGACAGGGAGGGAAACCCCTTGTCGAGCAACTCGGTCCGGATCGGCTCGAACGCCTCGTGTCGGATGAACGCTTCGATCTTCTTCATCGTGATCTCTCCTTAGGCCCTGTTCGGGTTCTCGGCAGCCATCGTCGTGGCAGCCGCCGGGGCAGCCCCCGGTGCCGGAGCTGTGACCGGAGGGGCACTCCTCGGGTATTCCGGCTGGGGGATGAACTGCTCCGGGTATCCGTACATCCCGTGCTCTGAGATGTCCAGCCCGGCGTCCTCCTCTGCCTCGGTGACACGGAGACCGTAGGTCTTCTTGATGAGCCAGAAAGTCGTGAAGCTCATGATGAAGACGAACGTGAAGGCGATCGTGAACCCGGCCACCTGGGCGATCAGCTGACTGAAGCTGCCCGAGTACCAGAGGCCGCCGTTGGGATCGCCGAACCCGTTGTACTGGGCCAGTCTCGGAGCGGTGAAGATCCCGCACGAGATCGTCCCCCAGATACCGGCCATGCCGTGGGCCGAGAGGGCCCCGACCGGGTCGTCGATGTACTTGTCGACCCAGTAGACGCCGAGGACCACGATCACACCTGCGACCGCGCCGATGATCGGCGCCGCCCACAGCTCGACGTAGCCCGACGGAGCGGTGATCGCGACCAGCGCCGCGATCGCGCCGTTGCCGGCCATGCCGATGTCGATCGCCTTCGTCTTCGCGTAGGCGGTCGCGATTGCCGTCAGCACACCGGCGGCCGCCGCGATGTTGGTGATGATCAGGATCTCGGCGAAGCGCCCGTCGACCGCGTTCAGGGTCGAGCCGGGGTTGAACCCGAACCAGCCGAGCCAGAGGATCAGCACCCCGAGCCCGAACAGCGGCATGTTGTGCCCGGGGATCGCCCGCGGCTTGCCGTCGGGCCCGTACTTGCCCTTTCTGGGGCCGAGCAGCAGCAGCGCCGCCAGCGCCCCGGTTGCGCCGATCAGGTGGACGGCGGTGGAGCCGGCGAAGTCCTGCATGCCTGTGATCCCCGTGCCGAGCCAGTCACCGATCTGGAGGAAGCCGCCACCGAAGACCCAGTGGGCGCCGATCGGGTAGATGATCGTCGAGAAGACGATCGCGTAGATGATGTAGACGCCGAACTTGATCCGCTCCAGGGTCGTACCCCAGACGATCGCCAGCGAGACGGCGCAGAAGACGAACTGGAAGAACCACTTCGACTCGATCGTCGCGTTGGAGAGGTCCATGATCGGGAAGCTCGGATGGAAGACCTGTGTGCCTTCCTGGATCTCGGTCCAGGGACCGAGGTTGGTGAAGAAGAAGCCTCCGTCGTGTCCGATCACGCCGCCGAGCGGTCCGCCGAAGGCGAAGGCGAAGCCGACCGCCCACCACCCGATCGCCGCGATCGAGAAGTTGGTGAGGATCTTGGCGATGATCGTCCCCACGTTCTTGCCGCGGGAGAAGCCGATCTCCAGGAACGCGAACCCGGCCTGCATGAACATCACCAGGCAGCCGGCGAAGATGACCCACATCGTGTTGACCCCGACCGAGGGGTCGAGCTTGCCGTTGATCGCCTTGACCAGGTCGATCGAATCGGCGAAGGCAGCACTGGGGGCGAGCAACAGAACAGCCAGCGCGCCCAGCGGGATCGCCGCGAGGTACTTCCGTTTCATTGCGTCCTCCTAGCCCGCCGCGGCACCCGGCCCCGGCGGTCGCAGTAGTTATGTCCCTCAAGGTAGGCGCGGCCTCCGCGGCGGTGTTTGGACAGCTGGCGCAAATCCGGCGCCGGCGTTTCTCACCAGTGTCGGGACCGCGCCTGGGGTGTGCCGGGATTCAGCCTGGGGTCCCCGGGATTCAGCCTGGGTCCCGGGATTCAGCCTGGGGTGCGCCGGGACTCAGCCTGGGGCGCGCCCGGCCTCAGGTGGCGAGGCGGATTGTCGCCATCGCCGCCCGCGCGTTTCGCCGGGCGGCGTGGTGCCGGAGGCGGCCGCCGGGCAGCTCGACGACGAAGGCGTCGGAGCCGGGGAAGCGGTGCTCCTGCCACTTCACCGCGGTGCCCGGCAGGTGCTCGCCGCGGCAGCGGCGGAAGGGAACGCCGCTGACCTCGGAGTAGCGGCGCTCGAGGTGGGCGTCGCCGCCGGCGCAGGGCGCCAGCACCTGGCCCCAGGGCTGGTGGTACCAGATCGAGATCCGCGGCCGCAGGCGGGAGACCAGGCGCCGCACCAGCCGCGACTCGGGCTCCGAGAACGGCCGCGGCCCCGGGTAGTAGCCGCTCGAGCGCGGCACACCGCCGTGCCAGCGGAAGGAGAAGTTGCGGTTGAGGTCGACCCCGTGGGCGTTTCGGCGGTCGTCCCGGGCGACCCCGTCCGGGTTGACCGTGTAGACGGTCCAGACGTCGACGCCGCGGACATCGGCCCAGCGACGGCGCAGCTCGCGGACCACCTTCAGCCCGGCGGTCTCGTCGCCGTGGATCGCGCCGACCACCAGCGCCTTGCGGGGGCTCTGCGGATCGCCCAGCCGCAGCGCCTTCACCGCCCGTCCCTTCGACCGAGTGGCCGAGGGTCACCACGCGGCTCGCCCGGGCCCCGGCAGCCTCCCGCGGACCCCGGCAGCCTCCCCCGGAACCCCGAGCGCCGCGACGGCCAGCACGGCGACCATCGCCGCAATCGGTCCGACCCGCTTCATCGCCCGCACGCTAACTGCCGAGAGTTCAATCAGTCACCTCATTGATGACCTATTGCACTCTCGGCAGGAGGGGCGGCTAAGCGGGCGGCCCGCCGAAGGAGGGCGCTCAGAGGAATGCCGACCCGCGCCTGACCAGGCTGTCGTAGAGGCGCTCCTGGATCGTCTCCCGGATCGACTCGGAGATGTCGAACAGCAGGGTCTTGTCCTCGGCCGCCTCCGGGCCGTAGCCGGAGAGGTCGATCGGCTCGCAGAACTCGATCCGCCAGCGCGAGGGCAGCGGCACCAGCCCCAGCGGGCCGAGCCAGGGGAAGGTCGGGGTGATCGGTACGAACGGCGCCCCGGCGATCTTCGCCAGCGCCGCCGACTCGCCGATCTTCGGATAGATCTCCTCGGCGCCGACGACCGCGACCGGGATGATCGGCGCCCCGGTCTTCAGCGCCACCTCGACGAAGCCCCCGCGGCCGAAGCGCTGCAGCCGGTAGCGCTCCGAGAAGGGCTTGCCCGTCCCCTTCACCCCCTCGGGGAAGACCATCACCAGCTTGTCCTGCTCGAGCAGCCGGATCGCGTTGAAGGGGCTGGCGGGGACGCCGCCGACCTTGCGCATGAAGAGGCTGAGGAAGGGCAGCTCGAAGGCCCAGTTCAGCACCAGCGGCCGGGTCCAGCGCGGCAGCGGGTGCTCCTTCATGATCGCGACGCCGATCATGGTCGCGTCGAAGGGGAAGACCGAGCCGGAGTGGTTGGAGACGATCAGCCCGCGGCCGTGGGCGGGGACGTTGACGACGTCGGCGGCCTGCACCCGCCACCAGACGTCGTAGAGGAACTCGAACAACGGATAGGTCGCCTCGGCGAACTCCTCGTCGAAGCCCCACTCGTCCTCGTGGTAGTCGCCGGCGAGCCGCCGCGACATCCGCGCCACCGGGTCTCGCAGCGACTTCGGCAGGGCCCCCGCCGCCTGCTCGGCGGCGCCCACCGGGTCGAGGCCGTCCTCGAGCCCGGAGCGCATGCGGTTGATGAACTCGGCGGCGCCGGCCATGCCCGATGCCGCCTCGCGGGTGGCGTTCATCGCGACCCCGCCGGGGGTCCCGTCGCCTCGGCGTCGGTCGCCCACCCCGCCCTCTGCGCCCTCGCCCCGGGATGGGGCGAGGGGAAGAGACGGTGGCCGGCAGAGCCCTTGGCGACGAAGTCGCGGACCGCGGCCTCGGCGTCGAAGGCGGGCTCGAAGCCGACGTCGCGCTTCAATCTCGTGTTGTCGCAGCCGCGGCCGTAGCGCAGCAGCCTGATCCCGTCGTAGTAGAGGTCGGCGGCGCCGAGGCCGCGGCCCAGGCGACTGAGCACCGGGCCGGCGAGCTGGTGCGGGATCGGCAGCGTCGGGCGGCCGGCGAGGCGGAGGATCCGGTGCAGCGAGATCGTCCCGTCGGGGGCGACGTTGACCGGGCCGCGTACCGGGTTGCGCGCCGCCGCCGCCAGCGCCCCGGTGGCGTCGTCGGCGTGGATCAGCTGCAGCTGCGGGTCGAAGCCGAGCTGGGTCGGGACCACCGGCAGCGAGAGGTAGCGGTTGAGCGGCTGCTCGAGCCCCGGCCCGATCTCCGGCTGGAAGCGCAGCATCGTGCAGGTGACGCCGGGGTGGCGGCGGGCGAAGTTGTCGAAGTAGCCCTCGAGCTCGCCGATGTCGCGCTGGAAGCGCGTCTTCAGCGGGTAGCGGCGTGCCATCTCCTCGGTGAAGAAGGACGGCGCCGAGGCCTCGCAGCCGTAGATCGCGGCCGAGCCGCGGGCGACGACGGCGCGCAGGCCGGCGGACTTCTCGCAGGCCGTGAGCAGCTGCAGCGTCCCGATCACGTTGATGTCGTGAAGGGCGCGCGCCGGCTTGTCGGGCTCGGGGTACCAGACGATCCCGCAGTGGACGACCACCTCCGGATCGAGCCCGGGCAGGATGCGCGAGATCACCGGGTTGCGGATGTCGGCCTCGATGAACTCGGTCCGCTCGAGATCGGCCGGCGGCGGCTTGGTGTCGACGCCGGCCAGGTAGGAGACCGTCGGGTCGCGCTCGAGCGCCCGCGCCAGCTCCGAGCCCCAGTGGCTGGCGACTCCGGTGATCACGACTCGGCTGCCCCCGGCAGCCACGGCTAACCCTCGACCCTGGACTCAGCCTCGAGCGCCTCGACCCGCTCGGAGAGCTCGGCCACCTGCTTCTCCAGCAGCCGCAGCTCGTCGCGGGTGGCCACCCTCATCCCCTCGATCGCCTCGACCACTCGCGCGGCCGCGCCGGCCGAGGCCTCCTGGGCCCCCTGGCCGCGCTGGCTGATCGCCTCGCGGGCGTCCTGGCCGCGCTGGGAGACCGACTCGCGGGCGCCGCGGCCGCGCCGGGTCACCTCGTCGAGCAGCTCCTGGGCGCGCTCGCCGGCCTCGGTGGTGGCGGCGAAGGTCCGCTCGATCGCCTCGCGCAGGCTGTCGGAGACACCCCTCTCGTGGGCTCTCGTCGCCGCCGCTCTTCGCCGAATCATCCACGGGTAAGAGCTTAGTCCGAATAACCTCGGGCGACCGTGCCCGCCCGGCTCCGACCCAGCGCCCCGATCGCCGCCGACGCGGTCCTCACCGGCGATCCCGGGCGGGCGATGATGCTTGCCCAGGAGCTGACGGTGCAGCCGAAGATGAGCAATCACGCCCGCGGCCTCTGGGGCTACTGGGGCGTGAGGGAGGACGGCCGCGAGCTGACGGTGCAGGCGACCGGGACCGGCGGCCCGAGCGCCGCGCTGGTCCTCGCCGACCTGGCCGAGCTCGGCCTGAAGCGGGCGGTTCGGGTCGGCACCTGCGTCTCGGCCGACCCCGGGCCCGGCCTCGGCGAGGTGGTCGTGGTCGCCTCCGCATTCGCCGCCGACGGGGTCAGCCGCTCGCACGGCAACGAGGGCGCCGACCTCACCGCCGACCTCACCGAGGCGCTCGCCGCCGCCGCCGAGGGGGCCGAGGTCGTCCGGGCCGCCAGCTTCGACGTCCTCCCCGGGGGCGACGCCCTCGCCGGGGCGGGGTTCCGCGTCGCCGACATGCAGACGGCGGCCCTGTTCTCGCTCGCGCCCGGCCTCGGGGTCTCGATCGGGGCGCTGCTCGTGGTCGCCGAGGACTCCTCCGGCGAGCGGATCGGCGACGAGGCGCTGGAGAGCTCGGCGAAGCGCGCCGGGCGCACCGCCGCGGGCGTACTCTCAGGCTGAGGTCGAGCCTTAGTCTTCGACCTTGAGGCGCGACTGGTCGGCGCCGACGCTGACGTCGCCGTCGAGGCGGCGCCGGATCGCGCCGATGTCACGGGCAACCGTGTCGATCTGCTCCTCGACCGACTCCAGCCGGTGCGAGAGCGAGCGCAGCCGGCGCTCGAGCCGCTCGACCTCGGCCGCCGAGGGCAGGTTGAGTGCCCCCATCGCCGCCTGCTGGGCCTCGATCGCCCGCTCGCGGGCGCCGAAGGCCGCCGAGAGCGCGCCGCCGAACATCGGGTTGTCGAGCAGGGCCTGGGCGAGGTCGCCGACCGCCTGCTCGCCGCGGGCGCGGATGCTCTCATCCTCGGGTTCGGCGTGGGCGCGTTCGTCGCTCATCTCAGACCCAGGGTACACGCCGCGGGACAAGGTTGTGGCCGCGTTAATCCATGCGGTCGAAGCGGTGGTCGTCCGCCCGTGAAAGGTAGTTTTTCGGGCACGGGTGCCCGCTTGCAATGGGAGAGAGGAACAAATAGCGTTGCCGTGGCTGCGCGTGGGGAGAGTGCGCGCGGTTGTGCCGGTCGTCATGCCTTCCAGCGGTAGCAGGAGAACAGTCGCCGTCAGATGAGACATAAGCTCGCACTGACCATCGCGCTCGCCGTCCTCCTGGCGGTGGTCGCCGGGGCGAGCCTGGCCGGGGCCGAGACGCAGAGCACGGCCGGCGCGGCGCCCAGCGGGAACTCGGGGCAGCCGGCGACGCCGCCACCCTCGAGCGGTCCGACGGTCGTCCCCGGGGCGACGATCGGCGGCGGTGTGCAGGCCGCGCCGACGATCGACGGCAGCATCAACGGCGGCGTCGGGGCTCCGGTGCCGGACATCGGCGGCAACAGCGAGCAGACCTCCCCGACCCCGGCGCCGGGCGGCGCCAGCGCCGATGGCGGAGCCGCCGCGACCGGCACCTCTCCCTCCACCGGCTTCTCCCCGATCGGGCCCTCGCCGCTGGGGGTCCCCAACTTCCTCATCGACTCGTTCGAGATCCCGCCCTTCCTGCTGCCGATCTACCAGGCCTGCGGCACCCAGTACGACATCCCCTGGCAGGTGCTGGCGTCGATCAACAAGATCGAGACCGCCTTCGGCACCAACCTCAACGTCTCCACGGCCGGGGCGATGGGCTGGATGCAGTTCATCCCCTCGACCTGGGCCACCTACGGGGTCGACGCCAACGGCGACGGCCGCAAGGACCCCTACAACCCGGTGGACGCGATCTGCGCCGCCGCCCGCTACCTGAAGGCGGCCGGCGGCGGCAGCGACCTCTACAACGCGATCTTCGCCTACAACCACGCCGACTGGTACGTGCAGGAGGTGCTGCTCTACGCGCGCGGCTACGGCAAGCTGCCCGAGGACCTCGTCGGCTCGCTCACCGGGCTGACCGAGGGCGCCCACTTCCCGGTCGCCGCCGACGCCCGCTACGCCGACAGCATCTCCACCGACAAGGCGAAGCGCGACGCGACCCCGACCGCCGGCGCCGGCGCCCACAACGCCGCCCAGGTCGTCGGCCCCGCCCCCGGCCGCACCGGGATCGACATCTACTCGAAGTCGGGAGCGCCGGTGGTAGCGGTCAACGACGGCGTCATCACCGCGATCGGCTCCTCGCCCTCGCTGGGGCGCTACATCGTCCTCCGCGACGCCTACGGCAACCGCTACACCTACGGCCAGATGGGCGAGATCGTCCGCAACCACCCGGTGCCGAAGCCCCAGCCCCTGACGGCCGAGGACTTCAAGCTGATCACCCCGCCCGACGACAAGAAGCCGACGGCGCCGGCGACCAACACCACCGCCGCCGAGAACGCCCTCAACACCACGGCCAAGCCGGGCAAGGCCGAGAACGAGGGACCGGGCTCGAAGCCTGACAGCGGCGGCGGGGGCGGCGGGTCACCCGCCGCGGGTCTGCCGGGTTACGGATCGACCGGATCGGCCGGCGCCACGGGGAACGCCGGGGCGACCGGCGCCACCGGGACCACCGGCGCCGCTGGGACGACCGGCGCCACCGGGGCAACGGGAGCGACCGGCCCGACCGGTGCCACGGGTGCCACCGGCGCCACCGGCCCGACCGGGGCCACCGGCCCGACCGGCGCCACGGGCCCCACCGGCGAACAGGGCGCCGAGGCCGGGGACAAGCACCCGCCGAAGGTGATCAAGCCGAGCGTGGTCGTCCCCAGCGGCGCCGGCCCCGGGCCGACCGACACCGGCGGCAAGGGCGGCGAGGGGCGCCAGCGCTCCTACGCGCTCCCCTCCCGTCCCAACGTCGAGAAGGTGACCGGGGGCGGCACCTCCATCAGCGGCACCGCCGGCTACGCCACCTTCAACAACTACTACAACGACGTCTACGCCTACGACAGCTCGAAGGCGACGCTGGAGCCGATGAAGGTCGGCTCGAAGGTGATCGGCGGCACCGTCCTCGGCAAGGTCGGCGACTCCGGCGGCACCCCCCACGTCAGCTTCTCGATCCGGCCCGCGGGCAAGAAGTCCCCGCCGATCGACCCGAAGCCGATCCTCGACGGCTGGAAGCTGCTCGAGGCGACCGCGATCTACCGCGCCACCGGCAAGGACCTGCTCAGCGCCGACCTCGGCGTCGGCGGCGTCCTTCTGCTCTCCAAGGAGGCGCTCCAGCGCCGGGTCCTCAATGACCCGCGGCTCTCCATCTACTCCTGCGGGCGCAGCGACATCGCCAGCGGCCAGATCGACCGCCGACTGCTGGCGGCGATGGAGTACCTGGTGGAGAAGGGCTTCCGCCTGACGATCACCTCGATCAAGTGCGGCCACAGCTTCCTCACCGCGTCGGGCAACGTCTCCGAGCACACCACCGGCGACGCCATGGACATCGCCGTCATCAACGACGTCCCGGTCACCGGCAACCAGGGCCCGGGCACCCTCGCCGACGCCCTGATCAAGAGCCTGCTCCAGCTCCAGGGGACGATGGCGCCTCACCAGATCATCTCGCTCGAGGACCTGCCCGGGACCCAGAGCTTCGCCCTCGCCGACCACTACGACCACGTCCACGTCGGCTACTACCCCGACTACGGCGCCACCAGCGGCGGCTACTCGCAGGCGCTGAAGCCCGAGCAGTGGCAGCGCCTGATCAAGCGCCTCGGCCAGATCCAGAACCCCGACGTCTCGGCGACCCCCTCGCAGTACTCGCTCGAGCACGGCGGCACCGGCTCCGGGAACGGCAGCGGCAAGCAGAGCGGGCGCAAGCCGAGCGGCGGGAGCGGCGACTAGCCGCCAGAATCCGGCCCCTGGCTCAATTCTTCGGATTCGTGCAGTTCGACTACCCGGGCACGATCGGCCTGCCGGACGGCCGCTACCTGTCGCGGCGCCCGGCCGCGGAGGACGCCCCGCCCGGGCCCGCCGGGATTGAGGTGGCCGGGGGGAGGGCGGAGCCGGGTGCGGGCGGGACGGAGGCAGGCGCCGGCGGCCGCGAGGAGCGGGTTCTGGTGATCGCCACCGAGGGAGCGCCGCCCCCGCCGCGCCGGCGCCGGATGCGGGCGCGGGCGGTCGAGCCGGGGTCCCCGCCGCAGCCGCTGCCGCTGACCCGGGCGACCGCGATCCGCGCCTTCGAGCCCTTCGCCGAGGAGTCCGAGGCGGAGCGCTGGCTCGACGCCGCCACCGATGTCGGCGAGACCGCCGACGCCCTGATCGAGGAGGGGATGGCGCTCCTCAACCGCGCCCTTCACGCCAACGCCGCCGCCTCGGGCGACACCCACGCGCCGGAGTTGACGCCGCGCCACGCGGCCGCGGTCCGGATCGGCTGGGGCAGCGGCGACCAGGTGGCCGCGGGCGAGTTCGCCGCCGCCCGCGAGATCGACGTCCGCGGGGGCGTGCCGAAGCGGCGCCGGGCCGAGGACCTGCGCCCGCAGGAGCGGGTCGCCGCGGTGCTCGGCGGCCGCGAGCAGATCGACGCCTGCGAGACGCTGCTGCTGCGCGCCCGCGCCGACCTCGACGCCGGCCGCACCCGCGAGGCGGCGCTGCAGCTGCGGGTCGGCCTCGAGGCGCTGCTGGTCGAGCTGCGCGAGGCCGTCGCCGACCCCGGCCACGACGAGGACATGGCGATCCTGGGGGAGCGACGCGGCGAGGCCGGCGAGGCCGCCAACGCCGCCCTGCGCGGTGAGCTCGACCCGGTCGCGGAGGGCGAGGTCGAGGAGCTGCTGGCGATCTGCGAGCGGGTGCTGCGACGCCGCCGGGTGCTGCGAGGATGAGCGCCCGATCGAGGGAAGCGATGGGTCCGGGATGACGGGGGGCACCGGGATCGAGCACGAGGCGGGCACCTTCGCCGGCGCCGGCGATCTCGAGATCTACTGGCAGTCCTGGCGCGCCGACGTCCCGGTGAAGGCGGTCGTCGTCATATCCCACGGCGCCGGCGAGCACGGCGGCCGCTACCGCCACGTGGTCGAGCGGATCGTCCCCGCCGGCTACCCGGTCTTCGCCCACGACCATCGCGGCCACGGCCGCTCCGAGGGACAGCGGGCGGTGATCGACCGGATGCGCAACGCGACCGCCGACCTCGACGCCTTCATCGAGCGCGCCCGTGGGACCGAGCCGGAGGTGCCGCTGATCCTGATCGGCCACAGCATGGGTGGCTGCATCTCCCTCGACTACGTCCTCACCGACCAGTCCAAGCTCGACGCGCTGGTGCTATCGGCGCCGGCGGCCAAGCTCGAGCAGGCCTCGCCGGCGGTCAGGCTCGCCAGCCGGGTGCTCTCGGCGCTGACCCCGGGGCTGGGGGTGTTCGCGGTGGACGCCGAGCTGATCTCCAACGATCCCGAGGAGGTCGAGGCCTACCGCACCGACCCCCTCGTCCACCAGGGCAAGCTGCCGGCCCGCACCATCGCCGAGATGGCCGCCGCGATCGACACATTCGAGGAGCGGATGGGCAACCTCACCCTGCCGCTGCTGGGCATGCACGGGGGCGAGGACCGCCTGGCCCCGGTCGAGGGCAGCCGCATGGTCAACCGGCTGGCGGGCTCGGAGGACAAGACGCTGACGGTCTACGACGGCCTTCGCCACGAGATCTTCAACGAGCGCCCGGCCGACCGCGAGCGGGTCCTCGACGACCTGCTCGCCTGGCTCGACGCCCACAGCGCCTGAACCCGAGCGTCCGCTATGCCGTGGTGGAACTCCCGGCCGGCTCGAAATCCCTGCCCAGCTCATATGCCCGTTGCAGGTAGCCGCGCAGGGTTTCCTCGTCGGCAACCGCGGCCCGGTAGAAGTAGGTGTGCTCCACCTCCCTGACACCGGGGTAGCGCAACCCCCAGTCATCGACGATGCGCGTCATCGGCTCCTGCCATTCGGCCTCGTAGTCCTCCCGGCTGAACAGGGTCGGGGTGATGATCACCGCCTTGCGGTGATGCAGCAGGCCGATGCGGCCGCTGACCTTCCCCTCCCAGCCCTCCGGGGTGAGGGCGAAGGCATTGCCGTAGGTGAACACCCGCTCGAACCACCCCTTGAGAATCGCCGGGTAGCCGAGCCAGAAGACCGGCGCGATGAAAGCGAGGCCGTCGGCCCGCTCGACCCGGCTCCAATGCTCGGCGATGTCCCTGGGCCCGTGCTCGCGGATCAGCCTGGCGATCTCCCTGTTGTCCTTGCCGCGCAGCGCCCGTGAGGCGAGGAATCGCCGCAACGGCCCCCGGGCCCCGTCCAGAACGCGCTGCCCGGGGTCCATGCGCTCGAGAATGTGGGCCGGCATGTCCTCATGGATCCAGTAGGCCAGGTCCTCCTGGCGGAAGACGGGGTCGAAGCCGACGGCATGCAGATCGAGGACATCGGCGCTGTGGCCGGCATCGCCGAGACCTTCGCTGAACCGCCCGAGGACGGAATGGCAGAAGGACTTCGGGTTCTGGTGGGCGATTACGGTCAGGACGCGCATCTGGTGAATTCGACCAGCTCGGGGCGGCGCCGTCATCCGGGAATGCCGACAGAGTCCCTGCGGCGAATCCCTGACCATGGTCGGGGCGAGGGCGGGAGGCTCGGGACCAATCGTGAAGCGCCCCGCAGGACTTGCGAGGCGCTCACAGGGGAGGAGAGATATCGATTGTTGTACTCCGCGCGAACTGTGCTGCTGCGGTCCGGCCGGAGCCATATGTCGGGCCCTATGAGGGCGGGTCCGCGATCTGGTTCGCGCAACGCCCACATTAGGGCGCCACTGGCGCCCGAACGAGATCGGCCCGCGAAGGTGGGTCGCAACCGGTTATCGCCGCCAAAACCAGCGGTTGGCTGCTGACGGCCCCAGCGGTTGGCTGCTGACGGCCGGCTCCCGCTCGGCTTTCAGTCGCTGCCGGGCCCCCCGGTCTCGCCGCGGCGCAGGAAGGCGAGGAAGTCGCGGTCGGGTCGCGGCAGCGAGCTCGGGGTGCGGCAGACGACGACGAACTGGCGCGGGAAGCTGAGGCCCTCGACCGGGCGCCGGTGGAGGCGGTCGCGGGCCTCGTCGAGGGCCAGGGCCGAGAGCAGCACCGGCTCCGAGCGCTCCAGCGCCTCGCGCTTGGCCACCGCGGTGCTGCCGACCTCGATCAGCGGCGGCGCCAGGTGCAGGCCGCGCTCGGCCAGCGCCGTCTCGACGCAGCGGCGGGTGTGGGCCTCGGGGTCGCGGGTGATCAGCGGCGTGCTCAGCAGCAGCCGCTGGGGGATCTTCTTGCGCCGGTACCAGGGGTGGCCCTCGGGGACGGCGACCACGACCTCGTCGTCGAGCAGGTGGAAGACCTCGAGGTCGTCGTGCTCGGCCATCTTCGGGTCGGCGGCGGTGATGCCGATGCTGGCGCGGCCCTCGGCGACCATGCGGCGGACGACGATCGAGTTGGCGATCGTCAGCTCGACCGGCGCGTGCTGGGCACGGTCGGCGTGGTAGGCGACCAGCTCGCCGGGAAGGTGGAACTCGGCGATCGTGTGGCTGGCGGCGAGCCTGATCGGGTCGGGGTCGCTCTGGGCGCTGGCCAGCAGCCCCTCGACTATCTCGGCCTGGTCGAGCAGCCGCCTTGCCTCCGGGTAGAGCCGGCGCCCGGCGGCGGTCAGGGTGACGCCGCTGGAGGAGCGCTCCAGCAGGGTCGTCCCGGCCACCGCCTCGAGGCCGCGCAGCCGCTTCGACAGCGCCGGCTGGCTGATCTGAAGGCGGACCGCGGCCCGCCCCAGGGTGCCGAGATCGGCGGCGACGCAGAAGGCCCGCAGCTCGGCTATGTCGGGGGTGCGGATCAGGCGCTGCTTCTCGGAGGCCATCTCCTCTCCCTCCGGCCTCAGTCCGCCAGCCCCAGGCGCTCCAGCACCGGGGCGTCCTCGAGCGACTCGCCGGCGTGGTGCGCCTCGGGCAGCTCCACCCCGGGGACCGAGGGCACCCCGATCACGCTCAGCCCGGCGGCCCGGGCCGAGGCGACCCCGGTCGGCGAGTCCTCGAGCGCGACCACCCGCGGCCCCGGCTCGATCGCGAGCTGGCGGCAGGCCTCGACATAGGGGTCGGGCGCCGGCTTCGGGGCCGCGACCTCGTGGGCGCTGACGACGACCCCGAACGCCTCGCCCATGCCGACCGCCCCCAGGGCCCGCTCGATGAAGGCCCGGGGAGAGTTGGAGACCAGCCCGATCGGGATCTCGAGGCGTTCCAGCTCCTCGACCAGGGCGCGGGCACCGACCATCTCCTCCACCCCGTTCTCCAGCTCGGCCATCACCAGCTCGTCGAGCTCGGCCATGATCTCGGCCGCCCTCCCCGGCTCGCCCAACCGCCGTTCCAGGATCCCGGCGGCGATCTGGGCCGAGGTCCCGACCAGCTCCTGTTTGTGCTCGATCGTGAACTCCAGGCCGCGGCGCTCGAACAGGTCCCGCTCGCCGCGGGTCCAGACCGACTCGGTGTCGAGCAGGAGGCCGTCGTTGTCGAAGATCACGGCGGCCGGCGGCAGCGCGGCCGCGGTCGCCCTCTCCCAGGTGAGGAAGCTCTGCATCCGCGACAGCTGCCCGTCGCGGCTGACGTAGTGCTGGCCGAAGGCGGCGTCGGCCTCGATCCCCTCCCGGCCGACCCCGCTGAAGCGGACCTTGACCACGATCTCGTCGGGGCCCGCCTCGATCCTCTCCTCGATGTCGATCCTGATCCCCTCCCACGGCTCCCTGAACTCCTCCCAGAAGCGGCGCACCTCCTCGCGTCCCAGGTACTCGCCCCCGAGCCCCGGGAAGACCCCGGCGGTGCGCCACTCGACCTCGGGATGGATCAAGGCCATGAAGGCGTCGACGTCGTTCCGGTTCCAGGCCGCGTAGGCGCGGTCGGTCAGATCGACGGTGGCGTTGCCCTCCCTCTTGCCGGAATGCCCGGGCACGCCGCGAGTATCGCCTAGACGGAAGCGCCGCGCGGCGGGGCCGCCTCATGACCGGCGATCGGATCGAGCCCCACCCCCTCCCGGCTCTTTCCGAACTGAAGCCATTCTTGCCCGGGGGGTGGAGCGAAATGGCGACAGTTCGATCCGGGGTGCTGGATCTGATTCGGTAGGGTCACGTCTCCGTGACCGATTCGACACACATCGTCACCGGCACCGACTTCGTCACCGTGCCCACCAAGGATTTCGACGCGGCGGTCGAGTTCTACGGGACGGTCCTCGGGATGCCGAACTCGGCCCGCTACGGCCAGAGGCCCGGGGCCGAGTTCGAGACCGGCAACCTGACCCTGGCGGTGATGGAATCCGAGGCGTTCGGCTTCGACTTCCAGGCCAACGCCAATCCGATCGCGCTCCAGGTCGAGGACGTCGAGGCGGCGCGGGCGGAGCTCGAGTCGCGCGGCGTCACCTTCGGTGCCGACACCCTCGACACCGGCGTCTGCCACATGGCCTTCTTCAAGGACCCCGACGGCAACGCCCTGATGCTCCACCACCGCTACGCACCCCGCGCGACGCCGACGCCGACGCCTGAGCACGTCAAGCGGGAGTAGCGGCCGACCCCGCCCAACCGCGGGTCGACGCCGCCCGCCCAACCGCGGGTCGACGCCGCCCAAAGCCCATGCTCAGTGAAGGGTTTCAGCACTCATAGGTGCTGAAACCCTTCAGCGACCTGTTCGCGCGACCGCTCAAGCGAACGCGACGGCTCGCCGAGGGGCGGCCAGGCGCTGGCGGCCGCTCAGCCGAGGGCGGCGAGGACCGCGCCCAGCTCTTCGACCACGTCGCCGTCGAGCTTGACCTCGGCCTCCGAGTCATAGGGGGTCGGGCCCTGGGTGATGATCGCCAGCCGGGCGCCGCCCCGCAGGGCCAGCTGCGGCAGTCCGGCGGCCGGGTGCACCTCGAGCGAGGAGCCGACGCAGATCATCAGCTCGGCCCGCTCGGCCAGCGACTGCGCCTGGACCATCGCCGACTCCGGCAGCAGCTCGCCGAAGAGGACGACGTCGGGCTTGACCAGTCCGGCGCAGACCGAGCACTCGGCCACCCCGTCGTCGCCGAACAGGGCCTCGACCTCCTCCAGCGGGTAGGTGGCGTTGCAGAAGGTGCAGGATGAGGTCTCGATCGAGCCGTGGACCTCGACCACCCGTTGCGAGCCGGCGGCGCGGTGAAGGCCGTCGATGTTCTGGGTGATCACGCCCTCGAGCAGGCCGCGGCGCTCGAGCTCGGCCAGGGCCCCGTGCGCGGGGTTCGGGCGTTTCTCGGCAAGAGTCTCGAACCGGGGGCGGTAGAACTGCCAGAAGCGGGCCGGGTCGCGGCGGAAGGCGTCGATGTGGGCGACCTCCATCGGGTCGACGTTCTCCCAGATGCCGGTGCCGGGAGAGCGGAAGTCGGGGATGCCCGAGGGCACCGAGATTCCGGCGCCGGTCAGTGCCACCGTGCAACCGGAGCCCTCGATCAATTGAGCCAGCCGCGCGGCGTCGGTCGCGCTCGTCCCTGCTGCCTTGGCCTCCACGGCGCCCAGTCTGCCAGTCCGCGGCGAACGGTGACGGACGATTGTCCGTCGGGCGCTTCCGCCAAGATCGTCGCGCGATGCTTCGGTTCAAGATACGACGAGGGAGCGAGATGAGCAAACGGCTGGGAACGACGATTGGGCTCGCGGCCCTGCTGCTGGCGGCGGTGGCGGCCACGCCGATGGTCGCTGGCGCCGCCGCGCGCAGCCGGGTCCTCTTCACCAGCGGGCGCTCGATCGTCGCGATCAGCCCGACCGGCCACCATCAGCACGTCCTCTACCACACCCGCTCCCCCGCCACGGTGTCCTCGCCATCGGAGACCAAGGGCGGCCGCAAGATCGCCTTCCTCTACCGGGTCAACTCCAACCACGGCGGCCCCGGCCCGCCGCGCACCGTCAACAAGCTCTTCGTCGCCCGCCGCAACGGCAGCCACCGCCGGCTCGTGCGCAAGTTCGTAAACGTCGAGGTCGCGTCGCTGCAGATATCGCCGAACGGGCGCCGGCTCGTGTTCAGCCGGCAGGGCAGCGTCTCCTCGAGCACCCAGCACATCTACACGGTGAGGACCAACGGTCACGGGCTGCGGCGGGTGACCAACACGAGCTCCTCGGACACCGACCCCCAGTTCACTCCCAGCGGCAGGCGGATCGTGTTCACCAAGAACGGTGGCGGCGGGCACCGCACGGGCATCGCCAAGGTCCGGCTCTCGGGCGGCTCCGGGCACATCATCTACTACTCCGGCAGCGCCTCGCAGCCGAGCTACTCCCCCGACGGACGCCGGATCGCCTTCGTCAACGCCGGCGGCGCGGCCCTCTACCACGCCTGGGTGATGCGCTCCAACGGCCACGGCGCCCATGTCCTCGTCCGCAACCACTCGCAGCAGTTCAACCCCGGCTTCTCGCCCAGCGGGCGCAGTCTCGTGTTCGAGCAGGAGCACCTGCCCGTGGTCAGCTGGACCCTGCAGACGGTGCGCCGCGACGGCAGCCACCGCAGGGTTTTCTTCCACGGCGGCAACGACCCCGTCTGGGTTCGCTGAGCGGTCGGTATGTTGAGGGCGGCTCCGCTGGGGGCGCGTCCGTTTGGGCGCGTCCGCCGAGCGGGTCTGGTTCGCATCGCGGCAAACGGGTAAACCGCTAGCCCGACGAGACAACCCTCTTCAACCCCCGTCAATGGAGGCCTCGAATGGCAAGCGGCAGATCTTCGAAGTCAAGCGGACCCAGCAAGCTGCGCCTCGCCCGAGGCGGCATCCGGGCGCTGTTGATGGCGCGGCGCTTGCGCTCAAACGTGCGCTCGCGGCGCCGGGGCAAGGAGGAGCCCGATCGTAGGCGGGCCTCGAGAAAGGTCGTCGCGCTGAGCCTCGGCCTCGTCGCCTTGGGCCTCGCCGCCGTGGGCCTCTACCTGATGCGAGATCGCATCCCGGGCCCCTGGCGGAAGCCGGGCGCACCCACGGAGGGCGGCGACCAGGCCGCCGAAGCCGCCGCGGACGCCGAGCCGAAATCCGACGATGGACCAACCCCCGAGATCGCGGTCGTCTGAGCCATCCGAGCGGGCATTGACCCGCCGCGGCCGCGGACGTAGGCTCGCCCCAAACCGATGAAAGGAGTCAGCATGGCTGACGCAGCACTGTTTCTCGGCTGGGGACAGGTGGTTCGCGGACGGGAGGCGCGGGCAGTCAAGGTGTTCAACGAGAGCGTTGAGTACTGGGGCGGCCTCCAGGGCGACGGCAAGATCGAGGACTTCGAGGTGGTCCTGCTGAATCCCCACGGAGGCGAACTCGCCGGCTTCGCGCTGCTGCGCGGCAGCCGGGAGCAGATCGCCGCCCTGCACACCGACGACGAGTTCGAGCGGCGCATCACCCGCGCCGACATGATCGTCGAGAACCAGGGCGTGGTCGACGCCGCCATCGGCGAGGGCATCGCCCGCGGAATGGGCCTCTACCAGCAGGAGATCGACGACCTGGACTGATCCCCTCACCCGAACTGAAGCCATTTACCCCCGAGGGGTGGGGGTAAATGGCGACAGTTCGAGGGGGTGTCGCCGCGGGGCCGGGGGCGGCCCGGGGGCGCAGGCCTCCTACTTGCCGCTCCACTTCGGCGTGCGCTTGCCGAGGAAGGCCGAGATGCCCTCGCGCGCGTCCTCGGACTGGAACGCCGTGGCGAAGCCCTGCTTCTCGGCCTCGATGCCCTCGTCGATGTCGGCCTTGCCCGAGACCAGCTTGATCTGCTCGACCGCCAGCGGGGCCTGGCCGGCGAGGCGACGGCCCCAGGCGAGCGCGGTGTCGAACAGCTCGTGGTCGGGGACGACCGCGTTCACCAGTCCTGATTCCAGCGCGTCGTCGGCGGAGATCGCGTCGCCGATCAGGTTCATCTCCAGGGCCTTGTTGGGGCCGACCAGCGCCGGCAGGCGCTGGGTGCCGCCGAAGCCGGGGATGATCCCCAGCTTGATCTCGGGCTGGCCGAAGGTCGCGGCCTCGGCCGCCAGGCGCACGTCGCAGGCCATCGAGACCTCGCAGCCGCCGCCGAAGGCGAGCGCGTTGACGGCGGCGATCGTCGCCACCCGCGCCTTGCCGAAATCGCGCAGCAGGGCGTGGCCGGAGTCGATCAGCTCGCGCCCCTGCGACTCGTCGGTCATCGAGGTGAAGGCCTTGATGTCGGCGCCGGCGCTGTATACGAGCGGGATCGAGGAGGCGATCACCATCGCCCCGATCTCTGAGTTGGCCTTGACCTTCTCCCAGACCTCTCCCAGGTCCTTGATCACCTGCGGCGAGACCGCGTTCATCGGCGGGTTGACGAGCCAGGCGACGGCGACGTTGCCGCGCGTCTCCAGCTTCACCTTCTCCGGCTGATCGCCCTCGTCGGGCTGCGGGTAGGGGTAGAAGCCCTGGCCCGACTTCAGCCCGAGCCGGCCCTGGGCGACCAGCCGCTTCAGCGTCACCGGCGCGGCGAAGCGCTCGCCGTGGGCCTCCTCCAGCTCCTCGATCCGCTCCAACATCACGTCGAGCCCCTCGAGGTCGGCCTTCCAGAACGGCGGGAAGAGGCCGCGGCGCGGGTCCATCCCGGCGCCGGCCATCATCCCGACGTCGATGTCGCGGGCGCTGGCGACGCCCTCCTCCAGCAGCAGGCAGGCCTCGATCAGCGCCTTGCAGGCGAACAGCTCCGCCAGCTCCTCGCCGTCGGGCTCGCCCTCGCCGGCGAGCTGCGGCTCGCCGTCCTTGTAGAAGCCCTCGCCGCCGCTCTTGGCGCCGAGCTTGCCCTCGGAGACGAGCTTCTTCATCCCCTGGTGGACGTAGAAGGAGTCGCCGTAGGAGTCCCTCAGGTGCTCGGCGACGTGGAGGATCGTGTCGAGGCCGAGCATGTCGCCGAGGATGAAGGGGCCCATCGGCGCCGCGTTGGCGGCGGCGACGCCCTCGTCGATCGCCTTGATCGAGAGCCCCTTCTCCTCCTGGGCGCGCCAGATCTCGCCGACGGCGGAGTTGAGGATGCGGTTGACGACGAAGCCGGGGACCTCGCCGCAGACGATCGGCTGCTTCCTGATCGCCTGGGCGAAGTTGGAGGCGGCCTGGGCCGTATCGGGCGTCGTCTCCTCGCCGAAGATGACCTCGATCAGCGGCATCACCGAGGCCGGGTAGAAGAAGTGGAAGCCGACGACCTTGTCGGCGCGCAGGGTCGCCTCGCCGATCTCCGAGATCGAGAGCGAGGAGGTGTTGGAGGCGAGGATCGCGTGGCCGGGAGTGACCGCGTCGAGCTCGGCGAAGACGGCCTGCTTGATCTCCATCTTTTCCGGCACCGCCTCGATCACGAAGTCGACGTCGCCGAAGCCGGAGTAGTCGGTGGCGCCCGTGATCAGCGACATCACGTGCTCGAGCTGGGCGTCGGCCTGCTCCTGGGTCAGCTTCTCCTTCTTCACCAGCGAAGCGAGCTGGCCCTGGGTGACCCCGCGGGCCTTCTCGATCGCGGCGTCGACGAAGCGCTGCTCGATGTCCTTGACGACGACGGGGACGTCGGCGGCGGCGATCGTCTGCGCGATCTCGCCCCCCATGGTTCCTCCGCCGACGACGGCGGCCTTGAATACGAACATTTCTGGGATTCCTCCGGAGGTCTCGGGCTTGGGGCGCGGAGGCTATCGGCGCGGCGGCGCGGGCGCGCCCCGGCCCGCGGTGGCCGAAGCGCTAACCGGGCTCCTCGCCGTCGCGCTTGCGGGCGAAGGCCCAGATCAGGGCCCCGACCGCGACCAGGCCGATGATCGGGATCAGGCCGACGAAGACCGCGGTCCAGGCGTTGTGGGCACCGTGGGCGGCGGCGCCGGGAACCCGATGGAGGTGGGATTGCGAGGCCAGCAGCAGGCGGTGCATCGCGGCCGAGCATACGCCGCTGTCACCCTTTTCCGTCCATGGGCCGCATCATCGACTTCGAGATCGAGCTCGACCGCGACGCCTGCGAGCAGGTTGCCGAGCACGAGTGGGGCGCCTCCTTCCTCTGCCCCTCGATCCCGCTGATCTGGGATGCCAACTGCGTCCTGATCGAGCGGCCGGAAATGAGCGCCGCCGAGATCGCCACCGTCGCCGACGAGGTCATCGGCGGCGCCGGGATGGAGCACCGCACGGTGCTGGTCCGCGACATCGGGGCCGCCGCCGGTCTGGTGGCCGACTTCGAAGCGCTCGGCTGGAGCGTCGAGCGCGTGCTGCGGATGGACTGGCGGCGCCCGCCGGACCGGGAATCGGAGGTCGAGGTCGAGGAGGTCGGCCAGGACGAGCTCGACGGGATACGGCGCCAGCTGATCCGCGACGGCCTGCCGGTGTCGGGGGGCCAGGCCGAGCAGACGATCGAGCAGATGCTCGAGTGGGACCGGATGCTCGGGGCGGTCGGCGGCGACCGCTGGTTCATGGCCCGCGCCGACGGCGATCCCGCCGCCTGCTGCCGCCTCCTCTCCCGTGACGGGATCGGCCAGGTCGAGGACGTCGGCACCCTGCCGGGGGCGCGCGAGCGCGGCCTCGGCCGCGCCGTCACCCTCGCCGCCGCCCGCGCCTCGGCCGCCGACGGCAACGAGCTCACCTACCTCGGCGCCCTCGCCGACGACTGGCCGCGGCTGATGTACGAGAAGCTCGGCTTCGAGGAGGCCGGCGAGACGCTCGCCTTCCGCCGCAGGCCGGGCCGCTAGCGCGCTGGGGGGCAGCTCACCTCTCTAGAGACTCCCCCGCTCCGCCAGCCAGACGCTCTCGAAGCGCAGGTCGGTGCGCTCGCGAATGACGTCGTAGTGGTGGTCGTAGTGGAGGATGTCGGCGCCGTGGCGGTCGGCGATCGCCGCCAGCAGCACATCCGAGCCGGGCAGACGGTGATGCCCGGCCCGAACCAGCTGAGCCTGGGCATCGAGGGTTCGTTCTTCGACGGCCCCATCGATCGGCAGGTAGGGAAACGCGAGCAGCTCCTCCAGCATCTGCTCGTGTTCGGCGGTATCGCGTGCCGTGTATCCGGCCTCGAGCAGGAACGGCAGTGCGACCGCGACGTTGCCGCGATCGATCTCGCCGGCGATCTCCCCGGCCCGATTCGGATCAAGGACGCGATGAGAGATCCTCACCCAGGCCGAGTTGTCAAGGAGCAGGCTCATGGTTCCAGCCCTGCTCCTTGGCCTGCTCGGCGGCCTCGAGATCCATCGGGATCATCTGCCCGGTTCGGATCCGGTGGGCGAGCTGGCTGCGCAGCCCGGCCTTCCTGCCCTCCTCAGCGCGCGACTGCGCCAGCTTCTCGCGGGCGCCGAGGATGACCAGTTCGGCCATGTCGATTCGCTCGCCATCCAGCTCCTCGCGCAGCTCGTTCAGTGCCTCCTCGACCGGGGGCGTCTCGGTGATCGCGTGTCGGCGGCGCTTGGTCGGCACGTCCCGAGTGTAACACCGGTGTTGCACTAGTCCTTCCATGTTCGTGCCAAGAGCTGCACCGCGGCGCCACGATTCCTGCGCAGCCAACCGCGACCCCCGGTCGGCCGGGCCAGCGAGCGGGCCCGGCATAGACCGCCGAAGGGCGGCCCGGCGAGAGATGGAGGGGCCTACGCCGCCCCCGCCAGCGGCCGGATGTGGTGGTGGAGGTGGAAGACGTCGCCGGGGTCGTACTCGGCCTTGAGCTCGGCCAGGCGCTCGTAGTTGTGGCGGCCGTAGCCGGAGACGACCCGCTCCTCGCCCTCGTCGCCGACGAAGTTGAGGTAGGTGGCGCCGGTGGCGTAGGGCTTGGCATCGGCGCAGACGGCCCGCGTCCACTCGATCGCCCGCTCGTCGTCGGCGGGGTCCTCCCACATCGTCAGCGGGTGAAGCACCCAGGTCGAGGACCGGGTCGCCAGCGGCGAGTCCGCGGCCCCGCGGGCGATCGCCCCTCCCCAGGGGAAGATGATGTGCTGGGTCGGCGAGGGGATGATGATCCCGTCGGCGTGGGCGCAGAAGGAATCGAGCACGGCGTCGGGCAGCTCGTCGAGGTACTCGGCCGACCAGTAGTTGCGGAACCCCGGCGGGTCGTCGAGCATGCACTGAAGGCCGGCGTAGGGCATCTCGGCGATCATCTGCCCCTCGGGCTCGAGCGCCAGCATCGGCGCCATCGCCTCCCGCGCCTCGGCCTCGGGCCCGGCGTAGGTGACGAGGACGGCGCAGGCCAGCTTGCCCTGGAGGTGCCCGGGGACGAACTCCTCCGGCGGCCCGGTCAGGTAGAGCACGCCGCCGCCGACCTCGTCGGGCGCCGACTCGATGAAGGAGCGGTAGGCGCGGGTCACCTCGGCGCCGGCCTCGGGGGGCCAGATCATCAGCGCCGCGGTGAAGGCCGGCATCTCGTGCAGGCGGAAGGTCAGCTCGGTGGCGATGCCGAAGTTGCCGCCGGCGCCGTGAAGGGCCCAGAACAGATCGGGGTTCTCGTCCTCGGAGGCGAGAACGGTGCGCCCGTCGGCGGTGATCAGGGTGACCGAGAGCAGGTTGTCGCAGGCGAGGCCGAACTTGCGCTCGAGCCAGCCCGAGCCGCCGCCGAGCGAGAGCCCGGAGACGCCGGTGGTCGAGACCCGGCCGCCGGTCGCGGCCAGCCCGTGCGGCTGGGTGGCGGCGTCGAAGTCCTTCCAGGCGGCGCCGCCGCCGACCGTGATCGTGCGCGCCTCGGGGTCGACCGAGGCCGAGTTCATCCGCCGCATGTCGATCTTCAGCCCGCCGTCGGTGAGCGAGGCGCCGGCGACGGCGTGGCCGCCGCTTCGGACCGAGACCTCGAGGTCATTTTCGGCGGCGAAGGCGAGCGCCGCCTTGACGTCGTCCTCGGAGGTGCACTGGGCGATCGCCGCCGGGCGGCGGGTGATCATCGCGTTGAAGATCGTGCGCGCGTCCTCATAGCCGTCGTCGCCGTCGGCGAGGACGTCCCCTCCGAAGCCGTGGCGAAGGGCTGCCAGGGTTTCGGCGTCGAGGGTGGAAGCGGGCATGGATACCTCCTCTTTCTGCGGCCGGGGTCTGCGGCTCCGACCTTATGCCGACGGCACCGCAGAGGCAACCCCTCCGGGGGCCGGCTCAGCCCGAAGGAGCCTCGACGATCTCCATCCGCTCGATCAGGCCGTCGCCGATCGTGTAGAGGTGCTGGACGCGGCCCTCGGAGAGCAGGTTGCCATCGCTGTCGTGGACGACCTGGTGGACGTCGACGGCGACCCGGCCCTCGGCGTCGGTCTCGAAGCCCACCGGCTCGACCCGCGAGTCGATCAGCCCGAACTGGCGGGTCCAGTAGTCGCGCACCTCGTCGTGGCCGCGGACCCGGCCGCCCTCCATCCCGTTGGGCCAGTCGACGTCGGGGTGCATCAGGGCGAGCACGGCCTCGACGTCACGGGCGTTGAAGGCCACATAGGCGCGGCGCAGGAGTTGCTCGTCGGCGGCCGTCATCGGTCGAGGCCTGCCCCTAGTTCACCGCCAGCAGGTCGACGATGAAGATCAGGGTCGAGTTCGGGGGAATGGATGGCGGCGCCCCGGCGGCGCCGTAGCCGAGGTCCGGCGGGATGATCAGCTCGCGGCGGCCGCCGACCCGCATCCCCTCGACGCCCTGGTCCCAGCCGGGAATCACCTGGCCGCCACCGAGCTTGAAGCTGAACGGCTGGCCGCGGTCCCAGGAGGCGTCGAACTCCTTGCCCGTCTCATAGACGACGCCGACGTACTGGACCTTGACCGTGTCGCCGCTCTTGGCCTCGGCGCCGTCGCCGGTGACCAGGTCCTTGGTCTGGAGCTGCTGCGGCGGCGGCCCGCTCGGCACCTCGACCTTGGGCTTGCTGCTGAGGTCGGTGAGATCGCCGGAGCCGCTGTCGCCCGAGCCGCTGTCGGAGCCCCCGCCGCGGGCGATGAGGATGCCGGCGACGAGCGCCAGCGCCAGCCCGGCGGCGATGATCAGGGTGAGGATGCGGCGATCCACGAGCCGGGGATCCTAGACAGGGCCCGGGCCGAGCGGGTTGAGGTCGGCCAGCATCTCGACCAGGCGCGGGGCCGGCTCGTCGGTGTCGATCAGCACCGCCGTCCCCGGCCAGGCGTAGCGGCAGTAGCGGGCGTAGGCGGCGCGCGAGGAGAGGTCGGGCTCGTAGATCCAGGAGCCGGTGTTCCAGTAGCGGATGCGGCCGTCGACGCCGGCGCGGACGTCGGCCAGCGGCTGGTGGGTGTGGGCGAAGACGATCTTCTCGGTCTGCTCGGCCCAGCCGAGGTTGCGAACAACCTTGGCGAAGGCCTCGAGCGCATGCTGGGAGGGGTCAGAGCGCGAGATCACCGAGGCCTCGGGGTGCGAGCGCGCCGCCTCGGGGGTCGGCGCCTCGCGCCGGCGCCGCTCGCCCTCCTCGCGCAGGGCGGACTGGAAGCGCTCGTCGCTCACCAGGGCCTCCTCCCCCGCCCCGCCGCCATCGCGACCGCGGAGCGCCCCGGCCAGCCGCCGCGTCGCCCGCAGCGGCAGCGAGAGCACGTCGCCGGCCCGGCCCGCCCGCTGCACGGCTCGGTGGACGCTCTGCTGGGCGTGGGTGCCGTGCGGCATCTGCGCGGCGATGTAGAGCCACTCGGTCAGCAGCGTCACCAGCGACTCGTAGTCCTCGATCGTGCGCGGGTCCTCCGGCCCGCCGGCGGCGATCGCCCACAGCGCCCGGGTCAGCACCCGCGACCCGCGCGAGCCGGCGAGGCGGGCGTGGGGGTCGAGGTAGTGGCCGTGGGTGAGGAGGACGTCGCCGAAGGAGTAGGTCGGGTAGGAGATCTCGACCTCGACCCCCGGCAGCCGGCGCTCGAGGAAGGAGTGGAAGTAGGAGCGCTCGGGCCCGAACTCGGGCTCGCCCGGCGAGTGCCCGTGGGCGATCTCGGCCTCGAGCCGGTCCTCGGCGTCGCGGTAGACGAAGTGATGGTCGTGGTTGCCGGCGACGAATACCAGCCGCTTGCCGCCGAGCTTCTCCGCCGCGAGGCCGAAGAGCCCGTCGGCGGCGGCGTAGGCGTCGGCGACCGAGCCGAAGAGGAAGTCGAAGAGGTCGCCGAGGACGATCAGCTCGTCGATCCCCTCCAGCTGCGGCGCCAGCCGCTCCAGCGAGCGCTCCTCGGCGAGAAGGTCGCGCCCGGTCCAGGCGCCGAAGTGGGTGTCGGAGATGACCAGGGCGCGCACGGTTCCCTCAGTTCGTCACAGCGTGTGCCGCGATTCTTGACGTTGCGGTCCGATCGGGTCAGCACCAAGCAGCCTAGGACTGATACCGCCCTGATGGCCACGCTCCTCGATCAGAGATCGGCAATCGCGCTGCTCAGAAGACACGGGTGGATCCAAACGATCGGCGGCAAGCACAACGTGAAGATGACCAAGCCCGGCAGACGACCGATTACGCTACCGAGACACCGCGGTCGTCCCTACAGCAAGGGTTTGACCAGGGCTATCCTCCGTCAGGCTGACATCAGCCCCGAAGACCTATGACACCCCGCGACTTGATAGTCCGAGTTCACGACGATGGCGAGGGCGGCTACTGGGCAGAGGTGCTCGATCTGCCGGGTTGCTTCGCGAGCGGAACGGACCTCAATGAGCTGCACGAGGCGATCGAAGAGGCGATCGCGATGTACCTCTTCGATCAGGGCTCGGGCATTACGAGCGCTGGGGAGACCGATGCCGCACCCGGTCGGTTGGAGCTCGGCGAGATGCGGGTGAGGTTTCGCGGACCGCAACCCGACGAAGACCTCGCCGGCGTTCGCGCTATCCGCGCAGAGGCGGGACCGCCCTCAAACCCTTGAGCGTCGGCGCCGTTGCCACAGGCCCCGGCTGGTCTGCGCGAAACCCCGACGCGGCTACTCCGGCGCCGGCGCCGGTGCCTCGACCGACTATGCGGCCTGGGCCCGCAGGCCCTCGAGCGAGCGTCCCAGCATCCCCTTCATCTGCGAGCGGATGAAGAGGACGTCGGTGAGCTTGCTGAGGAGCCCGCCCTTGACCAGCGAGTAGCTGAGCTCGATCCGCACCAGGGTGCCCTCGCCCTCGATCCGGAATGTGGTCGTCTGCTCGCCCTCGGAGGAGGGGTCGGCGTAGTGGATCCGGTGCAGGCGGCGGTGCTCGTGTTCGAGCACCGTCTCGATCACCTGCCCCCGCCCGGCCGGGCCCGAGTGCCAGACCAGCGTCCCTCCCACCTCGGGATAGCCGCCGCCCAGCGAGTCCACCTCCCGGAACTCGTCCACCCAGGCGGCCCAGAAGGTGGGGTCGAAATACAGATCCCAGGTCTCGGCGAGGGAGGCGGGAATGCGGAGCTCCTCGGCGACCTTTGCCATCGGGGGCGAGTGTAGGCGCGCCGGCGGCTTGTGGGGTCAGTGCGGCATCCCAAGGCGAGGCCATTCCCGAGCTGCAACATCAATATGCACGCCAACTAACTTTACATACGCACCCGATTGAGGCTATATGCAGTATCATCTCTCATCGATGAACAAGCGGACTTCGCTGATCCTGGACACGGCGCTGCTCGAAGCGGCGGCGGGCGTCCTCGGGACGAGCGGCCCGACGGCGACCGTCCGCGAGGCGCTCGCGAGCGCGGTTCGCCAGAGCCACCTCGAGCGCCTGGCGCAGTGGGAGCTGCCAGAGGACTTCCCCCAGCGCCTGGAGGAGATGCGCGCAGAGCGGGCGAGCCGCGGTTAGGTGGCCCGGTACCTGGCGGACACCAGCGCCTGGGCCCAGGCCCGGCGCCGGGGCTCCCCGGAGGAGATTCGCGAGCGGTTCGACGAGCTGCTGCTCGCCGGCGAGCTCGCCACCTGCGGGCCGGTCAAGTGGGAGCTCCTCCACAGCACCAACAACGCCGAGGAGTTCAGGGCGCGGCGCGCCGATCTCGACGTCCTCGCCGAGGCGCCGATCGAGGCGGGCGCCTGGGGGCGCGCCCTCGACATCTGCGCCGAGCTGGCCGCAGAGGGCGGCGCCATGCATCGCTCGATCAGGCTGCACGACACGCTGATCGCGGTGGCGGCAGAGCGCGCCGGCCTCCCCGTCCTCCACTACGACGCCGACTTCGACCGCATCGCCGGCGTCACCGGGCAGCGCTGCGAGTGGATCGCGCCCCGCGGCTCCCTCTAGCCGTCCCTGCCAACGCAGGGTGCACCGCACCTAAGATCGCCGGCGATGGCCGACTACCTCGACCTCGCCGATCGCTCCTGGCCCCTGCTGCGGCGGCTGATGAGCGGCCACGCGACGATCTACCGGGCCACCAACGGGCGCATCGGCGGCCGCATGCCGGGGCTGCCATCGCTGCTGCTGCTCGACCACGTCGGCGCGCGCAGCGGCGAGAGGCGCAGCGCGCCGCTCGTCTACATGCGCGACGGCTCCGACCTGGTGATCGTCGCCTCCAAGGGCGGCTACCCCAGGCACCCGGCGTGGCTTCACAACCTCCGCGCCCACCCCGACACCGAGGTGCAGATCGGCGCCGAGCGGATCAGGGTGCACGCCCGCGAGGCCGAGGAGGCCGAGCGGCGGCGGCTGTGGCCGAGGCTGGTCGCCCACAACCCCCACTGGGAGCGCTATCAGCGGCGCACCGAGCGGCGGGTGCCGGTGGTGATCCTCGAGCCGCGCAGCGACTGAGCCAGGGCGAGCCGGAAGAAGGGCGAGGCGACCGGGCGGCGGCCGAGCGGGTGCAGGTAGCGGGCGGCCAGCTCGGCCGAGGAGGCCTGCTCGAGCAGCTCGAACCCGCGCTCGGCAAGGTAGGCCGGAAGCTCGGCCGGGTCGAGCCCGAAGCGAAACGGCTCCCCGGCCCGGCGCACCACCTCGATCGTCGCCCCGGCGCCCTCCTCCCCGCCCCGCCCGGCCAGCGGCCCGGCCTCGAGGTAGGTGAAGACGACCCGGCTGCCCGGCGCCCCCAGCGCGGCGAGCTGGCGCAGGGTGGCGTCGACCGCCTCGGCGCTGAGGTAGCCGGTCACCCCCTCCCAGATGAAGAAGGTGGGCTCGCCGGCCGCGAACCCCGCCGCCGCCAGCCGCTCGGCGAGATCGTCGCGCTCGAAGTCCATCGCCACCAGCGAGACGTGATCGGGCATCGCCCCCAGCCGCCCCTCGATCCGCGCCCGCTTGGCGGCCAGCGTCGCCGGCTCGTCGACCTCGAAGACGCGGGCGCGGCGGGCGGAGCCGAGCCGGTAGGCGCGGGCGTCGAAGCCCGAGCCGAGGATCACCACCTGCCCGGCCCCCTCGGCCAGCGCCGCCTCGGTCGCCTCGTCGATGAAGCGGGTCCGCACCAGCACGGCGACGCGGGCCCCGGGCCAGCGGCGGTCGATGTAGCCGGCGACGAGGCCGCCGCTCAGCGGTACCCGCGCCATGGCGAGGGCGCCGCGCAGGCGGGCGTCGAGGAAGGCCTCGGCGTAGGGGTCCTCGAAGAGCCGGCGCTGCGGGGGCAGCCGGGTCTCCATCGCCCGGAACAGCGCCACGTAGGCGGCGGTGCGGCTGGGGCCGCCGCGGCCCTCCCCGGCCTCGCGGCCGCTCACCTGGTTCGCCGTCCCATCGCCAGCGGGCACCCTAGCCGCAGCACCCCTGGCGCGGGCGCGCCGCCGCGGCTAGGGTTGGATCGACATACACCCGAGCGGAGGTGAGAGATGGCGATTGGATTGGTAAACCGGTTCTCCGAAGGGGCGGGCGCCGAGGTCTACGACAAGGTGAGCGGAGTTCTCGATGCCCGGGGCAACCCCCCCGAGGGCATGATCTTCCACTCGGCCGGCGAGCTCGAGGGCGTCTTCCAGGTCTTCAACATCTGGGAGTCGCGCGAGCACTTCGACCGCTTCCGCGAGGAGCGGCTGGTGCCGGCGATGATCGAGGCGATGGGCGAGGAAGCGGTCGACCAGATGCCCGCGGCCGACTACATCGAGGTGAAGATCCACGAATACGTGATCCCCTAAGCCGGCGGCGGTGGCGGTGCCCGGGGCGGACGCGCCCGGCCGGCCCGTCCGGGCCCGGATCGCCGTCCTGCGGCCGCCCTAGCCTGCGGGGCAGAGTGAGCGAGATCGTCGATGGGCTCGGCAGCGACACCCGCGAGCGGATAGCGGCGCTGCGCGGCGAGGGCCGCTTCTTCTGGATCGACACCGCCGCCGCCGACATCCGCTCCCGCGAGCTCGAGGAGGCGCTGAGCATCCCCGAGCACGCGCTGGTGCCGCTGCTCGACTTCGACGAGTCCACGCCGCCCTCGCGCAAGTTCCACGCCGACGGCGATCACGTCGTCTTCACCATGAGCTGCTTCCTCCCGGGCGGCGGCGCCGAGGACGGCGACGGCGTCCGGCAGCTGCTGCCGGTCGAGGTCCACGTCCTCGTCCACGGCGACTACCTGCTGACCGTGCACCGCGAGCGGCTCTCGCTGCCGCAGAGCCTCGCCTCCTACACCCCCGAGGGGCGAAGCGAGCAGTACGTCGTCTACGCGGTGCTCGACGCGATGGTCGCGACCGGCTTCGACGCGCTCAACGACGCCGAGCTCACCCTGGAGGGGCTGCAGATGCTCTCCACCAACATGCGCGGCGCCCGGGTGCGGATGGCGACCCTGCGAAAGACCAACGGCGACCTCTCGGCGATGCGCCGGCGGGTCGGGCCGCAGCGGGGGATCTTCGAGCGGATCAGCGAGGAGATCGGCCGGGTCAAGGGCCTGCAGTCAGACAGCGAGCAGCTACTTCGAGCGGATCTACGAGCAGCTGAACAGGCTGGTCGGCGCGATCGACGCCGCCTCGGACTCGATGGCGAAGCTGATCGACCTGCGCCTCAACGAGACCATGTACTGGCTGACGGTGGTGGCGACGATCTTCCTGCCGCTGACCTTCGTCACCGGCTTCTTCGGGATGAACTTCGCCTGGATGATCAGGCGGATCGACACCGTCGAGGCCTTCGTCCTGCTGGGCATCGGGGCGCCGGTCGATCGGCGCGGCCCTCGCCTGGCTGGCGATCCAGCGCCGCGGCACCCCGGTCGAGCCCGATTCGGACGCGGTGATGCGCTTCGTCGAGGCGATCCGCAAGCCGCGGACCGCGCAGGCGCCGCGATCTAGCCCGCCGGGCGGAAGCTGATCCCTCAACTCCGGCCGTAGATCTCCTTCTTGATCAGGGTGACGGAGCGGATCACCGAGTCGAGGAACGGCGCCACCTCGTCGGTCAGCCGCTTGTACTCGGCCTCCCCGTCCTTGGTGATCGCGTAGAAGCGCCGGGTGCGCTTGTCCGGATGCTCCCAGCTGCCCTCGATCAGCCCGTTCGACTCCATCTCCCGCAGCAGCGGATACATCGTGTTCGGGTTGACCGAGATCACCCCCTGCGTGATCGCCTCGATCTCCTCGATCAGCTGATTCCCATAGGAGGGCTCGCGCCGGATCAGGTGCAGGACCAGCAGCGGAAACACGTCCCGCCGCCGGATCTCCCCGCCGAAGACGTCCGAGGGCCGCCCCCCACGCTTCTTGCGCCGCGCCGACTGCTCGCGCTCGGCGGCGCGGGCCGTCTCCTCGACGGCTTCGCGAAGCGGCTTTGAGGCC
>CAWIYC010000009.1:0-233824 GCA_963840235.1 uncultured Actinomycetes bacterium
AATCGTCAGCGCCGTCATCGATGCCTGGAAGGCGGGTCGGGTCGAGGCTTCGGCGGTGGACCTCTGAGCCCGCAAAAGGCCTCGGGGGCGCGGCGAACGCTCTCGCGCGGCGCCCGGCGCAACCGGGGGCCAACTGGTCGTAAGCGCGCAGGTCCTGGGGGAGTTCTACGTCGTTGCGACAAGGAAGCTCCCCGAGCCGGTCGGTGAAGGTGAGGCCACCGAGTTCCTCCGCCAGGTCGCGCTCGGGATGCCGGTGATCGCAATCGACGCGTCGCTGATCGCAAGTGCGATCGCGATCCACCGGGAGAACGGGATCTCCTACTGGGACGGGCTGATCGTGGCCGCGGCCGCAGCAGGCGGCTGCGAGCGCTTGCTGAGCGAGGATCTGGGCGACGGTCAATCCATCGCCGGCGTCCGGGTCGAGAACCCGTTCGCCTGAGGGCCTTGGTGCCCGCGGGAGGATCCCCTAGAGCGGGATGTTGCCGTGCTTCCGCTTCGGCTGCTCGACCCGCTTGGTCTGCAGGGCTCGCAGGGCGCGGATCAGCTTGGGGCGGGTGCGGCGGGGCTCGATCACGTCGTCGATGTAGCCGCGCTCGGCCGCCGAGAAGGGGTTGGCGAAGTGGGCCTTGTAGTCGTCGATCAGCTTCTGGCGGCGCTCGTCGGGGGTCGGCGAGGTCTGAAGGTCGCGGCGGTAGATGATGTTGACCGCGCCCTCGGGGCCCATCACCGCCACCTCCGCCGTGGGCCAGGCGAAGTTGAAGTCGGCCAGCATGTGCTTCGAGTTCATGACGTCGTAGGCGCCGCCGTAGGCCTTGCGGGTGACCACGGTCAGCTTCGGCACGGTCGCCTCGGTGAAGGCGTAGAGCAGCTTCGCCCCGTGGCGGATGATCCCGCCCCACTCCTGGCTGGTGCCGGGAAGGAACCCGGGGACGTCGGTGAAGGTGACCAGGGGGACGTTGAAGGCGTCGCAGGTGCGGACGAAGCGGGCCGCCTTCTGCGAGGAGGAGATGTCTAGGACGCCGGCGAGGTGAGCCGGCTGGTTGCCGACGATCCCGACCGGGAAGCCGTCGAGGCGGGAGAAGCCGACGACGATGTTCTTGGCCCAGTGCTCCTGGACCTCGAAGAACTCGCCGTCGTCGACTATGCGGGAGATCACCTCGCGCATGTCGTAGGGCTTGGAGGGGTCGTCGGGAACGAGCGTGTCCAGCTCGGGGTCCTCGCGCTCGGGGTCGTCGTAAGGCTCGACCCGGGGCGGCATCTCGAGATTGTTGAGCGGCAGGAAGCTCATCAGATGGCGGACGTCCTCGAGGCATGTCTCCTCGTCCTCGGCGGCGAAGTGCGCAACCCCCGATTTCGAGTTGTGGCTCATCGCCCCGCCCAGCTCCTCGAACTCGACCTCCTCGCCGGTCACGGTCTTGATCACCTCTGGCCCGGTGATGAACATGTGCGAGGTCTCCTTGACCATGAAGATGAAGTCGGTCATCGCCGGCGAGTAGACGGCGCCGCCGGCGCAGGGCCCCATGATCAGGCTGATCTGCGGGATCACCCCCGAGCACTGGACGTTGCGGACGAAGACGTCGCCGTAGGCCCCGAGCGAGACCACGCCCTCCTGGATCCGCGCACCGCCGGAGTCGTTGATCCCGATCACCGGCGCGCCGACCTCGGCGGCGAGGTCCATCACCTTGCACATCTTCTCCGCCATAACCTCGCCCAGCGAGCCCCCGAAGACGGTGAAGTCCTGGCTGAAGACGAACACGGTGCGGCCGTCGATCGTGCCGTAGCCGGTGACGACCGCGTCGCCCCAGGGCCGGCGCTTCTGCATCTCGAACTCGTAGGTACGGTGGCGGACGAATGTGTCGAGCTCCTCGAAGGAGCCCGGATCGAGCAGCTTCTCGACCCGCTCGCGAGCCGTCAGCTTGCCCTTGGAGTGCTGTTTCTCCACCGCCTCCTCGGAGGCCGAGTGGACGGCCTGCTCGCGCAGCTCGGCGAGGTAGGCGAGCTTCTCCTCGTGGGTGACCGGATTGCGCTCCCGCATCGGGCAAGAGTCTATGGCGGCGCTTCAGCAGTTGCTGAAAGGGCGTTCTGCGGTTCGGCCAGCGTCATGAGTCCACCTCACAAACCTCCAGCTTCCCGGAGCTCACCGAGGCGACCCAGGGTTGGGCCGCTGCATCGACCGGGAGCTCGATCCTGCCGGCCTGACCGGGCGCGAGCGTCCCGGCCTCGATCGTGGGCTCGTCGGCAAACCGGCGCAGACTCACCGTCCCGCCCCCCTCTGCCCGAAGCACCGCTCCGCCGGGCGCCAGCTCCACCTCGCTGCCCCCGCCGGCGCATTTCCACTTCCTCCCGTCAATTGCGGTGATCGTCGGCATCACGATGCCGACGAGCGTTTCGTCGGCCGCCTTTCGGGTGTCTGGGGACGCCGCCTCGAGCGCCTCGACGGAGTAACCAAAGCCCCCGAAGCGGTCGACCGCGGCCAGGTAGTCGCCCGCCAGAGACGGGACAAGACCTCCGCAGACGAGGGTGAGGCGGCAGGTCTGGTGCTTTCCCTCAAAGGGGACGATCGCGATGAAGTCTTTCGGGACCACCTCCCGCTCCAGCTCAATCGCCGATAGCCGCGCGCGGGCGAGGTCCGATTCAGTCCGGATCGCCCCCCCGCGTTCGCGCATCTCCCACAGATTCACCGGCAGGGCGAGCGCGACCAAACCGAATATCACAAGCAGAGCCCGGCGCGACGGGGTCGAGCCCCGGAAGCTCGCGGCGAGAACCAAGACGACCCCGATCGCCACCGGGTACGCGTAGCGGTCCAAATCCGGAGTCCGCCTTGCAAGGGGCGCCCCACTGTATGAGAGGCCTTCCGCAAACCAGAGTGCGAGAAGAAGACCGACTGCCCCCCACAGCAGCGGGGAGGACCCCCGTCGGCGCAGTCCGACGACGGCCACTGCGACGCCCACGGCGGCGATCACGCGGCCCCAACCGACGGCGACGGAGTAGAGATCGGGCCCGCGGGTGAGATCGACGCCGAGTCCGGTCAAGGCGGCCGCGGCGGCGGCAAGCGAGTCAGCAGCCCAAACGGGAGTCAGCAGGGCGTTCGTGGTCGACTGGAACCCCTGATCGAATTTGAGCGCCCACAGCCACCAAGCGCCATAGAGGGCGAGCGGGACCACGGCAACCCAGATCCTGCGTCGGTCACGCTCGGCGAGAATCCACGCTCCGGCCCCGATCGCGAAGGCTACGCCGACCGAGAACGAGAGGATCGCGGCGATCAGCAGAATGCAGGCGAGCGCGTCCCCACGCCGGCTCCGGCGGTCGAGCGCGAGGAAGGCGGCGAGGCCGGCGACGCTCGCCTGGACCCACATCGTCGTCCAGCCATTGAGAACCTCCGGCGTGGAGCCGAGGAAGAGGAGCAAGATCGCCGGCGCCAGCGCGGCCAGCGCGCCAACCCTCCGCTTGACGAGCGCGAACAGGAGCACAGCGGCCGCAGCCGCGAGGGCGATCACGAAGAGCTGAAACGGGAGATGCGCCGGCCCGAACAGACTCAGGCTCGCCTCGAAGAACAGGCGCGTAACGGCGATCAGGTGGCCGCCGAAGGGCTCGGCGATCGAATCCGGAGCGAATCCGTGGCTCTCCCCGATGTAGATCCATTCCTCGAACGTGAAAGACGCGCCTCGGGTGAGCCAGAGCGCGAGCGCAGCGTAGGCGAGCACCGCGACACCAAGCGCACGCCGCGCGAACCGCTCGGCGCCTTCCGGCTCCAGCACCCGATCCAGCGTAGTCTGAAGCCGCACTCCAACCGAAGCCGTACCGTCCACCCCTTCCCTCCTCATGCAGCTGAACGCCGACCGGGGAGCCGGCTCCCTCGGCTCCGCTGAACTACCCGATCTCCTCCGGCCTTCGGTGCGAGGTCGAACCAGCAGGTCGGCACAAGTGGATTATTATCGATCGACTGCGTCCTCGTTGACCCATCGCGCCCAGCATGTGAAGCGAGGTGGAACCCTGGTGCCGAGAGCGGCCTCGTCTTCAGGAGTTGCTGAAAGGGCGCTTCTGCGGTTCGGCCAACTGGTCGAGAAGCGACTCCAGGTCGGCCTCCTCCAGCCCGCCGCCGCCGTCGGCGACGATCGCCACCCTGGTGCCAAAGCCCTTCTCGGCCAGGGTCACCTCAATCCGCTCATCCTTGAGACGCGGCTCCCTGGCGACCAGCTCGGCCACCTCCAGCTCAGACTTGACGATGGTGCGCGACGCGCGGACCTCCCCCTCGGCGGAGTTGGCGTCCCGCCCGCTCTCGGAGATCGATGCGAGTGCTGACAGCGGCGGATGACGCAGCTTGGCCTGCCGGTTGAAGAGCCTCATCGAGCGCCGGATTCAACCTGTACCGCCCCGGTTCCTTCCCAACTGCCAGCTTGGGCGCATCCCTTCATCGCGGTGGATTCCCGTCGCTCGCGCTCAGAAGCGCAGAAGTGGAGCCGGTAGCGTGACCCCATGCGGGGCAGATTCATCGCGCTCTTTCTGGCGCTGGCGGCGCTGCCTGCGGGCCACGCCCGCGGGGCCGATTGGCGCTCGGCACCGATTGTTCCCACCATAACCCGCGCGACGGCGAAGCGGATCGGGATCCAGCTCGACGACGCCAGAGCCCATGACAACCGGGCCGGCGTGTTCGCCAAGTCCGGTGACTCGATCACCTTCTCCAGCTCGTTCCTTTACGGCACCGCCTGCGGGGAGGAAATCCTGCCACCGCGTCTCAGCTACCTGCGGTCGACGATCGACTACTTCTCGCGGGCACGGTTCCGGGCCGCCTACTCCAATGTCTACTGCGGCGTGGCCAACTCATTCAGCCGCACGTCGTCTGCCGCCGGCGGGGGCTGGCTTGCCGACTGGGCCAACCTCCCGGGATTTCCCGCCTCCGCCTGCGGCGCGCGGGCGAGCCCGGTCAGGTGCGAGGTTCGCACCGTGCGCCCCGCGTTTGCACTGGTCGCGTTCGGGACCAACGACGCCTCCAGGCGCCGCTCGCTTCACGACTTTCGCGCCGCGATGGGCCGCGTTGTCTCGCAGTTTCGGACTCTCCACGTGATCCCGATCCTCTACACCCTGCCGCCGCGGCTCGATGACCCGGTTGCCAATAACCTTGTCCTTGGCTACAACAGGGCCATCTTCGACCTGGCCCGCACACGGAAGCTGCTGCTGATCAACTTCTGGCGGGCCCTCCAGGGCCAGCGGTTGATCGACCGCGGCATGTGGCACGACGGCATCCATCCCAACGCCAAGGACGACGGTTTTCTCAGCTCAATCGGATGCATTCCGTTGTGCAACCCGCTCGACTTCACTCCGCAGGGGCTGCGCTACGGCTTCAACCAGCGCAACCTGATCACGCTGCGGACACTCGATCGCCTCCGGACGAGGGTGATCGCACCGCCGGGCCGCGCGGGATAGCGATCCCGGCGCGTAGACTCGGAATGTGACGGTGCAACCGGCCGCAGGGGAGAACCGAGGCGCGTCCAAGGTCGATGAGCGCCTGGCATGGGCGGGGCTTGGGGTTGCGATGGCGGGCGCCGTAGTCCTCCTCCTCTACTTCGGTCGTGACACGACGTTCTCGCCCAACGAGCTGACTTGGGTGATCCAGAGCCCAGAGATCAGTCTCAGGGATGCTCTCACCCCCTACAACGGCCACCTGATCCTGACCTCGAGGGTGCTCTACAAGGGTGTGCTGGCGACGGTCGGCAGCGACTACTTGACATTCCGGTTGCTGGTCACGGCGACGGTGCTCCTCGCCAGCGGCCTGATCTACATCTACGCGAGGCGACGGATCGGAGCCTGGGCAGCGCTCGCCCCCAGCCTCGTCCTACTCGTCTTCGGGGCCGACATCGTCCACGTCCTGGCCGGCAACGGGATCACGGTCCTTGGCGCTCTCTGCTGCGGCCTCGGCGCGTTGCTCGCCCTCGACCGGGAGGACAGGGCCGGAGACATCGCCGCCTGCATCCTGCTCTGTCTCGGTGTCGCCACCTTCACCGTCGCCCTCGCATTCGTGGTCGGTGCCTGCGTTCTCATCCTCGCCGGAGAGGACCGCTGGCGGCGCATCTGGGTGGCGCTCGTGCCGCTCTGCCTCTACGCGGCGTGGTGGCTGTGGGCGCTTCAGTTCCCGAGCAGCTCCGAGGGCCTGCTCACCTGGTCAAACCTGTTGCTCGCCCCCGCCTGGGCGTTCCAATCGCTTGCCGCCGCCCTCGGGGCCCTGACCGGGCTCGACTACAGCCTCACACGAGCGTCCGGCGGAGGGATCCATGCGGCCGGGACGGCGCTGGCCCTGGCGGCCGTGGTGGGCCTCGCCTGGCGGATGCGCAGGTCGATCCCGGCGGGGCTCCTGGTGGCGATCGCCACCGGCCTCGCGCTTGCGGCAATCGAGGTGACCGCCCGCGGCGCCCTCACCCCCTCGACCCCGCGCCTGCTCTATCCGGCGGCCTTCGTCGCAATCATGATCGGGGTCGAGGCCGCCCGCGGATTTCACTGGTCCCGGCGTGGGCTGGTCGTCCTCTTCCTCGTCGCAGCCGTCGGGGTAACGATCAACATTGCCTTGCTGCGGGAGAACTCCGCACTGCAGCGCCTCTTCGCGGCGGGACTGCGCCAGGACCTTGCGGGTCTCGAGCTGGCCGCAAGTGCGGCGCCCGGATTCGACCCGGGCACCGTCCTCGGAGGTCAGAGTCAGCTCGCGATCCCGTTCGCCGAAGCCTCCTTGTTGCGGAGCTCCCCCGCGCGGTCCTACTTGCAGGCGGTCCAGAGCTACGGTCGGATCGGGTTCTCGCCCGGGCAGCTCTCGCGCTTCGACACGGCATCCCGCGCGCGGGTGGATGCAGTCTTCACCTCCGCGCTCGGCTTCGCTCTCGGGCTGGTTGCACCGAAGGATGTCGGCAGGTGCAGGCGAGTCTCATCCCAGGACGGAGCCGTAACCACCTTGCCGCTGCCGGCAGTGGGTGCAGCGCTTGAGAGTGACACGGGCGTAGATGTTCTTGTTGGACGCTTTGCCGACACGCCGACGGTCCCCGCTGGCTCGCTCGCCCCGCGAGTTCCGGCAGCTCTGGTCCCTCCGCCGGACTCGGCCCCGGGGCGCTGGCGGGTATCGGCGGCGGTGCCATTCCTGCGGGTCTGCCGACTGCGGTGACGAACCCGTCGGATCCGCCGAACCGCGGTCCGGTCTAGCTCCGGGCCGTCCGACTTGGCCCCAGCAGGTCGCTCAGCCGCCGGTACTTGAGGCGCAGGAAGGGGCGCTCCAGCAGGTAATAGCTCGCGGCGGCGCATGGGATCGAGACCGCAAGGGTGACGCCGAGGACCAGGACGAACGACCGGCCGTGCCCGTCGAGCTGGAGGGTGACCACGTAGTGCCAGAGGAAGATGCCATAGGAGATGAGCCCTATCCAAGCGACAAACCGGTTGGCGAGAATCCTCCGTGGCAGGCCCCCCTCTATTTCGCCGAAGACGGCGGGCATGACAAGCAAGGCTGCGATCAGCGCGAACCCGACGTGACCGACAATCAGATTGCCGCGGTCGAGGAGGAACGTCGTGACCCCCGCGGTGGTCGTCGTGCGCGCGAGAAAGGGATTTGCCGGAAGCCAGAGGGCCAGCCCCAGATATAGCGCCGCAGCGAGAAGCCACGGGAGCAGGGGCCGGGAGCCGATCAGGCGGGGGATGGCGGCCGAGCGCCAATTCTCACCGACCGCGACCGAGGCAACTGCGAGTCCCATTCCCAGCGCGAACCAGAGCACGCTTCCGAGAACGCTGGCATCGATCCAGCGGCTGGAGATTGGTATCAGCTCTGTGAAGCGCAGGATCACGGAGAGGGTCGAGAGTGTCCCCAGAAACAGCAGTTCGGCCCGTAGCCAGGCGCTCGTTGCGAGACGCCTGAAGAGCCATGCGGCCACCAGCGCGTAAAGCGGCAGGAGCGCGTAGAAGGTCACCTCGACCACCAGGCTCCAGGTCTGGGCCAGCCCGCAGTCGAGCGGAGCCCCTGCGCATCCGAGGCCGCTGTGCACGGGAAGCGTGTCGAGGATGGCGTACTGCTGCCACCAGTTGCCCTGGAACACACCGGTCAGGCCCGGAAGCAGGGTCAGGACGGTGAGGATCAGCCAGTAGGCGGGGTAGATGCGGAGGAAGCGGCGCTTGGCGTAGTCGGTCACAGCAGGCGCGGCTGCCCCGCCCGTTCGGTGCGCGATCAAGGGCCGGTAGAGGAGGAAGCCGGAGATGACGAAGAAGATCGTTACCCCGACGTTGAGGTGCGAGAGGAAGCGGTCGGCGGTGGAGACGCCGACGGGCCCGCTGGCTGCGATGTTGGCATGAACCGCGACGACACTGAGGACCGCAATCGCCCGCAGGCCGTCGAAGAGCGGGAAGCGGGGATGATGGGGCGGCGGGGCAACCGCATCCGGGACTGCCTCGGCACCGCCGGCCTGGATGGACGGGGCCGATTGCGGCGGATTGGCCATCAGGTTCCCCCCCGGTACTTGCGGCGCATCAGCGGCCTCTCCAGCAGGTAGTAACTGAGCGCGGCGCAGACCAGCGTGATCGCCAGCGTCAACCCGACCAGGATCGGGAACGCCATCTCCGGCCACCAATCGGGCACCCCGCGGGAGGTCAACTCGAGGATGATCGGGAAATGCCAGAGGAAGATCCCGTAGGAGACGAGGCCGAGCCAGCTCAGGGTCGGGTGGGCAAGCACCCGCTGGGGAATCCCGTCGCCGTCGCCGCTGAAGATCGCCGGCAGCAGGACCAGCCCGGCGATCACTCCGACCAGCACGTACTGAAACAGATAGAGCGAGCGGTCTCCCACCGGACCAGCAAGTGAGGGCCCGGGCTCGAGGATGAAGAGGGCGGCGCCGAGGTAGAGCAGGATCGCAAGCACCCAGGGAACCCAGGGGAACTCGGATATCCACCCCACGGCCCGTGGCTCCCGGTCCCGCTCCTGGATCCAGACCGAGACCGCGGCAAGCCCCATTCCGACCGCGAACCACCAGGCCCGCCCCAGAGGGGAGAAGAAGAGCCACGAATAGAGGTCGGGGTGCCCCGACCCTGTCCCGTTCTGGATCGCCACCGAGAAACCCGAGAAGAATGCCAGCACGGCTAGCTCGACTGCGAGCCAGGGGACCCTGCGCAGCCAACGCGTGAGCCAAGCCATCCCGAGCGCGAAGAAAGGGAGGACGAGGTAGAAGAGCACCTCGATCGCCAGGCTCCAGGTCGGCGCGATGCCGCAGCTGAAGGCACGCGTCAACGGGTCCTGGCAGTCAGCGCTCGGCGTGTAGACCGGGTAGTTCGACAGCAGCCCGTAATAGACCCACCAGTTGCCGGTAAACACCCCGTTGAGGCCGACGATAAGGGTGAGCACCGTGAGGGCGACCCAGTAGGCGGGGGCGATCCGGAGGAACCGCCGCTTCGCGTAGGTGCGAAGCCGGGTCGCGGGGGCGCCGAGGACCCTCGCGGCGAGCATCGGCCGGTAGAGGAGGAAGCCCGAGAGCAGGAAGAAGAACGGCACGCCGATGTCGAGGTGGGCGACGAGAGGCCAGAACCAGCTCTCGGACGAGCCGGCGAAGATCGCGGCGTGAACCATCAGGATCGAGAGCGCGGCAAGCGCCCGCAGGCTGTCGAAGAGCGGGAAGCGCGGGTTGCCGGGCGGCGGCCTGACCGCGTCGGGCACCTCGGCGCTTCGCTGTGCGGTTGGCGCGTCGAGCATCGAGGGGGTCGGACTGTAGCTGGGACCTACCTTCCGGTCCGGGCGACACCGCCCCAAACCCGGATGGCGTGTGCCAGACTCCGGCCGCGGCGGGGTGGGGAGATCCTCTCCCGGTGCATGACGAGATGAAAGGTTCAACGGCCGACACCCGACGCCAGCCTGCGTCGGCCGGGCAGGAAGGGGTCGATGCCTCAGCTGCCGGCGGGGCGGGCCTCGCCCCGGTTCTGGCTCTGACGGTCACGCTTGCGTTCGGCGCCTTCCTCGCCCTGATGGGCCTCGTCCTGCTCGTCAACCACCCGGTGCCGATCCCCGGCCTGCCGCTGGAGCAGAACCAGGACGCCGAGACCTTGCTCTACGTCGCCGCCTTCGCGCTGATCCTGCCGCTGGCTCTTCTCGCCGGGCCGCGTCTCGCCGACCGGATCGCGGCCGGCCCCAACTCGGCCGCGCTTGACGTGCTCACCGGGCTGCTCGCGGCCTCACTCGCCGCGGTGATCCTCAGCGTCAAGGCATCGGCCCTCCTGCCCTGGGGGGACGGGGTAGGAGTGGCCCTCGCCGCAGCGGCCTTGTGGTGGGCCGTCGCCGCGCTCGCGATCTGGCGGGCTGCACAGCCCCGAGCGTGGGGCGCGTTGCTCGCCGTCTCCGGCATCGCCTTCACGATCTGGGCGCTGACCGGGGCCCTTGCCGTGGGGCTCCTCCTCTGCCTGACCGACCTCGGATCGGTGAGCCCGGTCGGTCTCCTGCTCGGCGCCGCCATCGCCGCTGCCGTCTTCTTCGGCCTCGATCGGGTGCGCCCGCCGACGCTGGGACGGCCGTGGAGGATCGCGATCGACGTTGTCCTCCTGGTGCTGCTGGTGCTTGCGGTTCCGGACCTGCTCGTGGCCACGCCCGAGGATGCCCCGGGCAACCTCGCCGTTTCCCTGGAAACGGCGATCATCCAGTTCCATCAGAACTTCCTCCTCGGCCCCGCCAACGACGTCCTCGCCGGACGGGCGGTCCTGGTTGACACCGCCTCTCAGTACGGGGTCGGCAGCATCTATCTGCTGGCCGGCTGGTTCGAGTTGGCCCCGATCGGTTACGGGACCCTCGGTTTGCTCAGCGGCATCCTCAGCGCCCTCGTCTTCGCCGCCGGCTACTGCGTTCTGCGGATGGCCGGCGCCTCCCGGCTCCTTGCCGCCGGCGCGATGGTCGTCGCGGTCGTCGCCCTGATCTTCAACCCCACTTACCCGATCGACTCGATCCCGCAGGACTCCTCTCTGCGCTTCGGCCTGCCGATCGCCGTGATCTTCACGCTCGTCGCGGCGCAGAGGTGGCCGCGGCACGAAGCCGCCGCCTGGGCCGGGGCGCTGGCGGTCGCCGGCCTCGCCTCGATCTGGTCGTTCGAGGCGTTCGTCTACACCCTGGCGACGATGGCGGCCATGGCGGCCGCCCAGTCCATGCTGCGCCCCGCGGGGGACCGCCTCGGGTGGCTGGGGGGCCGTGCGATCAGGGTGGCCGCAGCCTGCCTATGCGCCCACCTCCTGCTTGCTCTGATCACGCTGGCGGCAGCCGGGGAGTTGCCGGACTGGGGGCAGTATCTGGCCTACATCCGCGCCTTCCTGTTCGAGAGCCTCGGCGACCTCAACTACGACTTTGCTCCCTGGTCTCCCGGCCTCGCGGTCGGCGCCGGGTACCTCGCTTCCGCGGCGGCGATCGTGCTTCTGGTGCTGCGCCGCCCGAGCTTCGTCCAGGCGCAGAGCACGACGATAGTCGCGCTGGCCGGCACCACGGCCTACGGGGCGGCCATCTTCAGCTACTTCGACAACCGCTCGACCGATTTCTCCCTGGTCGGCGTGGCGCTGCCGGCCCTGCTTACGGGGGCGCTGTGGCTGAGCCTGGTCCTGCGCTCGCGCGGGGCGGTGACCGAGCGGGCCCGCCGGGGCGCCCTGGCCTTCGCCCTCTCGCTCGCCGTCCTGCTCGTCGCCGTCGGCTGGTCTGCGATCGGCGACCGGTACCCCCGCTCGGCGCTCGCCCACTCGCTGCCTGGGGGGAAGTCCTTGCGCGGAGCCCTCGACCGCCTCTGGAATATGCCCGCGCTCAACTCGAGGGCCCCGGAGGGCGAGCGGCTGCTTGAGCGCTACATGCCTGGTGAGCAGCGCTCGCTGCTGCTGCTCACCCCCGACGTCGGTACCGAGATCCTGATCCGCAGCGGACGGGCCAACACACTGCCGATCGCCGCCCCCTGGCAGGACAGCTTCGTCGCCTCGGAGCGGCTGCCGGGGCTGCGGCGCGCGGTCGAGGAGTTGCGACCCGGCCAGCGGATGCTGCTCGACGAACCCGCCAGGAAGGCTTTTGCCGCCTTCCGTGCGAACCCCTCGCTTGACCCGCTGGCCAGGGAACCCACCGGAGCTGGCTTCGAACTGGTGCCTGTCGAGCTTGCGCCGCTGCAGACCTGGGCACTGAAGAGGATCGGCGAGCGCTTCGATCTGCGCACGGTCGCGCGGGGCGAGTACGGTCTCACCGTGGTCGAGTTGGTCCCGCGGCGGTAGCACCGCCGCCCGCTGCGCCCCGTCAGGACTTGAACTTGCGCGAGGGCACCAGGCCCGAGCGGTGCAGCATCAGCCGCACCCCCGCCCAGAGCGTCTTCAGCCCGTAGACGGCGCCCGTCCGGAACCCGACCGAGGAGGCCTCCTCGAAGTAGCGGCAGCGGGCCGGGACCTCCTTGATCGTGAAGCCGAAGTAGGAGGCCTGCATCAGCAGCTCGGAGTCGAAGGCGAAGTCGAGCGAGTTGCGCAGGAAGGGCACGGTGAGCAGCAGGCGCCGGGAGTAGGCGCGGTAGCCGGTGTGGGCCTCGGAGAGGTTGGTTCCCATGATCCGGTTCTCGATCGTGGTCAGGAAGCGGTTGGCGAGGTACTTCCAGCGCGGCATCCCGGCCGCCAGCGCGGCGCCCGGGATCAGCAGCCTCGAGCCGAGCACCAGGTCGGCCTCGCCGTCGATGATCGGCGCGACCATCTCCGGGATCAGCCCCGGCTCGTACTGGCCGTCGGGGTGCAGCATCACGACCACGTCGGCGTCGCGCTGCAGCGCCTCCATGTAGCAGGTCTTCTGGTTGCCGCCGTAGCCGACCTGGTGCGGGTGCCAGACCAGGTGCATCGGCAGCTGGCGGGCCAGGTCGCACGGTCTCGTCGGTGGAGGAGTCGTCCACGAGGATCACCTCGTCCACCTCGTCCTGGGGGATCTCGGCGAAGGTGCGCTCCAGCGTCGCGGCGGCCTGGCGCGCGGGCATCACGACGACGATCTTGGGCTTGCCCTCGCGGCTCAGCCAAGGCGGGCCTCGACGTAGACGGTCCCCGAGCGGCGCAGCGCCACCTCGACCGACGGAGCAGGCGAGGGCGACCGGGAGGAGGACCACCCCGGCGGCGATCGCGGCCAGGCGCTGTCCCGTCGTCATACCGGCGCTGCGCGCCGTCGGGCGTCGCAGCGCCTGGTAGAGGCGAAGGTCGCCCGGCAGACTGCCGACCAGGCCGTCGAGCCAGCCGATCACGATCTGCGCCGCCGCGGACCTGGGAGACCCGCTCGACCCTCGAACCCGTTTCGCTCCAGCCCCGAGCGCAGCGAGGCGCTCGGAGAGGTGGACGAGGTGGCGCGGCAGGTCGAGGTGGAGCCAGCGGTCACCGAAGGCCCGGGCCTGGAGGCTGTCGGTGTTGGGGACCGCGACCAGGACCACGCCCGCCCGGCTTCAGCAGCCGGGCCGCCTCGCGGATCGCCTCGCCCGGGCGCGGGCAGGTGCTCGAGCGCGTGCCAGAAGACGACCGCGGCCCACTCGCCCTCGCCCTCGACCTCGGCCAGCGATGCGTCGCGCACGTCGGCGCGCCGGGAGTCGCGCTCGAGCCCGAGCACGTCGCGGCCGCGGTCCTCGAGCGCGTCGAGCAGCACCCCCTCCCCGGAGCCGACGTCGATCACCGGGCCGGGCGGGGCGATCTCGTCGATGCGGCTCGCGATCAGCGCCCGCGTGCGGCTGAAGAAGCGCGTCGCCGATGAGCGCGTAGCGGCGGCCGGCCTCGGGGCCGGTACCAGGTCCCGTAGGCGCGGTCGAGGTCCTCGGCGGAGGGCCAGGGGTCGGTGCGTCGCCGCGCCGCACTCGCGGGCAGAGGACCCGGCCCCGGCAGCCTGGGCGCGCTCCCGTCCAGCGCGGCGCCGCACCAGACGCAGGCTGGTTGTCTCCGAGCCCGCGCCCCAAACCAGCGGGAAGCGATCGGCGGATTGGCTCAGCGGCGGGCATCGGTCAGGTGGCGCGCGGCGTGCGGCAGATCGCGCAGAGGTCGAGCGCCTGCTCGAGGTCCGTCTCGCGGAACTCGAAGTCGCCGACCTCGATCGCCTCGGCGCGGGGGTCCTCGTCGTGGCGGTAGCGGCGCAGCATCAGGTCGTAGAGCCGCTGGCGCCCGCGCATCGTCACCAGGCGGCGCAGGCGCAGCGGGTCGAGCCGCAGCAGACGGTCGAGCTTGCGGCGCTCCTCGTCGAACAGCTCCATGTAGCGCTCCGAGCCGAACAGCCCCCGCAGCTCGACCGTCTCGAAGCGCGGCTCGACACAGCCGGCGCAGCTCGCCGGGGTCGAACTCGACGTAGTGGTAGGGGTCGATGATCTCGTCCGGCCTGCCCAGCGTCAGCCGGTTCGGAGTGACGAAGACCGCGACGCCGTCGGGCTCGAGCACGCGTGCCGCCTCCGCCACCACCCTCTCGGGGTCGGGGACGTGCTCGAGCGACTGCACCGAGAGGACCGAGGAGAAGCTCGCCGCCTCGAACGGCAGGTGGCGCATGTCGGCGACCACCGTCTCGCGGTCCTGCCCGGCGAGGGCCTCGGGGTCGATGTCGACGCCGACCGTCTCCCGTGGGGCGAGCAGGTGGTAGCTGTGGCCCACCCCGCAGCCGAGGTCGAGCAACCTTGCCGGGGCCGAGGAAGGGCTCGGAGAGGGCGTAGGCGGCGACGTGGCGCTGCCAGGTCGGGTTGAAGCCCCCGGCCGGGCTGACGACGCGCTCGCCGGTGATCTTCACGGGAGGGGCTGTACGTTCCGGCATTGCAGGGAATTCATCGGCATCGCGGCTGGCATCTTGGCAGCCTTTGGGCACAGCCGCTCGGCCTGCAGCCGGGAGCAACTAGGATCGCGCCCTCGAATGTGGGAACGGAAAGCAAGTTTCGGTAGTGCTGATGACCTACGCGGAGCGTGGGTCGATCCGGCGGGTGATCGAGGGGTTCTTCGGGACCGGCGTCGTCGACGAGGTACTCGTCGTCAACAACAACGCCGAGCCCGGCACCAGCGAGGAGGTCGCCAAGACCCGGGCGGTCGAGGTTTTCGAGCCCAGGCAGGGATACGGGCACGCGACCAGGCGCGGACTGCTCGAGTCGAGCGGGGACCTGGTCGTGCTCGCCGAGCCCGACGGCACCTTCCTCCCGGAGGACATCAAGAAGCTGCTCGTCTACAGCAACGAATGCGACGCAGTCTTCGGCACCAGGACCACGCGGGAGCTGATCTGGCACGGAGCCAACATGAACTGGTTCCTTCGCTGGGGCAACTGGGGGGTGGGAAAGATGGTCGAGTTCCTCTTCAACACGACCCACCTCAGCGACGTCGGCTGCTCGTACCGCCTCTTCCGCCGCGAGATGGCTGACCGGGTTGCCGAGGAGATGGCCGTCGGCGGCAACCACGCCGGAGCGGAGCTGCTGCTGCTGACGATCACCTCCGGCTGCCGCTACGTCGAGGTCCCGGTCAACTACCTGCCACGGGTGGGTACCTCCTCGGCCACGGGAGACCCGCTGGCGGCACTGACGATAGGGATGCGCATGATCCAGCTCATCCTTCGCTGGCGACTGCGCGCGCCGCGGCGCCTTCCCAGGGCCGAGCCGCTGTTTCACCCCGACGCTGGCAAGTCGGACCCCGATTCCGGGTTCGAGCGCGAGGGCGGACGCGGCGGCGCCTGACTCAGCCTCCGGCGGTGCTCGCCGGCGCCCGGCTGGGCTTGAGGACCAGGAGCTCGACCGGGTAGAGCCCCTCAAAGACGCGGACGCCGGCGATCCTGAAGCGGGGACGCAGCAGACGCAGGACCTCCCTCTCCGTTGGTCCCTGCGTCCCGCGGCGCCCGCCGACCACGAAGACTCGCCCGCCCGGTCCGGTCGCGGCGATCGTCGCCCGGGCAATCTGCTCGGGGGTCAGCTTCGGGTCGTAGGCGTTGAAGGGATGGTCGCGCTGCTGCGGCGCCCCTATGCGGACGATCGGGTAGCGGTCGCCTAGCTCGGTGTCGAGGTTGGACAGGGGTCCGGGGCTGAAGACGACCTCGATGACGCTGTCGGAGGGTTCGGCCTCGGCCCGGATCGACCGCCGCAGGGCCGTCGTAGTCGGGGCGCTGGGCGCCGACGCCGAACATCTTCACCGCGCCGATCGCGAAGGCGGCGAGCACCAGGGCCGGTCGAGGCGATCCAGAGGGGGCGGCGGGGCGAACTGGTCAGCAGCGCCCCCACCAGCAGGGCGCAACCCGGCCAGGCGGCGGCCAGGTTGCGGGTCCCGAAGAGGTTGGTCGAGACCGCGCTGACGAGGGCCTCGCCCGACCGGGGTCGCAAGCGCCAGCGCGAGGATCAGCACCAGCCCGCGGCTGATCCGGTCTCCGGCGGCCCTGCCGCCTTCCGCAGCCGTGACGCCACCAGCGCGCCGAGGGCGAGGAGCAGACCGAGACCGAGCAGCACCAGGGCGGGGTGGCCGGGGAGGTCGCCGCAGGGGCATGCACCGCGTAGGCGTAGCCGATCCGACCAGTGCTCGAGGCCGAAACCCGGATCGCCTCCCAGGTGAACGGCTGCAGCAGCGAGAGGATGTCCGTGGTCGGCGAGTTCATGTCGGCGAGGAACCCCGTGATCCAGGGCAGGAAGGCGAGGGCTGCGCCGAGGTTGGCCAGCAGCACCGCACGGCGGGCGCCCGGGTGCGCCCACAGCGCCCACACCGCCTGGGCGGCGAGGGCGAAGGCGACCGTGTAGTGGCGTGTACATCGCCGCGCAGGAGAAGGCCGCGTAGGCGACCCACCAGCGCAGGCCGCCGCCCTCGACACCCCGCAGCAGCGCCAGGGTCGAGGCGAGCAGCAGCGCGATCATCACCTGCGTAGCCCCGTGCCTCGGTCGAGTAGTAGATGAGGAAGGGGCTGAGGGTGACCAGCGCCGCCGCCAACGACGGCCGCGCGGCGGCCCGACGCTGCGCGCCCCGAGCAGGTAGGTCAGCGGGATCGTCGCCGTGCCGGCGATCAGCGAGGGCAGCCGCAGCATCTCCGGGGAGACGTCGATCTAGGTCGCCAGCTTCGCCAGCAGGAAGTAGAGCGGCGGCGTGATCTCGGCGTCGCAGTGGACGACGTCCCAGACGCCGCCGAGACCGAGTGGTTGGTGACGACCCAGTAGGTCGCGAGCTCGTCGCCGAAGAGGCTCTGGCCGAGTAGCGCCACGCGGATCGCGAAGCCGAGCGCCGTCAATCCGCACGACGATCAGGGCGGCGCTGGAGATCGACGCCTGACCGGCTTCCGCCGGAGCAGACCGCGCCGATGGGACCGGCGTGGTGGGGTCGCTCGCGCTCATCGGTTCCGTTGCGGCCGGTCCTGCCCTAGAAGAACGCCCCGCCGCGGTACTCGCCGAAGACGTCGCGCATGGCGCCGCAGGCCTCGCCGATCGAGGCGCCGGCGCGCAGCGCCTCGCGGATCGGGTCGAGCAGGTTGGCCTCGCCGCGGGCCGCCTCGCGCAGCCCCTCGAGCCTGGCCTCGACCGCCTCGGTGTCGCGGGCCGCCTTGAAGGCGGCCAGCCGCCGCAGCTGGTGCTCCTCGGAGGCCGGGTCGACGCGGAGGATGTCGACGTCGTCGACGGTCTCGGTGACGTAGCGGTTGACGCCGACGATGATGTCCTGGCCGGTGCGGTAGCGCTCGTGGTAGGAGGCGGCCGACTCCTCGATCTCGCGCTGCATGAAGTCGAGCGCCTCGACCGAGCCGCCCAGCTCCTCCACCTTCGCCATCAGCTCCTTCGCCCGCGCCTCGATCTCGTCGGTGAGCGACTCGACGAAGTAGGAGCCGGCGAAGGGGTCGACGGTGTCGGCGACGCCGGACTCGTGGGCGAGCACCTGCTGCGTGCGCAGGGCGATCCGCGCCGAGCGCTCGGTCGGCAGCGCCAGGGCCTCGTCGAAGCCGTTGGTGTGGAGCGACTGGGTGCCGCCGGCGACCGCGGCGAATCCCTGCAGGGCGACGCGGATGATGTTGACCTCGGGCTGCTGGGCCTGGAGGGTGACGCCGCCGGTCTGGGTGTGGAAGCGGATCTTCATCGAGTCCTCCTCGCTGGCGCCGAAGCGCTCGCGCACGATCTCCGCCCACATCCGCCGCACAGCGCGGAACTTGGCCACCTCCTGGAAGACGTTGTTGTGGCAGTTGAAGAAGAAGGCCAGGCGGGGCGCGAACTCGTCGATCTTCAGTCCGCGCTCGAGCGCCGCCTCGACGTAGGCGATCGCGTTGGAGAGGGTGAAGGCGACCTCCTGCACGGCGGAGCAGCCCTTCTCGCGGATGTGGTAGCCGGAGATCGAGATCGTGTTCCACTTCGGCACCCGGCGGTGGCAGTACTCGAAGATGTCGGTGGTCAGCCGCATCGTCGGCTCGGGCGGGTAGATGTAGTTGCCGCGGGCCATGTACTCCTTGAGCACGTCGTTCTGGACCGTGCCGTGGAGCTTCTCCGCCTCCACCCCCTGCTCCTCGCCGACCAGCTCGTAGAGCAGCAGCAGGATCGCCGCCGGCGCGTTGATCGTCATCGAGGTCGAGACGCCGTCGAGGGGGATCTGGTCGAAGCAGATCCGCATGTCCTCGATCGTGTCGATCGGGACCCCGGTGCGCCCGACCTCACCGCGGCAGAGCGGGTCGTCGGAGTCGCGGCCGAGCTGGGTCGGCAGGTCGAAGGCCATCGAGAGCCCGGTGGAGCCGTGCTCGATCAGGTAGCGGTAGCGCTCGTTCGTGTCCTCGGCGCTGGCGAAGCCGGCGTACTGGCGCATGGTCCAGAGGCGGTCGCGATACATGCGCTCGTGAATGCCGCGGGTGAACGGCGGCGAGCCGGGCTCCCCGAGGCGCTGCTCGAGCCCGGGGGCGACGTCGTCCTCGTCATAGAGGGGCTCGATCTCGATGCCGGAGTCGGTGAAGACGCGCTCGTCCTCGGGGCCGACGAGGGGGGCGATGTCGCGGGTGTCGGTCTCCTCGGGCATCTGGCGGAAGGATAGGTGCGGGGGCGCCGGGGCGAGGGTCAGCCGCCGAGCCGGGCCCGCACGGCCGCACAGAGGTCGCGCAGCGCGGCCTCGCAGGCCCGGCTGACGGCGGCCATGTTGATGAAGGCGTGGACGAGGCCGCGGTGGATGTCGAGCTCGACCTCGACCCCGGCCTCGAGCAGGCGCTGGGCGTAGGCGATCCCCTCGTCGCGCAGCGGGTCGAAGCCGGCGACGGTGACGTAGGCGGGGGCGAGGCCGGAGAGGTCCGGCGCCAGCAGCGGCGAAGCCCGCGGATCCTCCGCCTGGGAGAGGTCGCCGAGGTAGTGGGCGTCGTACCACTCCATCTGCTTCTCGGTGAGGTAGAAGCCTTCACGGAAGAGCTCGTAGGAGCGCGACTTCGAGGCGAGGTCGGTGACCGGGTAGACCAGGGCCTGGAAGGCGGGCGGGACCTCGTCGCGAGCGGCGAGCTGGGCGACCACGGCGCTGAGGTTGCCGCCGGCGCTGTCGCCGCCGACCCCGATCCGGGCCGGGTCGGCGCCGAGGTCGGCCGCGTGCTCGACCGCCCAGCGGAAGGCGGCGAGGGCGTCCTCGGCCGCGGCCGGGAAGCGATGCTCGGGGGCGAGCCGGTAATCGACCGAGAGCACCCGCACGCCGGAGTCGCGGGCGAGGAGGCGGAAGGCCGGCTCGTGGCTGTCAAGGCTGCCGAGGGTCCAGCCGCCGCCGTGGAAGGCGACCAGCAGGCCGCCCGGGTCGGCGGCGTCCTCGGGAACGTAGAGCCGCGCCTCGCGCGGGCCCTCCGCCCCCCCGACGCTGAGTCGGCACAGCTCGCCCAGCTCGGCCGGCGGGCCCGCGATCAGCAGAGCGTCCTCGACCAGCTTGCGCCGGGCCTCCTCGAGCGGAAGCTCGTGGTAGGGCCGTTCCCCCACCCGCTCCTCGAGCGTCAGGATCATCTGGATCTCCGGTTCGAGCCGCTGCCCGTCGATCACGATCGGCGACCCGGCGATCCGTTGCTGAACCGAGCGCGGCAGGTGCCCCATCCCCCGCATCGCGAGGCGGGCGGCGGGGACGAGTGCGGCCGGGACCTCGGGCATCCCTCGGCGGCTCAGTCGACGGTGCCGATCAGGCGCTCCCGACCGGCCTGCTCGATCGTCATCCGCAGCCCGTCGGCGAGCTCGACCTTGGGCTCCCAGCCGAGCAGCTCGCGAGCGCGGGCGATGTCGGGCTGGCGCACCTGCGGGTCGTCCACCGGGAGAGCGGCGAAGACGATCTCCGACTTCGAGTCGGTGACCTCGATCATCGTCTCGGCCAGCTGCAGCAGTGTGAACTCGTTCGGGTTGCCGATGTTGACCGGGGTGTGGACGTCGGACTCGGCCAGGGCGACGAGGCCGCGGACCTCGTCGTCGACGAAGCAGAAGCTGCGCGTCTGGCTGCCGTCGCCGAAGACGGTCAGCGGCTTGTCCTGAAGTGCCTGGCGCATGAAGGTCGGGATCGCGCGGCCATCGTGGGGGCGCATGCGGGGGCCGTAGGTGTTGAAGATGCGAACGATCGCCGTGTCCACCCCCTGCTGGCGGTGGTAGGCCATCGTCAGCGCCTCGGCGTAGCGCTTGGCCTCGTCGTAGACGCCGCGGGGGCCGATCGGGTTGACGTTGCCCCAGTAGCTCTCGGGCTGGGGGTGGATCTGGGGGTCACCGTAGACCTCTGAGGTCGAGGCCAGCAGGAAGCGGGCCCGCTTGAGCTTGGCCACCCCGAGCATGTGATGGGTGCCGTAGGAGCCGACCTTGAGCGTGTGCAGGGGCAGGCGCAGGTAGTCGATCGGGCTGGCCGGAGATGCGAGGTGGTAGATGAAGTCGACGTCGTCGGCGATCTCGACGTACTCGGTGATGTCGTGCTGGAGGAACTCGAAATCGCCGTTGCGGAGGTGCTCGATGTTCTCCAGCGTGCCGGTGTCGAGGTTGTCGATGCAGATCACCCGGTGGCCGGCCTCGAGCAGCCGCTCGCAGAGGTGCGAGCCGAGGAAGCCGGCGCCGCCGGTGACAAGGGAGGTGCTCACCTGCCGCCGTCTCGGGGCAGACGCAATTTCGCGCGGGGGAAACTCATCGGGCGCCGCAATCTAGACAACAGCGCCGCGATCGGCGGCGACGAGGCGCGGGCGGGCGGAATTCTGCGCAAATAGCGACAGTTTCAGCAAGTTCGCAATTTGCGGCTTTTCCAGGGCGCGGGAAGGGGGAGAAGGCATCGCCCTCCGCGTCTTTACCTGCAAATGACGCAATCCGTCGCAGCGGCGAAACCGGACATGGGCGATCCACGCAAGCTGCGCAAATCGGAATGCCGATTGATACAAGGGCCTTCAGGAACGGCGTTCTTGGATTCCGGGGCGGGCAGCGCTGCCCGGGGGGATGGGTGACCGCGATGGACCGCGCAACATCGACGGGTCTCGCCGCCGACCGATCGGCGCCGGGGGAGGCTGCGCGCAAACGGTCCGCACTCGAGTTGATCAAGCGGCACGAGCGGACCCTGAAGCGGACCGCCCGGCGCTACTCACTCTGCTCCGACGACGCCGAGGACGCCTACCAGCGCGCTCTCGAGATCCTCCTCACCAAGGCGCCGACCGACGACCCCCGCCAGCTGATCCGCTGGATGCAGACGGTGACCAAGCACGAGGCCCTCGCCGTCCGTCGCAATCGCGAGCGGATCCTCGGATCGCCGGCTCCCCCGAACCGCGACGACGACAGGGCGGACTGGGTTCAGACGATCCCGTCCGACCGCGCAGGCCCGGCCGATCTGACCGAGCGCCGCGAGCGCGTTGCCCGCAGCCGCGAGGCGCTGCAGAGCCTCAAGCCCCAGGAACTTCGCGCCCTGACGCTGCTGGCGGAGGGGTACTCCTACTCCGAGATATCGCGGATAACGGGTTGGACTCGCACCAACCGGGTCGGGAGCGTGCCCTGGACCGAGTTCAGGGCCTTCCCCTCGAATCCGCGGTCCGGCCGCTTCAGGCTGGGTTACCGATTTTCCGACCCCGACTCGCGGGGGGCGGTCTTCCACTTCCGCGCCTACACACCCCGGCAGAGCCTCTGGCCCTACCTGCCCGCCGCCTCACCGGCGCTGACTGTCCGCGGTCGCTGAGCGGGCGCCGAATCGGGCTCGGCGGCTCGCTGAAGAGTTGCAGTACCCATAGAGGCTGAAACCGTTCAGCGAACGGGGCGGAGGATAAAGCTCGCCTGCAGCTCCCCGCGGGCGGTTGGCGCGCCAGGGGAATGCCCCGGCGCCGCCCCGAAAAAAGCCAACCGCCCCACGAGGGGGCGGTTGGCGGGGAGGAGAGGGTGCTGCTTCTGCCGGCGAGGTATGTGTGCCGGCAGATCCGCCCCGGGTCGTCCGCCTCTCCGCGGCGGCCCGGGTTAAGCGATTAGCGCAGCGACGCGACCTGGTCGCTGACCTGACCGACCAGCTCCTGGGCGCGCGAGGACCGCTCCTCGACGACCTTGCTGACGTCGGACTGGACCTTCTCCGCGCGCTTGGAGACCTTGCGGACCTGCTTCTCGGCCTCGCGGCGGTTGCGCTTCAGCTGGGTCTCGACCTTGCGGCGGTTCTGCCGCACGGTGGTGCCGGCGCGGCGCTGGCTCTTGCGGGCCTCGCGCTCGACGCGACGGACCTCGCGCTCGAAACGGGTCCGGGTCCGCCTTGCCTCGGTGGTCGCCTTGCGACGGGCGCTGCTGCCCCGGCGCTCGGCCCGCTTGAGGCTGCGGGTCAGCTGGGTCCGGTAGGCCTTGATCTGCTTCTCGGCCCCGGTGCGGTCGGTCCAGGGCTCGACCAGGTCGGAGACGCGATCGGAGACGGTCAGAGCGACGCCGACGGGAACGTCGACGGCGGTCTCGGCGGCCTTGACTACCGGGCTCTTCTCGGGCTTGGCGGCCTGAGCCGTGCTCCTGGCAGCCGTGCTCCTGGCCTGCGTCTTGGTGCGCGTAGCCTGGGTCTTGTTGGTGCTCTTCTGTGTTGCCATTTAGTCCTCAACCCCCTCAGGGTTTGCTCGATCTACTTATCTGTAAGGATGTTCGTAGTGTAACAGGTACCCGAACACCTGTTTGTAAACCTCGCTCACCGCCCGGTTACTCGGAGCCCGACGGCGAGAGTGCGCTGAGTCATCGGATAGGTGACTAATTGCACTCTCGGCAGCGGCGCTTGGGCAGCGGCGCTTGGGGGTTCAGGCGACGCGGGAGAGCCAGCGACCGGGGCGCTCGAGCTCGGACGGGCGCGGCAGAGCCGCCGGTTCCGACCAGACCAGGTTCAGGGTCTCGATCCCCCGCCGCCCGGCGACCTCGTCGCAGAAGGCCTTGCCGAGGCGGTACTGGCGCAACTTCATCTCCATCCCGAACAGTCGCGAGAGCAGCGCGTCGAGGGGGCCGCGCTGGGCGCGCCGGTTCTCGACCTGGTCGCGCAGCCCTGCGTAGGCGGGACCGAGTTCCTCTCCGACCCCGTCCATCACATGGTCCGAGTAGCCCTCGACGACCGACATCGTCGTCTGCAGCCTGTCGACCAGCCGCCGTCTCGGGAGGCTCATGAAGGGCGAGGTCCAGTCGCCGCTGCGGATCGCCTCGACCAGCCGGCGCGGATCGGGGCGAAGCAGCCGCCCGGCCATCGTCGCCAGATCGCCCAGGCTGACCTGGGCGAAAGCGCCGCCCAGCAGCTCCTCGCCGATGCCGCCGATGTAGGAGCGCAGCCAGGGGACGGCGCTGAACTGGACAACGTGGGTCGCCTCGTGGATCGCGATCCAGCGCAGGAAGGTCTCGCGGTCGGCGCCGAGGCTCTTCTGCGCCTCGGCCAGGTTGGGGGCGACGAACAGCAGCCTCGGCGGCCGCGAGGGGCCGATCAGCGCCACGTCGTACTGCCCCAGGACCCGCTGCGCGAGGAATCCGCTGACCACCCCCATCTCTACCCCGGCGGCCGCGCCGGCGAGTGCCCGCAGCCCCGGGCCCAGCGGCCCCGGCAGCTGCATCGAGCGGGCGAACTCGGCCTCGGCCTCGGCCGACATCGCCCGCAGCGAGGCGATGTTGACGTCGATCCACTCGCGTCGGTCGACCACCTCGGCCGAAGGCAGCCGGCCCCTGGTCTCCAGACCGGTGAAGTCCCGCACCAGGGTGACGCTGCCGCGGGCGGCGCGGCGCAGGTCGGCGCGACGGACCGAGCGCTTGCCGGTTCCGTTACCGGCCACCCCGCGGGCGACGCGCCCAGCCAGGTTCCAATCGATCACCGAGGGCGTGGGCTCGCTCATTCGCCGTGGCCCCGTTGTTGCGCCGCACGCAGAGTCTGCAGCCCCTCGACAGTGCCCGCGGCGGCGACGGGGAAACGCTCGTCGAGGCCGAGCCCCGCCTCCCCCAGCTCGAGGTCCCCGAAGCCGCACTCGGCGCCGGCCTCGTGGACGATCAGCTGCGAGGCGGCGGCGTCGACGGAGCGGCACGGCCTCAGGCTGAGCATTCCGTCGAGCCGGCCGGCGGCGACGTAGGACATCGTGATCGCGATCGAGCCGATAACCCGCAGGCGGTAGACGTCGCCGACCAGGGCGTCGATCACCGGCAGGGCGAACCCGGGCTTTGCCGACTCCAGCCCGACGACGACCAGGCCCCTCTCGCTGCGGCGAGTGGAGAGCGGCTCGCCGTCGAGGAAGGCGCCGCCGCCGCGGCGAGCGAAGAACTCCTCGCCGGCGCCGAAGTCATAGACGTAGCCGAACTCGACGTCGGCCATGCTCGGCCCCGTAGCGACGGCGAGGCTGAGGCTGAACGAGGGCAGGTGGCGGCGGGCGTTTAGCGAGCCGTCGATCGGGTCGATCACAACCCGCAGCTCGCCGCCGTCGCCGAAGGCGACCTCGCCGCGCTCCTCGGAGATCGCGGTGAAGGAGGCTCCCTCGGCGCCGAGCGCCTCGAGCTGCTCGAAAACCGCGTCCTCGGCGCGGCGGTCGATCACCAGGGTGTGATCCCCACCTTCGCCGACGCCGTCATAGACGGTGCGCTCGTCGATCCCGCGCACCTCCTCGAAGATCCGCCGCTGGGCCGCGACCGCCCGCCGGCAGGCGCCGAGCCAGTCGGCGCCGAGGGCATCGGCGGCCGCCTCGGGGGCCTGCGATCCGGGTTCTTCGCTCACCCCCTCCATGCTACGGAGGCGCGGTCGGCGCGGCTCGGTAGCTTTGTGAGCGTGCCTGCCGCCGAGCCGGAACCGAGTCTTGCCCGCCTGGGGCCCGAGGACGAGGCCCCGCCGGGGAGCGGAGAGGGCGCACTAACCGACTCCCAGCGCCTCGCGATCGCACACGGCGAGGGCCCGCTGCTGGTCATCGGCGCCGCCGGGAGCGGGAAGACCGAGGTACTGGCGCGGCGGCTGGCGCGGCTGGCCGAGGAGGGAACGGGTCCCGAGCACGTCCTCGTGATCGCCTCCAGCCGCGCCGCGGCGGCGCGACTTCGCGAGCGGGCCGAGGCCCTGCTGGAGGGCCCCTACGAGGAGCTCTGGATCGGGACCTGGGAGGCGATCGGGGAGCGCTTGCTGAACGACTACTCCTCTGAGGCCGGGCTCGACCCCTTCTTCGACGTCCTCGGCCCGGCCGAGCGGCTGGCGATGCTGCTCGACCGCCTCGAGGAGCTGCCGCTGCGACACCACGAGATCCGCGGCAACCCCGCCGGCCTGCTGGCACGCCTGCTGCGCCGTATCGACGCGCTCAAGGCGGAGGCCGTCGGCCCCGAGACCCTCGCCGCCCTGGCCGGGGAGCGATTGCAGGCCGCCGCCGACGAGGCGGCCCGCGAGGCGGCCCGACGCGAGCGCGAGTTCGCCGAGCTCTACGCCGCCCACGACCGCATCCTCGCCGCCGCCGGCAGCCTCGACTCCGGCGATGTCTCGCTGGCGCTGAGGAGGCTTCTCTCCGGGCGCGCCGACACCCGCCGCGAGATCGCCTCTCGCTTCCGCTTCACCATGGTCGACGAGCTCGAGGACGCGACCCTCGCCCGCTGGGCGATCCTGGCCGAGCTGGGCGCCGACAACTCCAACCTGCTCTGCGCCCTCGACGACGACCAGGCCACCCGCGGCCCCGGGGCCCGCACCGCCTCCTGGTTCCGCGAGCTCCATCCAGATGCCGACGTCGTCGTCCTCGACCGCTGCCTTCGGGGCGGCAGCGAGGTGATGGACGCGGCCCGCGCCGTCGTCGCCGCGATTCCAGACCGCCTGGAGAAGCCCGGCCGGGCCGAGGACACCGACGTCTCCGTTCGCTTCTGGCGCTCTCGCAACGAGCGCGCCCAGGCGCAGGCGGTCGCGCGTGAGGTCGAGCACCTGATCGCCGGGGGGATCGCGCCGCAGTCGATCTGCGTCATGGTCGACGAGCCCTCGCGCCGCGGCAGCGCCGTCGCCGCGGCGCTGGAGGAGCGCAGCATCCCCTTCCACCTGGCGGGGCCGGCGGCGCTCTTCCGCCGCCCCGAGGTCCGCGACGCGATCGCCTGGCTGCGGGTGCTCGCCGATCCCGACGACTCGGCCGCAGCGGCGCGGGCGCTGACGCGGCCGCCGGTGGAGCTGCGCTCGGTGGACCTGGCGCGGCTGACGACGATCGCGCGGCGCCGCAAGCTCGACATGGTCTCGGCCTGTGCGGCGGCGCTCGAGAGCCCGCAGATCGGGCCCGAGGCGCGGGAGCGGATACAGGGGTTCCTCAAGCTCCACCAGGCCGCCTCGGCGGCGCTGGAGGAGCGCCGCGCCGACGTCTTCGTCAGGCGGCTGATCGAGCGCGTCGGCCTCCGGCGCCAGCGCCTCTTCGCCGCCCAGCCGGAGGCCGCCGAGCGCCTGCTCAGCCTCTCGCGCCTGGCAGAGCTGGCCGCGGCCTGGACCCGGCGCGAGCCGCAGGCCTCGACCCGCGACTTCGTCCGCTACCTCAGCGCCGTCGCCGACGCCGGGGTCGAGCTCGGCAGCGACGACGAGGTCCCGGCGCCGGGGTCGGTGCAGGTGATCGCCCTCGCCGACGCCAAGGGGCTCGAGTTCGACCACGTCTACGTGCTGGGGCTGGAGCGCTCCGACGCCGCCGAGCGCGCCCCGGGCCCGCCCGCGGTCCCGCCCGAGCTGCTTGCAGAGCCCCCGGCCGAGGCCGGGGCGGCGGCCCTGATGGCACGGCGCCGGCGGACCCTGCACGTTGCCATGACCCGCGCCCGTGCCTGCCTCGTCCTCTCCTGGGTCGAGCGCGACCGCGACGGCCCCACCAGGCCCTCGCCGCTGTATGAGGAGGCGCGCACGGTCCTCGGGGCCAGCGAGGAGATCCACGAGGAGGAGCTTTTCGGCCCGGCCGAGGGCCTGCACGCCACCTACCGGATGCTGCGCGACGAGGTCCTGGAGGGCTCCTGGAAGGCCGGCCGCGAGCTCTCCGAGCCGCGCCTGGACACGGCGATCGACGTCAACCGCGCCATCGCCCGCCACCTCGAGCTGATCAAGCTGGCGGCGCTGGCGCAGCGGCCCGGCAGCGAGCCGACCGCGGATGCGATCGAGGCGATCAACGGCCTGCTGCGACAGGTCGCGACCCCTGAGCAACAGGCCGAGCTGGACGCCTCCTCCCTGGACGAGTACCTGCTCGACGAGGAGCGCGAGCGGGGCCGTCGGCGCGAGCTGATCGCGGCTCGCGAGGAGCCCTCGCTGGAGGCCTTCCTTCCTCGCCGCGGGGAGGGGTTGAAGCTCTCCGCCTCCGACCTCGGCCTCTATCTCACCTGCCCGCTGAAGTACAAGTTCGCCCGCGTCTTCGGCATCCCGCAGGAGCCGACGATCAACCAGCGATTCGGGATCCTGATCCACAATGTCCTCGAGCGCTTCCACAAGGAGCGCGTCGCCGGCGAGGGCGGTGAGGACGGCCTGCGGCGGTTGATGCGGCTGTTCGAGGCGGGCTGGCGGCGCTCGGGCTTCGGCACCTCCGACGACGAGTTGCAGTTCCGCGACCGCGCCCGCGAGGCGATGCGCCTCTACTGGGAGCGCGAGCGCGACTCCGAGGCCGAGCCGGTCTGGCTGGAGCGCAAGTTCGACTTCCAGATCGGCCCCCACCACGTCCGCGGCCGGGTCGACCGCGTCGACCGCCTCCCCGGAGGCGAGCACGAGCTGATCGACTACAAGACCGGCGAGCGGCAGACCAAGGCCCAGCTGGCCGAGGACCTGCAGCTCTCGCTCTACCGCATCGCCGCCCGTGAGGCCTGGGACCTCGAGGCCACCACGGGCAGCTACTACTACGTCCTCGACGCGGAGAAGGTCGCGGTCGAGGCCGCCCCCGACGACGCCGAGCGGGTCGAGCGCACCGTGCTCCAGGTCGGCGAGGGGGTCATGGGCCAGGACTTCGAGCCGAGGCCCTCGCCGACGGTCTGCGGCTGGTGCGACTACCGGCTGATCTGCCCCGCAGCCGAGAGCTGAGGCTCAGCTGGCGTCGTCGCCGTGCTGCTGGAGGAAGCGCTGGAAGTCGCGCGCGATCGTGTCGCCCGACGGCATCTCCTCCTCATCGGCCTCTGCGTCGACCTGCTCCTCCTCGATCCGCGCCACCAGCTCCTCGATCTCGGGGTTGGCGGCGACGGCACGGCCGACCTGCTCCTCGTAGCTGGAGGTCTCGTCCTCCAGATCGCCGGCGTCGACGGAGACCCCGGTGAGGCTCTCGAGGCGGCGAAGGAGCGCCAGCGCCGCCTTCGGGTTCGGGACCGAGGCGACGTAGTGGGGGACCGCCGCCCAGAGCGAGGCCGACTTCATCCCGGCTCGGCGGCAGGAGTCGTGAACGACGCCGACGATCCCGGTCGGGCCCTCGTAGTTGGAGCGTTGAAGCTCGAGCTCGTCCACCAGCTCCTCGTCGGAGGCGAGGCCGGTGATCGGCACCGGCAGCGTGTGGGAGACCTCGGCCAGGAGGGCGCCGAGCGTTATCACCGTGCCGACCCCGAGCCGGTGAGCGGCGCCGGCCACCGAGTCGGAGAAGGTGCGCCAGCGAAGGTTGGGCTCGGTCCCGTCGAGGAGGACCAGATCGCGCTCGGCGTTGGGGGCCCGCGCCGCCAGCATGGTGTTCTCCGGCCACTCGATGTGACGGGTCTGGCCCTCGGTCAGGGTGATCGTCGGCCGGTTGGCCTGGAAATCGAAGAACTCCTCTGGGTCGAGCTGGGCGATCACCTCGGCGTCGAGGGAGCCGGCGACGGTCTCGAGGGCGGTTGAGGCGGCCGCTGCGGCGTCGTTCCAGCCGCGGAAGGCGCAGACGAGGATCGGCGAGCGCAGCTGCGGCAGATCCCCTTCTTCCCAGACCAGCGGTTCCACGGCTTGAGACTAGACGATGGGAGCCGGTGCCCGGGCGGGCCGCGTCCGCCCCGGCGGGCAGGATTGAGGTGATGGAAGCCGCCGCCCAGATCACCCAACCCGCCCCTGGCGAGAGCCCGACCATCGCCGAGCTGACGCCGGGGCGCGCATTCCGCGGCCGCTACGCCTGCGCCCGCAAGGACCGGCTCACAGCCCGCACCGGCTCTGCCTACCTGGCGCTCGAGCTTCGCGATCGCAGCGGGGCAATCCCGGCGCGGATCTTCCGCGACGTCGACTCGATCGGCGCCCGCTTCGATCGCGGCGACGCGGTCGAGGTTCGCGGCCGGGTCGAGCGCTTCCGCGGCCGGCTCGTCGCCGAGCTCGACGACGTCCGCCCGCTGGCCGAGGGGGAGATGGACCCTGCCGAGTTCCTGCCCTCCGCCTACCGCGACCGCGAGGAGCTCGAGGGCTTCCTCGAGCACCTGATCCGAGAGGTCCACGACCCCGGGCTGCGCGAGGTCGTCGAGTCGGTCCTGATCTCAGGCGCAACCGCCGCGGAGTTCCGCCGCGCTCCCTGCACCCGCGGCGGCCACCACGCCTACCTCGGCGGGCTGATCGAGCACACGGTCGCGGTCGCGACCATGGTCACGGAGTTGGCGCCGCTGCACCCGCGGCTTGACTCCGACCTGCTGATGGCGGCGGCGCTGCTGCACGACGTCGGCAAGACAGGCGAGTTCGTCTACGGGGCGGAGATCGGCATCAGCGAGGAGGGGCGCCTTCTCGGCCACCTCCAGATCGGCGCCGAGATCGTCGGCGCCGCCGGCGGCGGCCTCCCGGCGCAGCGGCGGACGGCGCTGCTCTCCTGCATCCTCGCCCACCACGGCCCCGAGGCCCTGCGGGTTCGCTCCTTCCCCTCGGCCGAGGCGATCGCGCTGTACCGGCTCAACGCCCTCGACGCCCAGGTCAAGGGCGCGCTCGAGCACGGCCTGCCGTCCTGATCGCGACCCGCCGGGCGCCCGCTCGACCTCAGTACTCACCCGAGTCCGGCCGGCGACGCTCGCGCTTGCGCACCGAGGCCCGCCGCTTCTGCTCAAGGCGCCGCTCCCTCGCCGCACGGCTGGGACGGGTCTGGCGCCTCGGCTTCGGTGTCGCCAGGGCCTCGCGCAGCTTTGCCCGCAACCGCTCCAACGCCAGCTGGCGGTTGCGAGCCTGGCTGCGGGCGTCCTGGGCGACGGCGGTCACCCGCGTCCCAAAGCGCTGGGTCAGCCGGGCCCGCTGCGGCGGCGACAGACTGTCCGACGCCTCGAGGTCGAAGACGGCCTCGATTCGCGAAGCGGTGACGTTTGCATGCTGGCCGCCGGGGCCGGAGGAGCGGCTCGCGCGCAGCTCGATCTCGCTCAGCGGGATCGATAGCCGGTGGTTGATGCGCAGGGCATCGCTCACCCCCTAGCGCTCCTCGGTCGCCGGCGCGCGCAGCGCGCGCCGAGTCAGCTGCAGAGCGAAGAACAGGGCGAGAGCGGCGAAGGCCAGCTTCAGCGCCCGCTCAGGAACGGCGTTGGCGACGACGACGCCGACCAGGACCCCGAGCGGCGAGAGGACCCCGATCACCAGCGCCTCGCGGAGGCGGACGTTGCCGTACCCGTGCTGGCGGTAGGCCCCGACGAAGGCGACGATCACGATCATCAGCAGCGAGGTCGATTCGGCTCGGACCTGGCTGAGGTCGAGGAAGACGGTCATCGCCGGGACGAAGAGGATGCCGCCACCGACCCCGACGAGGCCGCCGGCGACTCCGCCGGCGGCGGCCAGAAGTGCGGCCAGCAGCTCGCTCACGAGACGATCAACTCGATCGCGACCGCGAGCAGGAGGACCGCGAACATGAGCGAGACGGCGCGCTGCGGGATCCGCTGCTGGAGCGCGGTCCCGGCGAGGACGCCGACGATGGCGGGCAGCGCCAGCCAGAGCCCGGTGCCGACCTCGACGTTGCCGTAGATCCCCCCTTGGGCGAGGGCCCCGAGGGCGCCGATGAGGACGATCGCGGCGAGGCTGGTTCCAGTCGCCAGCCGCTCACCGTAGCCGCAGAGGAGAATCAGCAGCGGCACGATCACGGTGCCGCCGCCGACGCCGAAGAGGCCGCTGAAGGCGCCCGCGGCGGTTCCAATCCCGGCCAGCTTCAGCGTCTCGGGTGACACGGCGGCGATACTAGAGCCGATGCCCACGGACTCCGCGACCGAGCGTGCAGCGGCGCTGCTGGCCCCACTTCGGGCCGACCCGGCCCGCGCCGCGATCCTCACCGACGTCGATGGGACCCTGGCGCCGATCGTCGAGCGCCCCGAGGAGGCCCGTGTCCCTGAGGAGGCGCGGCGGGCGCTGGCCGGGCTTCGCGGCCGCTACGGGGTCGTCGGCGCCGTTTCCGGGCGCCGCGCCGCCGTCGCCCGCGAGCTGGTCGGGGTCGAGGGGATCGCCTACTCCGGCAACCACGGTCTCGAGCTGCTGCCGCCGGACGGCGGCGGACTGCGGATGGACCCCTCGGTCGACGGCCGCGAGCAGGCGGCAGCCGAGCACCTCGCCGGCCTCGATCCCGGCTCGCTGGGGGCCCTTGGCCTCAGGATCGAGGACAAGGGGCCGATCCAGGCGCTTCACTGGCGGGGGGCCCAAGACGAGGAGGAGGCGCGGGCGCGGGCGCGGGAGATCGCCGCCGGCGCCGCCGGCGCCGGCCTCGAGCCGCACTGGGGGCGCAAGGTCCTCGAGTTGCGACCGGCCGGCGGCGGCGGAAAGGGGGCCGCAGTTTCGGCCCTGATCGGGTCAGGTGGGGAGATCACCGCCGCCGCCTACGCCGGCGACGACCGCACCGACCTCGACGCCTTCCGCCGCCTGCGGGAGATGCTCGCCGCCGGCCGGCTCGAGCACGCTGTCTGCATCGGTGTCGCCTCGGCGGAGGGGCCGGCAGAGATACGCGAGGAGGCCGACCTGGCGGTCGGGGGGCCCGGCGAGTGGATCGAGATCCTCCGGTCGCTGGCAAGCTGAAGGCACCGATGCCGTTCACCGACCTCCTCCGCGCCACCGTCCTGCTCGCCGCCGGAGAGGCGACTGCGTTGGGGGCGATCACGGCGATCGCCGTTGGTCGCGCCGACGACACCCGCACGATCAAGGTGGCGGCAGTGTGGTGGGCGATCTCGGTCGCGGTCGGCCTCTACCTGGGCCGGCCGCAGCGGGCCGCAGACGGCGTCCGCGACGCCCTCGCCGGGGCGCGGACGGCGACCTCGCTGCCGAGCGAGTCGCCGTCGCGGATCGCGCTCACCCGGCTCTGGCCGATCGGCGCCACGGCCCTGATCGCCGGGGGCCTCGGGCTCTTCTTCCCCGGTGTCGCCGCGATCGGCGCCGGCTACGCCCTCCTGGTCGCGCTCGCCTGGCGCAGCCGCGAGGCGGCTGTGCTCGGGGTGGAGCAGCGCGACGGCACCCGCTTCTACGTCGAGCCGACCCCGGCCTTCAGCCCGGTGGTGCTGATCAGGACCCCGGGACTCGGCAGCGAGCGGACGCCCACCGGCCACCCTCCGCCACCGCCGGCCGGCTGAACCGGCGCGCCCCCGTAGCCCGGGCGCCACCGAGCGCCCGTTGAGCAGGCCTCGGAAGGTTCGATGAAGGGTTTGGGTACCCAGGCGTGCTGAAACTCTTCAATCAGAGGCGCGGCGGGGGCGGGGGGCTGGAATCGAGCGCGCGGCGGCCCGTCGGCTGGTGCCCGGGAGAGCCCTCAGCCTCGCTTGTTTCCGAGTCGCTCTCGACCCCGATGACGGATCACCTTCTTGCCCGCTTCCGCATCGGCTTGAACTCGCGCCAGCCGCGGGTGTTGGCGACCTGCTCGGCGTTGAGCCAGCCGCGACGCGCGGTCGCCACCGCGTACTTGAGGTTGTCCAGGGTCTCGACCCCGTGGGCGTCGGTGGTGAGGACGATCATCGCCCCCGCCTCGGCGGCGAGGCGGGCATGCTGCTCGGAGAGGTCGCGGCGGTTGGGGTTGCCGTTTATCTCGAGCATGGTCCCCGTCCGGGCGGCGGCCTCGGCGATCGCCTCGATGTCCACCGGGTAGGGGTCGCGGCGAAGCAGCAGGCGCCCGGTCAGGTGGCCGATGCAGTCCACCAGCGGGTTCTCGATCGCTGCCAGCAGCCGCGCGGTCATCTCCTCCTCGTCGTCGCTGAAGGAGGTGTGGACGCTGGCGATCACCCAGTCGAGGGCGCCGAGAAGGTCCTCGGGGTAATCGAGCGAGCCGTCGACGCCGATGTTGACCTCGGAGCCGGTGAGCAGCCGGAAGCCCCGTCTGCCCCTGTTCCACGCGCGGATCTCGGCGATCCGCTCCCAGAGGCGCTCCTCGGTGACGTTGTCGCCGAAACCGTGGCTGGCCGAGTGGTCGGTGATCGCCATGTAGGCGTAGCCTCGGGCGCGCCCGGCCTCGGCCATCTCCTCCAGGGTGTTGCGCCCGTCGGAGAGGGTCGTGTGGCAGTGGAGCTCACCGCGGACGTCGCCCAGCTCGACCAGGTCGGGGAGATCTCCCTCGCGGGCCGCCCGCAGCTCGCCACGGGCCTCGCGCAGCTCCGGCTCGATGTAGGCGTAGCCGAGGCGCTCATAGACCTCGGCCTCGCCGGCGCAGAGGGTCACCTCGTCGGACTCGACCTCCGTGATCCCGTGCTCGGAGACCGAGAGGCCCCTGGCGACGGCATGCTCGCGCAGCTCGATGTTGTGCGCCGCCGACCCGGTGAAGTGCTGCAGCAGGTTGCCGAAGGCCTCGGGGGGGACGATCCGAAGGTCCACCGAAACCCCGTTGTGGGTCTGGACACGGACGCCGTTGGGACCGGGCGTCCCTGCGCTCGCGATCAGGGGATGGCCGGCGAGATGCCGGGAGAGCTGCTCGGGCTCCACGGCGGTCGCGATCAGGTCTATGTCCTTGCAGGTCTCGGCCCAGCGCCGCACCGACCCCGCGACCTCGACCTGCTCCGCCGCCGGATGGTCCCGCAGCGACTGCGCCAGCTCTTCGGCGACCGGTCGCACCGCCGAGAGCAGCAGGCGGCCGGAGGGGGAGGTGGTCTCGGCCATGTGCTCGAGCGAGGCGAGGATGTTCTCCTCGACCTTGGGGCCAAGGCCCTTGAGCCGGCGGATCCTCTGCGCCTCGGCGGCGGCCCTGAGGTCCTCGAGGGAGCAGACGTCGAGCTCGTCGTAGAGGCGCCGGACCGTCTTCGCCCCGAGGTGCGGGACCCGGGTCACCTCGATCAGGGTCGGGGGGAACTTGGCCCGCAGTCTCTCCGCGGAGGGGATCGTCCCCGTCTCGAGCAGCGTCAGGATCTTCTGCTCGAGCGTCTTGCCGACGCCGGGGATGCTGGTGGCCTTCCCCTCCTGCGCCAGCTCGGCCACCGAGACCGGGCTCTCGCGGATCGCCCGAGCCGCGTTCGAGTAGGCGAGGACGCGGTACTTGACGGCGCCGTCGAGCTCGTAGAGGACGGCGAGCTCGTCGAAGGCGGCGGCGATTTCGGCGTTGGTCATCGCCTCCAACCTACCCAGCGGCGGGCACGGCCCGGGCGGCGGCGGCAACTAGCATCCGCGGATGCCCGCGGGCCCCAAAGCAGCCGTTTGGCTGATCCTCCCCACCTACAACGAGGCGGAAAGCATCGAGGCCCTCGTCGCCGCGGTCGGCGAGGTGCTGCCCGCCTCGCACAGGGTGTTGATCGTCGACGACTCCAGCCCCGACGGGACCGGCGAGATCGCCGACCGTCTGGCCGCCGCCCATGACGACGTCGAGGTCCTGCACCGCCCCCGCAAGGAGGGCCTCGGCCCGGCCTACATCGCCGGCTTCCACCGGGCGCTGGCCGGCGGCGCCGAGCTGGTGCTGGAGATGGACGCCGACTTCTCCCACCCTCCCGCCTACCTGCCGCGGCTCCTCGACGCGGCCCGAAACGCCGACCTGGTGATCGGCTCCCGCTATGTCCCCGGCGGCGCCGTCGCCGAGTGGGGGCCGGTGCGCAGAGCGATAAGCCGTGGCGGCAGCATCTACGCGCGGGGGCTCCTCGGGGTCGGGGTGCAGGACCTGACCGGCGGCTTCAAGTGCTTCCGCCGCGAGGTGCTGGAGGCGATAGACCTCGACTCGATCCAGTCGCGGGGCTACGCCTTCCAGGTGGAGACCACCTACCGCGCGATCCGCGCGGGCTTCCATGTGGTCGAGGTCCCGATCACCTTCCGCGACCGGCATGTCGGCGCTTCAAAGATGAGCCGGGCTATTGTTGCCGAGGCGATCTGGAGGGTCCCCGCGATGCGGATGCGGGGCCCATAGCCTTCGCTATACTTTATGAAGTATTGACCCAGTCAGAGACGACCACAGGAGACCGATAGCTGTGTCAGGCAAGCTCACAGATGTGACCGATGCGACCTTCCAGTCAGACGTGCTCGAGGCGGAGGGCCCGGTTCTGGTCGACTTCTGGGCTCCCTGGTGCGGCCCCTGCCGCGTCGTCCACCCGATCCTCGAGGAGATGGACGCCGAGCGCGAGGACCTGACCATTCTCAGCCTCAACGTCGACGAGAACCAGCAGACGGCGGCCAACTACGAGGTGCTCTCGATCCCCACCCTGATCCTGTTCAGGGACGGCCAGATCGCCAAGAAGGTGATCGGGGCGATGCCCAAGCGCCGCCTCGAGGCCGAGCTGGAGCCGGCGCTGGCGTAGCGCCGCTCGCGGTCGGGCTCCACTCCGGCCGGGCCCGTCTACTGCTTCTCGTTGTCCTTGCCGGGGCCGCCGACGATCTTGTCCTTGCCGGGGCCGCCGCGGATGAAGTCGGCGGCGCCGCCACCGAGCAGCCTGTCCTTGGCACCGCCGCCGAGCAGCCTGTCCTTGCCGGCCTGACCGAGCAATTTGTCCTTTCCGCCCTGGCCCGAGAGGCTGTCCTTCCCGGCCCCTCCCAGCACCTGATCATTGCCGCCTCCGGCCTTGACCTTGTCGTTGGCGCCTCCGGCGCAGACGAGATCGTTGCCGGCGCCGGAGTTGATCTTGTTGGAGGCCGAGTTGCCGACGATGACGTCGCGACCCTTGGTGCCGACGGTGGTCTTACCCGCAGCGGCGAGGGCGACCGTCGCCGGCTTGCCCTTGCACTTGCCTGCGGGCGGAGCCGCCACATCAGCGAGGCGGTGGCCGTAGGTCTCGAACTCATTGTCGGTGGCGAGGCCGTCGCCGGCGAAGGTGACGAGGAACTCCTTCGCTGACGTGTTGTAGGCGATGGCCGGATCGAAGCCGTCTCGCCCGGGGTTGCCGTCGGGCCCGATATGCGAAACGCGGAAATCGGCGATCTCGACGTCGCCGGCGGCGCTGACCCGCGAACCAGAGACCTCGAACTCCTCGTCGGCGCCGGGCCCGTCGCCCTCCCAGACCGTGACGTACTGGTTCGCGGCCGAGCTGTAGGCGACCGAGGGGTTGTAGGGGTCGCGATTGAGGTTGCCGGACGGTCCCTCCTCAGAGATCCCGAAGAGGCCGCCGACCTTTGCGCCCGCTCCGCCGACCAGTTGGCCGAAGACCTCGCGCTCGTGGGCAGGACCGCCGCTGCCCTCCCAGACAACCAGGAACTCGTTCTTGCTCGGGTTGTAGGCGATCCCCGACTCGAAGGCGCGAGTGAAGGGGTCTGAATCGCTGCCCCAACCGACGACCTCGACATCGCCCTGCGGCGCCGGCACCCCGGCTGCACTCACACGCTGGACGTAGACGCTCTCCTGATCGTCGTTGGTCTCTCCGTCACCGGTCCAGGCGACCATGAACTCGTTGGCGCTGGTGTTGAAGGCGCCCACGGAGTCCACGGCGTCGCGGTTGGAGCCGGCGTCGGTCGTGTTGGAGATGCGGAAGTCGCCCCCCGCCTCCGCTCCGGCGGCGCTCAGCCGCTGACCGTAGATCTCGAAAGCGTCATCGGCGAGCTGGTCTCCCTGCCAGGTGACCAGATACTGATCGGAGGCGGAGTTGTAGGTGACGGAGGGCTCGAAGGCTCCGCGGTTGGCGTCGGCGTCGGTGCCGACGTTGGAGATCCGGAAGTCGGCGCCGACCGCCGCCCCGGCCGAGCTGATCCGCTGCCCGAAGACCTCGAACTCCTCGTCGGTGGCAAGCTCGTCGGCCGTCCAGACGACCAGGTACTCCCCGGCGGTGGGGTCGTAGGCGACGGCCGGGTCGAACGCCTCGCGGCTCGCTGCTACGTCGGCCGCGTTGGAGATGCGGAAGTCGGAGCCGATCGAGGCTCCGCCGGCGCTGACCCGCTGTCCGTAGATGTCATAGCTGCGGTCGGCAGCCTCGCCGTACTCCTCCCAGACCACGAGGTACTCGTTCGCGCTCGGGTTGTAGGCGACCTTCGAGTTGAACGAGCCCCGGTCGGGATTGCCCTCGGTGCCCGTGTCGGAGATGCGGAAGTCGGAGCCGGTCGGGGCGATCGTCGCCATGGCGATGCCGCCTGCGAGTGAGATCGCGAGTCCGACCACACCGAGTCCCCAGATCGCCGTCTTCCTCACCCTGCTCCTCCCTTTCCGGACCCGGGAACGGTACCCCGTAGCAGGGGCGGGGTCAATCCAAGTATTCGGGATGATCGGGATCAGCCGGCGCGGCTGAGCCCGATCCGCAGCTCGCGGCCATCGATCATGGCCTCCCCGCCGGAGCGGTCGCCGTCGTAGCCGACCGCGGTCGCCAGCACCTCGCCGGCAAGGTAGGCCTCGTGCTCACGGGCGGCTTCGAGCAGCTCACCGTCGCCGCCGAGGGTGAGCTCGATCCGGTCTGTGATCTCGAGCCCGGCGTCGCGGCGGGCGTTCTGAACCGCGTGCACGACCTCGCGGGCCAGGCCCTCGCGGAGAAGCTCTTGGTCGAGATCGAGCTGAAGGGCGACGGCGTGGCCGGCCTCGGACTCGACCTCGTAGCCCTCGAGCGGCTCGAGGGCGAGGGTGACGTCGTCGGGCCCGAGGGTGTGGTCGCGCCCGTCGACGTTGACCCCGAACTCGCCCCCGGACTCGATCGTCCTGGCGACGTGGGCCGCGTCGAGCGCCGCCACCGCCGCGGCGACCTGCGGCATCTGCTTGCCGAAACGGGGGCCGAGCGAGCGGTAGTTGGGCTTGACCTCATAACTGACCAGCTCGCCCTCCTCGGCGACGAAGTCGAGCTCCTTGACGTTGAGCTCGGCCGTGATCAGATCGGCGCGGGCCGAGATCCCCTCGCGCTCGGCGTCGCTGGCGACGATCACCGCCCTGCGCAGCGGCTGGCGGACCTTGACCTTGGCCTGGGCGCGGGCGGCGCGGCCGAGCTCGACGGTGCGGCGGACGGCGGCCATCGCCGCCTCCAGCTCCGGGTCGACCAGCGCCCCGTCGGGCTCGGGGAAGTCGCGCAGGTGGACGGAGTCGGGATGGGCGCCAAACTCCCCCGTCTCGCCGCCGGCGAGGTTGGCGTGAATCTCGTCGGCGAGAAAGGGAATGAACGGCGCCAGCAGCGCCACCGTCTCCAGCAGGCAGTGGCGCAGGGTCGCGAACGCCGCCCGGTCGCCCTCCCAGAAGCGCCGCCGCGATAACCGCACGTACCAGTTGGAGAGGTCCTCGACGAACTCGGCGATCGCCTTGCCGGCGGTGGTGCAGTCGAAGGCCTCCATGCGCTCGGTCACGGCCGCGACCGTCGACTGCAGACGGGAGAGGACCCATCGGTCGAGGTCCCCGGAGGGGTCGGGCGGCTCGGCCAGCTCCGCCGGGCCGAGTCCCTCTGCGTTCGCGTAGAGCACCCAGAAGGAGTATGTGTTCCAGAGGGTGAGCAGGAACTGGCGCACCGACTCGCCGACCGTGTCCACCGAGAACCGGTAGCCGTTCCAGGGCTGCTGCGCAGTCAGGTAATACCAGCGGAAGGCGTCGGCGCCGTGGGCAGAGATCACGTCCCAGGGCTCGACAACGTTGCCGCGGCTCTTCGACATCTTCTGCCCATCGGGGTCGAGGATGAGGCCGAGGCAGACGCAGTTGCGGTAGCTGGAAGTGTCGAACAGCAGCGTCGACTCGGCCAGCAGGGTGTAGAACCAACCGCGGGTCTGGTCGATCGCCTCGCAGATGAAGTCGGCCGGGAAACGCTCCTCGAATGTCTCGACGTTCTCGAAGGGGTAGTGGAACTGGGCGAAGGGCATGGCGCCGCTGTCGTACCAGGTGTCGATCACCGACTCGACCCGCTTCATCTCGCCACCGCAGCTCCCGCAGCTCAGCCTGACCTCGTCTATGTAGGGTCGGTGGAGATCATCGGGGACCTCGCCGCTGGCGCGCTCGCGCAGGTCGGCCACCGAGCCGGCGCAGTAGCGCTCCTCGCAGCCGCTCTCCTCGCACTCCCAGATCGGCAGCGGCGTGCCCCAGTAGCGGTCACGCGAGAGAGCCCAGTCGACGTTGTTCTCGAGCCAGCGGCCGAAACGGCCGTCGCGGATGTGCTCGGGGTGCCAGCCGATCTCCTGGTTGTTGGCGAGCAACCGCTCGCGTGCCTCCGAGGTGCGCACGTACCAGCTCGACTTGGCGTAGTAGAGCAAGGGCGTGCCGCAGCGCCAGCAGTGCGGATAGGCATGCTCGTAGGTGGTGGCGCGGTAAAGGCGGCCGGAGCGCTCCAGGGCGGCGACGATGTCGGGGTCGGCGTCCTTGACGAAGCGTCCGGCGAACTCGGTTACCCGTTCGTCGAAGGCGCCCTCGAGGGTGACCGGGTTCTGAAGGGTCAGCCCGTACTGCTCGCCAAGGCGGAAGTCGTCCTCGCCGAAGGCGATCGCCGTGTGCACCAGGCCGGTGCCCTCCTCGGCGGTGACGAAGTCGGCCTCGAGCACGGTGTGGCCGCGGGGACCGAAGTCGGTGACGTAGTCGAACGGCGGCGAGTAGCCGACGCCGGCCAGGGCCGAGCCCGGGAAGGAGTCGAGGACCTCGGCCTCCTCGCCCAGGACGCGCTCGCGCAGCGACTCGGCCACGACCAGAACATCATTGCCCGCCGCCTCCTCTGAGGGAGCGTCAGCGACCGGTGGTCCCAGCTCTTCTGGGATGCGTCCGGGGGCGGCGCGGTCGCGGGGAACTCGCGCCCTGACATAGGTCATCTCCGGGTTGACCGCGACGGCCGCGTTGGAGATCAGGGTCCACGGGGTGGTCGTCCAGACCAGCAGCGCGTCGCCGTCCTGCAACGGCCCGGCGCCGGCGACAGGCAGCCTGACGTAGACGCTCGGGTCCTCGACGTCGCGGTAGCCGAGCGCGACCTCGTGGGAGGAGAGCGCCGTGCCGCAACGGGGGCAGTAGGGGACGACCTTGTGACCCTCGTAGAGGCGGCCGCTGTCCCAGATCTGCCGCAGCGACCACCAGACGGACTCGATGTAGTCGGCCTCGAGGGTGACGTAGGGGTCGTCGAGGTCGATCCAGAAGCCGATCCGCTCGGTCAGCCGGTTCCAGTCCTCGACGTAGGCGAACACCGACTCGCGGCAGCGGGCGTTGAACTCGGCGATCCCGAAGGCCTCGATCTCCTGCTTGGAGGAGATCCCCAGCTCCTTCTCGACCTCCAGCTCGACCGGGAGGCCGTGGCAGTCCCAGCCGGCCTTGCGCGGAACCCGGTAGCCGCGCATGGTCCGGTAGCGGGGGTAGACGTCCTTGTAGACACGGGCTAGGACGTGGCCGGTGTGGGGGCGGCCGTTGGCGGTCGGCGGGCCGTCGTAGAAGCTCCAGATCTCGGCGTCGGAGCGGTTCTCGAGCGAGCGCCGGAAGACATCGCCCTGGCGCCAGCGCTCGAGCACTCTCTCCTCGAGCTCGGGGAAGGACTGCTTGGGGTCGACGCTGCGGAATCCGGCCATCGGCAGCGGAGTCTACGAATGGCGCCGAGCCCGCCGAACTGTCGCCTTTCCCGACCACCCCCCGGTCGCGAGTCGCAACACTTCGGGGGCTGCACTAGGCTGCCCCACGTGAGCGAGAGCTACGACCTCAATGGCAAGGTCGCCCTCGTCACCGGGGCGGCACGGGGGATCGGATTCGAGGCCGCGCGCCAGATGCAGGTCCGCGGCGCCTCGGTCGCGCTGGTGGACCTCGACGCCGCCGAGGCCGAGGCGGCGGCGCGGCGGATCGGCCGGCGGACGATCGGGATCGCCGCCGACGTCAGCGACCCAGGGGAGATCGAGGCGGCGGTGGCGCGAACGGTGGCGGAGTTCGGCGGGCTCGACGTGGTTGTCGCCAATGCCGGCATCGCGCCCGAGATCGGCAGCACCCGGGCAATCGCCACCGGCGAGTGGGAAAGGGTGATCGAGGTCAACCTCCTCGGCGTCTGGCGCACGGTGCGAGCGGCCATGCCCCATGTGGTCGAGCGCCGCGGCCATTTCGTCCTCGTCGCCTCCGTCTACGCATTCGTCAACGGCGTCCTGATCAGCTCCTACGCGACCGCAAAGGCGGGGGTCGAGTCGCTGGGCCGCTCGCTGCGGGCCGAGCTGGCTCCCTACGGGGCCAGCGCCTCGGTCGCCTACTTCGGCTTCATCGACACCAAGATGGTTCAGGAGGGCTTCTCGCACCCGCTCGCGGAGCGCCTGGAGGAATCGCTGGTGCCGGCGATCGGCCGCCGCCGCCTGCAACCCGAGGACGCCGGGCGGGCGATCGTCGAGGGGGTCGAGCAGCGCAGGCCGCGGATCGTCGCGCCCTCCTGGTGGCGCGTGCTGCAGTCGCTTCGGGGGATCCTCAACCCGCTGCTCGACCGCCAGATGGCGGAGAGCGAGGAGATCGCCGAGATCGTCCGCGACGCCGACGCGGCGGCCGCCTCTCCGCAGGACGCGGGGGCTCCGGTCGGCGGCGCCACCGGCTAGGGCCGGGTCAGCTCCTCCAGCAGGTAGACCAGCGACTCGTACTCCCGCCCGGTGGCCCGTTCGAGCCCGACCTCGCAGGTGCGGTTGCTGCAGAGGTGGGCGTCGAAGCTTCGCGCCCTGACCTCCTCGGCCTCCTCGCGGGTCGCGGAGGCAGTCAGCTCCGGGTGAAGGAAGCCGCGGTCCCCGGCAAAGCCGCAGCAGGTCGCCTGCGCCGGCACGTGGACCTCGTCGCTGAGCTCGGCGGCGACGCTCTCGAGGGCGACGGTCAGCCCCATGTGCCGCACCGAGCAGGTCGGGTGCACGGTGGCCGAGCCGACGGTGCGACGCACCTCGAGGCCCGCCAGCAGCAGGTCCTGCGCCCAGGTCACCGAGTCGAGCAGCTCCAGCTTGGCGTGGCGCTCGGCGTTGATCGGGCTCAGCACGCCTTCGCCGGGATCGGACACGCCGTGGGTGCAAGAGCTGGCGTCGATGACGATGGGCAGGCGCCCGTCCCCGCTCCAACGCCAGAGGCGCTCGACCATCTCATTCGCCTTGTGCCGGGTGCCGTCTCTATAGCCCTTCGAGCTCCAGGGGACCCCGCAGCAGCTTCCGGCGACGTCCGGGGGGATCCAGACGGGCATCCCGGCCCTGCGTGAGACCTCGACCAGCGCCTGAGGCAGACTCGGTCGCGGCCCCTCCCCCGAGGACGGCCTGCCGAAGATCCGGTTGATGCAGGCGGGGACGTAGGCGGCGGCGGCGCCCTCCCGCGCCGTCGCCGGCAGCTGCGGCGGGGCCGCCGCCGGCATCCCATCTCCCCATTCCGGGACCAGGCCGTCGCCGACCGCGCGGCGCGCGACCCGGGTCAGCCCGCGCAGCGGCCCGTCGCCGGCGACCCGGGAGACGGCGTCGCCCATACGCAGGCCGGCCCGGGCAGCGCCCTCGACCTTCTCCCAGCGCTGCGCCGCCCGAAGGGCTGCCCGCTCGGCGGCGGGCGAGTGCCGCTCGGACCGCAGCCCCTTGATCAGCTCGCCCGTGTCTATCCCCAGGGGGCATGCGAGTGCGCAGGCGCCGTCCGTGGCGCAGGTCTCGATCGCGTCGTAGGCGTAGTCCTCGAGCAGCGCCCGCTCGACCACCGAGCCGGCGGGCTGGCGGGCGATCTCGCGGCGCAGGACGATTCGCTCGCGCGGGGTCGTGGTCAGCATCCGGCTGGGGCACGCCGGCTCGCACATGCCGCACTCGACACAGGCGGTTACGGAATCCTCGATGGGGGGATTCGACTTGAGGTCATGGAGGTGGACCTCCGGGTCGCGGTTGAGCAGAACCCCGGGGGCGAGCACGCCGTCGGGGTCGGCGAGTCGCTTCACCCTCCACATCATCTCGGTCGCCTTCGCTCCCCACTCGCGTTCGACGAACGGGGCCATGTTGCGCCCGGTCCCGTGCTCCGCCTTGAGCGAGCCGTCGTACTTGTCGACGATCAGCTCCACCAGCTCCCCGATGAAGGCCTCATAGCGGTCGCGATCGGCGGCCTCGGCAAAGGAGGGCGTGAGCATGAAGTGGAGGTTCCCGGCCGAGGCGTGGCCGGCGACGCCGGGGAGGAAGCCGTGCTTGCCGAGCAGCGCCTGGATGTCGCGGGCCGACTCGGCGATCCGCTCCGGTGGCACGCAGACGTCCTCGGTTATCAGCAGCGAGCCGGGCGGGCGCATGACGCCGACGAGGCCGAACATCCCCTCCCGCACCCTCCAGTGCATCTCGGTCGTCTCGCGGTCGCGAGTGAACTCGAACGGCCGGATCGTCTCGCACCCGGCCAGCGCCTCGGCCGCGCCGGCGACGAGCCCGTCGAGATCTGCGGCGTCGTCGGAGCGGAACTCGACCAGGAGGGCGGCCGACTCCGGCGGCAGATCGCGCCAGTACTCCGGAGTACCCGGTATCGAGTGGCTGGCGACCATCAGCGCCGGCGCGACCATCAGCTCGACCGCGCTGGCCCCGGCGGCCACCAGGTCGGGTACCGGCTCAGTCGCGCTCTCGATCCCGTCGAAATGGATCCAGGCCGTGGTCGTCTGCGGCCGCAGCGGGATCGTCTCGAACACCGCCTCGGCGACGAAGGCCAGCGTCCCCTCCGAGCCGACCAGCAGCCGGCGGAAGATCTCCAGCGGTGTCTCGGCGTCGAGGAAGGCGCAGAGCCGGTAACCGGTGGTGTTCTTGATCGCGAACTTGCGCCGGATCCGCTCGCTCAGCTCGGCGTCGGCGAGGATCTCGTCGCGGATCCCGGCCAGCCCGCGGGCGAGGTCGGCCTCGGCCTCGGCGAAGCGCTCCTCGGCGCCGGGGGCGGCGCTGTCGATCAGCGTTCCCGAAGGCAGGAGGAAGGTGAGCGAGCGCAGGGTGGAGTAGGAATCGTGGACGACACCGCAGCGCATCCCGCCGGAGTTGTTGGCGATGACGCCGCCGATCGTCGCCGCCTCGTGGGACGCGGGGTCGGGGCCGAGCTTGCGTCCGTGAGGGGCGAGCGCGCGGTTGGCGTGGCCGAGGACGGTGCCGGGCCGGACCCGGGCGACCGCGCCCCCCTGCTCGACCGTGGTTCCGGCGAAATGGCGGCGGACGTCGACGAGGATGCCATCGCCCTGGGACTGGCCGTTGAGGCTGGTACCGGCCGAGCGCAGGGTGACCGGGACGCCGCTGCCGCGGGCGTAGGCGAGCAGGCTGGCCACCTCGTCGGCGTGGCGTGGGCGGATCACGGCCTTCGGGAAGAGCCGGTAGGGGCTGGCGTCGGAGGCGTAGCGGACCAGATCGAGCGCCCTGCTCAGTACCCGATCCTCGCCCAGCAGCTCGGTCAGATCCCGCCGCAGGGGCTGCGGCGTGCCCGCCGCCAGCTCCTCGGGGGCGTGGTCGGCGCTGGCGCCCGCGGTGCCCATTCAGGCCAGGGCCATGCCGGGGGTCACCGGAACTTCGACCAGCTCGGGCCCATCGGAGGCGATCGCCGCCGCAAGCGCGTCGCGCAGGTCCTCGCGCCCGCCAGCACGGCGGGCCGTGACCCCGTAGCCCTCGGCGACCGAGGCGCAATCGAGCGCCGGCAGGTCGAGCCCCGGCGCGCCCTCGACCCCCTCCAGTGCGGAGAACCACTTGAGGATCGCGTACTCCTCGTTTCGCAGCACCAGGAAGGTGACCGGGACCCGGTAGGCGGCGGCGGTCCACAGCGCCGTGATCGCGTACTGGGCCGAGCCCTCTCCGAGGACGCAGACGACGCGGCGGTCCGGCGTGGCCATCTGCACCCCGAGCGATGCGGCGAGGCCGAAGCCGAGGCCGCCGCCGGCGCCGAAGAAGTAGCTCCCCGGCGCCGACAGCCGCAGCTGATTGCGCAGGGCCAGGGTCGAGGAGGGAGACTCGAGCACGACGATGCCATCCTCGGGAAAGACCTCGGACAGGGCCGAGTGGACGGTCGAGGGGTTGAGTGGATCGGTCTCCTCGACCGCCTCGGGCGGTGGCAGTGCCTCCGGAGCGGTGCGGCTCGACTCTGGCACCACCTCGGCCAGGGCGGAGAGGGTGAGCCCGACGTCGGCGACGATCGCGTCGCCGATCGGCGCCCGGGCGGCCTCGTCGGGGTCGCTGGTGATCGCGACCAGCGAGGTTCCCTCGGGCAGCAGGGGGCCGGGGATGTAGGGGTAGTAGGGGAAGACTGAGCTGCCGGCGACGAGGACGAGGTCGTAGCCCTCGAGCGCCTGCCCGAGCGGGCCGATCGCCGGCGGCAGGACGCCGCGGAAGTTCGGATGGCCCTCGGGGAAGCCGATCCGCCCCCCACCGGGAGCGGGCGAGGCCCAGACCGGAAGCCTCTGGCGCTCGGCGAGGGCGATAGCGGCGTCCCAGCCGCCGCTGGCGTCGATGTCGGGGCCGGCGACCAGGACCGGAGCAGAGGCGCCGCCCAGGCGCCGGGCCAGCGCCTCGACGACGGCCGGGTCTGCGACCGCGCGGGAGCTGACCGAGCGCGCCGTTGCGTGGGCGGCCTCCGCCGCCTCAGCCTCGGCCCCCCAGTCGTCCATCGGCAACGAGAGGAAGACGGGGCCGCGCGGCGGGGCCGCGGCCAGGTGGACGCCGTGGGCCAGGGCGAGCGGGACGTCCTGCGCCCGCGGCGGCTCGAACGACCACTTGACCAGGGGGTTAGGCATCCGCGTCGCATCGCGGTTGGTCAGGTTCGCCTGCATCGTCACCTGAGCGCGGACCTGCTGCCCGGCGGTGATCAGCAACGGCGACTTGTTGGCCTGGGCGTTGAAGATCGCCCCCATCGCGTTGCCGACGCCGGGCGCGGTGTGGAGGTTGACGTGGGCGGGGCGCCCCGACGCCTGCGCGTAACCGTCTGCCATCCCGACCACGACCGCCTCCTGAAGCCCGAGCACATAGCTGAAGTCTTCGGGGAAGTCGGCGAGCATCGGCAGCTCGGTCGATCCCGGGTTGCCGAACATCGTCGTCATGCCATGCTCGCGGAAGAGGTCGAAGGCGGCGTCGCGAACCGTCGGCATGGCGATCACCCTACGACAGCCGACAAGATCGCGCCCCCACTAAAGAGAAGGGCATCGGCACCCGATCAATAGCCAGAAGGCCGGTGGGGGAGGCGATGACTTTGATGCGGATGGCGACCGACAGATCAGACGGAGGCGCGAACGGAAGGGCGGTGGCGGCCGTGCTTGCTGCGGCCCTGCTTTCCTGCCTCGCGCTGGCTCCGGCGGCGAGCGGCGGCCCCACCGGGATCAGGATCGTCCGCACCCCGGGCAAGATCGTCCCGATCCCGGACTCGATCCCCCACCAGGCGGGCTCGATGATCGACAGGCGGCTGCTGCCGAACCTGAGGTTCCTCGCCTCCCACTTCGCGATCTACATCAGCGAGGGCTACGCCGGACCGATGCCGGGGAACCCGCGCAAGACGGTCGGCTGCCCACGCTGTCACGTCGCCGACTCCGACCACAAGAACGGCCTCGCGCTCGACATCGGCCCGCGCACCTGGAGCGGGCGTTGCGACCAGCACTGGAAGGGCGTGACGCGCCTGGCCGAGTGGGCCGAGCCGAAGCAGAACCGGCCACGGGCCCCCTTCCGCTGGGTCGGCTATGACGGAGACGCCGGTCACGGCTGCGGCAACCACCTCCACCTCTCCTGGAGTCACGCCGATGCGAAGCGATTCAAGATCGCGGCCTGGGTCGAGGTCTTCGGAGACGGCAGCGGTGGCGGCGACTCGGGCGGGGGCGGGGCCACCGGCGGCGGCTCGGGCGGCGGCAAGGGGCCGAGTGGCGGCGTCAGCTCGAGCCGCGCCAGTCACATGGTCGCGCCCGCGACGGGCGGGATCGGTCCCGGCGACTGAGCCGGGCTACCTCAATTGCGCTCGCAATAGGCGTAGCTGAAGACCTTGCCGGTAGGGCCCCTGGTGAGGAAGGTGACGATCCAGTCCCTTGAGCCGCCCGGCTTCGATACACGCGCCATCGGGATATCGGAGGCACCCCCGGCCGGAACCTTGAACCCGCCTCCGGTGGTGTGGGACCCAGCCTGGCAGCCGGCGGTCACCTTCGTCGACTGAGCCGAAACGACGGCGTCGTTTGCGGCCTGGCTGACCGCTCCGCGGCTGTCGTCGCCGCAGACCGCGTAGGCGATCAGCTTGGTCGGGTCGCCCTGGTTGATCCCGCTGACCCTCCACTTGCGCGTCGAGATCCGCCTCGATTCGAAGACGGCGATCTCCCCGGCGTCGCCGCCGTCGGGGTCATACGGCGGGGAGACCTTGAAGCCACCGGAGAGGACGTGGGTGCCACGGGGACAGCTCGCCACCGCCACCGGGGTGGCGGGATCCCTGGACCGCTTCGCCTTGGTCACCCGCTTCAGCTTGTCCTTGGCCTTGGGCTCGCAGCGCGCGTAGGCGGTCATCACGCCCGTCGAGGAGGCCAGGTTGTAGGACTCGACCCTCCACCTGCTCCCACCGGCGGGGAATTCCTGCTGGGCGATCGCGCCAACCGGGACCGAGAAGCCACCACCGACCGCCCGCTTGCCCCGGGGACATGGCGCCGCGGCGGCCCCGGTGCCGACGAACGTCCTGCTCTTCGAGGCCGTGCTGACCCCGCCGGCAGCGAGCGCGGCCGTCGCCGCTGCCGCGAACACCATCGCCGTCAGGACCACTGCACCCCTCTTTCCCATCTGCTTCCCCCGACAATCGTTGAGACCGATGAGCCAGAATATCTCCACCTAAGATCAGAGCGATGACCTCAAGGATCCCCGCCGCGGCCGCAATTGCTGCTCTCCTCGCCGTCGGCGGCTGCGGCTCGAGCGAGGAAGAGACTCCGGCAGCCTGCCTCATGGGCCCCGGCGCCTACTCGCAGGCACTCCGCGGCGCGCCCGATTCCGTCCGGCTGGCCGGCGACGTCACGATCAGCTCCTGCCTGACCCGGAACCAGAGCGCCGGCGATCTGACCCGGGTCGGAGCGGCGATGCTGAGCCTGGCTACGTCGCTGAATGCGAGGGCCCGGGAGGGCGCGCGCTCGGCGGCGGCCGTTCGGCTCGGCTACCTGATCGGCGCCGTCCGTCTCGGCGCCGAGGACACTGACGGGATTCACACCAACCTGGTGCAGCGGCTGGAGGCGGCGGCCGAGTTCAGCCCCGGGGGCGGGGGCCTTCCGGCGGGCGTTGCGGCCGCCTACGGGACCGGGCTCGCGGCGGGTCGTGAGAGCGGCTGAACCCGGCCGGCCCGGATAACCTCAGAGGTGGCAACCAATGCAACGGAAGGCGCGAATTGACTGAGCAGCTATGGGGTGGCGAGACGACCAAGGCGGTGGACAATTTCCCGGTCTCCGGCGAGCGGATCCCACCGCCCGTGGTGCACTGGCTGGGGCGCCTGAAGGCTGCGGCGGCGAGGGTCAGCGGGGAGCTCGGGGGCCTCGAGCCCGATTTGGCGGAGCGAATCGCGGCGGCGGGCGACGCGGTTGCGACCGGCGAGCACGACGAGCAGTTCCCGATCGACGTCTTCCAGACCGGCTCCGGGACCTCGTCGAACATGAACGCCAACGAGGTCATCGCCAACCTCGCCGGCGACGGGGCCCACCCCAATGACCACGTCAACATGGGCCAGTCCTCCAACGACGTCTTCCCCTCGGCGGTCCACCTGGCGGCGCTGGGGGAGGTCAAGCACGACCTGCTGCCGGCGATGGACGGCCTCGGCTCCGCGCTCGAGGCCAAGGAGAGCCAGTTCGCCGACGTGGTCAAGGCCGGCCGCACCCATCTCATGGACGCCGTCCCGGTCACCCTCGGACAGGAGTTCGGCGGTTACGCGGCCCAGGTCCGGCTCGGCACGCAGCGGATCGAGGCGACGCTGCGCCACGTCGGCCAGATCCCGCTGGGCGGCACCGCCACCGGCACCGGTCTCAACACCCACCCCGAGTTCGCCGCCGGGGTCCGTCGCAAGCTCGCCGAGGACACCGGCCTGGAGATCTCCGAGCCGCTGGACCGCTTCGAGGCGCAGGCGAACCGCGACGCCTTGGTCGAGCTTTCCGGTGCGCTCAAGGTCTACGCCGTCTCCCTCAACAAGATCGCCAACGACCTGGCGCTGATGGGGTCGGGCCCGCGGGCGGGGCTGGCGGAGCTGAGGCTGCCGGAATTGCAGAAGGGCTCCTCGATCATGCCGGGCAAGGTCAACCCTGTGATCCCCGAGGTCGTGATCCAGGTGGCGGCGCAGGTGATCGGCAACGACGCCGCGATCACCGTCGCCGGCAGCCAGGGCCAGTTCGAGCTCAACGTTCGCGTGCCCCTGATCGCCCGCAACCTGCTCGACTCGATCAAGCTGCTCGCATCGGCCTCGCGCCTGCTCGACGGGAAGTGCGTTGCCGGGCTAGAGGCAAACGAAGAGATGAACGAGCGCCATGCCGAGGCGACCCTGGCGACGGCGACCGCGCTCAACCCGCACATCGGCTACGACCGCGCCGCCGACATCGTCAAGGTGGCGGCCGAATCGGGGCGCTCACTGCGCGAGGTCGCGCTCGAGCAGGGGGTCGAGCCCGCCGTGCTGGAGGAGGCGCTCGACCACCGCAGGATGGCGCGCCCGCACGAGTAGCTCAGCCCGGCGGGGCGCCCACCAGGGCCAGCAGGGTGTGGCGAAGCAGCGCCTCGACCTGCTCCCGCGTTGCCCGGCCCCGCACAAGCCACTCCTCGGAGGCGGCGATCGCGGCGCCGAGGAATGCACGCAGCGCGAAGCGGAGCTCCTCGGTTGCATCCTCGCCGGCGTGGTTGCGGGCCATCCGCTCGACCACCTCGTCGCGGGCCGTGGCGACGATCGCGGCGACCTCCGGGTCGCGCTCGGCCGCGCCGGCGCCGAGCAGTATCGACCAGAGCTCGAAGTCGCGCTCGATGGCGTCGAGGAACCGGGCCAGGTTCTGCTCGACCATCAGCTCGACCGGTTGGTCGCCGAGGTCGGTGCGCACGATCCCCGGCAGCTCCGCGGCGAGGTTGGCGACGACGGCCAGGTAGAGGCCGCGCTTGGTGCCGAAGTAATGGTTGACGAGGCCACGGGTCACCCCCGCCTCGGAGGCGATCTGCCCCATCGAGGCGGCCGAGTAGTCGGTGTCGGCGAAGACCCGGCGCGCGGTCGCGAGGATCTCCTCCTTGCGAACGTACGGCTCGAGCCGCGTGCGGGTGGCTGCCATGTCGAGAGGATACTTATTGACGTGGCGCCAACAGCCTGCTAGGGTCGCGCCGGTGATGAGGAGGGGAGCGTTCTCAGTAATGGCAGTCGGTCTCGCCGCGCTGACGGCGGTGTTGATCGGCCCGGCGGCGGCGCAGCAGCGTGGCCACGGCCAGGAGCAGGGGCAGGCGAAGCGGCCCAACGTCGTCGTGATCATGACCGACGACCAGGACTTCCGATCGATGTGGGTCCTGCCGAAGACGCGCAGGCTGATCGGCGCCAGGGGGACCGTCTTCCAGCAGTCGATCATCAACTTCCCGCTCTGCTGCCCCTCCCGCGCGACCTTCCTCACCGGCCAGTACGCGCACAACCACGGGGTTCACTGGAACTACATGCCGCTGGGCGGGTACCAGAAGCTGAACGGGCACAAGACGCTGCCGGTCTGGCTGCACCGCGCCGGTTACCGGACGATCCACATCGGCAAGTACCTCAACGACTACGGCGTCGACAAGCCGCGCGAGGTTCCGCCGGGCTGGGACGACTGGCACGGCGGCGTCGACCCGTCCACCTACGACTACTACGGGTACACGCTCAACAACAACGGCAAGCTGAAGACATACGGGCGCAAGCCGGCCGACTACTCGGTGGACGTCTATGCCGGGCTCGCGGTCGACGCGATCGACAGGGCGTCGAAGACCGGGAAGCCCTTCTTCATGAACCTGGCGCCGAACGCGCCGCACACCGTGGCCGTCGAGTCCGGGGCCCGCGTCGAGGGAACCCCGGCGGTTCCGGCGCCGCGTTACGCGAACCGCTTCGCCAACACGCCGATCCCCCGTTACCCGGACTTCAACGAAGCCGATATCTCCGACAAGCCGACGACGTTGGCGGCCTTCTTCCCCAACCCGCTGACCGATAGCCAGATCTCGGCCCTGCAGGACCACTACCGGGGCCGCATGGGCTCACTTCTCGCGGTCGACGACATGGTCTCCCGGGTGGTCAAGTCGCTGAAGCGAAACGGCGAGTACCGCAACACGGTGCTGATCTTCACCTCCGACAACGGCTGGATCCTCGGCGAGCATCGCCTCTATGACCCGGTCAGCCAGGACGGGCGGCCGACCGGAGTCAAGTACGTCCCCTACGAGGGCTCTTCGAGGGTGCCGCTGATGATCGCCGGGCCGGGCTTCCCGAAGAACAGCAAGGTGCACGGGGTGGTCAGCAACGCCGACCTGGCGCCGACGATCCTCGACATCGCCAACGCCCACCCGACCCTCCCCGAGGACGGCGTCTCGCTGCTTCGCGCCGCCGGCAAGCCGAAGAGGCTGCGCGACCGCGGCGTGCTGATCGAGACCTTCACCAACCCCCGTGGCGTGCAGCCCTACAAGTCGATTCGCACCGCGCGCTACCGCTATGACGTGCAGGAGGACGGCCAGGAGGGTCTGTATGACCTGAAGCGCGACCCCTGGGAGCTGCAGAGCGTCCACAACGACCCGCGCTATGCGGAGATCAAGACGATCCTCAAGCGCCGCCTGCAGAGGCTGATCTCCTGCAAGGGTGAGACCTGCCGGGCCAGGTTCGGGCCCCTGCCGGCGCCGGGCAGCTAGGCGCCCGCGCCCCCGGGACGCCTGACGATCTCGCAGCCGCTGACGCGGTCCCCGCGGTCGGCGACGACCAGATCGCCGCGGCCCGCCCCGCAGAAGACCCGGTCGCGGGATCCGTCGCGGGCCATGACCCTGTCGGCGCCGGCTCCGGCGACGACGCGGTCGCGGCCGGAGCCACCGTTGAGCCTGTCGCCGCCGCCGCCGCCGTCGATGCAATCGGCGCCGGCGAGGCCGTAGAGGCTGTCGCGGCCGCCGCGACCGAGCAGGCGGTCGCTGCCGCGCGTCCCGACCAGGCGGTCACGATCGCCGCGGCCGGCGCTGCGGTTGGTGCAGTGGCCGAGCCTGTAGCCGCGGCGGGGGTCGGAGATCAGCAACTCCACGTTGCGGTCCCGGGTGGCGCCCTCCCCGCAGGGATCCGGAGTGCAGCGGCGAGCGCCGGAGTCCGGGTCGTTGTAGGCGAGGGTGCGCCCGAGCGAAGCGAGGTCGCTGGAGCCGAAGCCGGCGGCTGGGCCGTGAGCCGGGGCGGTCGCCTTGCCGGCGTGGTCGATCACCGTGTTGAACAGCGACAGCGTCTTGTCGTGATTGTCGAAAAGCTGCAGCAGCCGGGCCTGCTGGGGCCAGTCGGCCTCGGCGGCGGCGCGAATCATCCAGAAGCCGCCCCCGTCTGCGGAGGCATAGGGCTCGACCCGGTTGACGTGGCTGTGCCCGGCCACCCAGGCGACCACGTGGGGGTAGCGATGCAGGAGGCCGACCATGTCGGCGCCAAGGTGGATCGGCTCCGAGCTGCGCGGGTCGACGTCGCAGCCGGGGTTGACGTCGTGGCCGTGGGGGTCGGCGACCGTGCAGTCCGGGGCGACCTCGTCGGCGACATCGGCGCCGAGACTGCCGATCGCGTGGTGGCTGAACAGGACCACCAACTCGTCGGCCGCCGTCGCGTCCTTGAGCTCGGCCTCGAGCCAGCGGTACTGCGGGTCGTCGATGTTGCCCTCGGCCGAGGTGGAGAGGACGCCGCCCTCGGAGACAGTGTCGAGGGAGATCATCCTCACCCCGGGCAGCGGGCTGAAGCTGTAGTAGCCCGCGGCGCCGCCCGAGGCCGACTCCTGGGCCGGATCGATGAAGCCGAAGCCGTGACCATCGGCCTGCGAGCCGGAGAGGAACACCTGCTTGTACTGGCTCTTCGAGACGAAGCGGCGGCGCTCGTCGGGCGGGGTCAGGATCGTGTCGCCGGCGGGCGCCATTGCGTGCAGGTCGAGCACGTCCTGGATCGAGAAGTCGAGGAAGGAGCTGCCATCGGGGAAGATGGCGCTGAGCGGCTTGATGCAGCCGGTGGCGACGGTCTCGAATACGGTGGTGGCGGCGACGTTCCCCTGTACGAGGCCGTCGTGATTGCCGAAGGTGACGTAGCTGGGGACGTCGAGGCCGGCCGCCGTGAAGCTTTGCTGGGCCCGGTTCATCAGCCCCGGGTACTGGGGGAAGTCGGCGTAGCGCCCGGCCGGCTGGGCCGCGAGGTCGGGAGCGTAGAACGGGGTTGCCGGATAATCGGCGGTGTCCTGGACGCCGGTGTAGAGCGCCGCCTCGGCCGCACCCGGGACCCCCGGGACCGCGCAAAGGGGGTTGCTGTTGCCTGCCGGATCGACGCCGCTGTTGGGGTCGAGGGTGCCGCCCTCGAGCAGGGCCCGCACCCACTCGGTCTCGTTCAGCTGCTGGCTGTCGGCGGAGTCGCCGGTGTCAATGGTGAAGTCCATCGCCCGGTGGCTGCCATCGCCGGCTGCGACCGGGGCGGCGCCGGCGAAGGAGTTGACCTGGCGGATCATCGCGTCGTCGATCACCGGCTCGAGGCTCTCCCAGGGACGGAACGCCGAGCTGAAGGCCGCAGATACGGAGTCGAGGGCCTCGACCCGGGCGGGGCTCTCCTCGTCGGCGAGCTGGAAGTCGGAGAGCTGGCCGAAGTAGCCGAGCGAGGTGCGGCGGCCGGCGCGGCCGTTGGCGGCGCTGCCGACCCCCTCCTCGCGAACGACGTAGCCCTCCCCGGGAGTGCCCAGCAAGAGCTGGCGGAAGCCGGCGGCCGAGTCGGCGACGATGCGTTGCTCGACGGTGGTCTTGCCCAACGTGTCCTCGGCGGCGCTTGCCGGCGACGCTGCGAACACGGATGCCAGGAGGGCAGCGGCAGTGCTCGCCGCCAGGCTACGAGACTTCCTTCTCCCTGTCCGCACTCTCTCCATTCCCCCGCGCCACACGGCGCTGGGGTGACGCTATCGCACCGCCGCGGCCTGCGCGACCCCTGCTGCTGCTGGGAGTCTCGGCCGGGGCCGCCGATGAGGCGATCGCCCCCGCCGCGCCTGCGTTACCAGCTCCGTCCTTCGCCCAGAGGAGTTTGCCGTGGCCGCGCCTCCAGGCAACTCCACCTACCCCTGCAAGGTGACGAAGCGCTCCTCGGTCAGCTCGTAGACCGCGTAGGCGGGGCCTTCGCGGGTGTTGCCTGAGTCCTTGACGCCGCCGTATGGCTGCTGGTCGGCGCGGAAGGTGGGGACCTCGTTGATGAGGACGCCGCCGAACTCGAGTGCCGCGGCCGCCTCGAGGCCACGGCCGACGTCGCGGGTGAAAACGCCGGCCTGGAGGCCGAACTTGGAATCGTTGGCCATCTCCAGCGCCTCGGCGAAGTCGGAGAAGCGGTCGATCGTCGCAACCGGGCCGAAGATCTCCTCGCACCAGACCTTCGCCTCGCGCGGCGGGTGGGCGATCACGGTCGGCGCAAGGCAGCGGCCCTCGTCGACCAGTTCACCGCCGGTGAGGACCTCGCCGCCGGATGCCGCCGCCTCGTCCACCCAGGCCTTGACCCGGTCGCGGTCGGCGGGCGAGATCAGCGGCCCGACGTCGGTCTCGCTGTCGAGCGGGTCGCCGACCACGAGCGACTCGGTGTTGGCGACGAAGCGCTCGGTGAATGCGTCTGCGATCTCGGAGTGGAGGAGGATCCGCTGGATCGAGATGCAGCTCTGTCCCGCGTGGGAGAAGGCATGCAGCTTGGCCTTGTCCGCCGCGGTCTCCCAATCGCCGTCTGCGTTGACGATCAGCGGTGCGTTCGACCCCAGCTCCAGGTTGACCTTCTTGTGCGGGACCTTGCTGCGGATCCCCCAACCGACCGGGGCCGAGCCGGTGAAGGTGATCGCCCGGGTCAACTCGCTCTCGACGATCGCCTTGCCGACCTCGGCGCCGGGGCCCGGGACGACGCTGAGCCAGCCCTCCGGCAACCCGGCCTCGAGCAGGATCTCCGCCAGCTTCAGGGCCGAGATCGGCGTCTGGCCGGCGGGCTTGAGCACGACTGCGTTGCCAGCGGCTATCGCCGGGCCGAGCTTGTGGGCGACGAGGTTGAGCGGGAAGTTGAAGGGGCTGATCGCGCCGACGACCCCGTAGGGGACCCGCATCATCACCCCGAGCTTTCCGGCGCCCGCGGCCGAAGCGTCCATCGGCACCGTGCCGCCGGTCAGCTTGCGCGCCTCGACCGAGGAGAAAGCGAGCGTCTCGGCACAGCGGGAGGCCTCGACGGTGGCGGTCTTCAGCGGCTTGCCGGCCTCGGCGGAGATCGTCAGCGCCAGGTCCTCGACCCGCTCGGCGACGATCCCGGCCGCGCGGTCGAGCATCGCCGCACGCTCGTACTGGGGGAAGCCGCCGGAGCTGAAGGCGTCGTGGGCGGACCTCGCTGCGCGCTCGACCAGGGCGGAGTCGCCCTGGGCGACGCGGCCGACGACGGTGCCGTCATAGGGGCTCTCGACCTCGCCCCAGTCACCGGTCTCGAGCCACTCGCCCGCGACCAGCAGCTTGTGGTCGGTCGCCTCGATCGTCTCCGTCGCCATCGTCCTTCCTCCTCTCGCTTTCCTCTTCTCCCAGCCTAGAGGAAGGTCACCGGGAGGCCGATACCCCCGGGCGCCGAAGGTGTTCGGTGAAGAGGCATGACCCGAATCAGACCGATCCACCCGGTCACGGTGGCGTTGATCGCCGCCTTCGCGACCTCGACGACGCTGCTGTTCGCAGCGCAGGCCCCCGCGGCTGTGAAGTGGGTGGTCAAGGGGCGCGGCTTCGGCCACGGGGTAGGGATGAGCCAGTACGGCTCCTACGGCTACGCCCGCCACGGCAAGGGTTACCGCTCCATCCTCGGCCACTACTACCGGGGGACGTCGGTTGGCGGGCTGCGCAAGACCAGGGTGGTGCGGGTGCTGCTCGAGATCGACGGCGGCGACGTCGGCTTCAGTGCGGTCCGCAGCGCCTGCGGGCGGCGGCTCGATCCGGATCGCAGCTACGAGGCCCACCGCCGCGGAGATGGCGTCCGCCTGCGCACGAGTGGCGGCAAGTTGCTGGCGAGATGCGGCGGAGGGCTGCGGGCGGCAGGGCGCGGGAGGATCCGGGTCGCCGGGGTCGGCGCCTACCGCGGCGCGCTCGAGGTGGTGCCGACGAGGAGCGAGGCCGGGTCGCTGAACGTGGTCAACGCGGTCAGCGTCAACCAATACGTCAAGGGCGTGATCGCGAACGAGATGCCGGCCTCCTGGCCGCTGGCGGCGCTGCGCACGCAGGCGGTCGCCAGCCGCTCATACGGGCTCTCGGCCGGGGTTGACGGCAACGGCTTCGACCTCTACGACGACACCAGCAGTCAGGTCTACGGCGGCATCGCCAGCGAGACGGCGCGAAGCAACCGGGCCGCCTCGAGCACCAGCGGCGAGGTCGTCCGCTACAGCGGCGGGATCGCCGAGACCTTCTTCTCGGCCTGCTCGGGGGGGCGCACGGAGAGCGTCCAGTACGCGTTCTACGGCGACCCGGTCCCCTACCTGAGGAGCGTCAAGGATCCCTACGACTACTACTGCCCCCTGCACAAGTGGAGGCTGGCTTTCTCGGGGCCCGAGATCAGCTCCCGCCTCGGCTCCTCCCTCAAGGGCCGCCTCAAGCGGATCGTCGTCACCGAGCGCGGCGACTCGCCGAGAATCGTCTGGGCCCGGCTCTACGGCACCGGCGGCGTCAGCAGGATCCGCGGCGACTCGCTCCAGCAAGCGCTCGGCGGCTACGACCGCTGGATGCACTTCCGCAAGCTCGTCAGCAGGCGCTAGGCGGAGGCCCGGCGGAGGCCGGCAGCGGCGAGAGTGATCTGAGCCACCCTATTGGTGACGAATTGAAGTTTCGCGAGCGGCGCTGGGCTTGGGGGACGCTCAGCCGTCGGGGTAGGGCTGGATCGGGATCCCGTGATCGGTCTCGTGCATCCCGAACTCATAGGCGGCGCCGCCGGAGAGGTGCAGGTGGCGGTCGGGCAGGCCCTTGCGGCTGACGCTCAGCTCGAGGTCGGAGATGGAGCAATTCAGGGTGTTGTGCTCCGGCCCCTCGGGGTCTGCGTAGACCCAGCCGACGAAGTCCTTGGCCGGTGCCGAGACCCGGCCCTCGACCGTGGCGTCGCGGCCGGTGAGCCGGAAGTCGCAGGAGGTCGGCCGCTCGTTGACGCGGCAGGAGCGGATCTGATCGATGCCCCCGAGCCGGTGGGGACTGCCGTCGAGAACCAGCATCCCGGAGGGAATCCAGCGGGTCCTCCACGGACCGAGCCGGATCCGCGCCGCACCCGCATCGAAGTAGGTCTCCGGCTCGCCGGCGAACCCGGTCCCCTCGAGCCAGACCCAGCGCTCGGCGTGCTCGCTGCCCCAGTTGTGACCGATCATCCCCGGCCATTCGCTCAACTCGATCGTCGTGCCGTTGACGTCGAGCGAACCGCTGAAGCGGGCGTCGGGAAAAGGCGCCACGAACTTGGTCTTGGGCAGCGGCGTCTCATACAGCCAGTCCGCCGGCAGGTACTTGCAGGGCTCGGCCTCGCCGGAGAACGAGAGCTCCCAGGTCGCCACCAGCCCCTCGGTTGCGACCGTCCCGGTGGCCCGCCCGGGCCCGATCTCGGCGCCGTCCACCCGGATCCAGGAGCCCTCGGGCGCCCACAGCTTCGAGGCCGGAACCGTGGCCTTCGTCGCCTGCGGGCCCTCGGCGCCGGCGTCGAAGAGGACGAACCAGATCGAGGCCTTGGGCTCCCCCCCGGGGCGCTTGTGGACCGTGTGACGGATCCAGATCCCCTGGCCCCCGCCGGGCCGGCAGGCCTTGATGTAGAAGCTCTCGTAGTGGCCGGCATCGGCCGGGACCTGGGGGAAGCGGGCGCCGTCGTCCACGCAGCGACCCTACCGCGAGCGGCTGCGGCGCGCCTCAGGTCTTGATCGTGATCACGTCGCCGTCGGCGACGACGTAGTCGCGACCCTCGATCCGCAGCTGCCCGCGGTCGCGTGCCGCTGCGTAGCCCCCGCACTCGACCAGCTGCTCCCAGCCGACGACCTCCGCCTTGACGAAGGCTTCCTGGATCTCGGTGTGGATCGTGCCGGCGGCGTCCCAGGCGGTGCTGCCACGGCGAAGCGGCCGCGCGCAGGCCTCGTTGTCCTCGCCGGCAGTGAAGAAGGTGATCAGCTCCAGCAGCTCGTAGGCGGCGCGGACGAGTCGCTCCAGCCCGGAGCCCTCGACGCCATAGGAGCCGCGCATCTCCGCCGCCTCCTCGGGATCGAGCTCCGCCAGCTCCCCCTCGATCCGGGCGCTGACGGCTACCGAGCCCGCCCCGACCTGCGCCGCGTGAGCGGCCAGGCCCTCCGGAACGTCGGCGCTGCCCTCGTCCACGTTGGCGACGTAGAGGACAGGCTTCGAGGTCAGGGCCTGAAGCAGCCTCGGCCCCTCGGGCGCCCCCTCGGGCACCGCGACCGAGCGGGCGGGGCGGCCGGCGCCGAGGGCTTCGCGCACCGCCTCGAGCCAGTCCCGCTCGGCGATCGCCTCGGGATCGCCCGAGCGGGCCTGCTTCGTCACCCGCTCGAGCCGGCGCTCGGCCTGCTCGTAGTCGGCCAGCAGCAGCTCGGTTTCGATCGTCTCGACGTCGCGAACCGGGTCGACGCTGCCGTCGGGGTGCGGAACGCCGCCGGAACCGTGGCAGCGGACGACATGGCAGATGGCGTCGGTCTCGCGGATCGAGGCCAGGAACTGGTTGCCGAGGCCCTCGCCCTCCGAGGCCCCTTTGACCAGCCCGGCTATGTCGTGGAAGGAGATCGTCGCCGGCACCAGCGATGAGCTGCCGACCGTCTCAGCGATCCGGGCGAGGCGCTCGTCCGGAACTGCGGCGACGGCGACGTTCGGCTCGATCGTCGTGAACGGGTAATCGCCGGTCTGGGCGCCGCCGCTGGTGAGTGCATTGAAAAGGGTGGACTTGCCGGCGTTGGGGAGCCCGACTATGGCGATCCTCATGGGGCCGGGACAGAGGTGGCGCCGCTGTCCGGCAGGGGGACCGCGGCGCCGAGGGCGGTGCCGAGGGCGGCCCCGGCGATCACGTCGGAGGGGTAGTGCATGCCAAGGTAGGGCCGGGTCAGGGCCATCGCGGTCGCCCCTGCGTACAGCGCGCGGCGGCGGCGCGGCACTATCCGCGACATCGCCGTCGCCGCCGCGAAGGAGGCGGTGGCGTGGGCCGAGGGGAAGGAGAGCGAGCTCGGGGCGCCGCCGAGCGGTGGCAGGCCGTCGAGAACCGGGCGGCGGCGGCGGGCGATCAGCTTGACGCCGAAATTGAGCCCGATCGCGGCGGGAGCGAGCGCGGCCGCAGTCAGCCACTGGCGGCGCCGGGAGCGGTCGACGGCGGCGGCCGCGAGGCTGCTGGCGGCCCAGATCGCACCGTACTCGCCGCTGGCTGCGATCGTCTGCGCCGCGCGCTCGAGCAGGGGCGCGTGCCCGTGGGTGCGCATGAAGCGGAGAAGGGCAACGTCCGGATTCGCCATCGGCCGGGCAGGATAGGCAGAATCCCCGCCTATGCCATCCGCGACCGAGCCGACCCTGGTCCCGGGCTACCGCCATCTGCCGGGAAACCACTGCGGCTCGACCGCGCTGCGGAACCTTCTCGCCTTCGCCGGGGTGGAGTTGAGCGAGGAGATGGCCTTCGGCCTCGGCGCCGGCGCCTGCTTCTATTACCTCACCCTCCCCGACGCCTCGCCGACGCGCTGGTTCAACGGCCGCACCGCCAGGCTGGAGGAGAACTTCCGCGAGCTGACCGGCGCGGCGCTTGAGATGCGCACCTTCGAGCAGCCGGAGGCCGGGTGGAAGGCGGCGCGGGCGATCGTCGACCACGGCCGCCCGGCGCTGCTCCTGACCGACCTCTACCACCTCGACTACTACGGGCGCTCGGCGCATTTCCCCGGCCACGCGGTCGTTCTCGCGGGCTACGACGAGGAGGAGGCGCTGCTCTCCGACACCGGCTTCGAGGATCTGCAGAGGGCGGGGCTGGAGAACCTCTCCCGGGCCCGCTTCAGCCGCCATCCGGCCTATCCCCTGCAAGGGCACCTGTTCACCGTCGCCGGCGACATCGACCGCGACTCGCTGCTTGCCGCGGTACCCGGCGCCGTCGAGCGCGCCGCCCGCGAGATGCTGGAGCCCACCTGGAGCGATCTCTCCGGGATGCCGGCAGTCAGGCGCCTCGCCGCCGAGGCCGCCTCCTGGCCCGAGACGGCCGACGACTGGCAGTGGTGCGCGCGTTTCGGCTACCAGGTGATCGAAAAGCGCGGCACCGGCGGCGGCAACTTCAGGCTGATGTTCTCGCGGTTCCTCGAGGAGGCGGGCTACGCCGAGGCGACCCTGGCGGCTGCGGCCGCCGAGCGCTGGAGCGGGCTGGCGAACGCGTTCGTGGAGGCAAGCGAGGCCGTGGCCCCGGAACCGGCGCTGTGGGCGGAGATCGGCCGTGCCGCAGAGGCGTGCGCCGAGGCAGAGGACCGGCTCTGGAGCGCCCTGGGAGTCGGATAGAGAGCTACTCGAAACTGCGCTTGCGCGATCAGGTCCGGCCGGGTTAGCCTTGGAACTGGGCAGGGTGGCGGATCTGGACTCTGTCCTCACCTAGCAAACTGGCGAGGAGGGGTTTGATGCGGCGCTTCTTTCTTCTTACGCTTGTGATGACCTGCGCTGCCCTGGTGGGCTTCGGGGCGCTGGCGACGGCGGCCAACAGGAGCTTCAAGACCTCGACGACGCTGATCAAGACGGCGACTGGCATCGCCGGCCAGCTGAGCTCGCCAAAGGCCGCGTGCCTCAAGGGTCGCAGCCTGAAGGTGGGATATCTGGGCATCTATGGCCCGGCATCCGTCCACACCGACAGCAAGGGTCGCTGGTCGTGGAACTACCGCACGCCAGAGTCCGGATGGAAGGCGGTCGCGTCGGTCTACCCGAAGGTGCTGAGCAGCGTCCCGGGTCAGAAGCGCACCTGCCGCGCGGGATCGAGGGAGAGGACGTTCTAGCGCCCAGAGCCGGAGCTCAGGCGCTGAAGCGGGCGAAGTAGGCGAACCAGTTGCCGGAGCGGCCCTCGGGCGCCAGCCCGGCGCGGATGCAGCGCTCGCAGAGGCTGGAGAAGGTCGTGAAGTGGGGGTCGCCGAAGATCTCACCGACGACCAGCCGCCCGCCCGGACGCAGCACCCGCGCGATCTCCCCGAGGGCCGCCTCGGCATCGGGGATCTCCCCGAGGACGGCGACGAGGACGACGGCGTCCATGCTGTCGTCCTCGTAAGGCAGGGCGGTCGCGTCGCCCCGGATGGGGACGATGTTGACGCTGCCGCGCTCCATGGCGCGGCGCATGGTGTGATCGAGCATCTCCTGCTGAAGGTCGAAGATCTCGACCGTCCCCGAGGGAGCCACCCACCCGGCGAGGTCGAGCGTGTAGTAGCCGGTGCCGGGGCCGATCTCGAGCACCCGCTCCCCCGGCTCGGGCGCCAGCACCTCGCGCAGGCGGGCGCGGGTTATCAGCGGGTGCGGGGCCTCGACCCAGAAGCGCTGCCCGTAGGGACATGCGGAGGGGTTCTTGCGCCACCACAGGGCCGCCGCCAGGGTCGCCAGCCCGGCGACCGCGAGCAGCTTCCGCGTTCTCATCACTCGGAGGCGAAGCCGACCCGGCTGCCGCCCGAGTCGATGCGAAGGAAGGCGACCTTGCCGAGGTAGATCGAGAGCTCGCCGTCCTCTGTCTCGAGCTCGTGCCAGCCGCCGGAGGAGAGCGCCTCACGCAGCTTTCTCAGCGACTTCTCATCGAGGCGCACGGGGAGCACCTGCCCGCCCTCGAACCCGATCTCGATCCGCTGGGTGGCGGCCATCAGTGTGCCCCCGCCGGCTCGACGATCTCGGTCAGCACCCCACCGGTCGAGCGCGGGTGGAGGAAGGCGACCCGGCTGTCGCGGATCCCCTGACGGGGCTCGGAGTCGATCAGCCGCAAGCCGGCCGCCCTGACCTTCTCCATTGCGGCGTCGATGTCGTCCACCCCGTATGCGACGTGGTGGAGGCCGGGGCCGCTCTTCTCGAGGAAGCGGCCGACGGCCGTATCGGACCCGAGCGGCCGCAGCAACTCGACGTGCCCGTCGCCAACGTCGAGAAGGACCGCCTCGACCCCCTGCGACTCGACGGTCTCGCGATGCGCGGTCTCCATCTCGAACCCCTCGCCGTAGAGGGCGATGGCATCGTCGAGATCCTCGACCGCGACCCCGATGTGGTCGATCCGGCTGAACATGCGGCGCAGTCTACGAACTCGGCGCCGCTTGGTCTCCCTCCGCCTCGGCCCTGAGGATCTCCGCCAAGGCCGCCACCCCGACCTCGAGCTGCTCGGGCGTGGGCTCCTTGGTCGCCACCCGTCGCTGGATCTCGCGGCCGGGGGCGTGGAATGCGCGGGCGAGCGCGGTGTCGTGGTGGCGATCGCTCCAGGCGAACATCTCGACCGCGAGCGAGGCGCCGCCCAGGCCGACGCCGGCGCGGGCGACCGGGCCGGGCCGGTCCACGAGCCGCTCCAGCAGCACCGTGCCGCCGCCGGAGAGGAGCATCATCGGAGCGATCAGGTTGGAGCCGCAGCGGTCGTGCTCCTTGGGGACTGCGGCAGGGTCGTCCTCTCCCTGCTCGTAGGCGGCGATCGCCTTGTGCTCGACGCCGTGGTAGGCGGCGAGGTCGCGGTCGCTGAGGGCGACGAGGGCCGGAATCAGCCCGAGCGCCTGCAGGGCCGTCTCACGGGCCGGGGTCGCCCGTCCCCGCCTGCGGATCAGCCCAGAGGCGGCGAGGGTGCCGCCAACGGCGGCGATCACGCGCCAGTCCTCGAACGGCAGCCGCGCCTCGGGCAGGCGGCGGCGCACCAGCGGCAGCACCGCCATCGCCTCCGCCAGCTTCAACGGGCCGCGGACGAGCGGCGCCTTCGCGGCCAGGTCGGGAGCGAGGCGCGGCTTCGGCTCCGAGGCCACGGCGATCTCCCCGTCGGCGCGGCGGACGGCGGCTGCCCAGTGTGTCGGGCCGTGGATCAGAAGGCCGTTGCGGAGCGCCATCCCGCCCAGGCGAAGGGGAGCACTGGGCTCAGGCATCGGCGGTTCCGAGGAGGCGCTTGGGGAGCTTGTAGAAGCAGTCGGCCATCAACTCGACGTCGGCGACGGCGACCCGCTCGTCGGCGCCGTGGACCAGCGGCACCGCCTCCGCCAGGGACATCGCGTTCTGAGGGGCGAAGCCGAAGACGGTGGCCCCGAAGGCCTTGCGGAACCAGTGGCTGTCGCTGAAGCCGGGCATCACCGTCGGCAGGATCTCGGCCCCGGGCTCGATCTCGGTGACCCATTCCTCGACGGCCTGCGCCAGCGGACCGGCGTAGTCGGAGCGGTTGCCGACCACCGTCTCGGTGAACTCGACCTCGTAGGAGCCCGCACCGAGGACCCCGGCGATGCGCTCGCGGACCTGCTCCTCGCCCATCTCCGGGGGGACCCGGCAGTCGACCAGGATCTCGGCCTGGGAGGGGACCACGTTCTGCTTGCCGGAACCACTCGCCATCGTCGGCGTCAACGTCACCCCGAGCATGGGCTCGGCCAGGAGAGCAGCCAACAGCGGGTCCGCGGCCCGGATCCGGTCGAGGCCCCCGTCGAGGTCGTCGGGGACCTCTCCCAGCAGCCGCTCGAGGAAGAGCTCCGTGTCGGGAGTGGTCTCGCGCGGGGGCTGGCTGCGGAGGCTCTCCAGCAGCGGCCCCAGCTTCAACAGGGCGTTGTCGCCGACGCCCGGCAGGGAGGCATGGCCGGCGACGCCGCGGGTCCGCAGGCGAAAGCGGAAGACGCCCTTCTCTCCGACCGCGAGCGTGTAGTAGCGCCTTCCGTCGAAAGAGACCGCCAGGCCCGCGCCCTCGTTGAGGACCATCTCGCAGCGGACCTTCTCGGGGTGCTCCTGGCAAAGCCACTTGGCCCCGTTGTGAGCGCCGGTCTCCTCGTCGGCGCTGACCACCAGCAGCATGTCCCCGCGGGCGGGCCTCCATCCCTCCTCCGCCAGTGCCAGGCAGGCGGCGGTCTCGGACGCGACCTGGTCCTTCATATCGAGCGCCCCGCGGCCCCAGACATGGCCGTCGACGAGGTCGCCGCCCCAGGGATCGCGGGACCACTCGGCCGGATCGGCGGGGACCGTGTCCACATGGCAGATCAGCGCCATGCTCGGTCCCTCCTCGGCCCCGCGAAGACGAGCGACGAGGTTGGGGCGCTCAGGCTTCTTGGCGAGGATCGCGCATTCCCAGCCGGCCGCACTGAGCGCGTCGAAGAGGAACTGCTGCGCCTCGCCCTCGTTGCCGGGGGGATTGACGGTGTTGAAACGGATCAGTCGCCGCAGCAACTCGACGGCGCTGGAGCCGACGGCGGCTGTCCGGGCCTGCGTGCTATCGGCCATCGCAAGGCAGACTAGTGATCAGCCGACGATCGCCCGGAGCCTCGATCGGCGGCAGGCTGGCCAGTGGCGAGACTCGAGCCGTCAACGACTTCATACTCAGGAGCGAGATGACTGATCAGCTCTTCGACACCGAGGGCGATCGCCCGCCGGGCCAGGTGCCTGCGGCCGACGCTCCGCTTGCGGTGCGGATGCGCCCGCGCGAGCTTTCCGAGCTGATCGGGCAGGAGCACCTGCTGGGCCAAGGCTCGGCGCTGCGGGTCTCGATCGAGAGCGGCCACCCCCACAGCGCCATCCTCTACGGGCCGCCCGGGAGCGGGAAGACGACGCTGGCCCGGATAGCGGCGGCCGGCGCCGAGGCGGCGTTCGAGGAGGAGTCGGCGGTCAACGCCGGCCGGGCCGAGATCCGGGCGGTGATCGAGCGCGCCGGCGAGCGCCGCCGGTCGGGCGGCCGCGCAACGATCCTCTTCCTCGACGAGATCCACCGCTTCAACAAGGCCCAGCAGGACGCGCTTCTGCCGGCGGTCGAGGAGGGACTGCTGACCCTGATCGGGGCGACCACCGAGAACCCCTACTTCGAGGTCAACTCGGCCCTGCTCTCCCGCTGCCAGGTGTACGAGCTGCAGCCGCTCGATCAGGGCGGAGTCGTGACGGTGCTGGAGCGCGCGCTCTCCGATCCGCAGCGGGGCATAGCCGACCCGCCCGAGATCGCTTCGGAGGCGTTGGGGATGCTGGCCCTGCGCTCCGGCGGCGACGCCCGGGTGGGGCTCTCGGCGCTCGAACGCGCGGTCGAGCGGGCGAGGGCATCGGGAGAGGCGATCGACGTCGCCGCGGCCGAGGACGCCCTCCAGCGCACTGCGGTCTCCTTCGACCGTGATGGGGACCGCCACTTCGACTACATCTCGGCCTGGATCAAGGCGACTCGCGGCTCCGACGCCGACGCCTCCATCTACTACCTGGCGGTGATGCTCGAGGGCGGCGAGGACCCGCGCTTCATCGCCCGGCGGATGGTGATCTTCGCCTCCGAGGACATCGGCAACGCCGACCCGCAGGCGCTGCTCGTCGCGACCGCGGCCGGCGCCGCCGTCGACCGGGCAGGGCTTCCGGAATGCGCGCTCAACCTGGCGCAGGCCGCCGCCTACCTGGCCCTGGCGCCGAAATCGAACGCCTCATATGCGGCCATATCCGCCGCCCGCGGCGAGGTTCGCCGCAACGGCGCGGCCACCCCGCCCGACCACATCCGCGACGCCCATTATCCCGGGGCGGCGGAGCTTGGGCGCGGCGAGGGTTACGAGTACCCGCACGATTCGCCCGGCGGCTTCGCGGGACGACCGCTGATGCCGGAGTCCCTGCGCGGACGGCACTTCTACGAGCCGACCGGACGTGGATTCGAGGCCGAGTTGGGCAGGCGCCTGGAAGAGATTCGCAGGGCATTCGAGAATTCCGCCTGAATCGCCCGCAACGGACCACAACTTCCGCGGAATTGGGGTGTTCTGATGGTCGGCTTCCCGCTCTTGTAGCCAGGGAGAGCCGATGTGCCGGCCGGAGGCCTGGACTGGGGGTCTCCGGCCGGATTTCACCCCCGCCCTGGAATCCCCGCCTCAACTGCGGCCATAGAATCGCGGGCATGGAAGCGGCGGGCCGCGCGGAGGGGCAGAGAAGGAGGGCGACACCTTCGCTCGAGTCCTTCAACCCGGCGACCGGCGCCGTCGTCGGCTCGGTCGAGACGCTGACGCCCGGCAGGGTGCAGGCAGTGGTCGACGATGCCGCCCGGGTGCAGCCCGCCTGGGCCGAGCTCACCCTCGCCGACCGTGCCTCCTACATGCGCCGCGCCGCCGACGTCCTCCTCGACGAGATCGACAGTCTCTCCGAGCTGCTGGCAAGCGAGCAGGGAAAGCCTCGAAGCGAGGCCTACACGATGGAGCTGCTGCCGACGATCGACGCCCTTCACTGGTGCGCCGACGCCGGACCGGAGATCCTCGCCGACGAGAGGATCCGATTCCCGCAGCCGTTCCTGCTGGGCAAGCGCGGCCACTTCTCCTACGAGCCGATCGGCGTCGTCGGCGTGATCGCGCCCTGGAACTACCCGTGGTCGATCCCCTTCGGGGAGGTGGCGATCGCGCTGATGGCTGGCAACGGCGTGGTGCTGAAGCCGGCCAGCCTGACGCCCCTGCTCGGCGATCGCATCCGCGGGGTCTTCGACAGGGCGGGCTTCCCCGACGGATTGATCCAGACGGTCCACGGCGGGGGCCGGATCGGCGACGCGCTGGTCAAGTCAAGCGCAGGCAAGATCTTCTTCACCGGCTCGGTCGAGGTCGGCCGCAAGGTCGGCGAGGCCTGCGCCCGGCGGATGAAGGGCTCGGTGCTCGAGCTCGGCGGCAAGGACCCGATGATCGTCTGCGCCGACGCCGACCTCGACAACGCCATCTCCGGCGCGCTCTGGGGCGGTTTCGCGAACGCCGGTCAGACCTGTTCGGGGATCGAGCGCGTCTACGTCGTGGAGGAGGTTGCCGAGCGCCTCATCGCCGGCGTCGCCCGTGGAGCGCAGGAGCTGAGGGTCGGCAACCCGCTCGACCTGGATACGGAGATCGGCCCGATGACGTCGGCCGAGCAATACGAGACTGTCTGCGTGCTTATCGACGACGCCGTCGCATCCGGCGCCCGGCGCCTCTGTGGCGGCCCGGTCGAGGTCCCAGGGCTGGCGGGGAAGTTCATCGCCCCGACCGTGCTCACCGGGGTCACGCACGAGATGCGGATCATGCGGGAGGAGATCTTTGGCCCGGTGCTGCCGATCGTCGTGGTCGCCGACGAAGAGGAGGCGATCGGGCTCGCCAACGACTCGGAGTTCGGCCTCGGCGCATCCGTCTGGACCCGCGACCGGCAGAAGGGTGAGCGGATCTCGCGGCGGATCGAGTCGGGCATGGTCTGGGTCAACGACCACTCCTTCACCCACGGAGCCTGCCAGTGCTCCTGGGGCGGGGTGAAGAACTCAGGCCTGGGGCGTTCCCACTCGAAGTTCGGCTTCTACGAGTGCACGGAGGTCAAGCTCGTCACCTGGGAGCCCGGGATGACCCGCGACTTCTGGTGGTTCCCCTACGACCGCAGCCTCGCCGACGCGCTGCGTGCATCGGCCCGTCTCCTCTACGGGCGAAACGGCGAGCGGGCCGAGGCCCTGCGCGAGGGGATCGGGCCGCTCATCCGTGTCGGGGCGCGGACGCTGCTAAAGAGCCGTCTCAGCCGCCGCTGACGACCCGCACCTTGGAGTCCGCCGCCTGGCAGGTGTAGGAGCGGGTGGAGAGGGGGCCGACGTGCGCCTTGAACTTGAACGGGAGCTTGCCCGGAGTGGCTCCCGGAGTGACCTGGTAGGCGCCGTTGGCGTTGGTCGTGTCGCGGCCGAAGACGTAGGTCTTGCCCCTGGCGTCGGTGTACTTGACAGCGACCTTGCGCTCCTTGAGGCAGGCGTTCTTCGGCGAGCTGACCTTGCCGCCGGTGAGACTTGCGCCGAGCGTGATCGACGACTTGTACTGCGCGGCGCCGGTGGCCGCGGCCGCCAGCGCCGCCAGCGCCAGAGCGGCGGCCACGAGCGCAGCGCCAGTTGACGTTCTCCTGCTCATCCTGCTCTCCCTTCGCGACATGTGAACCCTGCCGCAGGCACCCTAACAATCGGCGGCGGGCGCCGGGCGGCAGAGTCCCTAGGAGTTGGCCCCGACGGTCCTCGAGCGGTCGGGGCGGCAGACGAATATCGTCCCCGCGGTTCCCTCACTCGAGCGCCGGACCCGGGCATAGAAATGCGCGAGCGAGATCCCGGCCGAGCCCTGGGGCGTAATCCTCCAGCGGCCGTGGGCATCGGTGGTATCGGTGCCGATGACCTGATCGGGGCCTCCCGAGAAGACTCGCTTCAGCTTTACCTTGCGGCCCTCCCTGCAGCCCGGGTTGGGTGATTTGACCTTTCCGTGAAAGACCAGCGAACGGCTCTGGATCGTCACCTTCGACCGGATCTTCACCACTTGCGTTCCGGCGGCGGTGGAGGCGAGCGCGGCGATCGCGATTGCGGCGAGGATCCCGGCCCTTCGGAGGGGAACTCTCATCTACAGCTCCTTGCGAGGGGGCCGGTCCAGGCTACTCTGGCGGCCGGGCCGGATTCAAGCGTCGTGGACGTCTGCCCGAGGGAGCCCCGCAGGCTGAACGCGACGATTCAGCACCCCGGCGCCGTCAGCGGCGACAATCCCGCTGTGGACGACCAGCAAGACATCCCCGGTCCGGCGATCGCCGTCGCCGGCCTGCGCCGCGACTACGGCGAGCGGACGGCCCTGGAGGGGCTGGGCTTCGAGCTCGGCGAAGGGCAGACCCTGGCCGTCCTGGGGCCGAACGGCTCCGGCAAGACGACGCTGCTGCGGGTGCTGGCGACGCTGCTGCGCCCCACCGCGGGGAAGGTCGGGGTTCTGGACTGCTCCCTCCCGGAAGACGCCTGGAAGCTGCGCGGCAGGATCGGCTACCTCGGACACGAGCCGCTGCTCTACCGCGACCTCAGCGGCCGCGAGAACCTCGGCTTCCACGCCCGCCTGCACGGGCTCGACCCCGACGAGGCCGGCGAGCGGATCGAGTCCCTGCTGGCCGCGATCGGGATGGAGCGCCGCGCCGGAGACCGGGTCGGCTCGCTCTCGGCGGGGATGCGCCAGCGGCTCGCGATCTGCCGCTGCGTCCTGCACCGCCCGGCGCTGCTGCTGCTGGACGAGCCCGACTCCAACCTCGACCTCGAGGGACGGGAGCTGGCGCGGGCGCTGACCGGCCCCAGCGCCGGGCGCACCCGGGTGCTGGTGACCCACGACGCCGAGCGGGCGCTCCCGGACGCCGACCGCGTTCTAATCCTCGGCCACAGGGGGCACCCGCTGAGCGAGGGCCCTGCGGCCGGCCTCGACCCCGAACGGGCCCGGGCGGCGACTACGGGAGTCCCGGCGTGACCCCCTCGGGCGACGCCTTCCGGGCGATCCTTGCCAAGGACCTGCGGACGGAGTTGCGGACCCTGCGCTCGCTCTCGGCGATGGCGCTGTTCGCGGTCACGACCTTCGTCATCTTCCGCTTCGGCCTCGACCGCACCAGCCTCTCGGGCAGCCTCGCGGCCGGGGTGCTGTGGGCCACCCTGCTGTTCGCAGCAATCCTCGGGATCAACCGCCTCTTCGTCGCCGAGCGCGATGAGGGGGGCTTCGACGCGATCCGGCTGGCGCCTATCGACCGCACGGTCCTGTTCGCCGCCAAGGCGGTCGCGCTGCTGGTCTACCTGCTGGTGCTCGAGGCGATCGCCGTGCCCGTGTTCGCCCTCTTCTTCCTCGGTTCGGCCGCGGCGCTCGCCCCCCTCTGCCTGGTGCTGGTGCTCGCCGACCTCGGCCTGGCCGCGACCGGGGCGCTGATCTCCTCGATGGCGGTCAACTCGCGGGCACGGGACCTGCTGGTGCCGCTGGTGCTGCTGCCACTGGTGGTGCCGCTGATGATCGCCGCCACCGGCGCCTCGGAGCCTGTGCTCGAGGCGGGCGGGCCCGCCTACGACCGCTTCGGCACCTGGCTGGCTGTGCTCGGTCTATACGATCTTGTGTTCGGGCTGGTCGGTTACGCGGTCTTCGACTTCCTCCTCGAGGACTGACCCGGGCGCCCTCAGCCACCCGAGGAAGGACGATGTACGGCACAGGCCTAAAGCGACTCTCGATTGCAACTGTCGCGACGATCGCGGTGGCGATGGCGCTGGTCTTCTTCTACGCGCCGATGGACGCCGACCAGGGCTTCATCCAGAAGATCTTCTACCTGCACGTGCCGCTGGCGATCACGGCGCTGGTCGGATTCGTCGCCGGCGGGGTCTACGCGGTCCTGCACCTGCGCACGGGAGACCGCAGCTACGACGCCCGCTCCTACGTCGCCATCCACCTCTCGATCATCTTCGGGACCGCGGTGCTGGTCACGGGCTCGATCTGGGCCAAGGCCTCGTGGGGGCACTGGTGGGTCTGGGACGAGCCGACCCTGGTCAGCTTCCTCATCGTCTTCCTGCTCTACGCCACCTACTACCCGTTCCGCTACGCGATCGAGGATCCGGAGCGTCAGGCCCGCTACGCCTCGGTCTTCGCCATCACCGCGGGGGCCTTCGTCCCGCTCAACTTCCTCGCCGTCCGCCTCGCCCAGAGCCTTGTTCATCCGCGGGTCTTCGCCACCACCGGGGGCGGCCTGCCCGGCTCGATGATGCTGACCTTCCTCGTCTCGCTGGCCGGCATGGCTCTCCTCTGGGTCACACTCGTCAGATTCGAGCTGACCGCGAAGAGCGCCTCGGGCCAGGTGCGGCGCCTGCGGCGGGCACTCGACGCGCCGCAGGACGAGACCTCCACGGGGACGTCCCGGGTGGCCCCCGAGCTGAGCTGATGGGATTCCCGCTGGCACTTGCCCCCGCGCTGCCCTCCGGGGAGGCCTCGAAGTACGTCGCCGCCGCCTACCTCGTCTTCCTCGTCCTGATCCTCGTCTACGTCGCGATCATGGCGGCGAAGCTGCAACGCATCGAGGGGGAGTTGCGCGACCTCGCCGATCACGCCGAGGAGCGCCGCGCGCCGAAGGAGACCGGCGCCGGCGGTACCACCGAGACGCCCCACCGCGACCCCCAGGTTGAGGCGGTCGCCGAGGAGATGCGACGTTAGATGTCGGAGCTGCTCGCCCTCGGGATATCCCACAAGACCGCGCCGCTGGAGCTGCGGGAGCGGCTGGCGCTGACCGAGGGGCGAGCCGTCAGCGTCCTCGGCGAGCTCACCACCTCCGACCAGATCCGCGAGGCGGCGGCGATCTCGACCTGCAACCGGACCGAGCTCTACCTGGTCGTGTCGGACCCGGTCGAGGCCGAGTCGGTGGCCCTCGGCGCTCTCTCGCGCCAGGCGGACATGCGGCCCACCGAGCTCCTCGGCCACCTCTACTGGCTGCGCGCCGGAGAGGCCGCCCGCCACCTCTTCCGGGTCACCTCCGGCCTCGACTCGATGATCGTCGGCGAAGCCGAGATCCAGGGCCAGGTCAAGCGCGCCTACGAGCTGGCGCTCGTCGAGGGGGGGACCGGGCCGATCCTCAACCGCCTCTTTCGCGGGGCGCTGACCGCCGGCGGGCGAGCCCGCGAGGAGACAGGCGTCAGCGAGAAGGGCCTCTCGATCTCCTCCGTCGCGGTCGAGCTTGCCCAGCGAACCCTGGGCGATCTCTCCAGCCGCCGGGTGCTCGTGATCGGCGCCGGCGAGACCTCGGAGCTGGTCGCCCGGGCCCTGGTCGCGCGCGGAGTGGCCACCGTCTTCGTCGCCAACCGGCGTTACGACCGCGCAATCGGCCTGGCGCAGCGCTTCGGCGGCGAGGCGGTGCGCTTCGACGAGCTTCCCGGGCAGCTCGAGGAGGCCGACATCGTCGTCTCGGCGACCAACTCCCCCCACCACATAGTCGAGCGCGACGATCTCGAGCAGGTGATGGCCGACCGCGAGGGCCGGCCGCTCCTGCTGGTTGACCTCGCCGTCCCCCGCGACGTCGATCCCGCCTGCCGCGAGATCGCCGGGGTCAGCCTCCACGACGTCGATGACGTCCAGCAGATCGTCGAGCGCAACGCCAGCGGCCGCGAGACAGAGGCGAGGCGAGCAGAGAGCATTCTCGACGCCGAGCAGGGACGCTTCGAGCGCTGGCTCGCCTCGCTGGAGGTGGTGCCGACTATCGCCTCCCTGCGCGAGCGCGCCGATGAGATCGTCCGCCGCGTCCTGGCCGAGAACGAGTCTCGGTGGGAGGGCATGACGGAGGCCGACCGCGAGCGCCTGGAGCAGATGGCCCGGGCCATCGCCGGACGCCTGCTGCACGAGCCGACCCTGCGATTGAAGCGCTCAGCCGGCACCGAAGAGGCCTACCTGCTCGTCAACGCGCTGCGCGTCCTCTTCGGCCTCGACGCCGAGAACGAGCCCTCCTCCGAGCGCGACGCGAGCGTGACGCCGCTTCGACGCAAGGGCCGCGAGTCGGCCTGAGCCGCGGTGGAGCTTCGGCTCGCCACCAGGGGGAGCGAACTGGCCCTGGCGCAGGCTCGACAGGTGGCCGGGATGCTCGGCGGCGCCTCGCTGGTCGAGGTCTCGAGCGACGGTGAGCCGGGCGACAAGTCCCGCTTCGTTCGCGGCGTCGAGCGGGCGCTGATCGAGGGGCGGGCGGACATCGGCGTTCACTCGGCCAAGGATCTGCCCGCCTCGATGCCCGAGGAGCTGGCGCTCGCCGGCGTACCGGCGCGGGAGCGGCCGGCAGACGCCTGGATCGGCAAGGAAGCGGCGCTCGAGCGGGTCGGCGAGGGGGCACGGGTGGGCACCGCCAGCCTCCGCCGCCGCTCGCAGCTGCTGGCGCTGCGCCCGGACCTGCGTGTCTCCGAGCTGCATGGCAACGTCGACACCCGCCTGCGGCGCCTCCAGGAGGGCGGCCTCGACGCGATCGTCCTCGCCGCCGCAGGCCTGCGCCGGCTTGGCCGCGAGGCCGAGGTCTCATTCGAACTCTCCCCGGCGCAGATGACGCCGGCTGCCGGGCAGGGGGCGCTTGTTCTTCAGGCCCGGCGCGGCGAGGAGGAGATCAGGGGCGCCTGCGCCGCCGTCAGCGAAGAGTCCGCGCTGGTCGAGCTCACCACCGAGCGGGCCGCGGTCGCAGCGCTCGCCGCCGACTGCACCAGCCCTGTCGGGGTCCACGCGCGCTCTGACGGGGAGCGGCTGGCGGTCGCCGCCTTCGTCGGCCTCGCCGACGGCAGCGAGTGGGTCCGGGACGAGGTCGAGGGGGATCCCGGGCAGGCCGCCGAGACCGGGGCCGAGCTGGCCCGCAGGCTGCTGGCCGCCGGGGCCGGTGAGCTTCTGCGCAGAGCGGCCGAGGACGGCCCCGAGGGGGAGGCGGGATGAAGGCGCGCCGGGGCGTCGTCTATCTCGTCGGCGCCGGGCCGGGCGATCCCGGGCTGATGACGAGGCGCTCACTCGAGCTGATCGCCGACGCCGACGTGATCTTCCACGACCGGCTGATCCCGCCCGGGGCGCTGGCCGGGGCCCGGGAAGACGCCGAGCTGATCTACGTCGGCAAGAGGCCGGGAAGCCCCTCCGTTCCCCAGGAGGAGATCGAGCAGCGGATGGCCGGGGCAGCGAAGAGCGGGCGCAGCGTCGTCCGCCTCAAGGGCGGCGACCCGTTCGTCTTCGGCCGCGGCGCCGAGGAGGGCGAGGCGCTGCGGGCTGCCGGAGTCGAGTTCGAGGTCGTGCCGGGCATCACCGCCGGCGTCGCCGCGACCGCCTACGCCGGGATTCCGGTGACTCACCGCGACGACGCCTCCGCGGTCGCCTTCATCACCGGCCACGAGGATCCCGGGAAAGCGGCCTCCGCCCTCGACTGGGAGGCGCTCGCCCGCTTCCCCGGGACGCTGGTCTTCTACATGGGGGTGAAGCGCCTGGCCGAGAACTCGGCGGCGCTGATCGAGGCCGGCCGCGACCCGGGCGAGCCGGCCGCGGCGATCGAGCGGGGGACGATGGGCGGTCAGCACACGGTCGCCGCCACCCTGGGGACGATCGCCGAGGCGGCGGTCGAGGCCGGGATCGGCGCCCCGGCGCTGATCGTCGTCGGCGCCGTCGCGGAGCGACGGGAGGCACTGGAGTGGCTCGAGCGCCGTCCCCTCGCCGGCCGCCGCGTCGTCGTCACCAGGGCCCGGGCCCAGGCGAGCGGCCTTGCCTCGACCCTGCGCGACCTCGGCGCCGAGGTGGTCGAGCTGCCGGCGATCAAGATCGAGCCCCGGCTCGACTCCGACGAGGTCCGCCGGGCGATCGACTCCCTCCACACCTATGCGCTCGTCTGCCTGACCAGCACCAACGGGGTGGATCTGCTGTTCGAGGCGATGGCGAGAGCCGGGCGCGACGCGCGGGCGCTTGCGAACGCGACAGTCGCCGCGATCGGCCCGGGGACGGCGAGAGCCCTGGCCGACCACGGGATCGCCGCCGACATCGTCCCCGAGCGCTTCGTCGCCGAGGCCCTGGTCGAGACCCTGGCGCCGGTCGAGGTCAGGGGGCGGCCGGTGCTCGTCGCCCGCGCCGCCGAGGCCCGCGAAGTGCTGCCGGAGGCGCTGCGCGAACGCGGAGCCGAGGTCGATGTCGTCACGCTCTATGAAACCGTGCGTGAGGCGCCGTCCGGAGAGGCGGTCGAGGAGGCGCAGGAGGCGGACTACCTCACCTTCACCTCCTCCTCGACCGTGCGGAACCTGGTCGAGGCGCTCGGCGACCGCCTCCCGGCCACAGCCAGGGTCGTCTCGATCGGCCCGGTCACCAGCGAGGCCGCGCGTGAAGCGGGCCTCGAGGTGGCCGTCGAGGCAGGGCGCCATGACATCGAGGGCCTGGTCGATGCGCTTGTCACCGACGCGGAATCTCAGGCGGGAGAGGGCCGCTGAGGTGAGCCGTCCGATCACCTTCCTCTCCGACTACGGCTACGCCGACGAGTTCGCCGGGGTCTGCCGGGCGGTGATGGCGCGGATCGCCCCCGACGCCCGCATCACCGACATCACCCACGGGGTCCAGCGGCACGCCGTGCGCCAGGCGGCGGTCCTGCTCGCCAACTCCCTCCCCTACGCGGAGCCGGGGGTCCACCTGGCGGTGGTTGACCCCGGGGTCGGCTCCGAGCGCCGGCCGGTCGCCGCTGCGCACCGCGGACGACCGCCTCCTCGTCGGCCCCGACAACGGCGTCCTCGGCCCGGCGACCGATGCCCTCGGCGGGGCTTCCGAAGCAGTCGACCTGAGCGCATCGGCTTTCCGACTCGAACCGGTCACCCCGACCTTTCACGGCCGTGACCTCTTCGCCCCCGTCAGCGCCCGGCTCGCTGCCGGGGCGTTGCTGGAAGAGGCCGGCGAGACGCTTGACCCGGGCACGCTGTCGGTGCTCGAGCTGCCGAAGCCGAGGGTCTATCCCGACCGGGTCGTGGCTCACGTCCTCTACTCCGACGGCTTCGGCAACCTGACCCTGAACGTCAAGCACGGCGACCTCGCGGGCACCTTCCTCGAGCCTGGCCGGCAGGTCGTGGTCGAGGCGGAGCTGAACCGGATCACGGTGCCGTTCGCCCGCACCTTCAGCGACGTCGCCACCGGCCGCGGGCTGCTTTATGAGGACTCGGTCCGATCGCTGGCGCTTGCGATCAACCGCGACAGCGCCGCCGCGGTCCTCGACCTGGCGGCCGACGACGAGGTGACGCTGTCGCCGGCGAGCTGAGATTCGGCCTTCCCCGGCGCCATCACCGCCGTTGCGACTCGACCAACACCCGGGCGCGTGAGCTGGCCGCTGCCGGCGCCCCCGCCGGGACGATCGTCACCGCCGACGAGCAGACCGGGGGGCGCGGGCGCCAGGGGCGCTCGTGGTCGGCGCCGGCCGGGGGGGCGCTGCTCTACTCGGCGATCCTGCGGCCACTCGAGCGGCGCCACCTGCTGTTGCCGCTGGCGGTGCCGCTCGCCGTCTGCGATGCGGTCGCGGCAGTCTCCGGACAGGACTGCCGGGTCAAGTGGCCCAACGACGTCTGGATCGACGGGCGCAAGTGCGCCGGCGTCCTGATCGAGGCGCGGCCGCAGGACGGCTGGGCCGTGATCGGGGTCGGGCTCAACGTCGCGATCGCGCCGCAGGACTTTCCCAAGGAGTTGCGAGAGAGCGCGACCTCGGTCGGAGGCGGTGCCGGGGTGCCCGACGCCCTCGAGGCGCTCAACGACGCCCTGGCACGGTGGGTCAGATCGGAGCCGGCCCAGGTTCTCGCCGCATTCGCCGAACGGGACGCCCTCCGCGGTTGCGAGATCCGCTGGGACGGGCCCGGGGAAGGGGGGCCGGGCGCCGGAGTAGCCGACGGCATCGACGAGCGCGGCAATCTCGTCGTCCTCTCCCCGAGCGGCGAGCGGATCAGCCTCGGCGCCGGCGAGGTGCACCTCGCTCGAATCGCACCCTGAGCCGGGGAACCCGTTCGCTCAGGCAGTTGAGGCGGGTTTCTGTCGCTATGCGGGAGAAACCCGCCTCAGGCAGCGTCATCGCCGGCGCCGGCCTGATCGGAGCCGGTCTCGACCTCCACGGCTTCGGGCTCTTCGGGCGCCGCACCGTTCGGGCCCGTCCCCTCAGTCCCTACCCTTCGGCCGGCCGTCTCGGCACCGTTCGCTCGCTTTCCCTTGGAGCTCTCGGAGCGCTTCCGCTTGCGGCGGCGCTTGCCGCTCTTGGGAAAGTTGCGAAGCAGCTCGCGGGCGATCGCCGAGGGCTTGCGGGCCATGCGCATGCGGGCTCCGCGGAGGATCTCCTCCCCCTCGGGCGTATGGGCAACGGCGGCAGCAAGCAGTGAGACGGCGAGGCGGCGGTCCTGGGTGCGGGCGGCGTGGACCAGGCGGCGAGCGTTGCGGCCGTGGGCGCGGCCGGAGGAGTTGACCAGCAGCCCAAGCAGCCGCTTCGTTTCCGGCCAGCGCTGGACCGCGTACTCCTCGTGCAGCTCGCGGTTGTAGGAGGCCAGGCGCCAGACCCAGGCCTGGGCCTGGTCGCGACGGCCGATCCGGTTCTCGGTCAGCGTCTGCAGCAGGGTCCGCACCCCGGCCCGCTTGTCGTCGCGACTCCAGGTGCCGACGATGTCAATCGCGTCATCGAAGGCCTCAGGATCCTTGAGCACAGCGATCTCCGTCAGCGCCTTCAGCCGCAACTGCGAGTTGCGGTTCCGCTGGACGCAGGTGAGCAGGAAGCGGCGGCGCAATTCCTTCGTCTGATCGTGCTGGAGCATCGCCTTTGCCCGCCGCCAGCCCTGGGGGTTGACGCGGGCGCCGGCCAGCGCCGCCCAGACGTGCTGCTCGGCGTAGTCGAGGTTCTCGACCGCTATCCGCCAGATCTCGCGCTCCAGCACCTCCATCCGCCGCTCCGAGCTGTCGGAGACGGGGACGATGCGGCGCTCGACCCGGACCCTGCGCCCGCGCCCGCGGCGAACCGGGCCGACGACGATCGCGCCGCCCCGGTAGACGTCGCGGTCGAGCAGGCTGTGGAGGGTGATGATCGTCTCGTCGTGGGTCGTCGCCGGGTGGACGAAATCGATCACCAGGCCCGCCTCCTTGCCGGGGGCGCGGCGGGTGACGCGGCCGACCCGCTGCTGGTAGACCCGGCGCGAGGCGGTCGGGGCGAGGTGCATGCAGATCGTCGCCCGCGGCGAGTTCCAACCCTCGGCCAGCAGCATCGCGTTGCAGAGGACATCGACCTCACCCCGCTCGAAGGCGGCGAGGATCTCCGCGAGCTCGCGCTTCGGCGTCTCGCCGGAGACCGCCTTGGCGTTGATGCCGGCGTTCTGGAAAGCCTTGGCGACGTTGGTGGCGTGGCGGACGCCGGCGGTGTAGAGGACCCCCGGGACCTTGCGGAATCGCGACTTGTAGAGGTCGGCGATGGCGACGTTGAAGGGCTCCTGGTCGAGCAGGGCGGCCAGCTCCTCCTGGTCGAAGTCCTGGTCGACCTCGCCCTTTCGCAGCGGCACCTTGGCGATCGTGCGCACCCCGGGCCCAGGTGGGATCCGCAGGCAGCGCAGCGGTGAAATCACGCCGCGGCGGGCGGCCTGGGCGAGGTCGAAGCGCGAGGTCTGGGTCGGGAAGAGGTCGGCGACGTGACGGGCGATCAGGGCGCCGGTCGCGGTCATGCCGATGTAGACCGGCCCGGTCCAGGCGCGGATGCAGGCGCTGGTCTTCTCGCCGAGCGCCGTGTGAGCCTCGTCGCATATGACGATCGTGTAGGCGTCGGAGACCCGCTTTTGGTTGCGGACGAACCACTGGTAGGTCTCGACCGTCACCGGCCCGTCGGGGTCGTCGCGCCCGTCCATGAGCGGCGGGCGCAGCCGCTCCTTGTAGCCGCGGTCGGAGATCTCGCCGATGAACTGATCGACCAGGTTGCGGCGGTGGGTGAGGATGAGGACGCCACCGGTCCGGGAGGCCTCGATGAAGCCGACCGCCGCGACGGTCTTGCCGGCGCCGGTCGCGTGCTCGAACCAGAACCGCCGCTCGGCCCCGGGGTCCTCGGGCGCTTCGGCGATCGTTTCCTCGTCGGTGTCGGGCTCGTCAACCCAGTCGAGCGGCTCCTCGTCGGCCGCGAGCGGCTCGTCGTCCACCTCGACCTCTCCATTCAGCTCCTCCTCGGAGTCCTCCTCGTCTTCCTCTTCCTCCGCGCCTGGCGTCCCTGCCTCCTCTGCCTCAGCCTTCTCCTCTGCCTCTGCCTCTGCCTCCTCCTCCGCCTCGTGCTCCTCGGCTTCTGTCTCGTCCTCCCCCGCTTCTGCCGCTGCGATCTCGACCGCGCCGTTGCCCCTGCCGTTCTCGGCCGCCGTCTGCTGCTCGGCAATCAGCTCAGTCAGGGTTCCCGAGAGCGCGTCGACCTGGTGCAGCGAGAGCTCAGCGCCGTCGAGCAGCTTCGGCGGCTCGTCGGCCAGCAGCCGCTCGAGCCCGAGCAGGAGGGAGAAGTCTTGGCGCCACTCGATCGAGGGGTACTCGGCGCCGGCGTCGAGCTCCCCCAGCGCGGCGTCCAGCGCGCGGCGACGGGCGGTTCCCGGGGCGAGGGCCTCCGGCCCCTCTCCTTCGAGCAGGAAGGGTTCGCGGGCGAACTTCGCCGCCCGCTCGATCTCTGCGCTTGAGGGAACTGCCGCTGTTGCGGCAATTTCGCTGGTGTTGGCCATAAAGGCTTTGGGTTCCGCCCCGGCGGAACGAGATTGCGCGTAGCCGGAGCGGCAGGTAGGTGAGGTTTCCGGGGGAAGGGCCTCCCGTGAGTCCCGGCCCCGACATCTTTCGCGACCCGCTTCTCAGCGGACCCGCATAACGTATTAAACCACTGACGTGACCCGGAAGCCGCCGAAAGTCCTGTTTGCATGGGTGCTGGCCCTCGCCGCGAGCATGGTTCTGGCCGCCTGCGGCAACTCCTCCGGCGGCGATTACGGCGGCACTGCGCCCGACTACGCGAAGGCGCTCGAGGGCTCACCCAGGCCCCTGGCGGCCCTGCACGACCAGGCGAACGAGCTGCTCGCCGGCGGCAGCGACGCCTTCGAGAAGCGGCTGGCCGCTCTCAACGGGTTTCCGCTGGTGGTCAACAAGTGGGCGTCCTGGTGTGGCCCCTGCCGGGCCGAGTTCCCGTTCCTGCAGAAAGCCGGTGCGAAGTTCGGAAAGCAGGTCGCCTTTCTGGGGGTCGACTCGCAGGACTCCAACGACGCCGCCATGACTTTCCTCGACGAGTATCCGGTGTCCTATCCGAGCTACAGCGATCCCGACCAGGAGATCGCGCAGACGCTGAAGGCCACCCTCGGCTTCCCCTCGACCGCCTTCTATGACCGCGACGGCAACCAGGTGTACCTGCGCCAGGGGGGCTATCCGAGCGAGGCCGACCTGTTCGCCGACATCAGGCACTACGCCCTCGGGCAGGGCTGACACCCCTCCCCGGCGAGACTTCATTTTCCTCTCATAGTGAGAGGAAACTTCACTTTCGGCAGGGGCGCACTCTCGGCAGGGGGCGCGCCTTCGGGGGCGGGCGGATAATCGAGAGGCCATGCGCGCTCCACTTGTCCGGCTCGCGGTCTTCGCAGCGCTCGCGCTTGCGGGCGTCGCCGGCGTCGCCACGGCCTCGAGTGAGCCAGGTAACACGCGTCTCGCCTACTCGTTCGAGCTCAGCGGCGAGATCTCCCCGGCGACCGCCTCCTGGGTCGGACACGCCCTCGAACAGGCGGCGGACGAGAGGGCGGCGGTCGCGATCATCCGGCTCGACACCCCGGGGGGACTGGTGGACTCGCTGCGCGAGATTGTCAGCGACATCCTCGCGGCGCCGATGCCGGTTCTCGTCTACGTCAGCCCCAAAGGGGCGCGAGCGGCGTCGGCCGGGGTCTACATAACCCAGGCGGCGGACCTGGCGGCAATGGCGCCGCAGACCAACATCGGCTCGGCGACGCCGATCTCGGTCGGGCCCGGGTCCAACAACGAGGTGCTCGACCGCAAGATCCGAAACGACGCCTCGGCCTACATGCGGGCTCTGGCCGCCTCGCACGGGCGAAACCCCGGCCTCGGCGAGCAGATGGTGCGAAGGGCGGTCAACGTCACCGCCCCCGAAGCTCTGGCGGCCAACTTCATCGACATGCTCGCCCCGACCGAGACGGCGCTGCTCGAGCGGGCCGACGGCTTCCGGGTCCACGGCCCCAAGGCGCAGGTGCTCGACACGGCCGGGCTGCGCATCTCCTCCCACGACACACCGCTTCAGTACCAGCTGCTGGCGCTGATCGTCAACCCGACGATCGCCTACCTGCTGCTCACGGTGGGACTGATCGGGCTGGGGATCGAGCTGTTCAGCCCCGGGGCGATCGTCCCCGGCGTCGTCGGAACGATCTCCCTCCTCCTCGGCCTCTACGGCACCGCCCAGCTGCCGGTGACGATTGCCGGCGTCGCACTGCTGGCGGTGGCGATCGGCCTCTTCGTCGCCGAGGCGCATGTCTACTCGCACGGGGTCCTCGGCGCCGGTGGGATCGTCGCCCTGGTCTTCGCCGGCCTGCTGCTGTTCGACACCGGCAGCGGCGGCAGGGGCGTGTCGGCGCCGGCCGCGATCGCGATCGGGCTGATCCTGGGGGCGCTGCTGCTGTTCGTCGTCCAGCGTGCCGCGCGGGCGCGGCTGGAGCCGATCCGCACCGGCTACGAGGAGCTGGTCGGCGAGGTCGGCGAGGTCCGCTCCCCGCTCGACCCCGAGGGGCAGGTGTTCGTCGAGGGCGCGCTCTGGCGGGCGCGGCCGATTCGCGACCGGGACAGGATCGCCCCGGGGGGTAGAGTCAGGGTCGATTCGGTCGACGGCCTGACCCTCTTGGTCAGCTCGGAGCCCGCCGAAGAAGAGGAAAAAGGAGCGAGCTGATGCAAGTGGCGATCGGGGTGGTTGTGGTTCTGGCGATCCTCGTCGTGATACTGCTCGCGTCGGCGATCAAGGTCCTGCGCGAGTACGAGCGTGGCGTCATCTTCCGGCTCGGCCGGCTGATCGCCCAGAAGGGGCCGGGGCTGATCCTGCTGATCCCGATCATCGACCGCATGGTCCGGGTGGACCTCCGCACGATCACCCTCAACATCCCGCCGCAGGAGGTGATCACCCGCGACAATGTCCCATCCCGCGTCAACGCGGTCGCCTACTTCCGCGTGCTCGACCCGAACAAGGCGATCGTCGAGGTCGAGAATTTCCTTCTCGCCACCTCGCAGATCTCCCAGACAGCGCTGCGCTCGGTGCTCGGCAAGGCGGAGCTGGACCAGCTGCTCTCCGAGCGCGAGCGGCTGAACGAGGACCTGCAGAAGATCATCGACGAGCAGACCGAGCCGTGGGGCGTGAAGGTCAGCATCGTCGAGATCAAGGACGTCGAGATCCCCGAGCAGATGCAGCGGGCGATGGCGCGCCAGGCCGAGGCCGAGCGCGAGCGGCGGGCGAAGATCATCAACTCCGAGGGCGAGTACCAGGCGGCGCAGAAGCTCACCGACGCCGCCGACATCATCAGCGCCAACCCAGCCTCGCTGCAGCTGCGCTACCTGCAGACCCTGCTCGAGATCGGCAGCAACCAGAACACGACGATCGTCTTCCCGCTGCCGATGGACGTGATCAAGCCGTTCCTGGGCTGGGAGAGCGGCCAGGAAGAGGCCGCGGCGCGGGTCTCCGCCGCGGCGAGGCGCGACAAGCCCCCGCCCCCGCCTCCTCCGCCGCCGCCCGCGACGGACCCGGACATCGAGGGCGACCTGCCGCCCTCGCGCTCCTAGCGTCCACCGGACCCTGTCGATGAGCGGCGGGCGCCGATGAGCTCCCCTGAGCTCCGCATCGACCAGTTGACGGGGATGCGGACGATCCTCGCGCCGGGACGGGCCGAGCGACCCGAGGGATTCACCGCTGCGCGGGTCCCGTCGCAGGGCCCCGACGGCTGCCCCTTCTGTGAGGGCTCGGAGTCGATGACCCCGCCCGAAGTGTTCGCGGTCCGCGCCGGCGGCGGCGATGCGGACTCCGCGGGCTGGGTCGCCCGTGTCGTCCCCAACCTCTACCCGGCGCTGGAGGACGGCGCCGGGGCTCCGGCGGCCCCGGCCGGGGCCGGGCCCGAGTCCGCCTTCGGCAGCTCCGCCGACCCGCTGCGCGCATCCTCGCGGGCGACCGAGCCGGACCTGTTCGCGTCGCGCCCGGCGCAGGGAGCGCACGAGGTCATCATCAACACGCCGGAGCACGTGACCACGCTGGCCGAGCTCTCCGACGAGCAGATCTCAACCGCCGTCGGTGCCTGGCGCGAGCGGATGAGAGCCCACGCAGACGCCGCCTACACCCAGCTGATCGTCAACGAGGGAGGCGGCGCCGGGGCATCGCTCGAGCACACGCACGCCCAGCTCTACGCCCTCCCCTTCGTCCCCCCCGCGGTGGCACGCGAGCGCGAGCGGGTCAGCGCCTATCGCGAGCGCACGGCGGGCGGCAGCCTGCTCAGCGACATACTGGCCGAGGAGGTGCGCCGCGGGGATCGCCTGGTCGCGATCGACGACGAGGCGGCGCTGATCTGCCCGTGGGCGTCGCGCTCCCCGTTCGAGCTGCGGCTGCTGCCGCGCCGCGAGTCACCCGCCTTCGAGCAAGACGGGACGGGGGCGACATTGCTCGGGCGGGCGCTGCGGGCGCTGGCCGAACGCTTCGACGGCCCGCCCGAGCTCAACCTCTGGGTGCGGACGGCCCCGCGTGGAACCGCGCATTTCCACTGGCACCTGGACATCGCCCCACGGCTCTCGGTCAGGGCCGGCTTCGAGATGGGGACCGGTGTCGAGATCAACATCTACCCCCCCGAACGGGCGGCGGCCGACCTGCGGAAATTCTTCGATGGGTAGGGTTGGCCGGTGGCATTCGACGAGCAACTGGCCGACCGCGTTCGCGAGGCCCTGGCGGCGCGATCCGATCTCAGCGAGCAGAGGATGTTCGGCGGGCTCGGCTTCACGATCGACGGAAACATGGCCTGCGGAGTGATGGAGGACGAGCTGATCCTCCGGCTCCCCCCGGAGGAAGCCGAAGCCGCCCTGCGCGAGCCCGATACCAGGCCGTTCGACTTCACCGGCCGGCCGATGAAGGGGTGGATCTTCGTCGGCTCTGAAGCGATCGCTGGACAGGAGGCCCTCGCCGGCTGGGTCGATGCAGGCGCCGACTACGCCGCCTCGATGCCCTCGAAATGAGACCCCCGAGCTGATGCCCCCCGAGCCTCGCCCGATACCCAGGTTCATCGCCGACAGCTCCCAGGACGGGATCCCCCACGGGCGCTTCGCCGAGCGCCTCGCCGAGCACTTCGGCGCGGCCTGCGAGGCGATCTCGGACCTGCCCGAGGGCATCAGCGTCCCGGCCGAGGTCGAGTGGTTTCCGGAGCGCGCCTGGGGGGGGCGCACCTGGGTCCCGGCGACCGCCAGGGGCGAAGGCACGGAGGGTCCGATCGAGTTCTTCGGTCACGTCTCATATGTGCAGCCGGCCGAGGGGGACCCGGCGGACTTCCGCGCCGTCGCCGACTTCACCGACGTCCTCGCCGAGGACAACCCGGAGTGGCGGATCGACCTCAACGACGACGTCATCGGCCGCTGGCGCGGCGAGTCCGACATGGCGGGCGACGTCACCCTGGTCTGGGGGCGCCCCCTGCTGCGTGGCGCGGTCGCGGCCACGGCGGAGCTCGAGGGGAAGAACGTCGACCAGGAGCCGATCAGCAACGACCGCTTCACCCTGATCGCGCTCGACGCCCTCGAGGGCTTCGGCGACGACGTCTTCCTCGAGGTCAAGCTCTGGAGCCAGCGGGCGCGCGAGCTCGCTGCCGAGAGCCTCTACGAGGAGGCGGGCGGCGAGGAGGAGCCGGAAACCGAAGAAGATGGATGACCCGTCGCGACTGAGGCGGCTGATCGACGTCGGCTGCAGCGTCCTCGCCCCGCTCGACCTCGACACCGTGCTGCAGAGTGTGGCCGACGCCGCCCGGGAGATCACCGGTGCCCGCTACTCCGCGCTGGGGGTCCTCGACGGCTCAAAGCAGGAGCTGGCTCAGTTCATCACCTCGGGCATCGAGCCCGGGATCGCCGACGAGATCGGCTCCCTCCCCCGCGGCCGCGGGGTTCTCGGAGAGCTGATCCGACACCCGGAGCCGCTGCGCCTGGCCGACGTCGGCTCCCACCCCCGGTCCTTCGGCTTTCCTCCTCACCACCCGCAGATGCGCACCTTCCTCGGGGTGCCGATCGTGATTCGTGACGAGGCCTTCGGCATCCTCTACATGACCGATAAGGACGGGGGCGAGGAGTTCAGCGACCTCGATCAGGAGGCAGCCGGGATTCTCGCGACCTGGGCCGGGATTGCGATCGAGCACGCTGGCCTCTACAGGGACCTGAGCGAACGCGAAGGCGCGCTCCAGCGGGCACTGCGGCAGGTCGAGGCCTCTGTCGACATCGCCGAGGCGCTCGACTCCGAGACCGACCTCAAGCGGATTCTCGAGCTGATCGTGAAGCGCGCCCGGGCGCTGGTCGAGGCGCGGACGGTCGCCGTCTTCCTCCTGCGCGGAAGCGATCTCCACCTGGCCGCGGCAACGGGGGCGGAGGCGGAGGGGCTGGAGGACTGGACCATTCCGGTGGCCGGATCGGAGCTCGGCGAGGCGGTGCGAACGCTGGCCCCGCGGCGCTTGAGCGGGACGGAGCAACCGCCTGAGAAGGGACTGCGGGAGCGGCTCGGCGGCGAGGTCGCCCTGCTGGTCCCGCTGCAGGCGGCCGCCGGCGGGCTCGGGGTGCTGGTGGCCTGCGACCGTCTCGCCGGGGACGACTTCGGCGGGGAGGACGCCCGCCTGCTCAAGGCCTTCGCCTCGAGCGCGGCGATGGCGGTGGCGATGGCGCAGTCGGTCGAGCAGCAGCGGCTGCGGGAGCGCATTGACGCTGCCGAACGCGAGCGGCACCACTGGGCGCACGAGCTCCACGACGAGACCCTGCAACAGCTGGCCGCGATCCGGATCAAGCTGGCGACGGCGTTGCGTCCGGGGTCGGAGAGCGCGGAGACACTGGCGAAGGCCTCGCGGGAGGCCGTGGACGCCCTCGAGCGCGAGATCGCGGCGCTGTCGAGGCTGATCGGCGAGCTGCGCCCGATCCCGCTCGAGACCCTGGGGCTCGACCAGGCGCTGGAGTCGCTGGCGCAGGAGAGCGCCGAGCGGGGCTCGTTCGAGGCGGAGGCGTCGATCGCCCTCGACGCCCCTCTGTCCTCGGAGCAGGAGCGGGCGATCTACCGCCTCGTCCAGGAGTCGCTCAACAACATCGTCAAGCACTCCGGGGCTCGATGGGCGCGGATCGGGGCCGAGCGGAAGGACGGAGCGCTCGCGATCTCGGTGGAGGACGACGGCTGCGGCTTCGACGTCGAGGAGACGCAGGCCGGCGTCGGGCTGAATGGGATGCGCGAGCGGATCGAGCTTCTCGGGGGGAGCTCGAGATCCGGTCCTCGCCGGGCGAGGGAACGCTCGTCAGCGCCCGCATTCCGGTCGAGCCGGTTCGCAGCGATGAATCCTGAAGGCAAGACCGGGATCGTCATCGCCGACGACCACCCGGTGGTCCGCAGCGCCCTGCGGGCCCTGCTCGACGCCGAGGCGGGACTGGAGGTCCGGGCCGAGGCCGGCGATCTCGATCAGGCGATCGACCTCGTCACCGAGCTTCAACCGTCGGTCCTGGTTCTCGACCTCTCGATGGCCTCCGAGAGCAGCCTCGACGCGATCCCGAAGATCCTGGAGGAATCGCCTCAGACCAGGATCGTCGTCGTCACCATGCACGACGACCCGGCAACCGCTCGCGCCGCCCTGGCTTCCGGGGCAACCGGATACGTGCTGAAGGCGTCGGCCGCCTCGGAGCTGGTCGAGGCGGTGCGCGACGCCGCGGAGGGGCGCGAGCACGTCGGGGCGAAGATCCGCTCCAAGCTCAGCCGCCCCTTGGCGAAGCGCCGCCCGGGCGACGAGCTGACCGAGCGCGAGAGAGAGGTGCTGGGGCTGATCGCGCTGGGCCACACCAACAACGAGATCGCCTCCAGCCTCGGGCTCAGCGTCCGCACGGTCGAGTCGCACCGGGTGCACGTGCAGCAGAAGCTCGGGATACAGACCCGGGCCGAGCTCGTCCGCTACGCCCTCGACCACGGCTTGATGAACGCCTGACTTCCGCCAGGCCCTCAGCCCGGATCGGCGGGCTCGGGCTCGATCAGCCGGTTCTCGAGGGCGAAGCGGACAAGGTCGGGTCGGCCCTCGAGTCCGAGCCGCTTCTGCAGGCGGCTGCGGTTGACCTCGACCGCACGCACGCTGAGGTGAAGGCGCTCCCCGATCTCACGGTTGGTGTGCCCCAGAGCCAGCAGCGCGACCAGTGTCCGCTCCCGCTTGCTCAGTCCTTCGACCGAGTCCGCCTGTCCCATGGCCAGGGCCGCGCCCAGCTCGGGGTGGATGTAGGCGCCGCCGGCGGCGACCGTGCGGATCGCCTCGACCAACTGGCGTTCGGCTGCTTGCTTCAGCACGTAACCCCCGGCCCCTGCCCTCAGCATCTCCCGGGCGGTGATCGGGTCGTTGTCCATCGTCAGCACGACGATCCCCGTGCCCGGACTGCTCTCGAGGTACTCGGGGATGTCGGCCGAGGGCGATGCACCGGGCATCCTCAGATCGAGGACGAGCACCTTCGGGCGCCGCAGCCTGACGGTGCGGGCGGTGCTGCGACGGTCCTCGGTCTCAGCGATGACGTCGAGGTCGGGCTCGGCGTCGAGCAGAACCCGCAGGCCGCTGCGAACGACGGCGTGATCATCAGCGAGGACGACCGTTATCGAGTGGTCGCCGTCGCTCTTCACCTCAGCCCTCATCCTCTGGCTCTGCGCTCCGCGGCACCACGATCACCGGGCAGGGCGAAGTGCGGATCAGCTCGGCCGAGACGCCGCCGAGCAGGGTGCGGGCGATCGGCCCGTAACCCCGTGATCCGATCACGATCAGGTCCAGTTCTACGCCGACCGAGGCGAGGACCGCCGCCGCTTGGCCCTCCTCGAGGACCGTGTCGAACTCGACCCTTCCGGAGATAAGTTCGCCGGCCTCCTTCAGGTCGGCCTCGCAGTCCTTGCGGAGAACCCCTGGGTAGCCGCCGAACATCGCGCTCGGCCCTTCGTTGGAGAGCGCCCCGATCACCGTGAGGTGGCCCCCCAGGGATGCGGTGAGATCGGCGCCGATCTCGAGTGCGGCCCTGGCCTCTCGGCGGCCGTCGTAGCCGACGCCGACCGAGGCCATCGCGGCGTGCTCGTGCCCTGCGTAGCCGCGCGGTGCCACGGCGACGGCACACGGCGCCCCGGAGAGCAGCCTCTCCCCGACACTGCCGGGAAGCACCCGGCCGATCGTCCCCCGGTGGGTCGAGCCGACGACAATCAGGTCGGCTCCCTCGGCCTCCGCGAAGTTGGTCATCGCGCCCGCCGCGGAGGAGTCCGAAACGCCGCGGGTGGACACCTTGATATCGGGAGCGATCCCGGCTATCTCCTTGCCGGCCTTCTCGAACAGCGGCTCGCAGGCCTCGCGCAGGGCGGCCTGGCGCTTCAGGGGAGGGACGCCGTCGAAGGGGAAGACGGCCAGGACCTCGATCGCGGCGCCGGTCCCGGCTGCCAGTGCCCCCGCGAGGGCTATGGCGTCCTCCGACTCCTGAGCGCCGTTGTAGCCAACCAGGATCCGCTTCAGCACCAGGTCACCCTTTCATCTGATTGCCATGGCCTGACCCAATTGAAGCTAGGTCCGGGCGGCGGCGTCGGCATCCGTTTGCCGCCACATCATGCCGGTGGTGAATCCTCGACCGCCAGCCTGGAGCGCTGGGTATGACGAACCGCCCGCCGAGATCACGGATACTGCCGGCGACCTAGCGATGCGAGATCTCATCAGGGCTTCCGTTCGATCAGGAGACGGCCGACGCCGCCAATTCAAGGGCGTGCGGCCAAGCGAGCCTTCCCAAGGGCGTACGGCCGAGCGAGCCTTCCGGATGAAGCGCGCATGAGAGTCCTTCTCGCGCTTGGCGGCAACGCGCTGCTTCGCCGCAGCGAGCCGGCCGACGCCGATACCCAGCGGCGAAACGTGGAGGCCGCCGCCAAGGCCGTGGCCGGGATCGCCGGCAGGCATGAGGTCCTGATCACGCACGGCAACGGGCCCCAGGTGGGCCTGCTGGCCCTCCAGAGCGAGAGCTACGACGCGGTTTCCCCATACCCGCTCGACGTCCTCGGCGCCGAGAGCGAGGGAATGATCGGCTACATGCTGGAGACCGCCTTGCGAAACGCGCTGCCCGGGCGCGAGGTGGTGACGGTCCTCACCCAGGTCGTCGTCGACCCCGGCGATCCAGCCTTCCGCCAGCCCAGCAAGCCGGTCGGACCCGTCTATCCGGCCCCCGAGGCGGAGCGCCTCGCGCGGGAACGTGGATGGACGATGGGGCGCGACGGGGACGGCATGCGGCGACTGGTGCCCTCGCCGGAGCCCGAGGCCCTGGTCGAGATCGAGAGCCTCCGGCTCCTGGTCGAGGCCGGGGCACTGCTGATCTGCGCCGGGGGTGGCGGCATCCCCGTCGCGACCGACGAGACGGCAGCGTTCCGGGGGGTCGAGGCGGTGGTCGACAAGGACCTAACGGCGGCGCTGCTTGCCCGCCGCCTCGGCGCCGAGGTGCTGGCGATGCTGACCGACGTCGATTCGGTACGGCTCGGCTACGGCACCGGCTCCGAGCAACCGGTCAGCCGGACGACTCCGGAGCTGCTGCGCTCCCACGATTTCGAGCCCGGGTCGATCGGGCCCAAGGTCGAGGCGGCCTGCCGCTTCGTCGAGGCGGGCGGGCGGCGGGCGGCGATCGGGGATTTGGCGGAGGCCGGCGTCGTCGTCGACGGGGACGCCGGGACCCAGGTGGTCGCGAGCCTCGACGGGTAGGTCCCGGCCCGCCCTCTCGCAGGCTCCTCGGCGAGTTCGGAGCGGCTGCAAGAGCTCGTCGCCACTGCGGCGGGGGAAAACCCCTGCCAACGATGTGGGCTTGCCCGGATACCCCGGGCCGGATGCGCAAATAACGTCGTCATTCACCCGATGAGCAAGCGTCGGCAATTGCCGATGCGCGAAAGGACTCGCACGATGAAACGACTGCTGCCGAGTGAACCCGAGATCAGCAGGGCCGGGAGATGGCTTCTCGCCCCTGCAGCGATCCTCGCCGGCGGGCTCATCGCCCTGGGCTGTGGAAGCGACGGCGGAACGACCACGGTCGTCGAGACCACCCCCGGCTCCGGTACCGCGCAGTCGGGGTCCGGAGAGGGAGCGTCCGAGGAGGCAGCAGCGGCCGCGAAGGCGATCACGATCGACATGGGCGAGTACTACTACCGTCCCAAGGACGCGACGGCGAACGCCGGCCAGGTGACGATCTCGGCCAAGAACGTCGGCAAGCTCCCGCACGAGCTCGTCCTCGCCCGCACGAACGTGGCCCCATCAGCACTGCCCACGCTTCCCGATGGCTCGGTCGACGAGGAACAGCTGGAGAAGGCGGGCAAGGCCCCTGGTGAGATCCCCGAGACTGCCGCCGGCAAGACCAAGGTGGGGACGATCAAGCTGCCCGCCGGGAGGTACGTCATGTACTGCAACATTCCCGGTCACTACGCGGCGGGGATGTACGGGACCCTCGTCACCGAGTAGCCGTGGAGCCGCCGATCGGGTGGCTCGAGCGGGAGGCTCGTCCGCTACGGTGGGCCGGTGGCCGTTCGCCCGTTCGATCCGACCGCGAAGCGGGGACCGCTGCTCAACCTGCTCGAGCGCGCCTTCAGGACGTCTCCGGGCACCTGGGCGGCGATCAACATCGGACAGAGGGTCGATCCACACCTGATGCGGGCCACGGGTGGCCGCATCCGGCTCACGGTCACCGCGCCGACGATCCTCCTCACCCACATCGGCGCCAAGAGCGGTAGGCGACGCACCACGCCGCTGCTCTACTTCACCGACGGCGACGACGCAGTCCTGATCGCCTCCAAGGGGGGCGCCGCGTCGCACCCGGCCTGGTACCACAACGTCAGGGCAAACCCCGAGGTCGAGGCCTCGACCGACGGCCGCCCGGAGCGGTACATCGCGCGGGAGGCCGACGGCGAGGAGCGAGAGCGCCTCTGGGGGTTGGCGACGACGCTCTACGGGGGCTTCGACAGCTACCAGGAAAGAGCCCGCGCCCACCGCACGATCCCTGTGATCGTCCTCAGCCCCCCCGGGACAGCCCGGCGCCGCGATGAACCTTTTGCCGGCGCCTGAGCGGTTTTGGTACCCATGGGTGTAGAAGCCGTTCAGGCACGGCGGACATCAACTACGCTGCGGCCGGTAATCCGGCCTCGGTGGACCGCGAGCGGTCCCGCCAGAAAGGGGGGACGACCCTGCTTCTCGGGCAAGAGATAGCCGAGCAACGAAACGACTTGCCCTCGATCGCGGACGGCCTTCGGGTCGTCTATTTCGCCCGAACCGAGGACAACAAGGTCGTAAGTGGCGCCGCCAAGCAAATCCGCGAGTACGCCGACGCGGTTGAGCGGCAACGGCGGATCGGCCGTGTTCCACGCGTCTCTCGAAGAGCTCGACGAGGTCCTTCGACATCGCCCATCTCTCCAACCTGGACTGGTCGGTCGAGACCGCCTACCAGATGCGCCTGGCACAGCGATGCGCCCGGCGGATGGTGATCTCCCCGATCCACCATCGCCGTTGCTGGGTGAACAGCCTTCCGGCCTCGGACCGCGGAGGCCTCGCACGGCTCGCCGCCTCGGTGACCAGCCAGGACGGCTTCGAACGGCTGAGGAACCTCTATCTGGCGAGGAGCAATCCCAGGCTGGGCCCCGAGGCGATCCGGCAGCTGTTCCGGGGCGTCTCACGCCGCCAGGGGGAGATTCTCGAGGCCAGTGCGACGCCTGGCTCCTGGGCGGGCACGGGGAGCAGGACTCGCTCGACCAGGACATCGGAACTCGGCTCGCCCGGCCTACCTTCGTGATCCCGAATGTTGCCAAAGTGGTCGGACCGCCCCCCGAGCGTCGGGGACCTTCCGGCGGATTTCGTCCTCAGCGTCGGCAGGATCGAGGCCAGGAAGGGCCAGCTGACCGTGGCCCGGGTGCTGGAGAGGATCGGCGTTCCCGGGAATCTTCGTCGGCGTCCCCGAATTCCCGCCACCAGACCTACGTTCGGGCCTTCGAGGAGTTCGTCGAGGGGAGCCGTCACCAACGCTGGATCCCGAACCTCGCCTCACGAGGAGATTCTGCCTCTCTACGGTGCGGCCAACGTCCATGTGCTCGCCAGCTGGTTCGAGGTCGCCCCGCCGTCGACCTCGAGGCTGCCGCCGCCGGCTGCAGAGTCGTCACGACCACCCACGGGCACACCTCCGAGTACCTGGGGGACTGGGCCGTGTACTGGTCACCGGACACCGGCGAGCGCGGCCTGCATCGAGGCGATCGAGACCGGCCTCGAACTGGGCCCGACCGCGAGCAGGGACTGCAGCTTCCGCCGGCTGCTCTCCCGGGACCTGATGGCCCAGGCCCTTCTCGGAAGCCTACGCGCTCTCTGCTCGGCTGAGATCCGTCCTCGCGGGCGCCCAGGAACCTGCCGCCGATCACGGCAAGGGTGATCATGACCACCAGCGCGATGCCCCCCCAGAGGGTGTTGAAGGAGTCAGCCCAGATGGCGGCGCCTGCCGGCGGCACGAGGGCGACGGAGACGAGCCACCCAAACACCCCGCCAACGCCCGCGAGCAGCTCGCCGAGCAGACACAGCAGGAGCGCGAAGACGGCGAACCCCGCGAACACCCCGATCAGGCCCCAGTTCATCGTCAGCTCGCCGGGGAGGGACGTTGTCTGTCCGACATTCGAGAGCTTGAACTCCCAGGGGTTTATCCCGTTGCTGAAGGTGTCCATCGCGCTCCGCGGCTTGCCGGCCCAAAGCCTCCTTGGGACGGCTATGCCGAGGAACACACCGGGTGTCAGTAGCGGGTCGGTGCCGAACCGGGGCACGTACTGGGTCCGGACCAGGACGAAGCCGTCCAGGACCGCCGCCTCCGTCCAGCCGAGGCCAGGCTCCAGCGCCTTGGCCACGGTGCCGTCGGCCTCGGTCGCCGGCGCAGCTTCCCTGAGATAGGGGTCGGATCGATCACCACGGGTCGCCTGCCGCATGCCGATCGCGAGGATGAAGAGGCAGACCAGAACGATGGCCACGGTTCGTAACCGGATCGGTCTCACACGCAGGTGGACGAGCAGGACGATCGGGACGATGAACCCCGAGATCGCGGCTGTGCGGGCGCCACTGATCACAAGCGGAATCAGGGCGGCGGCACCGAAGGCCAGCAGGAGAGCCCGTTGACGACGGTCCGCGGGCCAGCCGACGACCGCGAAGTAGACGAGCCAGGCGCCTACACCTGCGTAGAGAAGCGCAAGCTGGTAGCCGCTGCCGGCGAAGGCGACCTGGCGGTTCTTCGACAACTCCTCGACGCCTTTGGACGCCAGCAGATATGCCGCCACCGCCAGCGAGATCGCCAGGAAGGCTGCCTGAATCCAGCTCGCCGCAGCGCGGGGACGGAAGCGAGACCCCCCGCAGCCGTCCCAGCAGGCCGCCTCCCAAACCGACGGGGAGCAGGCGGCCGGCCAGGCACATGATCGCCGTCGCACCGGTAACGATCAACAGAGCGTCGACCACCGCGTCGACGCCGCCGCGATCCAGCGTGAGCAGATCGTTCGGGGGAAGGCCGTAGACGCCCAGCTGGGCCAGGTATGCGCCGCGGATGGCAAAGCCCGCCAGCAGCCCGAGCGCGATCGCAAACGGCAGGAGTCGGATCCCCCTCCTCCGCCCAAGCAGGAGAAGAACTCCTGCGGCAATCGTCAGCAGCAGCGTCAACGCGGCGAGCCAGATCGCCACCTTGCCGTCGCGGGGCAGGGTGGCCTGGGGGGTGGAAACGGAGGCGATGCTCGCCGGGGTGAGGGTCGGCTCGAAGGCGAGGAGATCCTGGTTCAGGGCAACCTCGGGACCCTCGAGCCCCACCCTGGCGACGTGGAGCTGACGCCCGTCGGGGTAGTCCCAGTAGGCGACGTATGCCCGTCCCCCGTCGGACGAGATCGCCACATCACCTTCCTGGCCCTGATCGACCGCTATGTCACCCAGGCGCACTCCACCCTGAAGCAGAGCGAGGGAGAGAACGCGATACCTGGGGTTGCGGGAGAGGACCACGGCGCGTCCCGTGGGCGCCCCCGCGGCGGCGGTGAAGTTCCCTATTCCCGCCGTTATGGCCGCTACTCCGGCCGCGCTCCCGGGCTCGTACGGGCGGGCCGCGAGCACCACCTGATCTTTCTCGTCGACGTAGGAGACGAGAGGCTGACCCCCGGCAGTGGTCAGGCTGAACCCCCGCAGCGGCTCAGAGGCGTGCACTGACTCACCGATCGCCGGGGCGTTTCCCGGGCGGGCGTTGCCCGTCCTGCCCAGTACCACGCTCCCGTCCCGAAGCCCCGCGAAAACGATGCCGCGCCGAGCGCTGGCCGTGATCTGTGGTTGGTCGGCGGATATCCCGATTCCCTCGGTGTGCCACCTACCCGAGCTTCCGCGCAGGGCCAGACGGAGGCCGTCGCCCTCCGTCTCGTAGATAACCGCGGTGTCCCCCCGCCCCGTGATCGCGATCGCCGGACGACCGAGACCCCGCCGGTCGACGACCTGGCGTCGGAAGGCCGGCGCTCCCCCGTCGGCCCTCCGCACCTGGTCGGCGACGACAAGGCCACCTGGGCCCGTGTAGGCGATGTGGGCGAGGCGATCCCGGTCGACGGCGACGCTTCCCGGGCCGCCCACCGGATCGAGCACCAGCGGCCGGCTCCATCGGCCGGGGGTCGATTCCTGGGCGACGCGAATGCCCGGCCGGGCGACCTCGGTCCAGGCGACCGTCGCAAGGCCGCTGCCGTCGACCGCGATTGAGGGCGGGACGAGATCCCCCCGGTCCTGACCCGACGCTATTGCCAGGCTTGCGGCTGCGGCCGCGAGAGCGGCCAGTGCCAGGATCGCAATTGCCACCCAACGACGGCGCCCGCGCGAGAACGGAGGGGTTTGGCCTGAGCCCCTCTCGTCATGTGAAGCATTGCTGGAGGTGCTCAGCTTCATGTCTCTTACCTATCCGGCGGGTGACGCGCACGACCGGGCGCGAAACCGGATTCGCCAACAGCCCTGCACGCCGGGGGGTACCTGCGGGCTGGCCATACTACATTCACTGCCCCGATGGTGACCGAACCACAGGCCGGCCGGCAGGGCCTTCACGGGCGCCGCTCGCTGGCGTCGAACACGCTGAGCGGAGGGATCGCGCGAGGGCTCTACGGGGCGACCCTGTTCGTCGGATCCATCTTCGTCGCCCAGTTCCAGGGCGTGGACGCATTGGGCTCGTTCGGCCTTGCCGTCGTGGTCGGCACCTTCGCCGCCGTGATCGGCGACTGCGGAATGAGCCAGTACCTCGATCCCCCTGCTCGCGCAGACCGAGTCGGAGAGAGTGGGGGGCGGTACTGGGGACCGTGCGCCGTTTCCAGCTCGTCAGCGCCCTCCCGGCCGCGGCTGCATTCGTCGTTCTCGTGGCGCTGGTCTTCTCCGGTGAGGATCGGACGGCGCTGCTCGCTTCCATACCCTGGTGGCTGTTCACCCGGGCGACGCTGTCACTGCGCTCGTTCTTCGCGGTGGGCGAGAACTCGATCCGGGACGCTCGGGCAGGGGTCGCCGAGGCGGTGATCGGCCTGGCGTTGCTCGGCGCCGCCTCCTACTGGCTGGAGTCCCCGGCCTGGACCCTGCTGGCACTTGGGCGCCGGTGCCCTGGTCGGGCATGCTGCTTCGCCTCCGCAGCCTGCACCGGCTCGGCATCGTCCCCACCGAGCCCCACAGGGTCGGGCTGGCCCTGCTGCGCGAGACCTGGCACTTCAACTCGTTCAACGTCCTGGTGATGGTCTACACGCGGGTCGACGTGATCCTTGCTCGCCCTTCTCGGCACCGCGGCCGAGTTGGGCATCTACCAGGCGCCAGTCCGGATCGTGACCGGGATCCTGCTCCTTCCCGAGGCGCTCCACATCCTCCTCATGGCCAGGGCCTCCCGCACCCCCGGGGACCGCGAGCTGCACGCGGCGCAGCAGCATCTGCTGACGATCGGCGTTCATCTCGAGCCTCTTCGGTGTCGGCCTCGTCGCGCTCTTCGGCGGCGATCTGCTTGCCCTGCTCTACGGGGATCCCTTTGCGGCCGCGGGCCTCGCCTTCACTCTCCTCGTGGCCATGGTGCCGCTCCGCCTGGTCGGCGTACCTGAACGACAACCAGCTGGTCTCCCACGGCTTCCTCGAGGTCCGGGTGTCCCGGATGGCTCTGACCGCCGTCTTCGCCACCGTCGCGGGGGCGATCGCGATCAACCTCTACGGCTACAACGGCGCCGCCGCGGTCACCCTCGCCTCCGAGGCCGTGCTCGTCCTCCTCTACATGGACGCGGTCAGGCGGCGGGTCGGCTCCGATTTCGTCCTCTATCCGGTTGGCCTGAAGCGGGCTTCGGCGTGAGCAGGCGACCCGGAGCCGCAGTTTCCCCAACGGCCCCCGTGGCTCAGCTGGCAGAGCGCCTCCTTCCTGAGCAACTGCGAGGCGAGACCTGGACCGTGCTTCCGGTCGGTGGTACCGTCGATCGGTGAGAGCGATGGGGGACCGCGAACACAGGCACCTGGGCGCGGCAGGCATGGTCTTCGTGGGCTTTGCCCTCTGCCTGCTCGCGGTCACGGGCGCAACCGTTGCCCTCGGCGCAAAGGGGGACCTCCGGCTGGTCAGCCGCCAGTCCGAGGTCGACGGCGGGGCCGGCGCCAACTCCTGGTCTTACGGCCCTTCTGTATCCGACGATGGACGCTTCGTCGCCTTCCGCAGCGAAGCGACCAATCTCGGCGTGCACGGCAACGGCTCCTTCCAGACCACCGTCTACGTCTATGACTTCAAGCAGCGCAGGATTGAGACGGTCTCACGCGAGTCGAACTTGGGCCTGGGTGCGGCCGGTGACTCGCGCAACGAGGAGATCTCTGGCAACGGGCGATTCGTCGTCTTTCGCACCGACGCGACGAACCTGGGCGGGCCGATCGTCGCCAACGAGAACATCTACGTCTACGACCGCCAGACCGACCGCGTGGAGCTCGTCTCCCGGCGCTCGAAGCAGGCCGGCGGGGGAGGCGCCAACCAGAACTCGGACCGGCCCTCGATCTCGGCCAACGGCCGTTACGTCTCCTATGAGACGCGATCGACCAACCTCTCGGGGCGGATCGCTGACGGCGGCTTCGAAAACATCTACGTCTATGACCGCAGGGAGAAGCGGACCTTCCTCGCCTCGCGGCGCTCCCACGGCGGCAACGGCGGCGACGGGAACTCGTTCGAGACCTCGATCGCGCCCGACGCCCCGGTTGTCGTCTTCGAGAGCCAGGCCCGAAACCTGGGCGGGCCGATCAAGCCGACGGCCAGCGCCAACGTCTACGCGTACAACTGGAACACTCGACGGGTCGGCCTGATCTCTCGCCGCTCCCACGGAGGCGCGGGCGTCAACGACGCCGCCGATCTGCCCGACGTCTCGGCCAATGGCCGGCTGGTCGTCTTCGAGACGACTGCTACGAATCTCGGCGGGCCGCGGCAGACGCCGGCCGGGAAGGAGAATCTCTACGTCCACGACCGCAAGACGGGCCGCACCTCGCTGGTCTCCCGCCAGTCAAGGAGTGCGGGGGGACTGGGCGCCAACGAGTCGTCGTCCTTCGCCCTTCTGTCCAACTCGGGGCGCTTCGTCGCCTTCCAGACCCAGGCGACCAATCTTGGTGGGCCGATCGCGCCCTCGCCCAATGGCTACGTCTACGTTTACGACCGCAAGCAAGGGCGGGTGATGCTCGCCTCCCGGGCGGCCGGCGGCGGCCCGGGGGCGAACACCTACGCCGGCGAGCCGGCGATCTCGGGCGACGGGAGGTTCGTCGCCTTCTCCACTCCCGCCGACAACATCGACCCGCTGGGTGAACCCGCCTACCACGGGAACTTCCCGGCGAACAGCAACGTCTACCGCTTCCAGTTCGCGCCCTGAGCCGGGCCCGGGCCGCTCGAAGGCGATGGCTCGGATGGAGGGCTTGGCATCACATGCCGGGTCGACTCGTGCCGCGCCCGCGCTACCGAGCCGACCATACGATGGCCACAGGCTCAGCTACGGCAGCGCTGCATGCGCGCCACGGACGCTCCACTCCACGGAGGCGCGGGCGTCAACGACGCCGCCGATCTGCCTGACGTCTCGGCCAATGGCCGGCTGGTCGTCTTCGAGACGACTGCTACGAATCTCGGCGGGCCGCGGCAGACGCCGGCCGGGAAGGAGAATCTCTACGTCCACGACCGCAAGACGGGCCGCACCTCGCTGGTCTCCCGCCAGTCGAGGAGTGCGGGGGGACTGGGCGCAAACGAGTCGTCGTCCTTCGCCTTCTGTCCAACTCGGGGCGCTTCGTCGCCTTCCAGACCCAGGCGACCAATCTTGGTGGGCCGATCGCGCCCTCGCCCAATGGCTACGTCTACGTTTACGACCGCAAGCAAGGGCGGGTGATGCTCGCCTCCCGGGCGGCCGGCGGCGGCCCGGGGGCGAACGCCTACGCCGGCGAGCCGGCGATCTCGGGCGACGGGAGGTTCGTCGCCTTCTCCACTCCCGCCGACAACATCGACCCGCTGGGTGAACCCGCCTACCACGGCAACTTCCCGGCGAACAGCAACGTCTACCGCTTCCAGTTCGCACCCTGAGCCGGGCCCGGGCCGCTCGAAGGCGATGGCTCGGATGGAGGGTTTGGCATCCACATGCCGGGTCGACTCGTGCCGCGCCCGCGCTACCGAGCCGACCAAACGATGGCCACAGGCTCAGCTACCGGCAGCGCTGCATGCGCGCCACGGACGCTCCAACGGCGCCGATAGGTGCGTTGGTCGGGCCGTAGGAAAAGTCTGGAGCAGAGCTAAGGAACCTCCGAGGAGGCAACGGCAGCCGCCTCTTTTGGCTCTCTAGAGGGGTTTGCGAGGGATCCCGCTCTCGTCCGGCAGGCTGGATTACGCCGGATTGGGGTCGATTTGGGGCGTGCTGGCAGAAGTCTGGGTTTCGCCCAATGTCGCGAGCGGGGCCGGGGAACCTGAGCGTCAGGAGACCTCAGCGAGCACCTGGAGCTCGGCCGGGCGCTTCTTGTCGATCGACCTGAGCGCCACCCCACCGCCGCTCTCGACGTAGTTCATGTCGTAGTAACGCTCAACCGCCGTGGTGAGGAAGTGCGCGACGAGGGAGCGACGAGTTCGCTCCGCACCTCCGGTGACCGGCGAACCGCCGTGCACCAGAGTTGCGTGCCAAATGACACAGTCGCCCTTTTTCAGCAGCAGAGAGGTTTCCGGATATCCGCCTTTCTCGAGGCCCGTGTGAAGCTCGGTCACCCACTCGTCGTAGAAGACGCAGCTAAGCAGCGACTCGCCAGTCATCGCGCACCGCTCGGAGTACTGCTCGGTAAGTTCGGGCTCGCGCCGCTCGATCTCCTCGCGAACTGCACCGATCCGTGACTCGTAGCGCTCCGGAATCCCCGTGGCCGCGATCTTGTGCGAGCCCGGGTAGTAGACAAGCGGACCGGCGTCCTCGCCAACGTCCTCGCAGGCGATCCAGACACCGCAGAGCTGCAACACCGGCGCCGTGCTCATGAAAATGTAGTCGCTGTGCGGCGCCTGCTCGGAGCCGCGGCGAAAGTAGATCGACTGGAGGAAGAAGGGCTCTCGCTCGAGCAACGCTTGGATTACTCCGAGCAGACGCGGATCCGAGAGCGCCTCGCGGGCAGCGGGGGACTCCTGGTGAAAGTTCATCGTCCTACCGGCCCGAGCCGGTTCAACTCCCTTGCGGTGATAGAACTCCTCGGCCTCGCTGGTGATCCGGTCGCAGAGTTCGGACTCGATGAAGCCCTCGAGCTTCAAGAGACCGTCACGATCGAAGTTCTCGCGCAGCGCGGCGGGGTTCTCGGGAGCCGTTGTCCTTGGTCTTTGCCTCCTGCGCAGCCTCATGAGGCAGCATGCTTGCACAAGCCGACCCCTCTGCCGCGGTCTCCGGTGTGAAGCACGCGCCGTGGATTAGCTCCCGATTAGGGGGCGATTCGGCCAGAAACCAAGCGGCTTCTGGCAATTGGGTACACCCCCAGGAGACCCCTCCAACTCGCGGTCCGAGGGCAACCGCTGGGCCATAACGCCAAGCTTCGATCCTCCAGAGCCAGGAGTCACCCGAGGGGCCGGCCGTTTGACCCGCTCCTCGCCGCCGACTACCCTCGCGGTCATGGAAGCGCTGAGCAGGAGGGGGCGCGGGTGGGCGATCCTCTGCACCGCCGTGGGGCTGATGGGGCTTCTTTTCTCCGTCGCGTTGCTGTCGCACCCGGCCGGTGCCTCGCTCCCCGGCCGCAATGGTCGGATCGCCTTCGTCAGCGACCGGAACGGAGTCAGTTTGGAGATCTTCACGATGGACCCTGATGGCCGCCGGGTGCACCAGTTCACCCACATCGGTCTCGACGGCTCCTTCGAGGCCGCCTTCTCGCCGGGCGGGAAGAGGCTCGCCTTCGTCAGCAACAAGGACGGCTACAAGATCTTCACGATCGGCTCGAACGGCGAGCACCAGCGAGCCCTGCCGCACCCGCACCACACCGCCGAGGGCCTGCCAGCCTATTCACCGAACGGCCGGCGCATCGTCTATCAGTCCAACCGCGACGGCGACATCGAGATCTTCTCGATCAGGACCGACGGCACCGGACGACGCCAGCTCACCCAAAACGCCGTCTTCACCGACGGAGACCCGTCCTACTCACCGAACGGCAAGCAGATCGTCTTCTACAGCGACCGCGATGGTGACGAGGAGGTCTTCACGATGAGGGCCGACGGCACACATCAACGCCAGCTCACCCACAACACCGGGTTCACCGACCTTGGGCCCTCCTTCTCACCAAACGGCCGACAGATTGTCTTCAGCAGCGACCGCGATGGAACTTCTGAGATCTTCGTGATGAGGGCCGACGGCACACATCAACGCCAGCTCACCGTCACCGAGAACTTCGGCTCCTCCATCAACCCGGACTTCTCGCCCAACGGCAGGCTGATCGCCTTCGACAGCAATCGTGACGGGGACGAGGAGGTCTTCTCGATGAGGGCCGACGGCACACATCAACGCCAGCTGACGCACAACACGATCAGCGACGGGGCGCCGGCCTGGCAGCCTTTGCCGCGGCGGCACCATCACCATCGCTGATCTTCAGTCGGCCGCAGGGCCGTAACCTCCGCGCAGGCCCCGATAGCTCAGCTGGATCAGCTCCTCCATCTGCGGGTGGTCCGTGCGCCAGTTTTCGGGTAATCCTGTATGAGGCGTGGGCCGACGGACCGCCGTCTTCAGACCATCGTGATGACGACCTTGCCCTTGGTCCGGCCGCCTTCGACGTGAGCGAGGGCCTGCGGGGCCTCGTCGAACGGGTAAGTCCGGTCGACGACGGGACGGAGGCCTCCTGAGTCGATGAGCTTGGTGATCTCGTCGAGCTGGGCGCCGCTGGCGCGCATGAAGAGGAACGAGTACCGAACGCTCTGGCGGCGTGCCGCTCGGCGCGTTTTCCAGCTAAGTAGGGCCATCACCAGCCGCAGCGGGAAACGTAGTCCTTGCTGGCGGGCGAAATCCGGGTCCGGCGGGCCGGCGATGCCGATGGCGGTGCCCCCTGGTTTGAGAATCCGCAGGGACTTCGCGAGCGTGTCTCCTCCCTGGGAGTCCAGGACTACGTCGTAGTCGTGCACGGCCGTCTCGAAATCCTGCGTTCGGTAGTCGATCACGATGTCGGCACCGAGGTGGCGGACCCATTCGACATTGCTGGTGCCCGTCGTGGTGGCCACGGTCGCCCCGAGGTGCTTGGCCAGCTGGATCGCGTAGGTGCCGACGCCGCCGGAGCCGGCGTGGATCAGCACTTTCTGGCCCGGCAGGAGGTGCGCTCGCTCGACAAGCGCCTGCCAGGCGGTCAGGGCGACGAGGGGCACAGTGGCCGCCTCGGCCATGGAGAGGCTGGCCGGCTTGGTCGCGAGATCGTCCTCGTGCACGGCGATGCGCTGGGCGAAGGTCCCGACGCGGCCGTCGCGCGGTCGCGCGTAAACCTCGTCACCCACGGCGAAGCGCGTCACCGCCGGGCCGACGCGGGTCACCACGCCGGCGAGGTCGGCTGGAGAGCGGAATTACGCGGGGTAAGGGCGTTCTCCATCGAGGCAGCTCGGGCACGTTGCCCACCGAGAGCCGCCTTAGGTGCAGACCTTGTTCACTCGCTGGGCCGCCTGCGCGCGTTTTACCTTTGCTTTGGCCAGGTTCTCCCGGATCCGGCTCTTGGCGCTGGGGGTGGACGCTTTGCGCAGCTTGCCGAGCTGCTTGCCAACCGCCTTGTTGCGGGCGCGAAGCCCCGCTCTCGCCGCTTTGCATTTCGCCTGGTCGATCGGCGGTTCCTTCAGATCGAGCGTGATCTCGACCCGAGCAACGACGCTGAACAACTCTTTGTATTTCGCCGTCTTGGATGAGCAATCATTCGGGACGGATCCGTCAACCGAGGAGTAGCCGACGTTCAACCAATGCTTACCGTCGGGGACCCGGTATTCGGCCACATATTTTGTGACATCGTTGAACGGCGGCGCGGTTACCCTCGAATACTTGACGCCCTTGAACTCATAGAAAACCTTCCAGGCGATCGGGATTGCGTCAACCCTAAGAGGTGGATCCTTCCACATGACGAAGACGACCGCGCTGCAGTTGCCGGGGTCATTGGCACGGTTCTTGTTAAGGAAGACGACCTCGCCCGGAACCGTCTTCACCTTCGTCTCCGCCGCTGCGACGGACGGTAGACCTGCGAACAGTGCAAGTCCCGACACCGCCAAGACCCCGATCAGTACCCGACGGCCGCTACGCCTTTCCCCCATCCCAATCTCCCCCCTGCTCGCCATCTGTTCAAGAGAACGGAAACGGAGCATACCGTTTGACGAGGCTCAAGAGGATTGGATATGGGCTGCCCGGCAGATCAGAGTTCGCCTCTCGCAGATCACGGTCTGCGTTCGACCGTTCCAAGAGATGGGCCTTGGATCCTTGGTCTCGTGGGAACGTCTTGGGAACGGGATGGTCCTCAAACAGCCCTCTCGAGCCTTCCAGGGCCGCGAATCGGCTAGTTCGAACCCACGGTAGACCCAAAGGCCCACAACGGTTTTCGAGACCGCCCCGTTTGCCCCGTTATCTCTCCAAATCGCGCGACTTTCGGATTTCCCTTGCGCCTCGATTCGCGCCAGTTTTCGAGCACTTCGCCAACGGGGGTCAAGATAGTTCTCGGCGGGTGCAGCCGCTGGCAGCATCCAAGCCCCGGCGCGAGCTGGTCCGGCTCCCGCTCACCCGGGGGCTGGAGAAACGCCCGCGCTCAGGATGGAGGAGACCGCGCTGGCCTACCTACAGAACAGCGGCAACGGTCTGCTTGCGGCAATCCATTGGGCAGAAATAGGCAGAAATGCCGATTCTGCACATTCGAACGACGGCACCGCATAGGACGCAGAATCCCACAACCGGCATGGCAGAGCCGTAATCTGGACACCGGCCCCGATAGCTCAGCTGGATAGAGCGACTCCCTCCTAAGGAGTAGGCCGCAGGTTCGAATCCTGCTCGGGGCGTCCGAGAGCAGAACACGCACCCCCACGAGGCCGGGGTGCCGCCTCTTATTGAAGGTTTGCAGCACCTATAGATGGTGAAACACGTCAGCGAGCGGGCATTTCCTCGGTGGGCGGCAGCCGCTCGCGTCGCAGAAGGCTCGGGGGCGTGCTCAGACCGCGGCGCGGTAGTCGGCCGGGTCGATGCGGCGGGTGCGGCGGCGGAACTCGAGCCAGGGGCCGGGCCAGTTGTTTGTGTTGACGCCGTCGCTGTTGAGGTACCAGCTCTGGCAGCCGCCGGTGACCCAGACGGTGTCCTTCGATCGCTCGGCTATCTCGCGGTCCCACTCGGCCATGGTCTCCGGGCGCAGGTCTACCCAGCGGAGGTTCCGCTCGCGAATCCGGCGAATGGCGTCGAGCACGTAGTTGAACTGGGACTCGAGCGTGAAGACGACCGAGCCGGAGCCGTGGTTGGTGTTGGGCCCCCACATCACGAACATGTTGGGGAAGCCGCTGACGGTCGTCCCCAGGTAGGCGTCCGGCGTGTCGCGCCAGACCTCGCCCAGCTCGCGGCCCTCGAGGCCGTTGACCTTCATTGGCGCGACGAAGTTGTGGGACTGGAAGCCGGTGCCGTAGATGATCACGTCGGCGGGGCGCTCGACCCCGTCGGCGCCGACGACTCCGCCCCGCGTGATCCGCTCGACGCCCCCGGTCAGAAGCTCGACGTTCTTGCGGGCCAGCGTCGGGTACCAGTCGCTGGTGAAGAGGATCCGCTTGCAACCGATCTCGTAGTCGGGGGTCGCCTTGCGCAGCAGCTCGGGGTCGTCGCCAAGCTGCGCCTGCCGCTCGCGCTCGGCGATCGCCCGGAACGGCGCCATCATCCAGGTCTTGCCGGTGAAGGCGTAGGTCCCGCACTCGAAGAGGCTGAACATCGCCAGGCGGGAGGCCGCCACCCGCAGCGGGAAGCGGCGGAAGAGACGCTGCTCCCAGGCGGAGTAGGCGCGGTCCATCCTCGGCAGGATCCAGGGGGCGGAGCGCTGGTAGATCGTCACCTCGGCGGCATCCTCGGCGATCTCAGGCACGAACTGGATCGCGCTGGCGCCGGTCCCAATCACCGCCACCTGCCGCCCCTCGAGGTCGAGGTCGTGATCCCACTCGGCCGAGTGGAAGGCCGGGCCCTCGAAGTCCCCGGCGCCAGGGATGGAGGGGATCGCCGGCCGCGTCAGCTGGCCGCAGGCGGCGACGAGGATGTCGAACTCGTGGGTGCCGCCGTCGTCGGTCTCCAGGGTCCAGCGGCCGGCCTCCTGGTCGAAGCGAGCCGCGGTCACCTCGACGCCGAGCCGCAGGTGCGGCCCCAGCCCGAACCTCTCGGCGCACTCCTCGAGGTAGGAGAGGATCTCCGGCTGGGGCGCGTAGCGGCGCGACCAGCGGCTTCCATGGGCGAAGGAGAACGAGTAGAGGTGGGAGGGCACATCAACGGCCGCTCCCGGGTAGGTGTTGGCGCGCCAGACGCCGCCGACGGTCTCGCCGCGCTCGAAGATGGTGAAGTCGGTCAGCCCCTCCCGCGCCAGCCGGATCCCCATGCCGACACCGCCGAAGCCGGCGCCGACGATCCCGACCGAGAGCCTCCGTGAGCTTCCGTTTGAGTCGGCCACTGCCACAACTTGCCAGATTTCCGCGACGTCGGCCCTCCCGCCCCTCAGGGCAAGGGGGACCAGGGGGCGCGCCGGGGAATCCAGCGGGGCACGTTGCGCTTGTATTCGAGGTACTCCCCGCCGAAGCGGCGCTCGAGGCCAGGCTCCTCGTAGGCGAGGAAGCCGACGTAATTGAGCGCGAAGAAAACGCCGAACCAGAGCAGCAACGCGACCGAGCCGAAGAGGGAGGCCTCGCCCAGCAGGACGCACAGCACGGCGCTGATCATCGGGTTGCGGACGTGGCGGTAGGGGCCCTCGACCACCAGCCGGCGGGTGGGGTCCCAGGGCGCAAGCGTTCCCCTGCCGATGCGGGCAAGAAGCCGCACGGTCCATACCCACAGCGCCAGGCCCGCGGCGATCAGCGCCAAGCCGGCGAGCGGCGGCAGCAGCGCCACTGCGCCCGTCAAGCCCCAGCCCAGATCCGGCCCGTCACCGGCGGGAGGATCGCGCCGGGACGACGATCGGTGACCACGCCCGGCAGCAGCGCGATCGCGCGCAACCTGGCGCCACCGGCTCCACCCGGCTATGCCGCGGGGATCCCGGGCTCGGACGCCCCGACCTCGCCGACACCGCATCACCGCGCGCCTCGCGCCACATCGTCGCCACCGGCGGCCCGTCCTCGCCGGGAAGCGAGAACTCGCCGACCTGAGTGAAACCGTGGCGCTCGTAGCGAGCGTGGTTGGCTGGGTTTGTGGACTCCAGGAAGGCCGGCATGCCCCTGGCGTCGATCACGGCCAGGTTGTCGGCGAGGAGTCCCATGCCGACGCCCTTGCCGCGGTGGTCGGGATGGGTGCCGAGCAGACTGAGGTAGTAGTGAGGCTCGTGCTGGGGGTGCGCAGCCTCGAAGCGGTCGAAGGTCTCGATCAGGATCGCCGTCTGCTCGGCGCCGACCAGCTCGGTCAGCATCGGCTCCAGCGCGGCCTCGTCCTCAGGTCTCAACTCAGGACAGTCCGGCGGTAGCCAGAGCGATGCCGAGCCACCCTCTGCGCTCAACCACACCCACTCGTGGGGGACGGCGCCGTCGACGAAGACCCGCCAGAAGACGGCGTGCTGGGCGGCGCGGCGGGCGGAATCCGGGAAAGCCCAGCCCCAGACCGGGTCGTTGTGAAAGGCACCGGTGAAGATCTGAGTGACCGCCTCGGCGTCGGCGGCGGTCGCGACTCTCGGCTCGGAGCCAGACTCCACCCCCGTGACGGTAACGCCGCGGGCGCCCGACGCGCAAGCCCGGGTCGGTCGGATCGCCCCGGGCGGAGCTAGCGGTCGGGGCGGTCGGGGTAGATCTCGTCGATCGTGATCAGCGCCCGGTACGGCGCCCCAGCCGCCGCCTCGATCGCCTCTCCTCCACCGGCGAGACGGTCGACGACACTGAGCACGGCGGCGATCTCGAGGCCCTGTTCGGCGATCAGCTCGAGCGCGGCCACGGTCGAGCCGCCGGTGGTCACGGTGTCCTCGACCACGAGGCAGCGTTCACCCGGCTCAGCGGCGCCCTCGACCCATCGCTGAAGGCCGTGCTCCTTGCGCTCCCGGCGGACGAAGAACCCGACCAGGTCCTCCCCCCCGGGGACGGCGATCGCGGCGCAGGCAAGCGGGATCGCGGCCATCACCGGACCGCCGACCGCCTTCGCCCCGGCCTCGGTCGCGGCGGCGGCGATCAGCTCCCCGGCGGCCAGAAAGCCCGCGGGGCGCATCAGCGCCCGGCGGGCGTCGACGTAGTAGGAGGCATGGCGGCCGCTTGAGAGGACCACGTCGCCGATCACCAGCGAATGCCGGCGCAACTCGGAGAGCAGGGTCCGCTTCGAAGCCTCGAGGTCGGGCACCGGCTACTCGAGCCCCTCGCGGAACCCCTGGCGCCAACTCGGAAAGGACGGCTCCCAGCCGAAGGCGGCCTTCGCCTTTGCGTTCGAGGCGCCACGGAGGCCGGTCGCCATTGCCACTGACGGCGACCCGGCCACCAGCCTCGCCAGCCAGGCCGGGACGCGGCGCGGCCGCTTGGCCCCGATCGCTTCGGCGTAGACGGGAATCCACTCGCTCATCGGCGCCGGCTCGTCGTCGACGACGTTGTAGATGCCGGGGGCGCCCCGCTCGACGGCGGCAACCGTCGCGGCGGCCGCGTCGTCGAGGTGGATGAACGAGGAGATACCGCTGCCGCCACCGACGATCGGGAACCGACGGCGGCGGACGTCCTCGGCGGTGGAGCCGTCGAGCCCGAAATAGGTTCCCGGACCATAGAACCAGCCGTAGCGGAGGACAAGGCCGGCGAGTCCCTCAGCCGAGGTGACCTGGTCCTCGAGGCTGACGGTGGCCTCGACCGACTCCCCGAAGGCGCCTGGGGCGCCGGTCATCAGCGGCGCATCCTCGTCCTTGACCGGTCCGCCCACGGGCGCGTACATGAAGGCGATGCTCTGGGCGACGACCCGGCGGGTGCCGGCGGCGCGGGCAGCGCCGAGCAGGTTGCGGGTACCCTCGCGGCGGATGCGGTTGTTGGGCCCGTAGTCGGGCTTGCGCAGGTCGATCCGGTCGGGGAGCGAGGTCATCTCGTGGACGACCACCTCCGGTGAGGCGGCGGCCACGCCCTCGGCCAGCCCGTCTGCGTCGAAGACGTCGCAGACGAGGGCCTTGGCCCCGGCGGCTCGAATCGCCCCTGCGCGCTCCTCGGATCGGCTGAGCCCGGTCACATCGTGGCCAGCCTCGATCAAACGCGGAAGGAGAGAGCGGCCAATCGCACCGCCGGCCCCGGCAAGGAAGACCCTCATCGGCCGATCCTATCCCCGGCCTCGCCGTGGCCCTGGCCCACCTGGGCGAGACGGGCGGAGATCCGCGCCAGCCAGGCTGCAGCGACGGCGCCGAGGGCGAGAAGAAGGGTGTCCACCCAGCCGCGCTGGTCGCTGCGGGCCTCGCCGGTGTCGAAGGCGTGGTTGATCGCGTGGACGCCGTACCAAAGGGCGCCGAGGCCGAGAATCGGGACCCGCCAGGAGGGCCGGAACACGGCGATCGCGAGCCCGGCGCCGAAGGCGAAGGTGAAGGCGCCGACGTCGCCGACGTAGTGGCTGTTCTCGATCCCGTAGCGGCCGATGTCGTTGAAGAAGGTGCCGGGGGCGATCAGCGCCAGGGCGCCGGTGAGGAGGTGGTAAACGGCGATCACGGCGAGCACCGCCCGCAATGTCGGTTCGGTCACGCAGACAGCCTAGAACGGCGGGACCTAGAAGACGAAGATGTCCTCGCCGTAGGAGATCCGGTGGTAGATCTCCGGCTGGTCGGCGATGAAGGTGCGCAGGCAGCCGTGGCTGGCGGGGTAGTTCGGCACCGAGGCATAGCCGTGGATCGCGTAGCCGCCGACGAAGTAGAAGGAGTAGTACATGCCGTGCGAGTTGTAGCCCGGCTGGGTCGAGTAGAAGTTGAAGTGGCCCTGCACGGTCGGGGTCGAGGGCTTGCCGCTGGAGATCGGGTAGATCGCCTCGACCTCGTCGCCGTCGGCAAAGACGATCACCTGCTTGCCGAGCGACGCCTCGACGTGCTCGCCGGCGTGCGGGTGGCGGACGTGGTAGCCGCCGCGCCCGCCGTAGACCATGCGCACGATCCGCTTGCCGGCGCGCATGCTGCGCGACATCCCGTTCACCTTGCGGAAGGCGAGGACTCCGCGGGCGAGCTTGCCGTTGAAGCAACGGCCACCGGCGGGTTCGTAGCCGAGCCGGGTCATGCCTCGCCTGAAGCCCTTGACGACCTTGCCGCACTGCCCCTGGTGAAGCGAGGGGAAGCTCACCTTCCACGACTTGCGCACGGTGCGGTCGCCGCTCAGCTCCGCCGTCGGCGCGTGACGGGCGCTGGCCGCGTACTTGCCTGCCTTACGCACGATCAGCTTCGAGCGGAAGACGCCGAAATTTCCCTGGCCGCGGTGCACCCTGACCGTCTTGCTGCGCAGCTTGTGCGTGTTCAGGTAGTAGGTCACCTTGACCTTCTGGTGCGGCCGGAACGGGGTCAGGGAGCCGATCACCCTGACCGACCTGAAGACCTCCACCCTGCCCTTGTGCAGGTGGCCGAGGCGGATCTTCACCCTCGAGGGCAGGGGCGTGGCCGAGGCGCCGGCGACGGGGGCAGCGGGGAGGGCCGAGGCGGCAGCAGGCTCCGTTGGGGAGGCGGCCCCGCCGTCGGCTAGAGCGCTCGCCGTCGGCGAGAGGGAGGCAGCCGCTACCCCGGCGGCGAGAAGGAGGCGGCGACTCATCACGGACATTGTGACTGATCAACCTGCGGAACGACGCGTTCTCACTGGCCGAAGAGGGCGACGGTGTTGTTGAGCGCGTGCAGGATGACCCCGGGGATGATCGACCCGGTGCGTTCGTACAGCAGCGCCAGCACCGTGCCGAAGATGATCAGCGGCGGCACCGCGGTGACCCCGGTGAAGACGTGCAGCGAGCCGAACACGACGCCGCTCGCCAGCGCCGCCGCCAGGCCCGGCAGGCGTTCGCGGATGCCGCTGAAGACCATGCCGCGGAAGCAGAGCTCCTCGCTTGTTGCGGCGCAGACGACGATCAGCAGGATCTGCACCCAGACCGGCCCGAAGGAGGAGGCGATGTCCTCCTGCTTCGGCTGGGTGATGAAGATCGAGTAGAGGGCCGCGAGGGCGACGTAGGCGCCGGCAGCGGCAAACATCCACTTGATCGCGGAGGGCCCGAAGCTGCGGACCCCCAGGCGTCGCAGCGCCTCTCGCATCGAGTCGCTGCGCCTGCGGGCGACGAACAGCGGCACCGCGATGAAGCTGAGCACCGTCGCGAACTGGACGAACACATTTGCCGCGGTGCTGAGATCCTCCGAGCTCGGGGGATTGTCGATCAGGATCGCCGGGATGCCGACGACGATCCCGCCGAGGATCGCCACCAGCATGGCGACGATCGCCACCGTCGGCCCCCAGTTCGAGTAGGGGAACGACGCCTGCCCGGGCCCAGGAGGCGAGGTTGGCGCCGCTGTGCCGGGCGGCGGTGGAGGGGACGGAGGGCCCGATGCGAAGGGCAAGGGCGGCGGTCGGTCCGGCGTCGGGAGGGCGGACGGAACGGTCGGCGACGCAGGCGACTTCGGGCCGCCGCCGAGGGCGGCGGTCGCATCGCCGAAGAGCTCGCCCGAGGTCGGCGCCGGGGCGCCGGGCGGCACCGGCTGCGGAGCCTGCTTGGGGGGCTCGCGCACGACGACCGTTTTCGCCGCCTTGTCGCCGAGGCGCTGTTTTCGCGGCGAGCGACTGACGATCATCCAATCGATCCCGACCAGGGCCAGCGGCAGATCCACCAGACGCAGCAGGTTCCGCAGGGCGGAGTCGTTGTAGGAGAGCTTTGCGCCGGCATCCACCGGCAGCACCCGCAGGCCGAAGGCGTTCTTGCCGATCGTCTGCCCGTAGCGCCACTCGCAGATGGCGAAGTAGTTGAACCAGGCGCTGAAGAGGACGAGCACGGTGATCCCCGCCGCCACCGGATTGTCCTCGAAGAACCGGGCGGGGAATGCGCCCAGGATCCAGGTGATCCCGATCACCCAGACGGCGCTGTCGAGGAGCGCCGCCAGCAGGCGGCGCGAGAAGGTTGCGAACTCGACCCCGGGCTCAGACAAGCTCTGGCACCTCGGTCAGCGATGAGATGTCGCCGCCCCCGTCGCGGCGGATCAGCAGACCCCTGACGCCGGCCGCCCTGGCGCCGTCGAGATCCTCCCCGGGAGTGTCGCCGACGTGGACCGCCTCCTCCGCCGAGCAGCCGGCCAGCGCCAGCGCCCGCTCGAAGATCACTGGGTCCGGCTTGCGCGCCCCCGCTTCGGCGGAGGAAACGATCGCGTCAAGGCCCGACGCCAGGCCGCAGCGCCCGAGCACCCCGGAGAGCGAGACGTCCCAGTTGGAGACGCAGACGGTCGCGAGCCCCCTCGCCCGCAGTGCCGCCAGCGCCGGTGCCGAGTCGGGAAAGGCGGAGAAGCTGATCGCGCCCATCAGGGTCTCGGGCGACACCTCCAACCCGAGACGATCGGAGAGGACCGCGGCACAGCGGCGCCGCAGGTCGGCGAGCGAGGCAGCATCGCTTCCCTCGATGCTGTGCTCGCGGTAGTAGGCCATCTCCGCCCTGACTGCGGAAACCAGCCGCAGCTCCTCGACCTCCTCGCCCAGCGCCTGCCGCAGGCGGACCCACGGCGGCTCGAGCTCGATCAGCGTGCCGAGCGCGTCGAGGAAGACCGCGCGGGTCGCGGGCAAGGACGGGCGCGGTCCAAGAGCTTGGGTTGCGGGTATGTTGGCCACGATGCCGCTGGCAGTCTCACAGGTCGCCTCCGCCGTTTCGCTGCGGCTCACCGATCTTCCCCTGGCTGCCGAGAAGACCTTCTGGGAGAGCCACGGCGACGAGATCTCGGCGGCGATCACGATGGTGGTGGCGATCCTCATCGCCTTCCTCGTCGACCGGCTCGTGATCGGCCGCGGCACCCGCGTCGCCGAGCGCATCTCCGACAGCGGCGTTTCCCGCGGCGCCCACACCAGGCTCCGGGTCGTCCGCAGGCTGGTCTTCGTCTCGATCCTCGTCATCGGCGCGGCACTGGCGCTGAGCCAGTTCGGACAGATCAAGAGGCTGGCGACCGGGATCCTCGCCTCCAGCGCGGTCCTCGGCCTGATCCTGGGGTTCGCCGCCCGCCAGACCCTCGGCAACATGATCGCCGGGGTGATGCTCGCGGTCACCCAACCGATCCGCATCGGCGACCGGGTCAGCTTCGAGGAGGTCACCGGCCGCGTCGACGACCTCACCCTCTCCTACACATACATCGACCCCGGCAACGGCGACCTCGTCGTCGTCCCCAACGAGAGGATCCTCAGCGGCACCCTCTACAACCACTCGACCGGCGACCGCGGGGCTCCGATCACGGCCTCGGCCTGGATACCGGCGGACGCCGACCTCGTCCGGGCCCGGGAGGCGATCAAGGAGGGCGCCGGCGCCGACGAGGTGCAGATGGCCGAGTGGACGCCGGAGGGGATCCGGCTAGAGGTCCTCGTCTCCCCGGGCAGCGCCCGCACCCGGATCGGCGACGAGGAGAGGGTGCTGGGTGAGAGGGCCCAGCGGGCTCTCCACGACGCCGGGCTGCTCTCGGCCGGGTGACCCACGCCGCCGGACCGGCGTTAGGCTCTGAGCCATGACTCAGCGTCAGCGTCGGCGCCAGCGTCGGCGCGCCGGTGTGGGCGTGAAGCTGCTGTTCGTCGCGGCCGGCCTCGCCGCACTGGGCACCGCCGCCGCCCTCGTGGCCGGGGGCAAGGTCCTCTCCATCGCGGAGGACGCCCCGCCGCTGCGAGCCTGCCGTGCCGCCGAGCAGGGGGGGACGTCGATCGTCTACGCCGCAGACGGCAGCAGGCTTGGTTACGTCCAGTCCGACGAGGCACGGATCCCGGTCCCGATCGAGAGGGTCGCGAAGGACCTGCGGGAGGCCACCGTGGCGATCGAGGACCAGCGCTTCTACCAGCACAACGGGATCGACTACGAAGGAGGGCTGCGGGCCCTGGTCGCCGACATCACCGCCAGCGAGCTCAGACAGGGAGGCTCGACGATCACCATGCAGCTGATGAGGAACATCTGCTTCCAGAGCGGCGAGCGGACCGTCGAGCGGAAGATCCAGGAAGCGAAGCTCGCCCTCGAGTACGAGAAGCAGAACTCCAAGGCGAGGATCCTCGACCAGTACCTCAACAGCGCCTCCTACGGCACGGTCGACGGCCGCACCGCGGTAGGGGTCGAGGCCGCCGCGCGAACCTTCTTCTCGCGGCGGGCCTCGGAGCTCAGCCTCGAGCAGGCTGCGCTGCTCGCCGGCCTTCCTCAGGCGCCCTCGCAGTACAACCCGATCCTCAACCCCTCCGCGGCGAGGGGGCGCCGCAACGAGGTCCTGCGGAAGATGGCCGAGCTCGGATACATCAGCCGCTCACAGGCCCTCACGGCGGAGGGTCGCGGGCTGGGGCTCGACCTCAGCGACAGCTTCTCGGCGCGGCGCGAGCCTTACTTCTTCGACTACGTGGAGAAGGTCCTGATCGACCGCTACGGCTTCCGAACCGTTCGCAACGGCGGTCTGCGGGTCCATACGACGATCGAACCCCGCTACCAGGCGGTCGGCCGCGAGGCGATCGACTCGGCCCTTCCCTACTCCACCGACCCCTCGGCGGCCCTGGTCGCGATCGACCCCCGCAGCGGCTTCATCCGGGCGATGGCATCGAGCGGCTCCCACGAATCGAACGAGTACAACCTCGCCGCCCAGGGTCACCGCCAGCCAGGCTCGACCTTCAAGATGTTCGTGCTGACGACGGCGATCAAGCAGGGGATCGACCCCTACAGGACCTACTACACGTCGAAGCCGCTGAGCCTCGACCTGCCCGAGTGGGGCCACTGGGATGTCCACACCGCCGACGAGGGCTACATGGGCACGGTCAACCTGCAGCAGGCGACGGTCGCATCCGACAACACCGTCTTCGCCCAACTCGACCTCGACGTCGGGCCCGGAACCGTGGCCGCGACCGCCAACTCGATGGGGGTCACGACGAAGCTCGACGGGATCCCGGCCGAGGGCCTGGGCGGTCTGCGGATCGGGGTCTCGCCGCTGGAGATGGCCGACGCCTTTGCCACCCTCGCCGCGGGTGGGGTCCACCGCAACCCGATCGCGATCCGCAAGGTCGATTTCCCCAGCGGCAAGGTTGATCACCCCGAAACCGCGGACCCGCGACGCGTTCTGCCGGAGAACGTCGCCTACGAGGTCACCCGGATCCTCCACGACAACATCACCTCCGGCACCGGCACCGCCGCCTACACCGGCTGCTACGGCCAGGCCGGCAAGACCGGGACGACCGACAACTACGTCGACGCCTGGTTCGACGGGTACCAGCCCAACCTGGCGACGGCGGTCTGGGTCGGCTACCCGCGGTCGAACGACGTCGAGATGACCAGCGTCCACGGGATCACCGTCTTCGGCGGCACCTTCCCTGCGGACATCTGGAACGCCTTCTACAGCGGCATCGCAATCCCCTGCGAGTACTTCCAGGTTCCGGCCGAGGCGGTCGACTGGGCCCCCTACTTCGGCAGCTACACGGCCTCGGCGCCATCCCCAAAGGAGCGCTCGACCGGAGACAAGGGAACGGGTGGCGGCGCCGGGGGCACCACCGCCGGGGGCGGCGGCTATGACCCCGGCGCCTATGCCCCCGGGGCCGGCACCCAGCAGCCCGTCCCGGTTCCAGCCCCCACGCCCGCGCCGGCGCCGTCCCCGGGAGGCGGGGTCGGCGGGGGTCAGGCGACCGGAGGCGGTACCTGAACCGAGGCCGCCGCCGCGCCGCGGGCATCGCGGGCCTGCTGGCCCTGCTGCTGGCGTCGGTGCCACTGGCGGCGCCGGGAGCGGAGTTGGTGCCATCCGCCGTCGGCGGCGGCCCGGACTGGCTCCTGGGCCCCTACGGCGGCGGTCTCGGTGTCGGCGAGGGCGCCTACCTGGTCTTCCTCTGGGTTGCCTTCGCCGCCTACCTGTTGGTCCTCGCCGGGGCGCCGGCGATCGACCGGCGGCTGCTCTGGGGTGCGATCGCGATCCTCCTCGCCGGCTTCGCCCTCGCGCCGCCGCTGCTATCGCAGGACGTCTTCAGCTACATCTCCTACGCACGCCTCGGCGCCGACCACGGCCTCAACCCCTACCTTCACGTGCCCTCCGAGTACGCCGGCGACCCGGCTTTCCTACACCTCGGCTGGCGCCACACCGCCAGCGCCTACGGGCCGCTGTTCACCCTGCTCAGCTACCCGCTCGGCTCGGTGCCGGTATGGGCGGCGCTGTGGCTGCTGAAGCTGATCTCGGCCGCGTCGGTCCTGGGGGTCGCGGCGCTGACCGCGAGGCTGGCGGCCACCCGGGGAGTCAGCCCCAGCGCCGCCGCCGCCTTCGTCGCGCTCAATCCGCTGGTCCTCGTCCACGTCGTCGGCGGTGCCCACAACGACGGCCTGACCATGCTCCTGGGGATGGCGGGCGTGGCCGCCGTGCTGGCCCTTCGCGAAGGCGCGGGCGCCGCCGCCATCCTCGCCTCGGCCGCGATCAAGGTCTCGGCTTTCTTCCTGGCGCCGTTCGCGCTGATCGGGGCCTCCCGGCGGGGGCGCTTCCTTCTCGGCGCCGCCGTCGCCATGGCACTGCTGGCCGCGGCGGGCCTGATCGCCTTCGGGCCCCACTCCTTCGACGCGATCGGGCTCGCCGGCGAGAGTCAGGAACGCGCGAGCCACCGCGCCGTCCCCTACCTGGCCTCGCAGCTGACCGGAGCCGGCGGCGGCGCGACCCGGGCCGTGGCCCTCGGCCTCTACGCGGTCTTCGTCGCCTGGTTGCTGCGCTGGGCCTGGCGGGGAGCCGACTGGGTCCGCGCCGCCGGCTGGGCCGGCCTCGGCCTGCTCCTCGCCAGCGACTGGGTCCTGCCGTGGTATGTGATCTGGCCGCTGCCGCTGGCCGCCCTCTCGAGGGACCGGCTGCTGGCGCTCGGGATGCTGGGCTTCACCGCCCTCCACCTGGCGACCCGGGTCCCGCTCTAGCCGAGCCCCCCAGCGGTTCGGCGACATCGGCTTCCGCCCTTCCGCCCTCCGCCTCTTCCTCTCTGCGGCCGATCAGCGTCACCACGCCAACGTAGATCAGCTCGACCACCGTCAGGGTCGCCCTGACGGCGATCGCGATCACGGCGCCGACTGCGAAGCTGCCGCTCGGTAGCGCGACCTTGACCGCCCAGGCGAATGCGGCGTCGCGCACCCCCAGCCCAGCCGGCGCGACCACCGAGACCATCGCGGCGACGACGCCGAAGGCCTGCGCCGAGCCGACCACGAGCACCTTCTCGGGCGGGATGTAGTGCACCGAGCGGGCGGCGAAGTAGACCCCGACCGAGGCCACCACCCAGTTGAGCCCGTAGAAGGCGAACATCGTGATCACGCCCCGCATCGGCAGGGTCTCGGGAAGGGGCTCGCGGCCGAAAGCCCGCAGGATGCGGGCGGACAGCGGCCCGAAGACCCGCGGACTGAGAACGATGATCGCTGCGGGGACGATTAGGAGCACGGCCCAGCGCAGCGGCTGGCCCTGAAGGTCGGGGTGGCTGATGAGGAAGTAGGTGGCGAAGGCGATGCCCGAGGCCGCCGAGAGCGCCTGCTCATAGACGATGCTGGCAAGGGTTATCCGCCGTGGCACCCCCGCCCGCTCGGAGAGGACGAGGCGCCCGAGCAGGTAGAGGACGCTGCCCGGCACGTAGCGAGCCAGCAGCGGCTGGCCCCACGCGACCTGGGCCCGCACCGCGGAGAGGCGGTATCCGAGGAAGCGGAGGATCAGGTCCCAGCCCACCGCTCCGAGCACGTAGAAGAGCGGCAGGACCGCGAGCGCCGGCAGCAGCCAGATGAGCTCGAACTCGACGCCCTTCTGCTTCAGCTCGGACCACTGGTCGACGACGGTGAGGACGAGGAAGCCGAAGATCACGATCGCGACGCCAAGCTGCAGGGCAATCCGCAGGGGACGGCTGCTGGGCGGCCGGCTTCCTATGCGCGCGCCCAACTCGCCGAGGCGGTGCAGAAATGGCTCATGGCGATCCACGGGGCGCCTGACCTTAGTGTGGCAAAGGCTCGACAATGCGCCAGATGGGTGAGTTTGAGCTTCTGGCAAGACTGCGCGAGCGGTTACCGCCCCCCTCCGGGAGGATCCTGCTGGGCAGCGGCGACGACGCCGCGGTGACCGTACCCGCCGGCGCCACCGCGACCTCGGTGGATGCCAGCGTCGACGGCGTCCACTTCCGCCGCGAGCGGATGACCCCGGCGGGAATCGGCCGCCGGGCGCTGGCCGTAGCGCTGTCCGACCTGGCGGCCATGGGGGCACATCCGGGCGAGGCCTACGCGGCGCTCGGCCTGCCCCGGGACCTCAGTGAGGACGATGCCCTGGGAATTCTCGACGGCCTCCTCGGGCTTGCCTCGGAGGCCGGCGTAACCCTCGCCGGGGGCGACATCACCCGGGCGCCCGTGCTCGCCCTCGCCGTCACTGTTGTCGGCCACGCGGCCGCCCCCGGGGATCTCTTGCGGCGGTCGGGTGCGGCGCCCGGCGACGTCCTGCTTCTGACCGGTGAGATCGGTGGGGCGGCCGCCGGCCTGCTCCTGCAGGAGCGCCCGGAGTTGGGCGAGGAGACCGACCCGGCGATCTCAGGACGACTCAGCCAAAGGCTGCTCGACCCCTCGCCGCGGCTTCGCCAAGGCATGGCGCTGGCGGGGGCGGGCGCCAGCGCCATGATCGACCTCAGCGATGGCCTCGGAGCCGACGCCGGCCACGTCGCCGAGTCCAGCGGTGCCTGTCTCCGCATCGACGTCGGCCTGCTCCCGATCGCCGAGGGCGCCGACGCCGTCGCCAGGGCCGCCGGCTTTGCGGACGGGATCGAGCTGGCCGTCTCGGGAGGAGAGGACTACGAGCTTCTCGCCAGCGTCCCCCCCACCCGGGTCGAGGCGGCAATCGCAGCTGTTCGGGCCAGCGGAACGGCGATCACCCGCATCGGCGACGTCGGCGTCGGCGTCGGGGTCGAGATCAGCTCGGCTGGTGGCCGCCGGCTGTCGCCGGGCGGCTATGACCAACTGTCGTAGGCCCTGTCAGTCCGTTGACCAGGAAAGTCCGGAACCCGCGTCGCTCCAGCATCGCTTCGGCGATCAGCTCGGGTTGGGGCTTGTAATGGCCGGCCTCGACGAGGCTCTTTAGGTGGCGAGGGGACATCCTTCTGCTCCTGACTGGCAACTTCTTCTCCTTCCGGGCCCATTATCGGCCCGGGAAACCTGATCCTTAGTATTTGGTACTCACACATGCGTCCACGGGCGACACAAACCTTGCACACCGGCCGGATGCCGCTGTTGGGGTACGCGCATCTTGCGGATGAAATCGCCCTTCGCGATCAGCGCATTTTCCGGCCCCTACCCGTCCGGAGCCAAACGACGCTGAGGGCGGGGCACCTACCGTCTCGGCAGGGCGGACTCGGTGCCGCCGAGGGATCCGGGCCCGGCGTAGCTGACCGGGCCCCGGACCCGGGTGCCCGGCCGTCCCATCACCGGTGCGGGGGGTTGCGTCGTCGCGTTCGCCAGCAGCGCCAGCAGGCACCCCCCGAGAAGGCAGAGCGGCGCCAGCGCCAGCGGCCCGAAGTGGCGACCGGTGAACATCAGCAGCAACTGCCAGGGCACCTCGAGGCCGACGCCGAGCCGGCCACCGAGGGTGGCGACCGCGACCGCGGGAACCACCAACCCGCCGACGCCGAGGGCGATCACCGTCGGCGCCCGGCCGCGCGCCTCCGGCGCAGCGCCGAGCAGCCATAGATGTGCGGTGGGCACCAGCAGCAGGGCCAGGTAGGGATTGGCGAGCCAGATCCCGATCGTCGCCAGGGCGAGCCCGGCTCCAACCACCGAGCTGACCGCATCGAAGGCCTGAACCGGAAGCGTTAGGCGATGGACGAAGCGGATCGCGGCCAGAAGCGCGGCGACCAGGACCAGTGATGCCGCCGCTGCCCCGAACCCGAAGCCGTGCAGGGCGGGGTCGTAGGGGAAGGCCGGCGCTGGGATCAGCCCGACCAGGGCCATCAGATAGGCCAGCAGAGCAGTGGCGACGAACGGGATCGTCCTGCTGAGCAACCAGGCGACCGCCGGCACCACCGCCTCCCCGCTTCGCGAGGCCCTCACCAGGGCGTCGATCGAGACGACCGCGACCGGCGCCAGAAGGGCGATGGCGAGAAGGGCGATTGCCCAACCCGGGATCAGCTTGCCGGCGAGGGGGACGTAGGCCTCCGGGCCGTGCTGTAACCGCACCCCGCTCGGGTCGAGCGCCAGCGCCAACGCCAGCGTGGCCCTGCCGACTGCGCCCAGGGTCTGGGTCGAGAGTGCTGCGAGCCGATCCTCCGACTGCGGCAGCGGCAACTCGCCGGCTGAGGTGATGGTGATCGCGTCCTGACCGTCCCTGATCAGCGGAGCCTGATCGCCGATCCCGGCGGGGATCGCCAGCCGCAGGAGGCTGGGAAAGGTTTCCTCGTGGAGCGCATCAGTGGTGCCGAGCTCGGTCTCGATCGCCTTCGCGGCGCTTTCGACCAGCTGGATCGAGGTGCTCTGCGGACCAGACGACCAGGGGATGACCAGGGGCCTGGAGGGCTCCCGGGCGGCGGGAGCGGCGATAACGATCACAGCGTCGGCCGGCTCGGAGTCGAGTCCACCGGCGAGCTGCCGGGCCCCCGCGGCCCCGTCGCCCGAGCCGTCGAGGGAGACGAGCTCGATCGTCTTCGTATGGTGGACCGCGCCCAAGGCGTCGGCCAGCTCGACCAGCGTTGCCGTGGCGGCCCCGCTGGAGGCAGCGCAGGTCCCCACCGTGCAATCCCGGGGCGCCGCGATCACGATTCGCTCGCTCGAATCTCCAGGGATCACCAGATCGACGTTCCGCAGCGAGTCGCCGAAACGCTGCTCGCTGACCTCACCCCCTTCGACCGCGCGGAAGCGGGAAAGGACGAGCCCGGCGGCGGCGGCATCGGCGTCGCTGCCCGCACGGCGCTCCGGCGCCAGTCGCTGCAACTCCCGCGTCAGCGCCGCCGCCCGGGCGCCGTCGAAGCTTTCGGTTACGACGTCGGTGCGCAGCGGCTCCGGCCTCGAGACGACCGAGAACAGGAGGACAACGGCCGCGGCCAGGGCCGGGAGCAGGGCGAGTCTGTAAAGACGCCAGTTGAGCATCACCGGGCAGAGAAGCAGAAAGCGGTCCGCTCTACCCTTCATCCATGCCCGAGGGCTCCGCGCGAATCCTGCTCGTGGACGATGAGCAGTCGGTCCAGACGCTGTTGAGCTACCCGCTGCGCAAGGACGGCTACGAGGTCGTTTCCGCAGTCGACGGCAAGGAGGCGCTGCTGCGCTTCGCCGAGGGACGGTTCGACCTGGTCATCCTCGACCTGATGCTTCCCAGGCTCGACGGGGTCGAGGTCTGCCGGCGGATGCGCTCCCGCAGCCAAGTCCCGATCATCATGCTGACCGCCAGGGGCGACGAGATGGACAAGGTCGCGGGCCTCGAGATGGGCGCCGACGACTACATCACCAAGCCCTTCTCGATGCGAGAGTTCCGTAGCCGGGTGAAGGCGGCTCTGCGGCGCTCGCGGATGCCCGGCGCCGAGCCGGACGAGGAGCCGATCTCCAGCGGCGAGCTCGAGATCGACTTCGGCCGGCGCGCAGTCACGGTGCGGGGGGAGGAGGCCCGCCTGACCTACGTCGAGTTCGAGATCCTTGCGGCGCTGGCGCGATCACCAGGGCGGGTCCTCGGTCGCGAGAAGCTGCTCGAGCACGTCTGGGGGGACTCCGAGTTCCGCGACCCGCGAACGGTGGACGTCCACATCCGCCACCTGCGCGAGAAGCTCGAGACCGAGCCCAAGGATCCCGAGTACCTGTTCACGGTGCGCGGCGTCGGCTACCGCTTCCGCGAAGAGCGCCGGTGAGCCTCAGAACCCGCCTCGTCCTGCTGTTCGTCGCGATCACGGCGGCGGCGGTCGGCTTCGTCTACCTCTACGTGGTCCCCCAGCTCCGCTCCAGCCTGACGGCGCAGAAGCTCTCGCGGCTCGAGGACGAGAGCTCCCGGCAGGTGCAGCGCCTGGAGCGGGCGATGGGCCGGGGCCTCTCCCCCGCACAGCTCGACTCGCTCCTGCGGGGCGTCTCGGAGGTCACCGACTCGCGCGTGACGATCCTCGGAGTCCGCCCAGGAGAGCCGGCCCCCGGGTTCGTCGTCGCCGACTCCGAACTCGAGCGCGGACCGCTCAGCGGCGGCTTCGAGACGGCCGTCGAGGCCGCAAGGGAGGGCGGCGAGACCGCCGGGGTCGAATCGATTGCGGGGGCGCGCACGGCCGAGGTCGCGGTGCCGATCCCGGAGGGGAACCCGGTCTGGATCGCGGTCTTCTCCGAGCCCCTGAACGAGGTCGAGGACAACGTCGCCCTGATCAAGCGGCAGATCCTGATCGCCGGCGGAATCGCCCTGCTCCTCGCCCTGATCGCCGGCTACTACGCCGCGCGGGCCCTGTCCCGCCGTCTCAGCCGGCTCGAGGACGCCGCCCAGAAGGTTGCCGATGGCGATTTCGCGACGCCTATCCCGGTGGACTCCTCCGACGAGCTCGGCCAGCTCGCGCTCACCTTCAACGAGATGCAGCGGCGGCTCGCCGACCTCGACAGCGCCCGCAAGCAGTTCATCGCCAACGCCTCGCATGAGCTGCGGACGCCGATCTTCTCCCTCGGGGGATTCGTCGAGCTGCTCGAGGACGAGGACCCGGACCCGGCGGTCCGGGCTGAGTTCGTCCGCACCATGCGTGAGCAGGTCGAGCGGTTGACCAAGCTGACGACCGACCTGCTCGACCTCTCCCGGCTAGATGCCGGCGAGCTCGAGGTCTCGGCCGGGCCGGTGGACCTCGGCCTGCTGGCGCGGGAGGTGGCCCGGGAGTTCGGGCCCGCGGCCGACCGGCGGGGCTCGCGCCTGCAGGTAAGGGCTGCGGAGGAAAGCGCGCAAGCCCTCGCCGACCCCGACCGGACGCGCCAGATCATCCGTATCCTGCTCGACAACGCCCTCACCCACACCCCCGAGGGCACAAAGGTGACCGTGACGACCTACAACGAGAACAACCGCGCGACCCTCACGGTCTCCGACGAGGGACCGGGGATACCGAAGCGGGTCCAGACGAGGATGTTCGAGCGCTTCTATACCGGGGACTCGGTCAGCGGCTCCGGCCTCGGCCTCGCGATCGGCCGCGAGCTGGCCCAGCGGATGGGCGGTCGCATCGCGGTCACCTCGAGCAAGGGCTTCACCGCCTTCACACTCGACCTCCCCCCGGCGCCCGCGGCGGCCCCTCCCGGCGCCACCCCGATCGAGGCGAGCGCGTGAGCCACCCAACCCGGTCGCAGGCGCGCGGGCGTGGCTCGCGCCGGGCCACCGTCGCGCTCGGCTCCCTGATGTCCCTGCTCGCGGTCGCTGCGCTCCTGGCGGGTTGCGGCAGCTCCGGGACGACGACGACCGTCACCGCCGGCTCCGGCGGCGCCGGCAAGACGACCAGGGAGGTCGTCGTGCAGACGGCTGAGAGCGGCTTCAACGCCGCCCGGGTGTTCGAGCAGGACTCGCCCGGGGTGGTCACCATCCGCTCGATCTTCGGCGGCAGCGGCAGCGCGCTGGGCGGCGGCCCCAGCGCCGCCGAGGGCAGCGGCTTCGTCCTGGGCGCCGACGGCGAGATCGTCACCAATGCCCACGTCGTCACCGAGGGCAGCGGCGGCAACCGGGCAGCCGCCGATGAGGTCTACGTCGAGTTCCCCGACCGCAACGTGGTCGCTGCCGACGTCGTCGGCTTCGACCCCTTCGCCGACGTCGCCCTGCTCAAAGTCGACCCCGACGGCCTCGAGATTCACCCACTCGAGCTGGGCGACGACGCCGATCTCGTCGTCGGCCAGCCCGTGGCCGCGATCGGAAGCCCCTTCGGCGAGCAGCAATCACTCTCCGTCGGCGTGGTCTCGGCCACCGACCGATCGGTCAGGTCGCTGACCCAGTTCCAGATCGAGGGGGCGATCCAGACGGACGCCTCGATCAACCCGGGCAACTCCGGGGGACCGCTGCTCGACGCCGCCGGGCGCGTGATCGGCATCAACCAGCAGATCGAGACCCAATCGGGGGCCAACGACGGTGTCGGGTTCGCGGTCCCGATCTCGGCGGTGAAGCGCTCTCTGACCCAACTGCGCGAGAACGGCGAAGCCAAGTACGCCTACATCGGCGTCTCCAGCCAGGCGCTCTACCCGCAGCTTGCCGAGCGCCTCGGGCTCGACACCGACACCGGCGGTCTGATCGCGGAGGTCGTTCCCGGCGGGCCCGCCGACGACGCCGGCCTGAATGGCGGCGACGCGCGGATTCGCTTTCAGGGCGGCGCCTACCGCACGGGGGGCGACGTGATCATCTCCGTGGACGGCCACAGGGTGGTCCGGCCCGACGACCTCGCCCGCCTGATCGCCTCCCACACCCCCGGGGAGAAGGTCACCCTGCAGATTCTCCGCGACGGCCAGACGGAGGACATAGAGGTCACCCTGGGCACCCGGCCAACGAGCGTCTCCGCCGGCTAGACGAAGAGACCGCCTTGCTCCAGGAAGTCGCCCTCGCTCAGAAGTCGCTGGCCGACTACACCCACATCGTCGGCCGGCCGCTGGTCGAGGAGATAAGCCAGCTTTCGGCCGGGCTCGAGGGCAAGCGGGTCCTGCACGTCAGCGCCACCGCCTTCGGGGGCGGAGTCTCGGAGATTCTCTACACGATCGTGCCGCTGATGCGCGACGTCGGCCTCGACGCCCACTGGCAGGTGATCTTCGGCAGGGAGGAGTTCTTCAACGCGACCAAGCTCCTGCACAACTCGCTGCAGGGGGACCCCGCGACCCTGACCGCCGAGCAGTGGAAGCTGTTCGACGAGTTCAATGCGCTCAACGCCGACGGGCTCCAGGGGGAGTGGGACCTGATCGTCGTCCACGACCCGCAGCCGATCGGCCTTCGTCGCGGCGCCCCGGACGCCGGCAGGCACTGGATCTGGCGCTGCCACATAGACCTCTCCGAGCCCAACCCGGAGCCGATAGAGCGGCTGATGCCGCTGATGTCGGAGTACGACGCCTCGGTCTGGCACATGCAGCAGTACGTCCCCGCCGGAATGGACGGCAACTCGGGGATCAGGATCATCCCGCCGGCGATCGACCCGCTGTCGCCGAAGAACATGGCGTTCTCGCCCGAGGACGCGGCCTTCGTCTGCGGCCAGTTCGGGATCGACATAGACAGGCCGCTGATCACCCAGGTCTCCCGCTTCGACCCATGGAAGGACCCGATGGGGGTGATAGACGCCTATCGCCTTGTCACGGCGGAGATACCCGAGGTCCAGCTCGCGCTGGTCGGCTCGATGGCCACCGACGACCCGGAGGGGTGGGAGTTCTTCCAGAGAACCTTCGAGTACGCCGACTCCGACCCCGACATCAAGATCCTCAACAACCTCAACAACGTCGGTGCGATCGAGGTCAACGCCTTCCAGTCGCAGTCCGACGTAGTCCTGCAGAAGTCGATCCGTGAGGGGTTCGGCCTGACCGTGACCGAGGCACTGTGGAAGGGCCGGCCGACGGTTGCCGGCAACGTCGGTGGAATCCCGCTCCAGGTCAGGAACGGCGAGACCGGCTTCCTGGTGGACTCGAGCGCGGAATGCGCTCAGCGATGCACCGAGATACTCGCTGACCCGGAGCTGGGCAAGCGACTCGGACGCGGCGGCAAGGAGCACTCCCGCGAGCATTTCCTCACCCCCCGCCTGCTGCGGGACTGGCTCCGCCTCTTCAACGACCTCGAGGGCTGAGTGGGACGACCCGATCCGGGCCTGGCTACGCGAGAACTTCGATCAGCCCTCGAATGACCAGGGCCGCGCCGACTCCGGCGCAGCCGTAGAGGGCAACTCCGCGACCATGACGGGAGACCCAGGCCTTGAACCGATCGACCGCGCGCGGGGTCCAGTCTGGGGCAAAGGTGTAGCCGATCAGCGGTAGCTCGAGCAGCGTCAGCATGATCAGGTTGAAGCCGAGTACGGTGAGCACGGTCTCGACCGTGGAGAGGTCCTGCTTGGCCATCGCGTCGAGGCCGGCCAGGTAGGAGCCGCCGGGCAGCGTCAGCAGGGCGCCGACGACGAAGGTGTCGCGGGCCCTGCCCTTGCTCAGGAACCTCTGCCAGCGCGGCTCCTTCTTCGGCTTTTCCTCCTTCTTCTGCCGGCGCCGCTCCCGAAATCCCTGATCGCGGCCGGTTGCCAGCACCAGTGCCAGCAGCAGGAGGATGCCGCCAAGGGTGAAGTCGGCCGCCGGGCTGAGGGTGTTCTGGGTCGTGCTGACGGTGGATGAGTCGCTCAGCGAGAAGACGATCAGAAGACCCAGGGTGATGCTGGTGAACATCGCGCCCAGCAGGTAGCCGAGCAGCAGCCGCTTCGGGCTCGGCAGCAGCAGCATCACCGTGGTCGCGGCAAGCAGAGTGGGGTTGAACGCAGCCGTTATGGAGAAGAAGAAGACCTGGCCCACGTTCGGTGCACTCTAGTCCGCACCCCCGGACAGCGCGGCAGGATCAACCCCAGCCTTCGGGGTAGGCTTGACCGGCATGAGCCCCGACCGTGACCAGCCGCTGATCATCGTCTCCAACCGCGGCCCGGCACAGTTCGAGGTGGACGAGGAGGGGAGCCGGACGGTGCGCCGCGGTGGCGGCGGCCTGGTCACCGCCCTCTCGGGGCTCGTCTCGCACCGCGACGCGCTCTGGATCGCATCGGCGATGACCGATGAGGACATCGCCGTCTCCGACGAGAGCGACGGCGGCGCGGTCGAGATCTCGATCGACGGGATCTCCTACCGGTTATGCCTGGTCGAGAGCGACGCGGCCGCCTATGAGCGCTTCTACAACATCATCGCCAACCCGATCCTCTGGTTCATCCAGCACTACCTCTGGGACCTCTCCAACGCCCCCGACATCCGCCAGGAGGAACTGGACGCCTGGGACTACGGCTACCAGACCGTCAACCGCGACATCGCGTCCGGGGTCCTGAGGCAGATCGAGGGCACCGAGAGGCCGCTGGTGATGCTGCACGACTACCACCTCTACACGGCCCCGGGACTGATCCGGGAGGAGCGTCCAGACGCTTTCCTCCACTTCTTCGTCCACATCCCCTGGTCGCAGCCCGACAGCTGGAGGATCCTCCCCGGCAGGATCCGGGAGGCGATCTTCCGCGGCATGCTCGCCAACGACATCATCGGCTTTCACACCAGCGCCTACTGCCGCAACTTCCTGCGCTGCTGCGACGAGCTGATGGAGGTGGACGTCGATTTTCGCGGGGGCAAGGTGACCCACCCCGGCGGGCGGACCCTGGTCCGCGCCTATCCGCTTTCGATCGACGCCGACAGGCTCGAGCGGGCGGCCGCCTCCGAGGAGGTGGCCGAGGCCGAGCGCGAGGTGGTCGGGCGGCGCCGGGAGTTCCTGATCATCCGCGTCGACCGCGCCGACCTCTCGAAGAACGTGCTGCGCGGCTTCACCGCCTTCGACACCTTCCTCGCGCAGCACCCGGAGTTCCGCGAGAAGGTCACCTTCATCGCCCACCTTCAGCCCTCCCGCCAGGATGTCCCCGAGTACGCCGAGTACCTGGAGCGGATCGAGGCGCTGGTCGCGGTCGTCAATCACCGCCACGGGACCACCGACTGGATGCCGATAGACCTGAAGATCTACGAGAACTTCCCTGAAGCCGTCGCCCGCTACAAGCACTTCGACCTGCTGATGGTCAACTCGATCTTCGATGGGATGAACCTGGTGGCCAAGGAGGCGCCGACGGTCAACACCCGCAACGGTGTCCTGATGCTCTCCGAGAACACCGGCTCGCACGAGGAGTTGGCCGACTGCGCCCTCTCGGTCAACCCGTTCGACATCCAGGAGCAGGCGGACACGATTTTCCGGGCCCTGACAATGGACCCCGAGGAGAAGCGGCTGCGGGCGGAACGGCTGAAGCAGATCATCCACTCCCGTAATCCGGGCGACTGGGTGGACGAGCAGATGGATGACATCAGGGCCGTCCAGGAGGAACGCGGGGCGGAGGCTCGATCGGCGTGAAGGCGGCGCCCGCGGGCCGCCTCAGGGCCGCGGGTGCGTTGGCGGCGTCTCTTGCGGCGCTGCTCGCTCTCGCAGCCGCCGGCCGAGGCGCCGGCGCTCCCGCGGGCACAGCTCGTCCAGAGGCCGAAGCTCCACCACTGCGATCTCGGGCCACCGCGCCTCTTCCGCTGCGGCCACGTGATGGTCCCGGCCCGCCGGGCCGACCCCTCGCTGGGGAAGCTGAAGGTCGCCTTCGCCCTGCGACCGCGGGTCGACCGCCGCCGCCCCTCCTTGGGAACCGTGGTCGCGGTCGAGGGAGGGCCCGGCTTCGCCGCCAGCGACCGCCCCTACGCCAGCTCGCTGATCGCTGCGCTGGGACCCGTCCTGCGGCGGCGCGAGCTGCTGCTGATCGACGAGCGCGGGACCGGGCGCTCCTGGGCGATCGACTGCCCGGGGCTGCAGAAGGGCCTGATCCAGGAACATGTCGCGGTCGGCGAGTGCGCCGATCAGCTCGGTCGCCGCTACGCCGCCTACACGACCGCCGAGGCAGCAGACGACATCGACGTCGTTCGCCGCTCGCTCGGCCTCGGTCGCATCCTCCTCTATGGCGACTCCTACGGGACGCTCGAGGGCCAGGCCTACGCGGTCCGCTACCCCACGAAGCTGAGAGGGTTGATCCTCGACTCCGCCTACCCGGCCGACGACCCCTACTACCGCACCCTCTACCCCGCGTTTCGCACGGGCCTGCGAGTCGCCTGCCGCCGCTCTCCGAAATGCTCGGGCAACGCCTTCGCCCGCTTCCGCCGGGTAGTCAACCGCTTCCACGCCGCCGGCCGCCCGACCGGGAACCTGCTCGGGTTCGCGCTCGAGGCGGGGACGCTGGCACCACGCTCCTACCTCAGCCTCGACCAAGGCGATCGCCTCTACCTTCACGGGCGCCCGCGCCGACTCAACCGCCTGATCGCCCCGGGGCCCCCGGGACTCGGCAACGTCCACGCCTTCTCCTACGGGCTGGAGATCGCCGTCGAGTGCAACGACTACCCGCTGCTGTGGAACCCCTACGCACCGGTCAATCAGCGCATCCGCCAACTCTCTGCCTCGGTCAAGGGGTTGCCCCGCAGCCACTTCGCCCCGTTCAGCCGCCGCGAGTACCTGCTCTCGGCCGAGGCGCACCTGACCAACTGCCTGACCTGGCCGGCACCCCCCGCCGGCGGCCTCGAGCCGCCGGTGCCGAAGGGGTGGAGGGCCACGGCGAAGTTCCCCACCCTGATCCTCGCGGGCGAGCTCGACGACGTCACCTCGCCAAAGGAAGCAAGGCAGACGGCCCGGCGCTTCCCCCGCTCCCGCCTCTACGTCGTCCCCAACCGCGGCCACGTCTCCAGCCTCTACTTCCCCTTCGTCTCACCCGCGGTTGGCGTCATCCGCAACTTCATCCGCCGCCACTGAGCCGCTCCGGCCGAACTTCACTTTCGGTGTCCATTGGAGCCCTAGCGTTGCCTTCGGCCCCGTTCGGCCTCACTCAGTGCGGGGCGAACTCCTGCGAGCCGTCGCCTGGCGGGGGCGCAGGCGCAGGGACATATGCCGGCGGGCTGACGGGTGGAGGTGGTGCTGGAGCCGGTGAGGGCGGGGGCGGCGGCCGAGCGGTGGACCGGGCCCGTGGCGCCGCGCGCTGCCGATGCCCTTGCCGGAGAGACCGGCGGCGGCGCCCGCTGGAGCGGCGCTGGAGTTCCGCGCCGCGGGGGCCGGCTTGGTGGCGCCGCAAGTTGGACCGGCGGCGATGTCGGGCACGGCGACGGGATCGCTCGCGAGCCGCGCGCCAAGCCCCAATGGACCTGGCGCGCCCGGTGGCTGGGCGCTGCCCTGCTTCCTGCGGGCCGCCCGGCAGGCCGAAGTCTCGCCCGTGCAGCGCCGGGGCCGGAAGGCCGACATCCGCCGCCGGCGGCGGCGGGCGGGGCGGCTCGAGCAGGCCCGGAGCCGCTGCCAGCCCCAGCAGCACCGCCGCCGCCGCCGGCGCCACCCGGGCGGCACCGCGCCACCGCACTCGCAGACTCGCCATGGCTGGCAAAGTCAGTCCGGGCGCCGAACTCTCCCCTCGTTCGGTGCAGCGGCCGCGACGGCCTCCCCGCTATAGTCATCCGCCGCCTTGGCAGAGACACGCGAATACGAACTAATCCTCATGCTCGACCCCGGCCTCGAGGACTCCGCCCGTGACGCGCTCGCCCAGGATGCCCGCGGGCAGATCGAGTCCGGCGGGTCGCTCAAGCACGAGAACACGTGGGGCGTGCGAAAGATGGCCTACGAGATCGAGCAGCGGACCGAGGCTGACTACCGCTGGTTCCGGTTCGAAGCTCCGCGCGAGCTTCTCGGCCAGCTCGATCACAACCTGAAGATCGCCGACGGCGTCCTTCGCTTCAGGGTGTTCAAGGTCGACCCCGACTCGCCGGTGCTGGGCGCACCTCCGGCAGCCGGGGCGCCGTCGCCCTCGCGCGAGCGGGGCGAGCGCGGCGAGCGGGGCGCTCGCGAAGAGCACGAAGACAGCGCCGACGAGTAGTCCCGAACCGGCCGGAATCGATTTCGCCGCAGTTTGGGCCGTTTGCCTCGGGCGAGGGGCGAGATCGCGCCGATCGGCCTCTTAGACTCGTATCCGGAAACCAGAAAAGAGGAGCGAGAGAGAAGTGGCAGCCACCAACATCAACAGGGTGATCCTCACCGGGAACCTGACCCGCGACCCGGAACTGCGGAGCACGCCCAGCGGAACCTCCGTCTGCAGCCTGCGACTTGCGGTCAACAGCCGTCGCAAGGACTCCAGCGGCGAGTGGATCGACAAGCCCAACTATTTCGACATCACGGTCTGGGGAGCCCAGGGCGAGAACTGCTCCAACTACCTCAGCAAGGGCCGGCCGGTCGCCGTAGACGGCCGCCTCGAGTGGCGAGAGTGGGAGGCCAAGGACGGCTCCAAGCGCCAGAGCGTCGAGGTGATCGCCGACTCGGTCCAGTTCCTCGGCTCCCGCGACGGTGGAGGTGGCGGCGGCAACGACAACGGCTTCGCCGCGACGTCCGACGTCCCCGCCGACACCTCGGACTTCGAGGGCGCCGGGGTTGGCGGCGGTAACGACGAGGACATCCCCTTCTAAGGGCGCGAGACACCGACAAGGCGCGAGGGCCCGCCGGGGCCCTCGCGATTCGGTTCAGCCGCTACGATCCCCTGGTTCGGCTCGCCCGGCCACCCGCCGGGCGACTTCTACGTAAGGACTGCACAGAGTGGCAAGGACCAGAGACGCAGCACCCCAGCGACGCGGCCGGCGGCCGTCGGACAGGATGCGTCCGCGCAAGTACACGCGGATCAACGTCGACGAGATCGACTACAAGGACCTCAACCTCCTGCGCCGGTTCATCTCCGACAAGGGCAAGACGAGGTCGCGGCGCGTAACCGGGCTCTCCCGCAAGCACCAGCGCCAACTCGCGGTGGCGGTGAAGCGCGCCCGCGAGATCGCGCTGCTGCCCTACGTCGGAGAGCGCTGATGGCGCAGGCGATCCTGCTCAAGGACGTCGAGGATCTCGGCGTTCGCGGCGACGCCGTCGACGTCTCGCCGGGCTACCTCCGCAACTACCTGGTGCCGAGGAAGATGGCCCAGCCGGCGACCGACGCGGCGCTGGAGCAGGCCCAGCGACGGCGCGAGGCGACCGAGCGGGCCGAGCGCGAGGCGGCGGCGCGGGCCGAAGAGACGGCGGCGCTGCTGTCAAAGACGGTGCTGACGATCCACCACCGCGCCGGCGAGGACGGCAAGCTGTTCGGGTCGGTGACGTCGAAGGAGATCGCCGAGGCGATCCGCGACGCCCGCGACCTCCGCATTGACCGCCGCAAGATCATGCTCGAGCAGCCGATCCACGAGGTCGGCACCTACATGGTCGAGATCGAGGTCCCGGGCGGCGCCACCGCCTCGGTGAAGACGATCGTCGCCGAGCAGAAGTAGCCACCCCTCCGACCCGCCGCTACGCAGCCACCAGGCGAGTGCCGGTGCGGCCGCCAAGCTCGCCGCTGGGGACGAACGCCCGAGTGGCGGATAACGGGACCCACAGGCCCGGAAATCGCCAACTCGGGGGCTCGGGCGCCGGGGGCGCGGGGAGCAGGCGCCGGGGGGCGCGCTCGGGGGTCCGGCGCGCAAGCTCCGGCGTCGCGCGCGACGCGCGACGGTTCTGCGCGCGAAAGGTTGCGGAAAACCCGCATTCCCCGCGCGCGGCTCCAACCGCCGTGTGGTTTCGTTGGCCGGACTCCGCCCCGCGCATCGGAGGCTCAGGCCGCCGCCGGCCCGGAGGCCGGGCTTCCGCCGATGCTGACCCGACACTGATCAGAGATGGCACAGACGCCGACAAGCCAGGTCCCGCCCCAGAACATCGAGGTCGAGGAGTCGGTGCTGGGCGCGATGCTGGTCGCGCAGGGGGCGCTGACCCGGGTGATCGACGAGGTCAAGCTCAAGCCCGAGGACTTCTACCTCGACAAGCACCAGATCATCTTCAGGGCGACCCACGACCTCTACGCCGCCTCGAAGCCGGTGGACGAGCTCAGCGTGGTCGAGGCCCTGGCACAGCACGGCCAGATCGAGGAGGCCGGCGGCAAGCTCTACGTCTCCGAGCTGGCGGCAAAGGTCCCGGCGGCCGGCAACGCCAAGCACTACGCCGAGATCGTCCAGCAGAACTCCCTGCTGCGCCGCCTGCTCGGGGCGGGCCAGGAGATCCAGTCCTGGGTGCACGAGCGCGAGGGCGAGCCCCGGCTGCTGGCCGAACGTGCCGAGAAGCTCCTGTTCGAGGTCGCCCACGAGGAGCAGGCGAGCGACTTCCGCCGCGTCGACGAGATCCTGATCGACGAGCTCGACCGCCTCGAGAAGCTCTCCAGCGGCGAGGCCGAGGTGACCGGCACCCCCTCGGGCTTCCGCGACCTCGACGGCATCACCGGCGGCTTCCAGCCCGGGAACCTGATCGTGGTGGCGGCACGGCCGGCGATGGGAAAATCGGCGCTGGTCGCCAACATCGCCGAGAACGTCTCGATGAAGCACGAGCTGCCGGTGGCGTTCTTCTCGCTGGAGATGTCGGAGGTCGAGCTGGCGCAGCGCTTCATCGCCTGCCGCGCCAGGATCCCGGGCGAGCGGCTGCGCAAGGGCAAGGTCTCCCAGAAGGACTGGCCCAAGGTGGTGCGGGCCTGCAACGAGCTCGAGCGGGCGCCGCTGTGGATCGACGATTCCTCCGACCTGGGATTGCTCGACCTGCGGGCGAAGGCGCGGAGGCTGCACGCGCAGGAGCAGTCGCGGGGCGGACTCGGAGCCGTGATCGTGGACTACATGCAGCTGATGCGCGCCGACGATCCGCGGGTCAACCGGGTCGAGCAGGTCGGCCAGATGAGCCGGGGGCTGAAGATCCTCGCCCGCGAGCTGGGGATACCCGTGATCGCGATCAGCCAGCTCTCGCGGGCTCCGGAGCAGCGGCCCGACAAGCGGCCGATCCTCTCCGACCTGCGCGAGTCGGGGCAGATCGAGCAGGACGCCGACGTGGTCGCCTTCCTCTACCGCGACGAGTACTACAACCAGGACTCCGAGGATCAGGGGATAGCCGAGGTGATCATCGCCAAGCACCGCAACGGGCCGATCGGGAAGGCGCGGCTGGCCTTCATCGAGCGTTTCCCCCGCTTTCTTGACCGCGCCCAGGACAACCGCCCGATCGAGCAGCCCGCCGGCGAAGGCCCGCCGATCGCGGACGCCGCCGAGTTCTGATGGCTTCCTCCCCCGCCAGCCGGCTCGAAGCCGAGCCGGCCTGCCCGCTCGGCGTCTGCGACGGGTCCGGCTGGATCCTGGGCCCCGAGGACGTCGCCCGCCCCTGCGAGTGCCGCGCCCAGCGAATCGGGCGGGCGCGGACGCGCGGGGTCTCCTCGGTGATCCCGCCCCGCTTCCGCGGGGTCTCGTTCGAGCGGCCACCGGTGACGCAGATCGACGCGATGGTCGTTCGCATCGTCCGCAGCTGGGCCGAGGAGCTGGAGCAGAACCTCGCTTCCGGCCGCGGGCTCTGGCTGATGGGCGACACCGGCACCGGCAAGACGACGCTGGCGATGCTGGTCTCGCGAATGGCGCTCGAGGCCGGGCACTCGGTCGCGATCTACTCGTTGCCGAAGCTGCTCGCCCGGATCAGGCGGACCTACGACTCCGAGCCGGGCGGGGACTCTTACCTCTCCTTCTTCGAGCGCCTGACATCGGTAGACCTCCTCCACATCGACGACCTCGGCGCGGAGAAGCGCTCCGACTGGGTCCTCGAGCAGCTCTACGCCCTGGTCAACGAGCGCTACGAGGCCGAGCGCTCGATGCTGGTCACGACAAACCTCGGCCAGGAGCAATTGGAGGAGCAGATAGGACCACGGACGGTGTCGCGATTGGTCGAGATCTGCGGCGACCCGCTGCCGCTGTTCGGGCCCGACAACCGGATCCAGGCCCGGAGCGCAGGCGGCTGAGCGCCGCCGCCCGCGCCGGCCCTTCCCACCGTCCATAATCACCCGGTCATGCCAGGCGTGGTCATAGTCGGAACCCAGTGGGGCGACGAGGGCAAGGGCAAGGTCACCGACCTGCTCGCTGAGGACGCCTCGATGGTCGTGCGCTTCCAGGGCGGGAACAACGCCGGCCACACGATCGTCCGCGACGGCGAGGAGTTCAAGTTCCACCTGATCCCCTCGGGGATCCTCTATCCGGAGAAGACCTGCGTCATCGGCAACGGGGTCGTGCTCGACCCGAGGGTGCTGCTGGAGGAGATCGACGGGCTCAGGCGCCGTGGGGTCGACGTCGGCAACCTGCGGATATCCGCCAACGCCCACCTGATCATGCCCTACCACGTGCTGCTCGACAGCGCCGGGGAGACCCGGCTCGGCAAGCTATCGATCGGGACAACCCGGCGCGGCATCGGCCCCTGCTACGCCGACAAGGCGTCACGGCTGGGGATCAGGGTCCAGGACCTGCTCGACGAGAAGATCCTGCGCAAGAAGATCCTGGCGGCGCTCGAGCCCAAGCAGCAGGCACTGCGCGAGCTCTCGGTCGCGCACCGCAAGCAGCGGATCGAGGGTGACGACGAGCAGGGGCCCGACCCCAGGCTCGACCTGCACACGATGACCGAGGAGTACGTCACCTACGGCCACCGGCTCGAGCCCCACATCGCCGACACCGCGAGGCTCTGCTGGGAGTCGCTCGACGCCGGCCGCACGGTCATCTTCGAGGGAGCCCAGGCAACGCTGCTCGATCTCGATCACGGCACTTACCCCTTCGTCACCTCCTCCAACCCGATCGCGGGCGCGGCCTGCGTCGGCGCCGGGGTCGGGCCCACCGACATAGACGAGGTCTGGGGGGTCGCCAAGGCCTACACGACCCGGGTCGGCGCCGGACCCTTCCCCAGCGAGCTCTTCGACGCGACCGGGCGGCTGATGGTCGAACGCGGGCACGAGTACGGGACCACTACGGGTCGCGAGCGGCGCTGCGGCTGGCTCGACCTGGTGGCGCTGCGCTACGCCGTGCGCCTGAACCGGATGAGCGCGCTGGTGATCACCAAGCTCGACGTGCTGGCCGGGATCAACCCCCTGCGGGTGGCGGTCCGCTACCGCTCGGGCGAGGGCGCGGTCTTCGAGGAGTTCCCCTACCACCAGTCGATCCTGCACTCCGCCGAGGCCGAGTACGAGGACCTGCCGGGCTTCGAGGGCGAGATCGACGGCGCCCGCACCGAGGCCGACCTGCCGCAGGCGGCCCGCGACTTCCTCCGCTACGTCAGCGATTTCGTCGACGTTCCGGTCCGCCTCGTCGGGGTCGGCCCCAGCCGCGACCAGGTCGTCTGGATGGGCAAGGGAGAGGAGGGCGCCGACCCTTCTCTCTCAGGTCAGGTGATCGGCAGCGGCGGCGCAAGCGGGTAGGCGGGCGGAATCACGCCGGCCTCCTCCTGGCGGCGCTCGCCGCGGCGAAGGATCCGCAGGGTGAGGATGGCCGTGCTGAGGATCGCGGTCAGGCCGAGGCTCACCTGGACGCTCAGCATTCCCTCCTCGCTCCAGTAGACGTCGCGAAGGTCCAGGAGCAATGCCGCCTCGTCGAAGGTGAGGCCCATCCCCACCCCCATCGGCAGGGCGAGCCGGTCCTCGAGGCGGTCATCGTCGGTGAGCAGGGCGGTCGTGCCGGCGGCGAAGGCGATCAGGATCCCGGGCACGAAGTGGTGGATGTGGCGTCCCCCGACCCGGACGTTTCGGAAGGGGCCGCGGCCATCGCGGATTGCCCAGGTCGACATGCGGACCGCCGCGAACGAGCCAAGGAACCCGGCGAGGATGTTGAAGAGGACCGTTTCGCTGCGCGGAGCGGTCGAGTAGCCCTCGACCGCCACTCCGACGGTGTCGATCGCGGCCGCGTTGGCGGACTCGATCAGACCGTCGCCCTCGGGGTGCTCGAGCTTGCGGCGCCGCAGCAGCCGCGTGTACTGGCCGGCGAGGGCGGCCCCCGCCCCGGCCAGCGCCAGCACCGCGAGGCCGGCGGTGGCGCTGTCGGAGCGATCCCAGCCTTCGCGACCCCGCCGGGCGGAGAGGCGCTTCTTGCGGCGGCCGAGTCTCATCCGATCCGAGCCTAGCGGGAGTACGATGACCCGGCTGGCAAATCGCGACGGAGGGGTGGGACGGGTGCCGAGAGGGACGAGGGGTGCTGTTGCCGCAGCAATCATGATCGTGGCCCTGGGCGGTGCGGCCGTCGCCGAGGCGGGGTTCGGCTCGATCAACTTCGCTCCCAAGCATGACTATCCGGCCGGCGTCAGGCCCTTCGGCATCGTCAAGACCGACCTCAACGGGGACGGCAAGCTCGACCTCGCAGCCGCCGATTCCGACGGCGTCGGCGTCCTCTACGGAAGGGGGGACGGGAGCTTCAGGCCGCCACGCATGTTCCACACTCCCGGTGGGCTCAGCGACCTCCGCGTCGTCGAGCTCAACCATGACGGGCGCAAGGACATTGTCGGCGCCGATTACGACAACAACGCAATCGTTGTCCTGCTGGGGCGGCGCGGCGGCGGCTTTGCGATGCCGGCTTCCTATCCGACCTTGAATTACCCCTACAGCCCGGTCCTGCGCGACTTCAACGATGACGGGCGCAAGGACATCGCCGTCGCCGATGAGGGTGACCGTTACGTGAGCGTGCTGCTCGGCCGCCGCCACGGGCGCTTCGGACCCAGGACCGACTACCGGGTCGGGAGCACGGGCAGCAGCCCGTATTACATCGCCGTCGCCGACTACAACCACGACGGGCACAAGGACATCGCCGTAACGGTCTTCGGCGACGGCAACGTCGTCATCCTCTACGGTCGCCGCAACGGCACCTTCGGAGGCAGCCGCGCGTTCCCGGTCGGGGCCGGTCCCTATCCGATCCTCGCCCGCGACCTCGACCGCGACGGCCGGCCGGACCTGATCGTCGGCAACTACGACGCGGGCAACATCGTCGTGCTCAAGGGCAAGCGCGGCGGTTTCAGGGCCCCGCGCACCCTGCTGACTCAACCGAAGGTCTACTTCCTCAATCTGACCGACGTCGACCTCGACCGCAAGCTCGACCTCGTCTCCATCAACGTCGAAAGCGCGGACGGCACCGACGGGCTGGCGATTCAGAAGGGCCTCGGGGGATCGAGGTTCGACCCCGCCCCGGTCTTCTTCCACACAGGCGCGACCCCGTACGCGATCGCATCAGGCCGGTTCAATCGCGACCGCGCACCGGACCTTGCCGTCTCGAACTCGGCCATCGGCGCCAACACGATCTCGTTCTTCCGCAACCGCCACTGAGCAGGCCTCAGAGCCTGACCAGGTTTGCAGCCTCGATTCCGCGGGTGACACCGCGGAAGTCGATCACCAGCCGCGAGGAGTCCACCACCCGCTCGTAGTCGACCCCGGAATGGGCGGTGACGACCGCGACCAGGTCCGCGGCGTCGATCCCGGCATCGAGGTCGACCGACTCGAGCCCGAACTCCTCCAGCGAGGGCACGTGGGGGTCGTGGTAGAGGACCTCGGCCCCCAGGCCCCGCAGCATCCTGATGATCCGCAGCGCCGGCGCCTCGCGCGTGTCTCCGATCCCGGCCTTGTAGCTGACACCGAGGAGCAGGATCCGTGAGCCGTTGACCGCCTTGCGGGCGCCATTCAGCGCCCTCTCGATCCGGTCCACACAGAACTGCGGCTGCGCCTGGTTGATCTTTCCGGCAAGCTCGATGAACTCCGGGTAGAAATCGTGCTCCCGCGCCTTGAAGGCCAGGTAGAAGGGATCGACCGGCAGGCAGTGCCCGCCCATGCCGGGCCCAGGCTCAAAGCGCATGAACCCGAACGGCTTGGTCGAGGCAGCGTCGATCACCTCCCAGACATCCACGCCCAGCCTGTCGCAGAGCCGGGCCAACTCATTCACGAGGGCGATGTTGACCGAGCGGAAGATGTTCTCCAGCAGCTTCGCCAGCTCCGCCGCCTCCGGGGCCGAGAGGACGACCACCTCGTCGCAGATCAGGGAGTAGAGCTCCCGCGCCCGCTCAGCGCAGCCAACGGTGAGGCCACCGACCAGCTTCGGCGTAGTCCGCACGGTGAAATCGGTGCGGCCGGGATCGATCCTCTCCGGGGAGAAGGCGAGGTGGAAGTCGCGCCCGGCCGCCATCCCCGACTCCTCGAGGATGGGCCGCAGGCGCTCCCTCGTGGTGCCCGGGTAGGTGGTGGATTCGAGCACCACAAGCTGCTCGGGCTGAAGCACCTGCGAGAGCGAGGTCGCGGAGTCGAGGAGATAGGCGAGGTCTGGTTCGCGGGAGCCGGTCAGCGGGGTCGGGACGCAGATGATCACGGCGTGGCAGGAGGCGAGGTCGGCGTAGGAGGTGGTCGGCTTGAGCAGCTCGCCGCAGGCCTCGAGGGACGCGTCAGAAATGTCCTCGACGTAGCTGCGGTGGCGTTTCAGGCTCTCGACCTTCGCCTGGTCGGCCTCCAGGCCGACGACCTCGTGTCCTGACTCGGCGAAGGCGACGGCGAGGGGAAGGCCGACGTAGCCGAGGCCGATGATCCCGACCTTCATCGCTGGCAGTCTAGAGGCCGGGCCCGCGTCCCCGAATGCCGCCTGAGCGGTACCGAAAAAGTGCAATTTGCGGGTTCCGGGCATTTGGTAGCTCCGGCCTACCAAATAGGATGCGCGCCGATGAAGAGGATCATCTCACCGGCTCTCACCGGCTTCAATGCGGTCCGTCATCTCGCCTGGTACGTCGGCTACCACGCCGCCAGGTCGCGTCACGACCTCTCGCGCTGAGATCAAGGGTTGATGCCTGACGCCGGGAAAGCGGCGGGGTCGGTTCGCAGTCCGGGCGAGTGGGGATTGAGGGAGGAGCAGGGCGGAGGACCCTTCACGTCCCGGCTCACCTGGGAAGTCCCCGAAGGAGGCACTGCAACCTGGGCCTCGCGGGCAGCGCGAAAGCGCGGGGTCATCGAGCTTCGGGATGCTGCGGGCAATCTTCTCGCGGCGGTGCGACCAGATCGCAGCACCGCCGCTCGCCTGCGCAGGCTCAACTGGGTCGCGGCGGGCGCCTTCACGATCGGGGGGCTGCTGTTCGCCATCGGGGCCCTCGTCGCCCAGGTCGGCTCAGGCGACGCGGTGAGCGCCGCCTCGGTCTTTCTGTTCGGCGGGGTCTTCTTCAGCACCGGGGGCTACGCATCGCTGCTGCAAGCGATCAACGCGCCCCGGACCGTCGATGAGAGGGGGACCCTGCTGAGCCAGCGCTGGCGCTGGTGGTCGTACGAGCCGATGCGGATCGAGTGGCTGGCGACATTCATCCTCTTCGCCGGGACCCTGGCCTTCGGGATCAGCCTGGTCGACTCGTTCATCAAGGACCTGAGCTCTGAGCAGGTGAACAGGCTGATCTGGGCCCCCGAGATGGTCGGTTGCGTGATGTTCCTGATCTCGGGGCACCTGGCGATGGTCGAGGTCTGTGACGGGCGGCCCCGCCTGCACCCACGCAGCCTCGAGTGGTGGATTGTCGCCGCCAACCAACTCGGCTCGATCCTCTTCTTCATCGCGGCTCTGGCTGCCTTCATCAGACCCGCGACCGGTAGCACCGTCAACGTCGATCTCGCAAACTGGGGTACCTTCGGGGGCGCGATGTGCTTTGCCATCGGCGGAGTCCTGCAGGCGTTCGAGCGCCCGTCCGCACCCGCGGATTAGGATCGGCCGATGGAGGCAGCCGGTACCGGGGCGATCAGCGAGCAGGGTTCGCCGCTGAAGACCCGGCTACTGCGGATCGCCCTCTGGGTTGGAGGCATCGCGTTGGTGATCTTCCTCCTCGACCTGATCGGGATCCCGGTCTCCGACTGGATCCGGGATCTGCTGAAGAAGATCCGCGAGGTCCCCCCCTGGGCCGTCGTCTCCGGGGTGATCCTGCAGACGGTCCAGATTGTCCTCGCCGCGCTCGCCTGGCTCGGGATCCTGCGGGCCGCGTTCCCGCGGGCGCAGATCCGATACCGGATGGTTCTCGCCTGCTACGCGACCGCGGTCGCTCTCAACGGCTTCCTTCCGGCGAACATCGGCACCTTCGTCATGCTGGTGATGTTCTCGACCCTGATCGCCGGCGCCACCTTCGCCGCAGCCTTCTCGGGGTTGGTGGTGCAGAAGATCCCCTTCTCGGTCTTCAACATCACCCTCTACCTCTATCTGTTCCTCTCGGTCGCGGGCTCGTTCTCGATCAAGCTGGGTTTCGTCGACGACCACAAGGGCCTTATCGCGCTGATCCTCGGCGGCGCAGCGGTGCTGATCGCCCTGCTGGTGCGGATCTTCTGGAGGCGGGCGGAGAAACTGCGCGCGCAGCTTCTCGCCGGCGGTGCCGTCCTCAGAAGCCCGCGAGCCTTCCTGGCAAGGGTGGCGCTGCCGGAGCTCGGCAGCTACCTGGCGCGGCTCGGCGTGATCGCCGTCTTCCTCGGCGCCTACGGGATCCCGGTCACCTTCCACAACGTCGCCACCGTCACCGCCTCCAACTCGATCTCGAACTCGGTCTCGGTCACCCCGGGTGGCGTCGGCGTCAACCAGGCGATGAACACGGCGGCGCTCAAGAACGACACCAGCGCCTCCAACGCCACCGCCTACTCCGCCGCCCAGCAGCTGATCACGACGGCCTGGAATGTGGTCTTCGCCGTGGTCATGGTCTCGTGGGTCTTCGGCTGGTCCGGCGGACGGCAATTGGTGGAGACTTCCTACGGAGATGCGAAGGTGAAGAGCAGAGAGATGAGCGAGGAGAGACGCAAGCGCAAGCTCGAGAGGCGACCTGAGGAGGATCAGGGAACAGTTGGCTGAGTCCGAGAGTCCGGCCGCTCCGGCCGAGCCCGACCCGACGGAGGTGATGGCGAACAGGCGCTTCGCGATGCTCCTCGTCTTCGTCGCGATCGTCGGCGTGATCACCTCGGTGGTGGCCTGGGGCTTCCTCGAGCTGGTGCACCAGATCCAGGTCGGCGTCTTCACCGACCTCCCGAAGGACCTCGGCTACGACAGCGGCGCCCCGAACTGGTGGTACCTGGTCGTGCTCGCCATCGCCGGGCTGATCGCGGCTTTCGCGATCGTGCGCCTGCCCGGCAACGGCGGCCACACCCCGGCGAACGGGCTCAGCACCGAGCGGCTCGGGCCCGAGGCTCTGCCTGGCGTCACCCTGGCCGCTCTCGCCTCGATCGGCCTCGGCGCCGTGATCGGCCCGGAGGCGCCGCTGATCGCTATCGGCGGCGGACTCGGGGTGCTCGCCGCCAGGCGGTTGCAGAAGGACCCGCCACAGCAGATGGTCGACATCGTCGCCGCCTCGTCGACCTTCGCCGCCGTCTCCTTCCTCCTCGGCTCCCCTCTGATCGCATCGATAATCCTGATCGAGGCGATCGGGCTCGGCGGCTCCCAGTTGAGGATCGTCCTGGTTCCCGGCCTGATGGCCGCCGGGATAGGCTCGCTTGTCTCACTCGGCATGGGCTCCTGGACCGGCCTCAGCACCAGTGACATCTCGATCGGGGTCCTGCCGCTGCCCGAGTTTGCGCGTCCGGACCTCACCGACTTCCTCTGGACGATCCCGGTAGCGGCCGCGATCGCGGTCCTGATAGTCAGCGATCTTCGCGCTTGCGCAACCGCTGGTCGGCCTGATCCGCAGCCGCCCGTATCTCCTCACCGCCGCCGGGGGACTGCTGATAGCGGCTTGCGCGATCGCCTACACGGAGATAACCGGCCACCCGATCAGCGACGTCCTCTTCTCCGGCCAGGACCAGGTCGGAGGGCTGGTCGTCCATTCCACCGAATACTCGGTCGGCGCACTGCTCGCCCTGCTCGCCTTCAAGGGCCTGGCCTACTCGGTGTCGCTTGCCGGCTTCCGCGGCGGCCCGATCTTCCCGGCGCTCTTCCTCGGCGCGGCGGCGGGCCTCGCCGCAGCCCAGCTCCCCGGTTTCGAGACGACCCCCGCGGTCGCTGTGGGGATCGGCGCCGCAACCGCGGCGGCGCTGCGGCTGCCGCTCTCGGCGGTCACTCTGGCGCTGGTGCTGACCTCCCAGTCGGGGCTGGGCTCGGGCCCGCTGATCATCGTCGGCGTCGTCGTCGCCTACCTGACCAGCCTGGCGATCCAGCGCCGGCTCGAGGCTGCCCCGGCGCGTTCCCCCGGTTCGGATGATGCGCCGAGGCCCGCTCCCGCATAGGGTGGTATCCCCGAAAAGCTCCGAACGTGAGGTAGAGGATCGTGGAAGCCGCCGATAAGCCAGCCGCCGAGGGAACCCCCCGTCGCCGCGGCATCGTCACCGCTCTTCTCATCTTCGCCACCCTGCTCGCCTTCGTCGCCTCCTTCTCGGTCTGGGTCAACCGCCAGGCCCTCAACACCGATAACTGGGTGAACACGAGCACCAAGCTGCTCGAGAACAAGGACATCCAGGACCAGCTCTCGATCTTCCTCGTCAACGAGCTCTACGCCAACGTCGACGTCCAGGCCAAGCTCGCCGAGAAGCTGCCCCCCCAGCTGCAGCCACTGGCCGGGCCGGCCGCGGGCGGGTTGCGCCAGCTCGCCACCCAGGTCGCCGGGAAGGCGCTGGCAACCCCCCCAGTGCAGCAGCTGTGGGCAGACGCCAACCGCGCCGCCAGTGAGGCGTTGCTGAAGATCCTCAGCGGTGGCGGCCCCGCGGTCTCGACCACCGGCGGCACCGTTGTCCTCAACCTCAACGGTCTTGTCACCCAGCTCTCCACCCAGCTCGGGATCGGGGGGAACCTCGCTTCGAAGGTACCCCCCGACGCCGGATCGATCACGATCCTCAAGTCGGATCAGCTCGCGACCGCACAGGACATCGCCGACCTGATCAAGGGCCTCGCGGTGGTGCTGACGATCCTTGTCTTCGCGCTCTACGCACTCGCGGTCTACCTGGCCCACGGGCGCCGCCGGGAGACACTGCGCGCGGTCGGCTTCGGCTTCCTCATCGCCGGCATCCTGACGCTGGTCGTGCGCGGCTTCGCCGGCGACGAGGTGGTCAACGCGCTCGCGTCGAACTCGGTCAAGCCCGCTGCGCAGGCCGCCTGGAGCATCGGCACCTCGCTGCTGGAGACGATCGCCATCTCGATGATCACCTTCGGCATCCTGCTGGTGATCGGAGCATGGCTTGCCGGGCCGACCCGGCCGGCGACGACGCTGCGCAGAGAAGCCGCCCCGTACCTGCGCGAGCGTAGGGGCGCGGCCTACGCCGTGGTCGCGCTGGTCTTCCTGGCACTGGTGCTGTGGGCGCCGGTGGCCGCCTTCCATAAGCCGATCGGCCTGCTGATTCTCGCCGGCCTGATGGTCCTCGGCACCGAGATGCTGCGGCGCCAGACCGCGCTCGAATTCCCCGGTGCCGAGTTCGGGGGGTTCAGCGAACGGGCCCGTGCAGCGGTACCCCGGCGGGCAACGCCGGCGGCGCAGCCGACTGCCAAGGAGACCAAGACCGACGAGCTCGAGCGTCTCACCTCGCTGAAGGAGAAGGGAGCTTTGACCGAGGGGGAGTTCGAGGCGGCTAAGACCGAGGTGCTCGGAACCGACGCGGAGCCGGACGCGTCAGCAGGCTCCTGATCGCAGAACCAACCGCATCAACGATGGTCGGCGATTGTTGAGGATTCGATGAGCCAGCCTCGCCCAAGCCGATTCCGCCGCGCGTTAGCTGGTGTCGCACTCGGCCTGACGGTGGTTGCCGCGGGCGCCGGACCGGCCACTGCCGCCAGCCCCGACTACACCAAGGGATACGACCTCGGCCTCGAAGCCTGGAAGTACGGCCTGCCCCTGGTCAAGATGGACCAGACCTTCCGCGTACAGACGAGCGTCGACGTGCCCGACGGCAGGGGCCGGGGCCCGGTCAACCGCTTCAGCCACGTCAGGGTCCTCGCCGACGCCAGCGCCCGGGACGTGGTCGCGCCCAACAACGACACGCCCTACTCGATCGCCTGGCTCGAACCTCTCCCACCAGCCGATGGTGATCCACATCCCGAAGGTCAACCGCTACTTCGTCATCCCGCTGTATGACCCCTATACAGAGGACTTTCGGAACCTCGGCTCCGTGGCCAGGACGAAGCCCGGTGATTACGCGGTCCTCGGGCCCGGGCAGGCGAAGACGGAGCTCCCCAGGGGCGTGCACCGGATCAAGTCCCGCTACGACCGCGTCTGGATCATCGGCAGGACCCTGAACTACGGCCCAGCCGACCTCAAGAACACGCGCAAGATCCAGGATCGTTACCGGATCACCCCGCTGAGTCGCTACGGGACCAATTTCAGGCCGAAGCCGCCGAAGAATCCCGACACCACCCCGGATCAGGTTCCGATGCCGAGTGGGCTCGCCTTCTTCGACAAGCTGAGCGACCTGCTGAAGCGCTTCACGCCGCCCGCAGCCGACAAGTCCGAGCTCAAGAAGCTGGCCCAGATCGGGGTCGGCCCGGGCAAGCGGCCTTCGGCCGACTCCTCGCTGAGCGCGGACACCAGGCAGGGGATGATCGACGCGGTCGCCGCCGGTCCCGGCGTCCTTCAGTCCGAGGTGACCGTCCGCTATCTGACCGAGGCCTCCAAGCACAACGGCTGGCTGGTGTTGCCGACCGGCCGCTACGGGACCGACTACGACTACCGGGCCCTGATCACCCAGGTCGGGCTCGGGGCGCTGACCCCCTCCGAGGCGATCTACCCGGTCGGCCAGACCGACAAGACCCTGGCGCCGCTTAACGGCTCAAACGACTACGTGGTCCATTTCGAGCCGGGTCAGCTGCCTCCCGTGGACGCCTTCTGGTCGCTGACGCTCTATGACTCCTCCGGATTCTTCGTACCCAACCCGATCAACCGCTACGCGATTGGGGACCGCAGCGACCTCACCTTCAACCCGGACGACTCGCTCGACATCTACGTGCAGAGCATCCAGCCCGCCGATCCGGCGAAGGCGAAGAATTGGCTGCCCTCTCCGGCGGCCGCCGCGTTCAGGTTGACGATGCGCCTGTACCAACCGACGTCGGGGCAGATATCGGGGATCCTCGACGGCAGCGGCTGGGACCCGCCGACGGTTTCCAAGCTGCCCTGAGCCGGGACCCGCCTAATCGTCGAGGAGTCCGGCCGCCCTGGCGGTAGCGACTGCCTCCGCGCGCGAGGAGGCTCCGAGCTTGCGGTAGATCGCCTGTGCCTGTGACTTGACGGTGTTGGTGGAGACCACGAATTCCTCGGCTATCTCCCGCAGGGAGAGATGGGTGGGCAGGTACCGGAGAACTCGCAGCTCGGCGGCGGTCAGGTGGGACCCATCCTCTTCGAGCTTGAAACGCCCTTCCTCCGACGTCGCCTGGGCCATCCATTCCCGCATCAGAACCGCGCCCTTGTCCAGATCGATCAGTCTCGAGGCCTGGGCAAGGTGCTGCTTTGCCTCAACCGGGCCCCCGAGGCGAAGCAACGCGCGCCCCAGAAGCAGGTGCGACTCGACCTCGTACCACGGTGGCATGTCCTGGCACTGGCCCAGCAGGCGCGAGGCGCGAACGGCATCAGAGCCCGCGCGTCGCACCTCGCCGCGATGAACCAGGACAAGGGCCGAAGCGGCAATCGGCAGGGCGGCGCTTGGGTAGTCGACCAGCCGGGACCGCTCGACCTGGGCGCGGGCCTGGGAGGCGAGGATCTCCGCCGTGATCGGATCGCGCTCGTCCAGGGCGAGGACCGCGAGCTGGGCGAGGCAGATCACCTGGACGAGTCGGAGCGACGGCGGCTCCTCTCCGGGCCCCCTCCTCGAGCGCGCCGCGTCCGCTCTCGGTATCGCCCGACATCAGCAACGCGGACCCTTCCAGCATGTGACAGAGGGCCCGCCACGGAGTGTGCTCGGGTTCGAGACGGCAGGCGCGGCGGGCGTCATCGAGCATCCGCGCGACCCCGTCGCGGCCGTTCTCCGCCCGGGCAGCCCAGACGGCACTTGCGTAGGGGCCCTCGGCAGGATCCGACAGCGATCCGCCGTCGGCGTGTGCGGCAGCTTTGAGCCAGCCGTCGGCCTGGGCACCCTGGCCTGCCGCCAGGCAACTGTGAAACGCCGCCAGCGCAAGCGGCGCGGAGGAGGCGACCTGCTCCTCGGTGAAACGCGAGAGCCACGCGAACATCGTCGAGTTCCTCCCACGGGCGGCGTAGTCGGGGATCAGGTCCCAGATCAGCTCTCCGGCCCGTTGCACATCGTCAGCGGCGATCGCGTGCTCGACCGCCCGCTCCGGGTCGTCGTGCTCGGCGAACCAGGAGCTGGCGCGCCGGTGCAAACCGGCCTCGCCGGCGGGCTCGGCGCGGTGCAGTTCCCTTGTCAGCGCCGTCGCCAACAGACCGTGGAAACGGAACCAGGTGCCTCTGCGGTCGAGCGGCAGGATCAAGAAGTTGGAGTCGGCAAGCTTGGCCAGCACCCGTTCCGAACCGGACCGCTCCAGAACGGCGTCGCAGAGCTCGCCGCAGAAGCGGTCGAGGATCGAGATCCGCACCAGGAATTCCAGCTGCTTACGGGAGAGGCGTGAGGTGAACTCGTCGCGCAGGTACTCGGCAACCACCAGGTCGTCGCCCGCGAATTCGGCTATGGCCTTTCCCGGATCCGCCCGATCCGCAAGCGAGAGGCCGGCGAGGTAGATCGCCACCGGCCACCCCTCGGTCTTCTCCATCACCAAATCCAGCTCAGACGCCCCAAGAGACAGCCCGATCCCCGACAGCAGCTCGCCCCCTTCCTCTCGCGTCATCGCCAGATCTGGGGCCCCCATCTGGATCAGATTGCGATGCGCGCGGAGCCGGCCCACGGGAAGATCGTTGGGGACGGTCCTGCTCGCCAACGCAAGCTGGGATCCGTGCGGCAGGCTCTCGCCGATCGCGGCCACGACCTCCATCGACTCGCTGGAGTCGACCAGGTGGGAGTCGTCGAGGACGAGGACGAGGCTGGCGGAAGCGGCAGATAGGCCCGCGGCAAGACGTGGCACGACGGCGTCGACATGCGGCATCGGCTCATTCAGCAGCGCCAGCGCCTCGCCCGCGGTCGGCTCGATCTCCGCCAAGGCCTCGACGATGGCGGTGAGCAGCGCGACCCCGTCGCGTTCGGCCTTTCCGAGCGTGACCCAGGCGAAGGGGCGCCTATCCGTCGCCGCCCATTCCGAGAGCAGGGTCGTCTTCCCGTAGCCGGCCGGGGCCGTGAGCAGGACCACCGACGCCTCCCGAGAACCCTCCAGCGTCGAGACCAACCGCTGCCGGGAGACCATCCCGGCGCGGAAGACCGGCGGCTCGTGGCGGGAGCCGACCCGCGTCTCGAACTCGGCGAGAGCGGGGGGCCGTATGGTCGTGCCAGAACTCATGAGTTAGCCGCACGCACGCCTACCGAATACCGACGCCCTGCAGCGCTTGCTGACTGTACCGGGTGGTGGGCGCGGTTGCTCCCGAATCTCCCACGCTGCCGTGCGTAGGTAGTACTGTCGCGCCCGCATAGCCGGAACGGCGCCAGGGCAAGCCAGAGGGGGCGAGATGGACGGGTTGACGATGGACGACTACCAGCTGACCCTGACCGCGGTGGTCGAGCGGGCCGAGCGATTCAACGGCAACCGCGAGATCGTCTCCCGCCGCCCGGATGGCTCGGTCGTTCGCAGCACCTACGGCGACACCGCCGAGCGGGCGAGGCGTGTGGCGGGAGGGCTCGGGTCCCTCGGCATCGGCGCCGGTGACCGGGTTGCGACGCTGCTGTGGAACCAGCCCGAGCACCTCGAGCTCTATTTCGCTGTACCGGCGATGGGCGCCGTCCTCCACACGCTCAACCCGCGCCTTCACCCGGACGAGCTCTCCTACATCGTCAACCACGCCGAGGACCGCGTGCTCGTGGTCGACGAGACGCTTCTTCCGGTCCTCGATTCGTTCCGGGAAGCGCGCGAGTTCGACCAGGTGGTCGTCGTCGCGCACTCGGGCGAAGCGCCCACATCGGGGATCGCCTACGAGGAGCTTGCATCTGGCGGGGAACCTATCCGCTGGCCCTCGCTCGACGAGCGTCAGGCCGCTGCCATGTGCTACACGTCGGGCACCACCGGCCGGCCCAAGGGGGTCGCCTACTCGCATCGCTCGGCGGTCCTTCACTGCCTCGGCGCCTCGTTGCCGGACGCTCTCGGAATCTCGGGCCGCGACACGATCCTCCCGGTCGTGCCGATGTTCCACGCAAACGCCTGGGGATTGCCGTACGCCGCGGCGTTCACCGGCGCGGGGCTCGTCTTTCCGGGGCCCCACCTCGACGCCGAGAGCGTCCTCGACCTGCTGGAGACCGAGAAGGTGACGATGACCGCGGGTGTGCCGACCGTGTGGATGGCGATCCTCGCCGCGCTCGATACGGAGCCCGAGCGCTGGGATCTCTCGACCCTGCGCAGGATGGTCGTCGGTGGTGCCGCGGTGCCTCAGTCGATGATCGAGGGTTTCGAGAAGCACGGCCTCGATGTGCTACAGGCTTGGGGGATGACGGAGACCAGCCCGCTCGGCACCGTCTGCCACCCCTCCCCTGCGATCGAGCCCGGCTCGGCGGATCAATACGCATACCGCGCCAGACAGGGGGTCGCGGTGCCCCTGGTCGAGATCCGCGCCCGCAACGAGGAGGGCGAGGTGCCCTGGGACGACGCGACGATGGGCGAGCTCGAGGTGAGGGGGCCCTGGGTCGCGGGCGCCTATCACGGCGGCGAGGGGAGCGAGAAGTTCACCGCGGACGGCTGGTTCGCGACCGGGGACGTGGTCACCATCGACCCGCACGGCTGCATCAAGATCTGGGACCGCTCCAAGGACCTGGTCAAGTCGGGCGGGGAGTGGATCAGCTCGGTGGACCTGGAGAACCTGCTGATGGCCCATCCCGCGGTCGCCGAGGCGGCCGTGATCGCAATGCCGGATGAGCGCTGGGGGGAGCGGCCAATGGCCGTCGTCGTCCTGGCCGACGGCTCCGAGGCGGGCCCGGAGGACCTTCGTCAGCACCTCTCGCGGGACTTCGCCAAGTGGCAACTGCCCGAGCGCTTCGAGTTCGTCGACGCGATTCCGCGCACGGCGACGGGGAAGTGGAAGAAGACCGAGCTTCGGCAGCAGTTCCTCGGCGAGGGAGCCTAGACGCGACCCGATTGGAGGGGGAATTCGCCGTTGCAGAGCGAAATCACCCGCATCGGATGAGGTTGGCCGACCCGCCCCTCTAGCCTGACGGGCTTGCGCGAGAGGGGCAGGAAGGGGGGCAGGTCAATGGCCGCAGGACAACCAAGAAGGGGGTGAAGCATGGGCGCAGAACCACGAGGCGCGGGATGGCTCCTCTTTGCCGGGACGATGGTCGGAATCGTGGGCATTCTCAACACGATCTACGGCATTGCCGCGATCGACAACTCGACCTTCTTCACGCAGGACGCCAAGTACGTCATCACCAACCTCAACACCTGGGGCTGGGTCGTGACCATCGTCGGCGTCGTTCAGATGATCGCCGCCGTGTCGATCTGGGCCGGCGGCGAGTTCGGACGCTGGATAGGAATCCTCTCCGCCGCCGCCAACATGATCGTCGCCCTGCTCTGGCTACCCGGCGCCCCGTTCCTGGCGCTGTCCGTGTTCGGCGTCGACATCCTGATCATCTACGGTCTGCTCGTCTACGGCGGTCGCCAGAACGCCCAACCCTAGACGCGTCAAACATCGGCGGCCGTCGGCCCCTGCCGCCGACGGCCGGCCGATGCTGATAGGAATCAATTCGGTGCCAAACGACAACACCCCTCCCGATTCGGATCTGCTCGGCCTCGAGGTCACGGCGATCGCCATCCTCCTGGTTCTCGGAACGCTTGCCGCCTTCTTCTTCATCGGCCCCGTCGTGGGGATCCTCGTCCTGATCGCGGTCGGGACACTGGGGGCCTACCTCGCCTATAAACGGTTCGGTTCGTCCGGAGGTGACGAGTGAGCGAGCACAATCGCAGCGACGAGAGTTCCCCCGACTGGGTGGGACTCCGCTTCCTGACGAAGGAGGCACCCGACAACGCGTTTCCCGGCGGCGGCATGCCCGGGATCGAGGCGATGCGGATCGTAGGTGAAGATCTGCTGCTCGAGGGCGAGCCGCAGCGCAATCTCGCCACCTTCGTCACAACCTTTATGGAGCCCGAGGCTCAGCGGATCATCACCGAGAACCTGCATCGCAACTTCATCGACCACGCCGAGTATCCGATCTCGGCCGAGATCGAGCAGCGTTGCGTCCGCATGCTCGCCGACCTCTTCCACGCTCCCGGCAAGACCACCGGCTGCCGTACCCAGGGATCCTCGGAGGCGATCATGCTGGGAGCGCTCTCGCTGAAATGGAAGTGGCGCGAACGGATGAAGGCGGCAGGCAATTCCACCGAGGCCCCCAACCTCGTCTTCGGCGGCGACGTGCACGTCGTTTGGGAGAAATTCTGCCGCTACTTCGACGTCGAGCCGCGGATCGTCCCCCTCGGCGAGAGCAAGTACACGATCGGCCCCGAGGACGTGAAGCCGCACGTCGACGAGAACACGATCGGCGTCGCCGCCGTCCTCGGCACCACCTTCACGGGCCACATGGACGACATCGTCGGGATCAACGAGATGCTGGTCGGGCTGAAGAAGGAGAGGGAGCTCGACGTCCCCCTGCACGTGGACGCCGCCAGCGGCGGCTTCGTCTGGCCGTTCCTCTACCCCGACTCGGAGTGGGACTTCAAGCTGGAGCAGGTCCGCTCGATCAACGTCTCGGGGCACAAGTTCGGCCTCGTCTATCCGGGGATCGGCTGGCTGATCTTCCGCGAGGAATCCGATCTCGCAGAGGACCTCGTCTTCTACGAGAACTATCTCGGCAAGACCGACGCCACCTTCACGCTGAACTTCTCCACCGGGGCGTCGATGGTCCTCGCTCAGTACTACAACTTCATCCGCTTCGGGCGGACCGGCTACACCTACATCATGGAGATAATGCAAAAGAACGCCCGGGCCCTCGCCGAGGACCTGAAGGCGATGGGGAAGTTCGAGCTGATCGGCGAGGGCGAGGAGCAGCTACCGCTCGTCGCCTTCAAGCTGGCCGAGCAGCGCCCCTACGACGAGTTCGACATCGCCTGGCAGCTGTCCGCGGAGCGCGGCTGGATGGTTCCCGCCTACACCCTCCCGCCCAACGCCCAGGACGTCAAGATCATGCGCGCCCTGGTCAAGGAGAACTTCAGCAGGGCCCAGGTGACCCGGCTGTCGGGCGACATCGAACTGGCGCTGAAGACGCTGGAGGAGAAGGGCGGCGCCCACCCCTCCGAGCGCAAGCAGGTCAAGACCGGCACCGGATACTGAGCCCGCGCCCTGTGGCCGGTCGGCGGCTCCCGCCGACCTCCAGGGTCCGACCGGCGGGACGCAGAGAATCGGGTCATGCCTGAGGAGGGTCACTCGGAACCGAGGCGTCGCCGGCTTTCGCGTCCTCACTTCACCCGCCGCCTGCTGCACGCGATGTACGACGCGGACAGCTATGGACTGGTGCTGCTGCTCATCCTCGTCACCTACGTGCTCGCGATCGCCCTGACGAGCACCCGCGCCCACTCGCTGATCCTCGCGATCCAGATGGCAACGGTCTGGCTGGCGTTCCGAACTTCACGGGTGCACCATGCAGCCATGAGGGCAACCGACGTGCTGCTGGCAATTGCCGGTGTGGCCGCGATCGCGGGACTGTTTGCGATCCCCATCGCGGGGTCGCGCGGGGTCTTGCTCGGTCTCAGCTGCATCCTCTACATGCTGGCGCCCATAGCAGTCGTCCACCACGTGGCCAGACGCCGGGTGGTGGACCTCGAGACGGTGCTCGGGGCGATCGCCGCCTACCTGCTGATCGGGATGTTCTTCGCCTTCGCCTACGCGTGGCTGGGCCAGGTCCAGGACGGCGCCTTCTTCGGCTCGAACGGCAACGGGACCATCCCCGACGACCTCTTCTTCAGCTTCATCACCATGACCACCGTCGGCTACGGAAACCTGGTGCCGGCCGGCAACCCGGGCCAGACATTGGCGGTATTCGAGGCCGTCACCGGCCAGCTGTTCCTGGTGATCGCCGTGGCCAAGGCGGTGAGCAGCTGGCGCCCCGGGCTGAAGTGATCACCACTTCAGCTCGATCTCGAGCTCGCGCTCGTCGGTTTCGATCTCGAGCTCGACCTTGAGCTGGACCTCGTCGGGGACGTGCACGTTGATCTTCATCCCGCCCCTCTCGAACTCGATGTCGTTGTTGCGCGCGAGCATGTCGGCGAGCGTGCGCAGACGCTCCGCCACCTCCTCGCGCTTGAGGGTCTCCTTCTGCTCTATCTCGAAGATGTCCATCCGCTCTCCTTTGCCTGGCGATCCGCGTCAGGCGTCTGTCTGTGTTTGTCGCGGTTCTGGTGCTGAAGTGCGCCCCGCCGCAATCCGGGCAAGCATGCGCACTCCCTGCCACGGACCCTCGGGAATGTTGGCTGACGGAGAGGCTCCAGGATGCGAGGCGGAGATCCGCACCCGCAGCACTCCGGGCCGGGTCCGGAATCGGAGTGGCGCATCGAGCGTCACGGCCTCGCCGTCTATGCCTGCGGCGATCGGGGCCTCAGCGTCCACCTCGAACCGGGGGGCCGACCACTCTTGCCAAGGTCGGTGTGGCCCCTGCCGGCCCTCGCCGGCCTTGCCGGGAGCGGATGCGACCGTGATCCCCAGCACGCCCTCCTCCATGCTCGGCCGCGTCCCCGAGCCGACCGCGCGCCCGAGGCGGTAGCGATTGTTGGAGACGAGAATGGCCGCCCCGGAGGTGTGCTCCTCGCCGTCCGGTCCGCTCCAGCGCAGGTCGAGCCCCTCACCCTCCGGTCCCAGGACCTCCGGCAGGGTGTCGAGGATCGTCCGGATCTTCGCCTCGCGGTAACCCGCCCGCTGCACGGCCTCCGCATAGAGGCCGAGCGAGACATTGTTGACGAAGACCCGGCCGTTGACCTCGGCCAGGTCAACCTGTCGCTCTCCCCCATCGACGAAGGAGTCGAGGGCGCCGACGACGTCGTCGCGGTCAACCCCGAGGTCGAGGGCAAAGTGGTTGCGGGTTCCGGCCGGGATGCAGGAGTAGGGCAGGCCGAGCTCCGCCGCGACCGCGGCGACAACCGCCTGCGAACCGTCGCCACCGGCCATCGCCAGCGCGTCGGCGCCGTCGGCCACGGCGTCCCGCACGAGCTGCTCGAGGTCGGTGCCGAGCTTCAGCTCGATCGGCTTGATCCCGCGCTTGCGAGCCTGCTCGGCGAGATTGAATTTCTCGGCCTTGCCGCCGCCCGATTTCGGGTTGTAGAAGAGCACCGGGTGCTGGGGTGCCGGCGCCCCGGGAAGGACGGCGTGGTACCTGAAGGCGGCCCTCGCCGCGAGGGTCGCCAGCGCCAGCCCCGCCAGGATCAGGAGCGCCTCGACGATGCGGTCGCCGCTGTCTACCAGCACGATGACCGTCGCCGCGAGTGCGAGCACCGCGATCACGATACCGAAGCACTCTCGCGTCACCCCTGCGAAGAAGGCCGTACCAGGCAGCGACAAGCGCGATCATCATCCCGGCGACGACGAGCAGACCTCGCGGGAACTCCTGGACCATGACCACGACGGCCAGGATCAGCATCGCGGGAGGGAGTACGAGGGCCGCTATCGCGGCTGCCCGGCGCGCTCTGGGGTGATTATTCAACCTGCTCGCCTCGGATTTCACCTGAGCGAGGCGAGGTGGCGGGAACAGGCCGGCCTACGCCGGACTGTTCCCGCCGACGCCGGCTCAGACTCCGGACGCCCCCTCGTCCTCGCCGAAGACGGCGATGCCGTAGACGACCCAGCAACAGAGGAAGAAGATGCCCAGCGACCACCATGGGTAGGCACCCCCGATCGAGAGCAGGGCTCCGATCGCACCGATGCTGCCGCCGATGATCCCGATCACGCGGCCGTAGGCATTGCCGGCCATCAGGGAGAAGCCCCCGGTGAGCTGGATCACCCCGAGGATGATCAGGACCCAGCCCAGGGTGTTGAGGTCGGTGAGTATGTATCTGGTGTCGTTGGCGTAGATGTTGGCGTCGTCGAGGGCGCCAATGCCGTAGATGATGTTGAGCGTGCCCACGATCAGCAGCAGGATCGCTGCGAACACGACTCGGCCTGCACCTCGCATACAGCCTCCTTCGGTCGATTCGCCGCTAGTCCGCGGCCAAAGTGCGTCGACAGCAACTCGCGGCGGAGTCAAGGCGACGCTCGCGGGCGATCTTATCCCCGTGCCCGGCCGCCATCACCACCCGGAAAGGGTGATAGTTACTTTGCACCTTCAACCCGGCCGAATCGCTGAAGGCGAGCAGCAGGGGAGGAGCCGGGCTACTTGCCCGTGGCGAGGGCATGTGTCGTCCGCGGTTAGAGGTGGTGGCGGCCGTCGAATCAGGTGTCGCTCAGGCGGAACCCAGCAGCTTCGCCTTCTCGCGCTCGAACTCCTCGTCTGAGAGCACGTTCTGCTCGTGAAGCTCACCCAGCTGTTTCAGCTGCTCCAGCACCTCGGGGGTCAGTCCGCCCGCTGCGGCGGGCTGGGCCGCCTGGACGGGCTCGGCGGGCGCCGCCGGTTGAGCAGCTGCCGCCTGTTGCTGCTGGGCTTCCTCCTGCTGCTGAGCTTCCTTTGCGTCGTGGTGCTTCTTGGCCGCAATGGCGGCCCCTCCGAGTGCGGCGGCGCGTCGTCTGCGTTGGCGTCTGTCTCGTCCCATCTTCACATCCTCCTTGACTCGGGTGGCGTTCTACTTCTCTGCGGCCATCGCCCCGGCTGCGATCAGGTCTGTCGGATGCACCCACTCGTCCGCAAGGGGAAGCCCTCCGGCCCGCAGGATGGCGTCGCGGAGCGGAATCGCCCAGCGGTGCTCGATCAGCGCGATCGCCGCGGAGTCGCCCGGGGGGATCGCATCGGCGAGGTACCAGGCGTCGGCCTCATTGAACGCGGCTCCGTCCTCCATCGCCTCGGCCCCGGCAACCGCGCCGGCCTCCGCGCCCTCCTCGCCCGCGGCGCCCAGCCCGAGCAAGGCACCCGCGACGGCGCCGAACGCCATCGCCTCCTCCTGGGTGAGGTCGCTGTGCTCGATCGCGGCGACGTTGCCGTCCTCGTCCTTGGTCACGAACATGAGGTCGACGAGACGGGCGATGTCGTGCTCGCGCAGCCGCCGCAGCTCTTCCAGGATCTCCCCGGAGAACTGCCCCTCATGGAAACCGACAACCAGCAACTGGACCGGGCCCATCTCCGTCGTACTCTCGGCCATCTCCGCCTCCTCAGCTTTCCGGGAGAAGCTTCGCCTTCTCCGCCTCGAACTGCTCCTGGGTCAAGACGCCGCTGTCGAGCAGGTCCTTGAGCTTCGTCAGCGCGTCGATCCGCTCGGCCTCGGACATCGGCGCCGCGGCGGGCTGTGCCGGCGCCGCGGCGGGCTCTGCAGCCGGCTCCTGGGCCGACTGAATCTGAGCATCCTGCTCGGCCTCGTGCTCGGATTTCCTCTGCGCTCTCTTGCCGACCGCGTACCCGGCGCCGCCGACCATCGCGGCCCGAACCAACGGGCGTCGTCTCATCAAAGGCATCTACTTGTCCCCTTTCATCTTTGGAGCAACGTTCCTCGCCGAGTCCATTACATCGAAACCTATCCTGGCCCGCGATTCATCGTGCAATGTGGGTGATATCCCGAAGCCCCAGCCGCGAGACTGTCTCACGTGGCTTCCCCGTCCCGGGCAATCGACGTCAGATCCCCCAAGGCGCGGCGCGTGCTGGCCCGGGCCCGCTCGATTCCCCCGGGAAGGGTGACGACCTATGGCGACCTGGCGCCCGGCGCGCCCCGCTTTGCGGGAGCCGTGATGGCCGCCTGCGAGGACCCCGGGCGTGCCGTGGCAGAGGGTTGTCCGCGCGGACGGCTCGCTGGCAATGGGGCGGCGACAGCGGGCGCTTCTCGAAGCCGAGGGAGTCTCGTTCAGGGGAGTGCGGGTGGACCTCGAGGAGGCCTGGTGGGAACCCCAGGGCTGATCTCGACCTGATCATCCCTCGACTTTCATCCGGTTTGAGTGATGCGGTCCCCCATAGCTGCCCATACGATCCGCGACTACACACACCCGAAGGAGTTGAGGACCATGCCCGAGCAGAAGGACGCGAGGAAGAGGTCGGAGGTCGAGGAGCGAATGCCTCAGAGCGCTGCGGCGCCCTCGCCGTTCCCCCCGATCGCCGACTACGCGTTCCTCTCAAACTGCCACACCGGCGCGCTGGTCGCGCCCGACGGGGCGATCGACTGGCTCTGCGTCCCGAGGTTCGACTCCCCCAGCGTCTTCGGCACTCTGCTCGACCGCCAGGCCGGCGCCTTCCGGCTCGGTCCCTTCGGGATCAACGTCCCGACGGCGCGCATATACGAGCCCGGCACGAAGATCCTCAACACGACCTGGAAGACGCCGACCGGGTGGATCGTCGTCCGCGACGCTCTCACCATGGGTCCCCGGGCCGGGGAGGATCGGATAACCCCCCACACGAGGCCCCCGGCCGACGAGGACGCCGACCACATGCTCGTCCGCGTCGTCCTCTGCCTCGAGGGCAACGTCGAGGTGGAGATGGTCTGCGAACCGGACTTCGACTACGGCAGCATTCCCGCGCAGTGGAAGCTGGTTGGCGATGAAAGACACATAGCCGACGCGAGTGGTCCGGACTTGACGATCCGCCTTCAGACCGACATGGCCCTCGGCATCGAGGGCGACTGGGTGCGGGCTCGCCACAACCTCAAGCAGGGCGAACAGCTCTATTGCTCGCTCTCCTGGGCCGAGGGGCTGCCATGTCCCGAGGACGTCGACGAGGCAAACGGGCGGCTTGCGGCAACCTCACGTTTCTGGCGTGGCTGGCTCAACAGGGCGCGCCTGCCCGACCATCGCTGGCGCGACCCGATCCAGCGCTCGGCGCTGACGATCAAGGGATTGACATACATGCCGACCGGCGCCACGGTCGCGGCGCTCACCACCTCGCTTCCGGAAACCCCCGGAGGCGAGCGCAACTGGGATTACCGCTTCACCTGGATGCGGGACTCGACCTTTACCCTGCAGGCCCTGCACTTCCTAAACCTCGACTGGGAAGCCGATGAGTTCATGCAGTTCGTCGCCGACCTCGAGCCCAACGACGACGGCGCACTGCAGATCATGTACGGGATCGACGGGCGGCGCGACCTTACCGAGTCGACCAGGGAGGACCTCTCCGGTTACGCTGGGGCCAGCCCGGTGCGGGTAGGCAACGGGGCCTTCGACCAGCGCCAGAACGACGTCTTCGGTGCGGTTCTCGACTCGATCCTCCTCCACACCCGCCGCTCCGAGCGCCTGCCGCGCAGACTCTGGCCGGTCGTCGAGTCCCAGGCTAGGTGCGCGATCGACGTCTGGCAACAGCCCGACCAGGGCATCTGGGAGGCGCGCGGAGCCCCGCAGCACTACGTCTCCTCGAAGCTGATGTGCTGGGTGGCGCTGGACCGGGCATCGCAGCTTGCAGCGATCCGCGGCGATTCCGAGCTGGAGAAGAGCTGGCGCGGCACCGCCGATGAGATCAAGGCCGACATCCTCGAGCACGGCCTGAAGAAGGGAGTTCTCCGCCAGCACTACGACACCGAGGCCCTCGACGCCTCCACCCTGCTGGCGGCAGTCTTCGGCTTCCTGTCAGGCGACGACGAGCGGCTCCGCGACTCCGTCGGGGCGATCGCCGACGATCTGACCGAGGACGGCTTCGTGCTGCGCTACCGCACCGGGGAGACCGACGACGGACTCTCCGGCAAGGAGGGCAGCTTCCTCATCTGCTCCTTCTGGCTCGTCTCCGCGCTGGCGATCGTCGGCGAGCAGCAGCGGGCCCGCGACCTGATGGAGCGACTGCTCAGCGTCGCCTCCCCGCTCGGCCTCTACGCCGAGGAGTTCGACACCGCCACGGGGCGTCACCTCGGAAATTTCCCGCAGGCCTTCTCGCACCTGGCGCTGATCGAGGCGGCGGCGCGGATTATTGTCGCGGAGCGGCTCAAGGAATTCTCCTGACGGATCGTGACGCGAACGTCACGATCTCAAGCTCGCGCTCCTCCTCTCGAACTCGAGCTCCACCTCAATCTGCACCTTCGTCACCCACCAGCGCCGGGGAGTCGCCCTGCGCCAGCGAGCGCCGCCACTGCGTCAGCAGCCCGTGGACCGCGGCGGCGCCGATGATCGGGTCCTCGGGCGCCGGCAGATTTCCCGGATGAAGGATGAAGGGACGCGTCTGTGGCCCGCCGAGGCCGCCGTGGAAGCAGATCAGCTCCTCGAAGGCGCAGCCCTCCTCCAGCTCGGGGTCATAGAAGCTGCCGACCATGATGTCGGCGACGTTGGAGAAGCCGTCGGTGCGCCGGAGATGGCCCGGCGCCCCGGGAGAAAAGGCGGCGAGCGGATCGACCCCCTCGACACTGCCGTCGCCAAGATGACGGGTGCCCTCCTTACCCAGAACGAGCCCTCCATGCTCGGAGGAGTGCACCAGCAGCCAGCCGATGTGCCGGTGCTCGGACAGGGACGGGAGCAGCCGCGGATGGCGCTCGGAGATCTCCTCCAGCGTCAGGCGGCGCTCTTCCTCCATCAGGTAGATGAGCCCGAGGTTTCCCGAGCCGAGGACCACCACGTTGCGATCGGAGACGTCGTTCTTCGCTCGCTTGGCCGACTTGCGCCCGGTCGCCTCCCTCATGGCGTGGCCGACCATCGCATCCTGCTCATCCCCGCCTGCGAGGGGGGCCACCTCCCCCTTGGTCAGGGAACGCTCGACGAGCTCGTCGAGACCGTAGCCGTTTCGCTGCTTGAAGGTTGCACCCTGCGTCTGGCCGTGATCGGAGAGGACGACGATCTCATACGGGCGAGGGGCGTAGCGGCGGGCCCGGTCGATCCGGGCGAACTGCTGGTCGAGCTTTCGCAGCGCCTCCATCGTGTCCGCGCGCTCGAGGCCGGAGTGATGGGCGACTTCGTCATAGCTCGAGAAGGTCGAGTAGACGGCGGGGCGTCCCCGCATCATGTCGGTCATCACCCCGTAGACGATGAGGTCGCGCACGACCACGCATACCGCCGCCCGCAGAAACGGGTAGATGCCTCCGCGGTGGCCGCGCGGCCTGACGTCCCGGCGCCTTGCCCGGCCCGCGGCGCTCCACTCCAGCAGCACCTCCCAGAAGAACAGCACCAGGCTGCGAGTGACGTTGAACCCGTTGGCGAGGAAGGCTCGGTAGCCGGGGTTCGCCTTCTTCTCCGCCTCCATCCGGCTTACGGTGAGAATCACCTCCTCCGCCTCGCCGGAGAGCAGGTTGCCGCGGCTCGCGCCGCCTTCGGTGAGCAGCCCGATGCCCGTGGCCAGGCGAGCTTCGATCTCGGCGCAATCATCCGGTCCGGAGCAGGCGATCAACCTGCCGCTCTTCTTCTCCACCCAGCGGAAGGCGGGAATGTCCTGATTCGACCCGAGCAGGATCCCCGCCTGGCTCGCGCCCGTTTGCGAAGAGAGGTCAGGCTCCCACTCGGTGATCCGGTAACCGCCCTCCCGCAGCCAGCGCGACATCGTCGGGGCGCTCCCGTCGCGCATCGCGCGGCGCAGCACCGGCTCGGCGAGCCCGTCGATCTCGAGGAAGAGGATGCCGGGTGAGCCGGTGCGCGTCTGAGGCCCCTGGCGACGCGCGATCCGCTGGATGACGCGAAGCGTGTACTCGTCGTCGTCGTTGGTCCCGAGGATCACCTGCAGGACCATCGATACCGCGCTTATCACCAGCGCCGCCAGCAATGCGTCGCCCAGCGCATCGACCTTGATTTCCTCTGGGAAGGCGTCGCCGGCGAGCTTGAGTGCGACAGCGTCGGCGAACAGCACCAGGAGGAACCCGGCGACAAGCGTGAACGGGAGTCGCAGCGCGGCGATCAGCGGAGGGAGAAACGCGTTGACGATCGCGACCACGGCGGCGACAAGGAAGGCTGCCCCGGAGCTCTCGAGCGCGACCCCGGGAACGAGCGCCGCCGCAACCCACACCGAGGCGGCGGCGACGATCCACGAGACCAGCAGCCGCAGGGGGCGCAGCCGGGGCTTCTCCGGTTCCCAGGAGACCTCCGCGCCGTAGGAACCGGTGGTGGCGGTCACCCGTGCCTCGCGGTCATCGAGCGAAGTCTAGGATCACCGCGGCCAGGAGCGTCGCCCGGATCGTGTGATCCGGGGAGTGTCCGGACTTCGGCTCGGGACCGGCGATCGCTACTGCATCGCCTTCAGCCGACCGCCGCGAAGCTCCAGGACCTCGTCGAAGCAGGCGAGATCGCCCGGCTCATGGGTTATCCAGAGAAGACCGGGCCCCCTGCGCGCGATCGCGGTCAGCCTGCGCTCGATCTCCGCGGCGGTCGGCGGGTCGAGGTGAGCCGTGGGCTCATCGAGGATGAGGAAGCGCGCTTCGGTGAGAAGCAACCGGGCCGCCGCGATCCTCTGCCTCTGACCTCCCGAGACCCGCTCGCCGCCCTCGCCGACGAAGGTCCCGAGCCCGCCGGCAGGCTCGCCAGCCAGCCACCGAGGCCGACCCCTTCGAGCGCTGCCGCGATCTCGGCGTCGGACGCGTCCGCCCGGCCGATGGCGACGTTGTCTCGCAGGGTGGTGCCGAAGAGGTAGGCATCCTGGGGCGCAAGCCGGATCGCGGAGCGAAGGTCTTCCTCTGCGGCCGCGGCGATGTCCACGCCGCCGAGCGTCACCCGCCCCTCCGCCGGCGCCCGAAGCCGCACCAGGAGCTCCGCCAGCGTGCTCTTGCCCGAGCCGCTGGGGCCCAGAAGGGCGACCGCCCGCCCTGGCCGCAGCTCGAGATCGACTCCGTCGAGGACCCACTCGGCCGACTCCGGGTAGCGGAAGCGCACCCCGCGCGCAGACAGCGAGCCCTCACCCGTCAGCGACACTGGGCTGGGCGGATCGGCGATCGCCGGCTCGCGTTCGAGGATCTCATCGATACGCAGGGCGGACTCGGCGCAGGCATCAATGCTGGCGGCGGCGGCGCTCAGCGGCGCCACCGCCTCGAAGGAGGCGATCGCCAGCAGGACGAGGGCCGCCAGGAGTACCCCGGAGAGGGCGCCGCTGTGGACCGCCGGGATGGCGACCGCGGCGACCGCGACCGCGCCGGCGGCGGCCAGCGTCGTTCCCAGCCCAACCGAGAGACCTCCCGTGAGGGCGTCGCGCCGCTGCAGGTGGGCAAGGCGAGCGCCGTCGGACTCGATCCGCGAGAGCCACTCCTGCTCGCGCCCGGCGACCGCGATCTCGGCCGAGCCGGAAGCCACCTCGATCATGTCGGTACCGAGCGCTGAGCGAGCGGCCGCCTGGCGCCTGCCGGCGCTGCGGGCCGAGAGCCGCGTCAGCATCGGTGCGAGAACCCCGGCCATCAGCAGCATCGCCGCCAGAGCGACGGCGGCCGCGGGCAGCATCAGAAACGCGACCAGGACGGCGCCGGCGCCGGCGAGGGCCGCCACCAACGGGGGGGCTAGTGCGCGCAGGTAGAGGTCCTGGAGGCGATCCACGTCGCCGACGAATCGGCTCAGCAGCTCGGAGCGGGCGCTGCCCACGAGCCCGCCCGGAACCAGCGGCACGAGGCGCGCAAAGAAGCGGCGCCGGAGGTCGGTGAGGGTGCGAAAGGCGAGGTCGTGGGAGACCAGGCGCTCGAGGTAGCGCAGCAATGCCCGGGCGATGCCGAAGAACCGCACCCCTACGATGGCCACTGATAGAGCCAGAATCTCGGGCTGCTGCGCTGCCCGGCTGACAAGGTATCCGGAGGTTGTCAGCAGGCCCACCGCCGCCAGAACCGCCGCGGTGCCGAGCAAGACCGAGAGGGCGAGGCGCCGCCAGCGGGGACGGGTCGCGAGGACGGCGCCACGCAGTGCGTCCCGGGCCCGAGGGCTCACACCGGCACCCCCTCGAGAGCGGGACTGGACACCGTGCCTTCATGGAGATGGAGTACCCGATCGGCGCGGTGGGCGATCTCCGGGCGGTGGCTGACCAGGAGAGCGGTGCGCTCCGCGGCCGAGGCCTCGATCGCGTCGGCGATGTGCATCTCCGTGGTCTCGTCGAGGTGGGCTGTCGGCTCGTCGAGCACCAGCAGCGACGCCCGGCTCAGGAACGCCCGAGCCAATGCCACCCGCTGCCGCTGGCCGACCGAGAGACCGCGGCCGCCGTCCCCGATGTGGGTCTCGAGACCGTCGGGCAGCGAGTCGATCACGTCCAGCAGGTCGGCGGACTCGGCGGCGCGCATGATCTGCTCCCGTGACGCCGCCGGCTCGCCCAGGGCGATGTTCTGCCCGATCGTGCCGGAGAAGATGGTCGGGCGCTGCGGGACCCAGGCCACCCAACGCCGCCACTCGCCCGGATCGAGGTCGCGTAGGTCGACGCCGCCGCAGCGCACGCGCCCCGAGTCGGGGTCGGCCAGGCGAAGCAGGATCGAGACGAGCGTGGACTTCCCCGCACCGCTGGGGCCGATCAAAGCCATCGTCTCCCCGGGGTGAAGCTCGAGATCAACCCCACCGAGGACCTGCCCCCGCCCGGGATGGGCGAAGGCGACCTGTTCGAAGCGGAGCGGCGAGACGGCGGGGTCGGGGGCCGAGCGCGGCTGCGCCGGGATCTCTACCGAGGGCGGCTGGTCGATCACCTCGAAGATCCGCTCCGCGGCGGCCATGCCGTCGGCGCTGGCGTGAAACTGGCTGCCGACTGCGCGCAGTGGCATGTAGAGCTCCGGGGCCAAGATCAGGACGGTCAGCCCGGCGCTGAGCCCGAGGGACCCGTTGGCGAGCTGGATCCCTACCGCGGCCGCCACCAGCGCCGTCCCGATCATCGCCAGCAGCTCGAGCACCAGGGCCGAGAGGAACCCGATCCGCAGCGTCGCCATGGTCTCGCGGCGGTACTCCTCCCCGGCGGCTGCGATCGCCTCGACCTGGGCCGAGGCCCTGCCGTTGACCCAGAGGGTCTCCAGGCCGCGGACCACGTCGAGGAAGCGGGAGCTGAGCCGAGCAAGGGTCTGCCAACGCTTTCGGGTGTGATGCTCGGCCAGCTTCCCGATCAGGACCATGAACACCGGGATCATCGGCGCGGTCACCAGCAGGATCAGGGCGGCCTGCCAGTTGCGGGGAAGAACCCAGGCAAGGATCATCACCGGGGCCAGCGCCGAGAGCACGACTTGCGGCAGATAGCGGGCGAAGTAGGCCTCGAGCGAGTCGACGCCCTGGACTGCCGCCGCCGATAGCTCTCCTGAGGACTCCTCACGGGCCCCGCCGGGCCTGGCCCAGAGCAGGTGACGGGCGAGGCGGGCCCGCAGCTCCGACATCACCGCCGCGGCGCCGATCCGCCCGGCCGCCTCAACGCCGGCGTCCACCGTCCCCCTTGCCAGCGATATGACGAGCAGCCAGACCAGCGGCACGCTCAGCGCCGAGAGGGACTCGCCGCCGAGGAAGGCGCGGGCGATGACGTCGGCTAGCAGGGTCGCCTGGGCGATGATCAGAGCAGTGGAGAGCACTCCCAGCGCCACCGTCGCCCCGAGGTGCAGGCGGGCAGCGCGACTGGTGGCGGTGAGCCGGCGCTGGACTGCGCGGGCGCGGCCCCTAGCTTCCGGGTTCCGCGCCTGCGGGTTCACCGTGATGGGGGTGCCGCTTCTCGGGGTCGAGGAGATCGACCGGCGTCCTCACCTCGCCGTAGTCCTCGGCCGAGAGGCGGTGGCGGAAAACCCAGTAGGTCCATGCCTGGTAAGCCAGCACCACCGGCACCAGGACCACGGCGACCACGGTCATCACGGTCAGGGTGTAGTGCGAGGACGACGCCTGGTTGAGGGTGAGATCGAAGGCGCTGTCGGTGCTGGAGACCATCGCGTTGGGGAAGAGGTCGATGAACAGCGCGCAGAAGAAGAGGACGATGCCGCCGCTGGTCGCGAGAAAGGCCCTGATCGGCGATCGGGCAAGGATCCAGATCGCCGCCACCAGGGCCGCTCCGGAGAGGGCAGCGCAGATGGCGGAGGCAACTTCGACCCCGCCCTGGGAGGCCAGGGTCCAGGCGAGGAAGGCGATGACGACCGCTGCGGTCGCCGGAGCGGTGCGTCTGGCGATTGTCCCTGCGCGCTCCTCGAGCGCCCCGGTGGTGCGCAGGCTGAGGAAGATCGCCCCATGGGTGAGGAACATCATCAGTGTCGCCGCGCCACCGAGCAGCGCGTAGGGCTTGAGCAGCGTGAACAGGGTGCCGGTGTACTCGCCCTGGGCGTCGATGGGGACGCCGTGGACGATGTTGGCCCAGCCGACGCCCCACAGCAACGCCGGCAGGAAGCTGCCGCCGATGATCGCCCACTCCCAGCGCTTGCGCCAAGACTCCGACTCGCTCTTGCCCCAGAACTCGAAGGCGACGTTGCGGACGATCAGCGCAACCAGGATCAGGAACAGGGCCAGGTAGAAGCCGGAGAAGAGGGTCGCGTACCACTCCGGGAAGGCTGCGAAGGTGGCCCCGCCGGCGACCAGCAGCCAGACCTCGTTGCCGTCCCATACCGGCCCGATCGTGTGCAGGACCGCGCGCTTCTCGGCATTGTCGCGGCCGACCGCACGCAGCAGAATGCCGACGCCGAAGTCGAAGCCCTCGAGCACGAAGTAGCCGAGCCAGAGGACCGAGATGAGGATGAACCAGACCGCTTGGAGTGTCGTGTAGTCCTTCATCGGTTCAGTAGGCGAGAGCCAGCTCGGGCTTGGTCTCGTCCTCCTCCCCTTCCTTCTTCGGACCCTTGCGGGCGACCCCGACGAAGAGGCGCCCGGCGATCACCGCCAGCACTCCGTAGAGCAGGGTGAACCCGACAAGGGTGATCCAGACTTCGGCAGCGCTGACGCTGGGCGAGTTGGCGTCCTGGGTCTTGAGCAGGCCGAAGACGACCCACGGCTGGCGCCCCATCTCGGTGAAGATCCAGCCGCACGCGGAGGCCACGAAGGGCAGCGCCACCGCCGGCACCGAGAAGCGCAGGAAGCGGCGCGAGGCTTCCAGCTTGCCCTTGACCGCGAACCACCAGCCGGCGGCGCCGACCAGGAGCATCAACATCGCGCAGCCGATCATCGCCCGCCAGGACCAGTAGGTGACGGCGACGACCGGCGCGTACTCACCCGGGCCGTACTCGCGCTGATAGCGGCGGTTGAGGTTGTTGATGCCCTCGATCTTGCCCTGGGGGTAGCCGGTCGAGATGAACGAGAGCAGGTTGGGGATCTGGATGTTGCGGTTGAGCCCCTGCGGGTTGCTCTCCAGGCCACCGGTCGCGAACAGCGAGAGGCCCGCGCCCTCCTTGGTCTCGAAGACGGCGTCGGCGGCGGCCATCTTCATCGGCTGCTGATCGGTCATCAGGATCCCGTTGAAGTGGCCGACGATCACCGTCACAACCGAGGCGATCGTCACCAACGGCAGCGCCGCACGCATCGAGTCGCCGAATAGCGCTGCCTCGTTGCCGCGGCGCAGGTGCCAGGCACAGATCGCGATCACCAGCATCCCCACGGTCAGCGCCGCGGCCAGGATCGTGTGGACGAAGGCGTAGATCGCCGTGCTGTTGCCGAGCACGGCGAAGATCGAGTTCAGCTCCGGCTTGCCGCCGACCATCTCGTACCCCACGGGGTGCTGCATCCAGGAGTTGGCGGCGAGGATGAAGAAGGCGGAGAGGATGGTCGAGCCCGCAACCAGCCAGATCGTCACCAGGTGCATCCGCTCCGACAGCTTGCCCCAGCCGAAAAGCCAGAGGCCGAGGAAGGTGGACTCGACGAAGAAGGCGGCCAGCCCCTCCATCGCCAACGGAGCGCCGAAGATGTCACCGACGAAGCGCGAGTAGTCGGACCAGTTCATCCCGAACTGGAACTCCTGCACTATCCCGGTGGCGACTCCAAGGGCGAAGGAGATCAACATCAGCTTTCCCCAGAAGCGGGTGGCGCGCAGCCAGTGCTCGTCGCGGCTGCGGTACCAGCGGGTCTGGCAGTAGGCGGTGAAGGCCGATAGGCCGATCGTCGCCGGGACGAAGATGAAGTGGTAGAGCGTGGTGATCCCGAACTGCCACCGGGCGAGCTCGAGCGAACTCACGCGGGCCTCGCGACGGTTCGGTGCATGGGCGCAAAGCCTAGGAACCGGGGGCGGACGGAACATCGGAACATTTCCGGACCGGCCTTGCGGATAATTACGGATGCGGCATGTGGCGACGGATACACGGCCGCAGTCCAGGGGCCCCGCGGACCCACCCGGTGGCGATTGGGGATGTTCGGGCTTGACAGAAAGTCGGCGGCCGTCTATATTCAACCTAACGGTTTATCAACCGCTTAGATGAATACAGCAATGGCGACAGACCAGCTCAGCATCACGTTCAGCGCCCTCGCCGACCCCACGCGCCGTGCGATCCTCGCCCGGCTCGCGGAGGGCGAGGCCACGGTGAACGAGCTAGCGGAGCCGTTCGAGATCAGCGTTCAGGCCGTCTCCAAGCATCTGAAGGTGCTGGAGCGGGCAGAGCTCATCAGCCGTGGTCGAAACGCGCAGCTGCGCCCCTCCCGACTGCAGGGCGCACCGATGAAGGGCGCGGTCGAGTGGCTCGCGCACTACCGCAAGTTCTACGAGGGCCGGCTCGATCGCCTCGAGGATCATCTTCGGGACATTCAACGGAAAGGACCCAGCGATGCCTGATGCAACCCCCAGTCCGACGATGGCCGAGCACTCCCTGACGATCACCCGCGTTCTCGCCCGGGTGGAGTCTTCCGGTCGACGATGATGTTTACGTAGTGCGACCTCTTCGATATTCCATCAACGTCACATTGGACGGGTGCTGTGATCATCGTGCGGGGGTCGTAGACGAAGACTTGCATCGTCACGCGGCCGAGAACATCGCCCAGGCCGATGCCCTTCTCTTTGGCCGGGTGACTTACGAAATGATGGAGGCAGCGTGGCGGTCGCCGGCGCGAACGGGAGCGAGGCCTGATTGGATGGAACCCTGGATGGAACCCTTTGCCCGGACGATCGACGCGGCAAAGAAGTACGTCGTGTCGAGCACCCTGGACCGGGTGGATTGGAACGCGGAGTTCGTGCGCGGCGATCTGGGGAAGGCCGTCCAGCAGCTCAAGCGGGAGTCGGGTAAGGGACTGTTCGTGGGAGGCGTGAAGCTCCCGCTGGCCCTGGCGGAGCTGGGATTGATCGATGAGTACGAGTTCGTCGTGCAGCCCAGGCTGGTGGGCCACGGGCCGACGCTGTTCGCGGGGCTGTCGAAGCCTGTCGACTTGAGGCTCGTGAGCCGGCTGGAATTCGGCTCAGGGGCGGTGGCGATGCGGTACGAGCCTAGGGCTTCCTAGAGGCGCCCGCCGGGATCGAACCGGCGTAAACGGCTTCGCAGGCATCCGTTTACGGCTCCTCCAGGGTCACTTAGGCATGCCCGGCGCGGCTGAGGTGGTCTCAGTTCACCTCGATCGTCACCGGTGGCGACAAAGTTCGGGACAAGAAACCTGTGCCGTCGAAGTGCTGGCTTTCACGCGAAAGCAGGAATGCCGGCTAGCGCGTCTTCAACCAGCGTTCGATCCGTCATGCCAGGACTACAAGAAGACGCGGCGGCGAAGGTGGCGGCGCTGGTGGGGCGGACTGCTGCGGGGCAGGGCTGCAAAATGGCTGCAGTCTGACCCGGGCCGACTTCGTGCATTTGCAGAAAGCCTCCATTTGCGGGGGCTCTTCATGGGCCGTGAAGGACTCGAACCTTCAACCTTGAGATTAAGAGTCTCCTGCTCTACCAGTTGAGCTAACGGCCCGGAGAGACGCCGGCCTCGGATCCCCGAGGCCGCGGCGAAGTATAGGAATCCGCCAGCGACCGGGCGCGAGACTTCAATCGCCTCTCACTATGAGAGGAAATTGCACACTCGGCGGGGCGGCTAGGGGGCGGGGGTGGTGCCGCCGAGGCCGCCGCCGGCGAGGCCGCCGAGGGGGTTCTCGAGCTGCTTCTTGCCCTGGCCCTGCTGGACCTTGGCGGCGATCTTCTGCTGCGCTTCGAACTTCTTCGCCTGCTTGCGGATGCTCGCCAGCGACTGCTTCACCTGCTTGCCCTGGGCGCCGGGCGCCTCGGCCACCGCCTTCTTCGCCGCCTCGTCGCCCTGGGCGAAGTCAAGCGCGGCGTAGCTGTAGTAGGCGAGGTTGCTGTAGGCGCCGACGCTTGGGCGGGCCTCGGCGACGACCTTCTGGGCCGCCGCCGCCCGCTTCAGGTAGCCCTCCGCCTCGGGGGCGGTGGTCGAGGTCTGGGCGAGCGCGAAGATCGCGTTGGCCGCCAGCTGAGCGACGTTGGGGTTCGGAGGCTGCGGGTCGAGCTTGAGGTAGCTCGCCCAGGCGCCATCGGCCTTCTTGAACTGCGCCCGGGCCTCGGGCGTCACCTGCTGTTGGCCGGTGCTGGAGTCGACCACGAGCAGGGCGTTGCCGGCGCTGTAGCGGGTCCGGGTCAGGCTCAGCCAGAGGTCCTCGTTCTGCGGCTGCTTGCGCAGCTGCGCCTCCAGCTTCGCCGCCTGGTCGTCGAAGTTTGAGCTGAGGCTGCCGCCGCTGCTGCCGCCGCCGAAGAGGTCGGTGAGGCTGGCTGAGCCGGTGACGAGGAAGAGGCTCAACCCCATCAGGATCGCCAGGATCGCGTAGACGACCTTGACGACGTTTTTGCGTCGCCCGCGGATGTCGAAGACCATGCGGTGCTGGTCGCCCTTTGCCATTGCGCTCCCGCTAGTGCTCTTGTGTGGTCGGCTCCTGCAGCCCGCCCGCGGCCGGCTGCCCGAAAGCCCGAGCGAGCAAGATACTCACTTCGTAGAGCGCCAGCAGCGGCACCATCTCGATCAGCATGGTCACAGGGTCCACCCCCGGCAGCGCCGCTGCGGCGACAGCGCAGACCAGGTAGGCGTAGCGGCGGTTGTGCCTTAGCTGCTGCACGGTGACGATCCCGAGCCTGGTCACGGCGAGAATCCCGACCGGAACCTGGAAGACGATCCCGCAGGCGAGCAGCGTCATCGCGAAGAAGCCGTAGTAATCGCGGGCCCGCAACTGGGTCGTGAACTCGCTGGCGTTGAAGTTGAGCAGGAAGTGGACCGCCGCCGGAAGAACGACGAAGTAGCCAAAGGCGACGCCACCGAGGAACAGGAACGGAACCATCAGCAACAGCGGCCAGACCACCCGGCGCTCCCGATCGCTGAAGGCGGGGAGGACGTAGGCGTAGGCCTGGTAGAGGACGATCGGCAGCGAGAGGATGATCGCGCCGTAGGCGCAGATCGTGAAGGTCGTCAGGAACGGCTCGGTCGGGCTCAGGGTGATCGGGGTGAAACCGTCGGGAAGCGGCGCGTTGGCGATCTTCAGCAGCAGGTGGTTCTGCCAGAAGCAGAGCGCCAGGGCAACCCCGAAGACCGCGAGTGAGACGATGATCCGGGTTCGGAGCTCATCGAGGTGCTCGACGAGGGTCAGCCGGTCCTCCGGGGAGACGGCCTTGATCCGGGCCATCAGGACGCCCTCAGCTGGGCTTGTCGGCGACTACCTCGCCCTCGACCGTCTCGGCGGCCTCGGCCTCGGCCTTGGAGGGGGCCTTCGCCTTTTCCAGCTCAGGAACCCTGTCGTCGGCGTCCTCGTCGTTCTCGTCGTCGTGGTCGCCGCTGATCGAGCCGCGGAACTCGCGGATCCCCTTGCCCAGGGAACGACCGAGCTCGGGCAGGCGCTTCGGCCCGAAGACGACCAGCGCGATGATCAGCACGACCAGTACTTCGAGTGGTCCGATATTCGGCATGACGACAATGGTAACGGCGGCTCAGGCCGGCCGGCCAGGGCCGGGCGCCGTGAATCAGGACCTGTCGCCGGCCTGGCGCGCCTTCTGGTCGAAGTTGAGGTAGAAGCGGCTCGGGGTCGGCTCCGCCTGGCCCTGGTACTTGCTGCCGGTCTCCTCCGACCCATAGGGGGCCTCGACCGGCCCGTCCATGCGCATGAACGAGATCTGGCCGATCGGCATCCCGTGGTAGATCGTGATCGGCAGGTTGGCGACGTTTGAGAGCTCCAGAGTCAGGTTGCCCTCGAAGCCGGCGTCGACGAAGCCGGCGGTTGAGTGGATCAGCAGCCCCAGCCGGCCGAGTGACGACTTCCCCTCGAGCCTTGCGACAAGATCGCTCGGGAGCCGCACCCGCTCTAGCGTCTGGCCCAGCACGAATTCCCCGGGGTGGAGGATGAAGGGGTCGTCTCCGGCGACCTCGACCAGCTCGGTCAGGTCGTCCATCGGCCGGCGCACGTCTATGAACGGGTAGCGGGCGTTGTGGAAAACGCGGAAGCGGCGGTCGACGCGGACGTCGACGCTCGACGGCTGCACCATCGAGGGGTCGAAGGGATCGAAGACGATGCGCCCGGCCTCGATCTCGGAGCGGATGGTTCGGTCGCTCAGGACCATGGTCGCTGGAGCTTATTGGGGACGACGGTTCTACCCGTTACTTGGGCCTGGAGACCGAATACCCGATTTCGCGGATCAAGGAACCGCGGCGGCGGCCGATGAAGTCGCGAGATGGAAGCCGGAAGAGCTCAACTGGGCACCACGGTCGGGTTGCACGTCTGCCCCCGCTGCCGCTCGGGCCTGGTCCAGCCGACGCGCTGGGAGCAGGCCGAGCCGCACGGCAGCTGGAAGCTCTGGCGGCGCTGCCCCGACTGCGATTGGGAGGGCGAGGCGGTCCACGGCGAGGGCGAGATCAACGACTACGATGAACAGCTGGACTTCGGCACCCGTGAGCTTGCTTGCGAGCTGAAGCTGCTCGAGCAGGCGAACATGAAGCAGGCCGCCGACATAATCGTGGCGGCGCTCGCCGCTGACCTGATCGGTCCCGACGACTTTCGCTGAGCCTCAGCTGTAGCGCTCGGTGACCCCGTCGGCGACCAGCGCCAGCAGCATCCGCTGCTCGGCGTCGAAGGCCGGCCCTTCCAGCCGCGCCTTGGCTGAGGCGACCATCCCCAGCGCCCGCGCTCGCGCCTCCTCCAGGACCCCCGTCGCCGCGATCCGCTCGCAGAGCGCCTCGGCCTCCGCCGGCCCCAGCCCGCGCAACTCGATGCCCCGCAGGCCGGCGTCGCGCCCGGCGGCGAGGATCAGCGGCAGGGTCACGGTGCCGTCGAGGAGGTCCGTGCCACGAGCCTTGCCGGTCCGCTCAGGTGGGCCGCTGACATCGAGAACGTCGTCGAGGAGCTGGAAGGCGAGGCCGAGCTCGCCTCCGAAGGCCCGCAGCTCCGCCTCTCCCGCGCCACCGGAGGACGCGCGCCCGATGACGCAGGCGCACTCGAACAGACGCGCGGTCTTCAGCCGGCAGCGATCGAGGTAACGCTGCTCGCCGATGCCGGTGTCGAAGGCGTCGCGGCGCTGGGCCAGCTCGCCTTCGGCAAGTGCCACGGACGCGTCGCTGAGCAGGGCGGTGGCACGGCGGTCGCGCTCTGCAGCCAGCAGCGCGAACGCCCGAGAGAAGAGGAAGTCGCCGACCGCGCTCGCCCGTTCCCGCCCCGATGCCGCAGCGACGGTCGGGCGCCCGCGGCGCAGCGGCGCTTGGTCGAGGACGTCGTCGTGAACGAGGGTCGCCATGTGGACCAGTTCGACCGCCGTCGCGGCCCGGTTCGCCGCCTCCCCGGCCCCCGCTCCCCCGCAGAGCAGCACCAGCAGCGGGCGCAGGCGCTTTCCTCCCGCCGACAGCGTTGCCGTGGCATCGCTCGAAAGCAGCGGCCCAAATCCCCGACTCAGCTCCTCCAGCCGCCGCTCGACCTCCGCCAGCCTGGCCGGGAGCCAGGCGCCGGCCGCGTCGATGACGGCGGTCACCGGCGGCGGGACAGCCGCCGGCCCCCTCAAGACCTGACCCCGCTGTGGATGGCGATGATGCCCCCGGCGAGGACGGTGCAGCGGATCTCGCCGAAGCCGGCGAGATCCATCTTCTCCGCCAGTCCGTGGGGCGTGGGAAAGCTGCGCACCGACTCCGGCAGATAAGCGTAGGCGTCACGGTCGCCCGCAACCGCTCCCAGCAGCGGCACAGCCCGGTCGAACCAGAGCGAGTAGAAGATGGACAGCGGCGGCCGCCTGGGGGTCGTTATCTCCAGGATCACCAGCCGGCCCCCCGGTCTCAGCACCCGGGCCATCTCACGCAGGCCGCGGTCGAGGTCGGCGAGATTGCGGACCCCGAAGCCGACGGTGACGGCGTCGAAGCGGCCGGCCGCGTAGGGCAACTCGAGCGCGTCCGCCCACTCGAAGCGGATGCCGTCGCCGACCTGCTCGCCCGCCTTCTCCCGCGCCAGGTCGAGCATCGGCTCGGAGAAGTCGCAGCCGACGACGTGGCCCCCCGGCGCAACCCGCCGGGCGAGCTCGAAGGCGAGGTCGCCGGTGCCGCAGCAGACGTCGAGGGCGCTGTCCCCGGGCTGCAGATCGGCACGATCGGCGGCGCGCTGGCGCCAGCGGTGGTGGAGCCCCGCCGTCATCACCGAGTTCATCGCGTCGTAATGACCGGCGATGCGGTCGAACATGCGGTTGACCTGCCCCGCGAACTGGGCGGAGTCTCGGGAGGGGCGGGATTCGGCCTCGACGGGTTTCATCTGCTGATCGAAGCCTAGGCGAGTGAAGCCCCGAGACGGCTTCAGGAGGCAGCGGTCCCAGGCTCAGTCCAGAGATGAAAGAAAATCAGCCAGCTGGTTCAGCTTCTCGGGCGGCAGGTCCCTGTATGAGGGCATGATCCCGGGCCCGATTTCGATCGAGCGGACGATCGCTGCCGGCGGGATCTTCGCGGCGATGTGGGTCAGCTCCGGGCCGGGCCCGTTGTTGCCGTTCTCGCCCAGCTTGTGACAGGCGAGGCATCCCGACTGGGCCACCACCAGGGCCCCCGGCTCATAGCGCTTGGAGACCTTCATGTCGATTTCGGTGGGCGAGCCGCCGACGGCGCCGAGGTAGGTCAGGTAGGCCATCGCGACGATGATCAGGATGCCGGCCGTGGTCGCGATCGGGCGCCGCTCCGGGCGCCGCTCGGGTCCGCGATCGTAGAACGGGAGCAGCAGCAGGGCGACCATGCAGATCGTCGGGATGCCGACCGTGGCGATCGGCACCAGCTCCGGTGGCTTGATCACCCGCAGCAGCTCGAAGAGGAAGAAGAAGTACCACTCCGGCCGGGGAACGTAGGTCGTCGAGGTCGGGTCCGCCTTCGGTCCCAGCTCTGCGCCGAGGATCAGCGACATCGACATCACGACCACGACGACGATCAGCATCATCACCGAGTCCTTCATCACCGCGTAGGGGAAGAAGGGCTTGCCCTTCTTCTTCAGCAGCTCGTAATCCCTGAGGTAGGCCTCCTTCTCGCGGCTGTTCATCAGCTTGGCGGGGCTCCGTTGCCGGCCCCGTTGCTACCGGCCGGGATCTGCACCACCGGCGTCGCCGACTTCGGCTTCGACGCCCGCATCCACGGCGGCGCCGTCGTGCCGAGCTTGACGACCAGATAGAGGTGGGCGCCGATCAGGGCGATTATCAGCCCGGGTATCGCCAGCATGTGCAGGGCGTAGAAGCGTGAGAGGGTCGTCGCCCCGATCTCGGGACCGGCGCGGAGGAAGTCGGCCAGGTAGGGACCGACGACGGGACCGGTGCCGGTGATGTTATTGGCGACGATCGTCGCCCAGAAGGAGCGTTGGTCGAAGGGCAGCAGATAGCCGGTCAGCCCCATCACCATGGTCAGGACCAGGAGGACGACACCGATCACCCAGTTCATCTCGCGCGGGTACTTGTAGGCGCCGAAGAAGAAGGTTCGCGCCATGTGGACGAAGATCAGGATGATCATCACGCTGGCGCCCCACTTGTGCATGCCGCGAACGAACTCGCCGAGGAAGACGTCGTTGGTGAGGTGGGCGGTCGAGCCGTAGGCCTGGGTCGGCGAGGGGGTGTAGAACATCGCCAGGAAGACCCCGGTGATCGCCTGGATCACGAAGGCGAACAGCGTCGCCGAGCCAAGCGTGTAGAACCAGTTGGTCCCCTTCGGGACCTTGCGGTACAGCATCCCCGTGAGGAATCCCGTCGCACCGGTGCGCTGGTCTATCCAGCCGAGGAGGTCTTTGCCGGCGGCGTGGTGGACGGGCTCGCCGGTCTGCCGCTGCTCCTCCTGAGGTTCCCTCAGGTCCCCCGGAGCCGGCCCGTTGCCCTTGCCGTTGGCGCCGGGCTGGCCCGGCTTCTCCGGCGGGGCCGCTGCTTTCGAGTCGCGAATGCCCATTCAGATCCTCAAGACGACGGGGGCGGGAAGGTGGACGGGCGGGGTGGATACAGGTACTCCCAGATCCCGCCGGTGAACTCACCCGGATCGCGAGCGCGGACGGGGTCGAGCTGGTTGGTGACGCTGTAGCGGGGTCCGATCTCGACCTGGCCGGTGCGGACCCGGGTCTGGAAGCGATCGAGCGGGCGCACCGGCGGGCCGCCGATGCGCTTGCCCTGGAAGTCGTAGACGCCGCCGTGGCAGGGGCAGATGAAGTTGCCGGCGGCCTGGACGAAACGCACCGGGCAGCCGAGGTGGGCACAGCGGGTCGACATCGCGATGAACTCGTCCGGCTTCTCCCCCAGCTGCTTCGAGCCGCGGCGCACGTAGGCGGTGGTCTTGCCGACGTCGCCGATCCCCGGCACGATCGTGAACACCACCTGACGGTAGATCTCCGGGTTGAAGTCGCCGACCGGGCCGACCGATTCCCAGCGCTCCTTGCCACGATGGAAGAGCGGCGCCGTGGCGAAGCCGATAGCAGGCAGGATGACCGCGAGGCCGGCGAGGCCGCCGATCCCCTGCGAGGCGTACGTGAAGACCTTGCGGCGGGTCATCGACTCGCCCTCGAAGTGGCCGGGCAGGGGCGCCTCCGGCAGCTCCGCAGGGGCCGTCTGTGCCTCCTCTTCGGTCTTCTTGTCCACAGGTTCAGCCATCAGCCAATCTCGGGCGCCGAAAGTCTATTGCTTGGGCCGCCCGGCTGAGGCCGTCGGCAAGACCGGCGGCGGCGGCGGTTTGCGAGGCAGCTTGCCGGAGCCGCTGGGCGGCGTCGGGCTCGAGCTCTCTGGCACTTCGTTTCGCTCGTTCGTGGGCCTCGGAGCCGCCGCAGCCGACGGCGACCGTCGTCGCCAGCCACAGAGGCGCCGCCAGCTCCGGACGCCCCTCGGCCTGGCTCTCGGCGGCCAGCGAGATCAGGTCCGACAGCTCACGCACCGCCGTCGAATCGCCGAGCGAGGCGAGTCGCTCGATGCCGAGGGCGTAGAGGTAGTCGCCGGCGAGCAGCGCCAGATCGGGGTCGTGGCCGGCCAGCAGGCGCGGTCTGCCGTAGTGGAGGAGGAAGCCTTCGCACACGGCCTCGATCACGAACGAGTATTCGCCAGGCGCTTCGCCGGCGCGGGGGCCGGCGGCGCAAAGCAGCCCGAGCACGGGCTCCTCCGGGGGCTCGACCAAGTGCCCGGAGATCACCGTCTCCCCCTCGCGCAGGACCCGCCCGATCTCACTAAGGGCCTCGGCCGCAACCACTGTGCCCGTCCCCGCCCGGGTCATCCAAGCGCCTCGGCCAGGGCCTCCGAAGCCGCCCCCAGGGTCCGCTGGATCGTCTCCTCGGAATGGGCAAGGCTGACGAACCAGGCTTCGAACTGCGCCGGGGGCGGGTATACGCCGCGGTCGAGCATCGCCCGGCAGAAGCGGGCGTGGGCCTCGGTATCGCAGGCGGTCGCGGCGGCGAAGTCGCCAACCGGCGCCTCGCTGAAGAAGAGCGTCACCAGGCCGGGGGCCTCTGCCACCTGAAGCGGCCGGCCGGCTGCGAGGCCGCGAAGGCCCGAGGCGAGTTCCGAGGTCAGCTCGGCCAGGCGCCGGTAGGCGTGATCGTCGAGCCGGCGCAGAGTGGCGATCCCCGCGGCCACGGCGAGCGGATTACCCGACAGCGTCCCCGCCTGGTAGACGTCCCCGGCCGGCGCGATCCGCTCCATCAGCCGGCGCGGGCCGCCGAAGGCGGCTGCCGGCAGGCCGCCTCCGATGACCTTTCCGAAGATTGTCAGGTCGGGCTCGACCCCGTAGAGCCCCTGGGCGCCGCCGCGAGCGACCCGGAAGCCGGTGATGACCTCGTCGAAGACGAGCAGGGTGCCGGAGGCGACGGTCGCCTCGCGCAGGAAATCGAGATAGCCGTCTTCGGGTGGGACGACACCCATGTTGGCCGCGACCGGCTCCGCCAGCAGCGCGGCGACGTCGTGCTCGTCGAGAGCCGCCTCGATCGCCTCGCGGTCGTTCCAGGGGACAACGACGGTCGTCGCGGCCTGCCCCGCGGTGACGCCGGGGCTCGCCGGCACCCCGAGCGTCGCCATGCCCGAGCCGGCGTCGGCGAGGAGACCGTCGGAGTGGCCGTGGTAGGCGCCGGAGAACTTGATCACGATCTCGCGCCCGGTGGCGGCGCGGGCCAGCCGTACCGCGCTCATCGCCGCTTCGGTCCCGGAGCTGGTCATCCGGATCATCTCGACCGATCCGACCCGGGACGCGACCTCCTCGGCCAGCTCGACCTCTGCCCCGGTGGCGGCGCCGTAGCTCGTGCCTCGTGCGGCGGCCTCGGATACCGCGGCGATTACCCCCGGGTCCGCGTGGCCGAGGATCAAGGGTCCCCAGGAGCAGACCCAGTCGATGAAGCGGTTGCCGTCAACGTCGATCAACTCGCAGCCCTCGCCGCGCTCGATGAAGATCGGCTCGCGCCCGATCTGGCGCATCGCCCGCACGGGTGAGTTGACGCCGCCGGGAAGAACCCGCAGGGCGCGCTCGTATAGCTCGGAGGACTGGCTCATGGCGCCATGCCGGGCCAAGCCCGGTGCCGGCAAGTTACTGGTGCCGGGCTTCCCAAGCCGCGTACTCGTCGGTGAAGTAGCGCAGGCGGATCTTCTTGTACTCGGTCGAGGAGTAGAGGGTGGCCCGGTCCTCGGGGCCGATCCCGCACTCCTCGGCGATCGAGTCGAGGATCGCATCGCACTCCTCCTTCGAGCGACCGTGGGCCATGGTGAAGACGCTGTAGGGCCAGTCGGGATAGGTCGGGCGCTGATAGCAATGGGAGATGCCACGGAAGGCCGACATCCGCAGTCCGGTCTCCATGATCTCGCTCTCGGGGACCTGCCAGACGCCCATGCCGTTGGCCGAGAACCCGGCGCGACGGTGGTAGAGGATCGCGGCCACCCGGCGCAGAAGCCGGCGCTCGACCATCCCGCCGAGGTGGGCGAGGAGGTCACCGGTGCTCATCCCGACCTCCTGGGCTGCGAGGTCGTAGGGCCGCTCGACCGGCTGCATCGGCCCCTGCAGGGCGCGGATCACGGCGACGTCGCGCTCGTCATAGGGCTGTGCCTCCAGCTGACGCGGCGGGGAGACATCGGAGGCGGCGGCCAGGGCGTCGGTTCCCTTCTCCATCTCCAGGTTCATGTTGATCTTGAACAGGGTCAGGGTCGGGAGCTGGCGCATCGAGGAGGCCCCGGTCTCCTGCATCAGCACCTCGAGCGTCCTCTCCAGGCCGAGCTCCGAGTCGGGGGGAGTGGCAATCGTGAACCAGAGGTTGAAGTCGTGAGTGCGCAGATAGTTGTGGGAGACGCCCGGGTGGGAGTTGACGATCGCCGCCGGGCGCTGGGGGTTCTCGGAATCCACCTTCGCCGCCACCAGCATCGATTCGTAGCCGAGGGCGCGGGTGTCGAAGATCGGGGTGATCTCGCGGATGATGCGCTCATCCAGCAGACGCCTGGTTCTCTCCAGCACCTCGGCCAGCGGCATCCCGGCCTCCGCCGCGATTGCGCCGAAGGGCTCGGGGTCGAGCGGGAAGCTCGACTGCAGCAGATTCATCAGCAGCTTGTCGGCCTCGTCGAGCGGCACCGCCGAGCCGCCGCTGCGGGAGCGGACCTTCGGCTGCGGGAGCTTGGCGCCCGCGTCTACCCCAGCCATCCCGCTGCCTCCTTCGCGTAATAGGTGATGACGACATCGGCGCCGGCACGGCGGATCGAGGTCAGGGTCTCGAGCACGGCGCTGCGTTCGTCCAGCCAGCCGTTCTCGGCCGCCGCCTTCAGCATCGAGTACTCGCCCGACACCTGATATGCCGCGAGCGGCGCCCCCGTCTCCTGCTTGACCCGGCGGATCACATCGAGGTAGGGAAGGGCCGGCTTCACCATCAGCATGTCGGCGCCCTCCTCGAGGTCGAGCTTGGCCTCGCGCACCGCCTCGCCGCCGTTGGCTGGATCCATCTGGTAGCCGCGGCGGTCGCCGAACTCCGGGGCCGACTCGGCTGCGTCGCGGAAGGGACCGTAGAAGGCCGAGGCGTACTTGGCGCTGTAGGCGACGATCGGGACGCCGGGGTGCCCCTCCTCGTCGAGCTGGTGGCGGATGACGCCGACCCGGCCGTCCATCATGTCGCTGGGGGCGACCGCGTCGGCGCCGGCCTCGGCGTGGGAGATCGCCGTCTTCGCCAACAGCTCGAGGGTGACGTCGTTGTCGACCTCGCCCTCGCGGACGAAGCCGCAGTGGCCGTGCGAGGTGTACTCGCAGAGGCAGACATCGGTGAAGACGAGCAGGCCCGGATGCTCCTCCTTCAGCGCCCTGACCGCCAGCTGCACGACACCCTCCTCGTCGTAGGCGCCGGAGCCGGTCTCGTCCTTGTCGGCGGGAATCCCGAACAGCAGTACGGCGCCGACCCCCGCGTCGGCGATCGCGGATGCCTCCTCCACCAGCTCCGAGATCGAGAGCCGCTCGACCCCGGGCATCGAGAGCACCTGCTCGCGGACCCCCTCGCCGGCGACGACGAACAGGGGCTGGATCAGCTGCGCCGCCGAGAGATCGGTCTCGCGGACGAGATCGCGCAGGCCCGGCTTGGAGCGGAGGCGGCGCAGGCGGGTCGAGGGGAATGGCATGAAAGCGATTCTAGGGTCAGACGCTGGTGAAGCGGCGCAGCGCCAGCCGCGCCAGCAGCCCGTAGGCGACGATCAGGGCGGCGAGGTGCAGCAGCGGCCTGCCGAGGCTGGGGCCGGCTTCGTCGAGAGCGGCGGTGATGGCACTCAGGGCCGGCTTGAACGGGAACAGCGCGGTGACAAGGCGGATGACGTCGTAGAGGCCGGCGCCGACCGTGCCCGAGGGGATCAGCGAGAGCAGGGCGACCGGGAGGGAGACCATGAACGCGAGCAGGGAGGCGGCGCGGACCTCGCGGGCGACCGCGCCCAGGGCAGCCCCGGCGGCGGCGAAGCCGGCGCCTCCGGCTGCGATCGCGATCAGCCAGAGTCCGAAGCGACCCCAGTCGAGGTTGACGAACAGCTGCAGCCCGGCCAGCATCAGCACTGTCACCAGCAGGCCAACAGCGACCCCGAGCCCGACCTTCTCGACCAGCAACCCGGCCCGGGAAACGAGGCCGCGGGTGAGGCGGGCGAAGACGTTTTCCTCCCGCTCCAGCGCCAGCGACCCGGAGACCAGCAGGACGGTGACGAACATCAGGGTGAAGGTTGCCGCTACGGCGATGGCGAAGATGTCGAGCGGGGGGGTCTCACCGCTGATCACGGTCTTCTGCACCTCGATCGGCTGGGCGACCGACTTCAGCAGCGGCCCGGCGAGGTCGAGGTTGTCGCGGGCCAGCGCCGCGAACCGGGTGACCTGGTCGAGCGATCCGCGCGCCCTCGGCGGCACTACGGGGCGCAGCGTTTGCAGGACCTTCGCGCTCGACTTCAACCCGAGGATGTCGAATGACTGTCCGAAGAAGTCGAAGTGGCCGCCGTTGAGGATCAGGTCGAGGTAGTCGCTGCCGGTGCGGGCGACCTGGCGGGCGATCACCAGGTTGGCCTGGGCCAGCAGCGAGGAGATCCGGTCGTCGACCAGGCGCGCCTTGACCGGGTCCTCCTGGTTGACGATCACCTCGACCCTCGGCTGTCCCGCGTTGAGCGAGGAGAGAGAGCTGACCTGCTCGGCCAGGTCAGCGGGCAGGATCAGGGCTCCGAGCACGTCTCCGGACTCGACCTTGTCAATCGCCTCCTTGCGCGAGGAGACCCGGACGCACTCGATCCGGCTGCAGAGCCTGTTGCGGGCGCCGACGACGCTGAAGTCGCTGCCGCCGATCTGGACCGCCGTGCCCTTCGGCACCTGGTTGAGGAAGGCGACCCGGGGCTTCTCCGGGCCCCGCGAGATGGCGAAACCGACGAGGACGGCGATCAGCACCGGGTAGGCGACCAGCAGGAACGCCTGAAGCGGCGAGCGCCTCAGTATCTGCAAGTCCTTGAGCAGGAGCCAGCGCACCTCAGTGCCCCCTGTGCTGGAGGTAGGTGACGAAGGCGGTCTCGAAGTCCCGGTTGGCGGCCTCGGGGGCCTCCTCGGAGACGGCGGCCCGGAGGTCCGCCGCGGGGCCATCGAAGAGGGCCTCGCCGTCGGCGAGGACGAGCATCCGCTGGCCGTAGCGCTCGGCCTCCTGGATGTTGTGGGTGGAGAAGATCACCGTGGTGCCGCCCCCGGCGAGGGCGGAGACGAATTCCCACAGGCGCGCCCGCTGGCGCGGGTCCAGCCCGACGCTGGGCTCGTCGAGAAGGAGGACGACGGGCCGGGCGAGCAGGCCGATGGCAATGTTGACCCGCTGCTGGTTGCCGCCGGAGAGGCGGGCGATCAGCTCTCCCCTTCTCTCCTCCAGGCCGGTCAGCTCGAGCATCTCGCGCACGGTCGCGTCGGGGTCCGCATGGCCCTCGAGGCGGGCGAAGAGACGCAGGTTCTCCTCCACCGTCAGCCGGCGGTAGAGGGCCGCGTGCTGGGGGACCCATCCGACCTCGCCCCGGGGCAGGCGGACCTCGCCCTCGTCGCAGCGGATGATCCCGGCGAGGATCGAGAGCAGCGTCGTCTTGCCGGCGCCGTTGGGCCCGATCACCGCCAAGAGCTCGCCCGGCTTGGCCTCGAAGTCAATCCCACGCAGGGCCGCCCGCTGGCCGTAGCGCTTGACGAGACCGTGGGCTTCGAGCGCCGACCCGGAGGCCCCCGCCTGCTTCGTCTCCTCACTCATCGCGCGCGGAACGCTAGCGACGTCGGCCCGGCGAGTGTCCGATGCGGATCAAACGTCTAGCCTCCCGCCCCGTGCGCATCCTCTTCATCGGCGACGTCGTCGGGAGCCCGGGGCGCCGGGGACTGTCGGCAACGATGCCGGAGCTGCGCGAAGCCCACCGCCCCGACCTGGTCATCGTCAACGGCGAGAACTCGGCCGGCGGCATCGGCATCACCGAGAAGACGGCCGCGGAGATCTTCGCCGCGGGCGCCGACGTGATCACCACCGGCAACCACGTCTACCGCCACCGCGACGTCTATCCGTATCTCGACCGCGAGGAGCGAATCGTCCGCCCCGCCAACTACCCGCACGCGAACCCCGGGCGGGGTCACACGGTCGTCGAGAGCGCTGCCGCCAGAGTCGGCGTCCTCAATCTCAGCGGCGCCGCCGGGCTGCGGGTCGCGCGCTCCCCGTTCCACGAGGCGGACGCCGTGCTCGAGAGGCTCGACGCCGATGTCATCGTCGTCGACTTCCACGCGGAGATGACAAGCGAGAAGGTGGCGATGGGGTGGCACCTCGACGGCCGCGTCGCCGCCGTCCTCGGCACCCACACCCACGTCCCCACCGCCGACGCCCGCATCCTTCCCGGCGGGACCGCCCACGTCAGCGACGTCGGCATGACCGGGTCGAGGGCGGGGGTGATCGGGGTCAAACGAGATCAGGCGCTGGAGTCGATGATCACGCAGATGCCGGTTCGCTTCGAGACGGCCGAGGAGGACGTCTGGGTGATGGGGGTCCTGGTCGTGGCTCGGCCAGACGGCCTGGCGGAGTCGATCGAGCAGATCCTGGTTCCGGCTGTGGCCTGAGGCCGGCAAGCGCGACCAGGACCAGCGGCAGGAACCAGACGATGTAGAGGTAGAACCAGTGCTCGGCGGTCAACTCCACCGCGAGCAGCAGCGCCCCCCCGAGCGCCGCCAGCTGCACCAGTGACTTGCGCCGGGGGCGAAAAGCAAGAAGCAGCGCCAGCAGTCCCGTGGCGACGATGACCGCGGTCCGCAGCGGCTCCAGCGAGGGAGCCTGGCCCCAGACGCTGAAGGGGCTCTCGCGGCCGGCCTGGTAGCCGAGGGTGCGGTCGTAGAAGGTCGCCAGGCCCGGGTCGAGGAGGGTCTGAAGCAGCACCAGCAGCGATACCCCGACGAAGGAAAGGACGAATACACCAGGGCCGCGGGTCCTGTCACGGAATTGGGCCCACCACCCCTCGGCTTTCGCCGAGTGGCGGTCCCCCCATTCCGTGCCACCCGCGGCAGTGGCGTCCACGGCCGCCGCTTCGGTCGCATCAACACTGCGATTGGAGGCGTCGGGGTCCCGGGCGTCGTAGGTGGCGAGCATGGGGGCGAGGACGATTGGGGCGAACTTGGTCAGGGTTGCCAGGGCCAGCATCGCGCCCCTGGCGGCGGGGCGGGCTGCGACCAGGAGGGTCGCGACCAGGAGGAGGGCGACGAGGGAGTCGTTCGAGTTGGACTCGAGCACGTAGGCGGTGTAGGGGAAGGCAGCCCAGGCGAAGCCGAGGGTGGCTGCCAGCATCGCCCCGGGCGGGCCCCGGCGCATGCGGTGGCCGAGCAGGATCAGGAGGGCGAAGGCGCCGAGGTCGAAGAAGACCGCGGCGGCGTGGCCGGCGGGGAGGTCGTCCCAGCTGCCGCCCCAGGGGAAGGCCTGCTCGAAGGGGACGTAGGCGTAGTAGTTGACGGGGCCGTAGGTGTCGCCCTCGGAGACGTCTTCGGGGAAGTTGTCGTAGAGCTGCTTTCCGTCGGCGACGCGGTCGGCGCCGACGACCCCGGCGTAGCCGACGTCGATCACCCCCGAGTCGGCGAGGTTGAGGCCGACCCGGAAGCCGACCAGGAAGAGGGCCGCGATCAGAAGCCACCTCGCGGGCCAGACCGGGCGCAGCCCATCGCCGCGACCCCGCCAGCCGATCCAGAGCATGCGCGCCAGCAGGTAGAGCATCGGCGGGTAGGCCAGCGGCACCGAGACGCCGATCTGCGCCCGGTTGAAGAAGAAGTGCGAGACGGCGAAGCCGAGCAGCACGAGCAGGTCGAGGTTGGCGAAGCGCCACGGCCGGCGCCAATCGGCGAGGCCGATCAGGAACAGCAGGCAGAGGGGGATGAAGACGTAGGGGGCGTTGAGCTTGTGCCCGAAAGCGCCCGAATAGCCGCGCGCCATCTTCCAGGCAACCTGGTGGCCGGTCCACGACTCCTTCACGAGCCCGGTCGTGGGGTCGACGAGGACCAGCGCGACCTCGTCGTCGTGGGCGAAGTAGCCGATCTCCCAGTTGCCCTCGACGAGGCTGGCGCTGGAGGTCATGCCCGGGTTCTCGCGACGTTCGGCAACCACCTTGGGGTCGCGGTCGGCGATCCTGGTGGCCTGCCCGGAGCTGACCTCCGGCGCCCCGGAGGAGGGCGGCGAATCGGTCACCGTCTGCCCGGCCGCCGATGCCGTCGCGGGCAGCCAGAGCGCGACCGGCACGACCAGCGCGACCAGCCGGCAGCGGGGCAGCCTGCTCTTCCCCTTCTCCTGCCTCCCCCTCTCGCGCCTGCCTAGGAGAACGTCCACAGCTTGTTCCCCACGAAATTGAACGGCATCGCGGTCGCCACCGCGATCGCCTGCGAGGGGAGCACGCCCAAACCGGCGCCGATGAGCGCCTCGAGCACGACCAGGTTCACCCCGAGGGCGCCAACGCTGACGGTGAAGAACCGGATCGCCTGGAAGCCGGCGTGGCCGCTGGAGGCGCGAAAGGTCCAGTGCCGGTTCCAGTAGAAGTTGCTGGAGACGGCGACGATGAAGGCGCCGATCGCAGCCAGTACGTGGTGCAGGGAGAGGAACTGGAGCAGCAGCGCGAAGACACCTAGGTTGACCACGTAGCCGGAGACGCCAACCAGGCCGAACTTGAGAAGCTGCATCCAGTTGGCGGAGTGGCGCGCGCCCGCTCCGATCCGCCTCGCTGTCGCCACCGGGCTCACGCGCAGCTCCCAACCTCGAAGTGGTCCAGCACGACCGGTGCGACGTCACGCAGGTTCCATTGCCGCCGCTCGCCGGCGCTCTCGGGCCCGCAGCCGACGAACAGCAGCGGGCCGAGCGAGTCGCCCCGGTGCAGGGAGCCGTGGCTTCCTCCCCCGAGGTGGGCGGAGCCGCCCCAGTCGACGCACTCGTAACCGAGCGAGGCCGAGACGAGCACATCTCCGGCGTGCGGGGCGCAGAGCGCGGACCAGACCCGCGACAGCGGGTCCGGGTACTGATCGCTGCCGATCACCCCGTCCTCGACGGCGGCGTCGACGGCGGCGAGGTCGCCGTCGACCTCCCAGCCATCGCCCCGCAGGTCCTCGACCTCCGATCCCGGGCGGAAGCGAAGCTCGAAGCCGTCGCGCTCGATCACCGCGGTGAGACCGTCGCGCTCGGCGATGCCGGGGTCCGGGCGCTCGAGCGGCGCACCGCCGGGACCCTCCAGCCAGCAGACCAGGTCCACCCCCTCGATCTCGGCCAGCTCAGAGCGGACGGCGTGGTGCTGGGCACGGTGGTGGTCGGGGTCGAGCAGGTAGACGTGGGCCGCCCGCGAGGTCGGGCTGACGGCGAGATCGGCGTCCTCCGGGCGGTCCTCTGAGGGCTGCAGCACCTTCCAGCGCCGTCCGAGGGCGTCGGCGAGGGGAAGCTCCGCATGAACGGCGGTGTGGGCGTGGTCGGCCATCAGGATCAGGGCGTTGTCGGCGAGGAACCCGTCCATACCGCCGGATGCTTCGATCAGTTTGCCGAAACAGTGGTCCGCCTTGCCGATCGACTCGAGGCTGGCGTCGGGGCCGTGACGGTGCGAGTAGTTGTCGTTGTCGGGCAGCGAGAAGAGGAGGAAGTCGTAGAGGCCGGCGGCGGCGAGCTCCGCCGCGCAGCAGGCGGAGTAGCCGTCGCGGCTGCCGGGAATCGAGCTCGGCTTGCAGGGGACCTGGCGGCTGGCGTAGAGCTCACCGTAGAAGAGCTCGCCCGGGCCCCAGGTGTGGTGGCGGAACTTGAGGCGGGTGGCGTCCACGGCGCGCCGCAGGAGCCCGTCGAGGGAAACCTGATGGCGGTGGCGGCCACGGTAGATCAGAAACGGGGTGCAGGCCGTCCGCAGCCCGGCGTCGTCGAGCGATTCGAACAGCGTCTCCACCTCCGGGCTCAGGTGGGCGAGGTTCATGTTGTAGACGAGGTCGTAGAGCGAGCGGAAGATTCCGAACGCCCGCGTCGCCTCGAACGAGGACCCGTACTCGACGTAGCGCCGCTCGAGTCGGTGATACCAGTTCATGCCGCTGATCCAGTGCTGGTCGGGGCCAACGCCGGTGACCATCTCGGCCGAGGCCACGGGCGTCACCGAGGGGAAGCTGGAGACGCAGTCCTCGATCAACACCCCGCGATCGACCAGCTTGGCCAGGGTCGGCGCCTGACCGTTGCCGATCGCCAACTCGAGCATGTCGGTGCGCAGCGAGTCGATGTATGAGAGGACGAGCTTCTTCCGCATCACTCGCCGCGATCCCGGCCGCTGCTCACCGCAGAACGCGCAGGCCCTCGTACTTGCGCTGCGAGCGCCGGCGCCGTCCGGCCCACAGCCACAGTAGCCCGGCCAGCGCGATCAGGGAAAGCGGCGGCAGAAGGACCGAGAGGCCCGCGACCAATACTCCGGCCGCAGCGGCGAAGAGACCGACTCCGCCGGCCCCATCCTTGTCGCGCCTTCCCGCTCCTGCGACCACCCCCGAGACGACCCCGGCGGCGAGCGCTGCGCCGAGGCCGGCGGCTATCGCTCCCCCCAGGGCAGCGTCGTCGGCGACTCCTACGGCGGCCACCGCGGCGCCTGCGAGGAGAGCCGCGAGCAGGGCGGCGAGGTTCGCTTCCTTGCCTTCTCGTCCCAGAGCACCGGCGAGGGTGCCGACCCCGAGGCCGACTCCGAGACCTGCGCAGATGGCCAGGAACGAGTCCATGCCCGGACAAACTAGCTAGCCGGAGGGTCGGCGTGTGCGCCTGTTGGAGGCCCGCATGTGCCGGGCAGCGGCCGGTGACTCGAATCAGCGTCTCGCGCTTGAGGGATCTTTCAGCGACACTTCCCGATGATGGAGCGACCCGCCGGACGCCGCCGGGCCCACACCAGCGCCCGCGACCTCGAGCGCTACGCGGGCCTGTTCTCCCAGCGCACCAGGGTGATGCGGTCCTCGGCCATGCGCGACCTGATGGCGATCACGGCGCGGCCGGAGGTGATCTCGCTCGCGGGCGGCTTCCCCGACACCTCGACCTTCCCGCCCCGGAGCTTCGCCGCCCAGATGACGCGGATCGCCCAGGAGTCCGCGGCCGAAGCGCTCCAGTACGGGCCGACCGAGGGCTTCGAGGAGACCAAGGAGTGCATCACCGCAGTGATGGCCGCCGAGGGGATGCTGGCCGAGACCGAGGACGTGATCGTCACCACCGGCGGTCAGCAGGCCATCGACCTCCTCTGCAAGACGTTGGTGGATCCCGGCGACCCGGTGATCTGCGAGGCGCCGACCTATCCCGGTGCGGTGCCGGTCTTCTGCAGCTACCAGGCCGACGTGACCCAGGTCGAGTGCGACGCGGAGGGGATGCGGATGGACGTGCTCGAGGAGGTGCTCGGCGATCTCGCGGCCGCGGGGCGGCGGCCGAAGTTCATCTACTCGGTGCCGAGCTTCCAGAACCCGGCCGGGGTGACGCTCTCGCTCGAGCGCCGCCGGCGCCTGGTCGAGCTGGCGCGGGAGCACGAGCTGCTGGTTCTCGAGGACAACCCCTACGGGCTGCTTCGCTACGAGGGCGACCCGCTGCCGCCGCTCTACCAGCTCGACGGCGGCGACTACGTCGTCTACCTCGGCACCTTCTCGAAGATCCTCTCCCCCGGGATCCGGCTCGGCTGGGCCGTGGCGCCGCCGCCGGTGATGGAGAAGCTGGTGCTGGGGAAGCAGGCCGCCGATCTCTGCTCCTCGACCCTGACCCAGTACTTCGTCCGCGAGTACTTCGCCCAGGAGCGCTGGCAGGACTACGTCGCCAGCCTGATCGGGATCTACCGGACCCGCCGCGACGCGATGATCTCCGCGCTCGCCCGCCACTTCCCTCCGCAGGCGAGCTGGACCAAGCCCGCCGGGGGGCTCTTCATCTGGGCCACCCTGCCCGACTACATCGACACCGGCGACCTGCTGGCGAAGGCCCTCGGCGAGAACGTCGCCTTCGTCCCCGGCCAAGCGGCCTATGTCGACGAGGGTCGTGGCAGCAACTCGATGCGCCTCAACTTCTCCGGGGTGGGCGAAGAGGAGATCCGAGAGGGCATCCGCCGCATCGGCCGCGTCGTCGGCGAGCAGGTCGAGCTCTACGAGACCCTCACCGGCGAGCATCCGGTGGTGCCGGCCCATGAGGCATCGCCGGAGGCCGACGTGCTCCCCTTCCCCCGCACCGGCGAGGGCTCGGGGTGAAGGTCGCGGTGCTGAAGGGCGGGCGCTCGCTCGAGCGGGGCGTCTCCCTGCGCTCGGCGGCCCGCGTCGCTGACGCGCTGGAGCGCCTCGGGCACGTGCTCATCTCTCTCGACGTCGGCCCCGACCTGGTCAAGCGCCTGGCGGCCGAGCGCCCGGACGTCGCCTTCATCGCCATGCACGGCCCCGGAGGCGAGGACGGGACCGTGCAGGAGTTGCTGGAGATCCTCGGCATTCCCTACACCGGGCCGGGGGTCGCCGCCTGCGCACGTTGCATGGACAAGGTCGCCTCCAAGCACGTCCTGCGCGAGGCCGGGATCCCGACGCCGGACTGGTTCGCCTTCAACGAGACGGCCTTCGGCGAGCTCGGCGCGGCGGACGCTCTGGACGAGATCGCCGCGCGGCTGGGGTTCCCGCTCGTGGTCAAGCCCGCCAGCCAGGGGTCCTCGCTCGGGGTCAAGTTCGCCGCCGGCACGGAGGAGCTGCCGGCGGCGCTGGTCGCGGCCTTCAGCTACGGCGACCGGGTGGTGCTCGAGAGCTACGTGGACGGTCGCGAGCTGGCCGTCAGCGTGCTCGGCTCGGAGCCGCTGCCGATCGTCGAGGCAATCCCCAACGAGAGCGATGCCTACGACTTCGAGGCCCGCTACGAGATCGGCCGCACCTCCTTCGTCTGCCCGGCCGAGCTCTCCCCGGAAGAGGCCCGGGCGGTGACCGAGGTGGCGGCAGGGGCATACGAGGCCCTCGGCTGCTCCGGCTTTTCCCGCGTGGACGTGATGCTCGACGCCGCCGTCCCGCAGGTGCTCGAGGTCAACGCGATCCCGGGGCTGACCGACACCAGCCTGCTGCCACAGGCGGCGGAGGCGGCCGGCATCGGCTTCGAGCCGCTGGTGGAGCGGATCCTGGGGCTGGCGCTGGAGCGCGGTGCGCTCGCGGCGAAGCGCTGAGAGCGCCTACTCCTCGCCCTGGGCGAAGTCCTCGGGCGAGACCTCGTCGAGGAAGTCCTTGAACTTCTCCACGACCTCCTCGGTGTCCTCGACCTCGTGCTCGAACTCGATCGCCGACTCCTCGATCACGTCCTCGGCGGCAAAGATCGGGGCCGAGACCCGCACGGCGAGCGCGAGCGCGTCGGAGGGCCTCGAGTCGATGTCCATCTCGGAGCCGTTGACCGAGATCGTGATCGAGGCGAAGAAGGTGTTGTCCCGCAGCTCGGTCACCGAGACCCGCTCACACTTGGCATCGAATTGGTCGAGCATGTCGGAGAGCAGATCGTGGGTCATCGGCCGCGGCGTCGAGGCTCCCTGCAGCTTCATCAGGATCGCCGCCGCCTCGGGGTGCCCGATCCAGATCGGCAGGAACTTGTTGCCGTCAACCGTCTTCAGCAGCACGATCGGCTGCTTGCCGACCATGTCGAAGCTGACACCGTAGATCTGCATCTGCTGCAAGAGTTCGCTCCAGGCGGGGACGGAAGACCGATTATAGGTGCGCCCAGGCGCGTCGCCACCCGGTCCGTGAGCGAGAATGCGCACCGGTGTCCGAGGTTCGTCGTCAGACGCTGATCTCGGCTCCGCCGGAGGCGGTCTGGGCCCTGCAACTGCTTCGGTTAGCCTTTGCGCGTGTTGCGGAGGGTGGTACTGGCAATAATCGCGGCTGCCGTTTCGGCGGCCGCTCTTGCTCAGGGCGCCGGCGCGCTGCCGGCGCTCAAGGCTGACTTCAGGTTCCAGGACTCGCATGCATCCTCGGTTGCCGGCGCTCCTTCGATCGACGACGTCGGCGCAGGCAACGCGTTTCGCCACGGAGAAGGTCGGATGCAGGGCGGCCCGTGTGCTCACTTTCCAGAAGGGAAGCGGGGTGCAGCTGGGGACCGGGGCGCTCGTTTCCACCAACCACTACTCGATCGATGTGATCTTCCGCCTCGCGGATGTGTCCGATTACAGGCGGATCTACGCCCCGGGAATCGGCGGTGCTTTCGCAACCGACAGCGGGCTATACGACCACTCCGGACTGCTGGACTTCTATGACCTCAGCCTGCCCGTCAGGGACGTTCTCGGTCCGGCTGCCGTGTTCGCCGACGACGGCTACGCGGAGGTTGCGCTCTCTTACCCCTATGTCGAGGGGACGGATCAGACGGCTGGCTACGTCAACGGAGTTCGGCAGTTCAGCTACGCCAGCACAGGCGAGGCGCAGGCGACCTCGATGAGGTTCTTCAAGGACAACGACACCGGGGGCACGACGGGAGAAGATTCGGCCGGCGCCGTCGCGCGGATCCGTATCTACGGCGGGACCCTGAGCGCAGCCGACGTCGCTGCGATCCACAGGGCCGGACCACTGGGGGATCGTTGCAGGCGCGCCAGTGTCACGGTCAAGCGCAAGGCGAGCGTCAGGCGGGGTCGCCACGGAAGGCTGGTGGTTCTCACCGGCATCGACGCCAAATGTCCGCCGGGCGGAAGCAGGTGCAGCGGCGTTGCGGCGGTCGACGCAGGCGCAGCCAGAAGAGCCCATGCACCTCAATCGCGCATCGCCAAGCATCTGGGCAAGGCCGAGCTGTCAGTCGCGCCCGCCAGCACCCGCCGCGTCAAGGTGAGGCTATCCCGCGGAGCGTCGAAAGCCCTTGACGAAGCGGGCAAGCTGAGAGTCCACATCTCGGTTCGGCTCACCCCTCCGGGGGCCTTTAGCGACAGCGCCTCCCGCGACGCGATGATCCGGGCGCCACACCGCGCACAGCGGTTTCGCGGCGACTGAACTTAGATCGGCTCGGCGTGGCGCTTGCCCGCGGCGCACAGGAACTCCAGGAAGCGTTCGACCGAGGGGGTCAGGTAGCGGCTGGGCTGGCGCACCCCGACGATCCGCCGGATCGGGGCGCCGGGTCCGAGCGGCTTGACTCTCACACCCGGGTGCGGCGGGCGCAGCATCAGCCGTGGAAGCAGGGCGACGCCCTCTCCGTGGACCAACCCCGGCGGCATCATTCGGATCGGATGATGCCGCCACAGGCACGCGGTGGGAACATCGTTGACCCACCCAATCGCTGGGATAGAGTCACTGCTCGGATTGCAGCGTCTCTCGCCGCCCCAGGAATCGGAGGTAGATGATGAGCCAGCCTGATCGAAGCAAACTCCCGATCCGCCAGCAGCAGTTCAGCGGCGTGGTCAACCGGACGCTCGAGGGATCGCAGCCCGATTGGGACTTGATAGGCCACGTCGATGCTCCTGACGGTGCGCCGAACGTCCTCGTGGTCCTGATCGACGATGCCGGCTTCGGCAACGCCGGGACCTTCGGTGGGCCGATCGACACCCCGAACTACACCCGGATGGCGGAGGGAGGCGTCCGCTACAACCGCTTCCACGTGACGGCGCTCTGCTCGCCGACGCGGGCGGCGCTCCTCACGGGCCGCAACAGCCACGCCGTCGGCTTCGGGTCGGTCGGCGAGTTCTCCACCGGCTTTCCCGGCTATACGGCGTTCCTCCCCGACGACTGCATGCCGTTCCCGAGGATCCTGCGGGACAACGGCTACAGCACCGCCGCTTTCGGAAAGTGGCACCTGACGCCTGACAGCCAGCAGGGCCCCGCCGGCCCATTCAACCGCTGGCCCGTCGGCTGGGGCTTCGACTACTTCTACGGGTTCCTCGGCGGGGAATCGGGCCAGTGGGACCCGTGCCTGACCGAGAACCAGAAGATCATCGGCACCCCGGAGTCCTTCTACGACGCCGACGACCCCTACTACCTGCCCGACGACATGGCCGACAAGACGATCGATTGGCTGCACGCGATCCGCGCACAGGACGCCAAGAAGCCGTTCTTCGCCTACTTCTCCACCGGCTGCAGCCATTCTCCACATCACGTTTCCCAGGAATGGGCCGCGAAGTACAAGGGCAAGTTCGACCAGGGCTGGGACAAGCTGCGCGAGGAGACGTTCGCGCGGCAGAAGGAGCTTGGCGTGATCCCCGCCGACGCCGAGTTGACGCCGCGCGACGACGCGTTCCCCGCCTGGGAAGACGTCCCGGACAAGCTCAAGGCCTACTACGCCCGCCAGATGGAGGTCTACGCGGGGTACTCCGAGAACGCCGACTACAACGTCGGTCGCGTGATCAATGCGATCGACGAGCTGGGCGAGCTCGACAACACGCTCGTCCTCTGGATCTGGGGTGACAACGGCGCCAGCATGGAGGGCACGATCACCGGCTCCTTCAACGAGCTGACGATGCAGAACGGGATCCCGCTGACCGACGAGATGCAGTTGCAGCTCGCCGAGCGCTACGGCGGCATCGAGGCCTGGGGCAACCAGATGATGGTCCCCCACTACTCGGCCGCCTGGGCCTGGGCCGGCAATACGCCGTTCAAGTGGGGAAAGCAGGTGGGCTCCCACCTCGGCGGCACGCGCAACCCGCTCGTCGCCCACTGGCCGGAGCGAATCGCCGACGACGGCGCCCTGAGGACGCACTTCACCCATGTCATCGACATAGGCCCGACGATCCTCGATATCGCGGGCATACCGATGCCGACGCACATCGACGGGATCGAGCAGCAGCCGATGCACGGTGTGACGTTCGCCGACTCGCTGACCGACGCCGACGCTCCCGAGCGACACACCCAGCAATACTTCGAGACGATCGGCAACCGCTCGATGTACAAGGACGGCTGGTGGCTCTCGATGCGGACCGAGCGCATCCCGTGGGTCCTGACGCCCGACGCCCTGAAGCCCTACACCCCGGGGACGTGGAACCCGGATGACGATCCCACCGAGCTGTACTACCTGCCCGACGACTTCAGCCAGGCGAATGATCTGGCCGCGGAGCACCCCGAGAAGGTGAAGGAGCTGAAGGAGCTCTTCTGGCAGGAGGCGGAGAAGTACAAGGTGCTGCCGCTGATGGCTCCGCTGGCGGGGTTCTTCGGAATGCTGCCTCCACTCCCTGATATCGCCAAGTTCGAGTTCCGCGGCGATGTCCAGAACGTGCTCTCGGGCATGATCCCGCGGATCTACAACCACTCCTACTCGATCAGCGCCGACCTCGTGATCCCTCCGGGTGGAGCCGAGGGTGTGATCGTCGCCGAGGCCGATCACCTGGGCGGCTTCTCGCTCTTCGTCGACGACGGCAAGCTGACCCACACCTACTCGATGATGGGGGTCTTCGTCTTCCGCCAGCAGGCGGAGGAGCCCTTGCCCGAGGGTGAGGTCAAGGTCCGGATGGAGTTCGCCGCAGACTCGGCACAAATGGCCACCGGCGGAGAGGTCACCCTTTTCATCGACGACCGCCCGGTGGGCAAGGGCAAGATGGAGCACACCGTCCCGATCCGCTTCTCCGGCTACGCGGGGATGGACATAGGCCGCGACAACGGGGGCGTCGTCGACCTCTCCTACGAGGACCGCAAGCCGTTCGCCTTCACCGGCACGATCGAGAAGGTCACCTTCGACATCGAGCAACACCCCTCGGAGGAGGAGAAGCACGAGCTGCACAAGAACGTCCACCACGGCCACACGGCCCACGCGCTGACGGCCTGATGGATGCCGCCGCAAGGAGAACCCGATGAAACTGCATGACACGATCGACGTCCTGATCGGCGGCTATCTCTCGAAGGACGCGGCCGAGGAGGACTACAACGCGGTCCGCGAGTGCGGCGGGCACCTGCAGGGCGCCGTCGTCGTCAGCAAGGACCTCGAGGGCGAGCTCTCGGTCGAGGAGACCGACCACATGGTTCGCGAGGGTGCGGCGGGCCTCGGGGCGGTGGGCTTTGCGGTCGGACTGTTCGCCCCACCGCTGCTCGCCGCCACCGCCGTCGGGGCCGCGCTGGGAGCCGGTGCTGGCGGTCTGCTTCACCACAAGGTCGCCGGCAAGATCGGGGAGCAGGCGGGAGAGACGATCCCACTCGGAGGCGCGGGCCTGATCGTCGCCTACTCCCACTCGGAGGCCGACAAGGTCGAGCCCGCAGTGGTGCGGGCGGTGCAGAAGACGGTCGGAGAGGCCGAGGGGAGCCACGTCCAGGCGCTGAAGGGGGCGCTGGCCGACGCTCAGCAGAAGATGGCCGAAGGGGACGCCTGAGGGGAGCCCCTGGTCGAGGGCAGGGCTCCAGCGACTGCATCGAAGAAGGCCGTGCCGGATGGAGCGCCGCCGGCCTTTCATCTGCTCTCGAAGCCGACCGGCGCTCAGTGCAACCTCGACTGCGACTACTGCTTCTTCCTCTCGAAGGAGATGCTCTACCCGGACAGCCGCTTCCGGATGAGCGAGGACACGCTGGAGCTCTATCTGGGCCAGCTGATCGAGGCGCACGCCCGGGTTCCGGAAGTGACGATCGCCTGGCAGGGCGGCGAGCCGACACTGATGGGCCTGGACTTCTTCCGCCGCTCGGTCGAGATCGCGCAGAGGAATCTGAAGCCCGGCCAGCGGGCCCAGCACACGATCCAGACCAACGCCACCAAGCTCGACGCCGAGTGGGCGGCGTTCTTCAAGGAACATGATTTCCTCGTCGGTGTCTCGATCGACGGACCACGCGAGATCCACGACGCCTACCGCGTGACCCGCGGGGGTAGCGGCTCCTTCGACCAGGTGATGCGCGGCCTCGGCTTCCTCAGGGAGGCGGGGGTCGAGTGGAATGCCCTGACGACGATCCACGCCGCCAACGCCGAGCGGGGGCGCGAGGTCTACTCCTTCCTTCGAGACGAGTGCGGGGCCCGCTTCGTCCAGTTCATCCCGATCATCGAGCGGGTCCCTGACGCGGCCGAGGACGGGACCGTGCCCTGGTCATCGTGGCGCGATCGCCCGCTCTACGTGCAGGAGGGGGACGTCGTCACCGGACGCTCGATCTCGGGTGAGGGCTACGGGCGGTTCCTGATCGACGTCTTCGAGGAATGGGTCCGCCGCGACGTTGCCCAGGTCTACGTGCAGATGTTCGACGTCGCGCTGCAGAACTTCTACGGCGAGCCGCCGGGCCTCTGCATCCACTGCGAGACCTGCGGCAACGCGCTCGCCCTCGAGCACAACGGCGACCTCTACTCCTGCGATCACTTCGTCGAGCCCGATTACCTCCTGGGCAACATCGCCGAGGAGAACATGCTCGACCTGGTTGCCTCACCCCGCCAGCGGCAGTTCGGTCTCGACAAGCGCGAGACGCTTCCCCAGTACTGCCTCGAGTGCGACGTGCGCTTCGCCTGCCACGGGGGCTGCCCGAAGGATCGTTTCATCTCGACCCCGAGTGGCGAGCCCGGGCTGAACTACCTCTGCCCCGGCTACAAGCTGTTCTTCCACCACATCGAGGAGCCGATGCGGGTGATGTGCGAGCTGCTGAACCAGGGCGGTGCACCCGCCGAGATCATGCGGCGATACGCCTCCGAGGATGCCGCGCGGGGTCGGAACGACCTCTGCACCTGCGGCAGCGGGCGTAAGTGGAAGAAGTGCCACGGCGCCGCGGCCGCTGCGCCCGCCTCGCATGGTTGAGATCGCGTCGGTGACGTCGCGCAGGGCCGGCGTTAGGCCACCGGGACTACGTCAGCGGCGGCAGGCCCTTGGCGATGAGGTCGACGCCAAAGATGAGGAACACCACGGCCGTGACCGCGCCGTTGTGGATGGCCAACCAATCCTTCATCTCGTTCAGCCGGGTCTCGGCGTCGTCGCCACCGACGAAGTAGTAGACGACCGGCCCGGCGATGGTGAGGCTGCCCACGATCACGAACACGAGCAGGGAGACGAGCGAGTCGCCCGTTGAAAGCCCCAGTTGTGCGAGCCCCGCCCCGGCGGCGACGGCGAGCATCAAGTTCTTCGGATTGACGCCCGCCAGGAGCACGGCGAGACCGAGCGCCTTGGCGGGTGTCAGGGCGTCGATCCCGCCCATCCACTTGGGCATCTCCGGTTGGGTGCCAGGCGCCGGGCGGTTACGCCAGTTGCGTACGGCGATCAGCAGGAACAGGACCCCGAAGACGATCTTGCCCCACGCAATGGAGTCCGAAGCAGAGGTGCTCGTCGCGGCGTCGCCCTGGTCGGCCAGGAAATAGGCCAGCCCGCTGACCAGCGCCAAAGCGAGCACCCACCCCAGCAGGAACACCGGACCATTCACCCGCGCCCGCTTCGAGAACAACATCAGGGTCACGGCGATGATCGAGATCAGGCTGAGCGCCACGCCGACCGCGTACACCAGGACTTCGCTGATCCCTTGGCCCATCGGCTCGGATCCTCCCAGATCTCACACGCAGAAGAGACGCGCGGGTCCCCTGGCGCCCGCATGGGGGATTCGCGACCCGAGAGGTATCGATTCCCACGCAAAGCGGCACGTTTGCAGGGGATTCCTCGAGTGGGCGATCCTGGACTCGAACCAGGGACCTCTTCCTTATCAGAGAAGCGCTCTGACCGACTGAGCTAATCGCCCCGAAGGAGGGCGATGATAGCGGCCGTCGGAGGGCCGGCGAGGGTGCCTCAGGAGCCGCGGCGGCGCTTGATCGAGCGGCTCAGCGCGAGCACCTCGTCGAGGTCGTCGAAGCGGATCTCCGCCGCCAGCTCGCCCGAGCGACGGCGCAACTTGACCTCGTGGCCGAGGGCCGATTCGAGCTTCTCCGCCGCCTCCCGCATGGCGGCCGACTCCTCCGCGCTGACCCGGACCGTTGAACCCCCTCTTCCGGTCTTTGGCTGGCTGGCCAGCTTGGCCCTTCTTTCGGTTTCCCTCACCGACCAGCCGCCGCTCGCGGCGGAGCGCGCCAGGCGGCGGCGGAGGTCGTTGCCCCGGACGGAGAGGACGGCGCGGCCGTGGCCCTCGCTGAGCTCGCCGGACTCGAGCAGAGCGAGCGCCTCATCGGGCAGGTCGAGCAGGCGAATCAGATTCGAGACGGCTGGGCGGCTGCGGCCGACGCGGCGGGCGAGGTCCTCCCTGGAGAGGCCGAGGTCCTCGACCAGGGCGGCGCAGGCCCGGGCTTCCTCGACCGGGTTCAGGTCCTCGCGGACCATGTTCTCGATCAGCGCCGTCTGCAGCCGCTCGGCCTCGCCGGAGTCGCGGATCACAGCCGGCACCCGGTCGAAACCGGCCTGCTGAGCGGCTCGCCAGCGACGCTCGCCGGCGATCAGCTCATAGCTGCCGTCGGTGAGGGGGCGCACCAGCAGCGGCTGGATGACGCCGCTGGCCTCGATCGAAGAGGCGAGCCCCGCGAGAGCGTCGGGGTCGAACTTGGTTCGCGGCTGGTTCGGGTTGGGCTTTATCAACGAGACCGGCAGCTCGCGCAGCTCGGAGCCCCCGGATCCCTCCTCCGGCAGGATTGCCGCCAGCCCGCGGCCGATGCCGCGGCGCTCAGCCACGCTCGGCCACCTCCTCCGCCAGCTCACGGTAGGCGCTCGAGCCACGCGAGCGGGGAGCATGTTCGATCACCGGCGAGCCGTAGCTGGGGGATTCGGCGAGCTTGACGCTGCGTGGGATCACGGTTCGAAAGACGAGGTCGGGGAAATGGTCGCGCAGCTCCCGCTCAACGTCCTGGGACAGGCGGGTGCGCTCATCGTGCATGGTGATCAGCAGACCCGACAGCTCCAGGGGAGGGTTGAGCTCGCGCCTGATCAGGGCCAGGGTGTCGAGGAACTGGACCAGCCCCTCGAGCGCCAGGTACTCCGCCTGGACCGGGACGATCACCCGGTCGGCGGCAGCGAGGGCGTTGACTGTGATCGGCCCCAGCGAGGGCGGGCAGTCGAGCAGGGTGTAGACGAAGCGATCCCTGACCGGCCCCAGCCGGCCCCGCAGGCGGGTCTCCGAACCCTCGATCCGCGGCAGCTCGACCGAGGCGCCGGCAAGGTCCCTGGAGGCGGGGACCAGCCAGAGGTTGTCGGGGCCCGCCGGGCGCGCCGCCTCCGCCACCGAGACGTCGCCGACGAGACAGTCGTAGGAGGATGGGCTCTCGTCGCGGTTCCCGCCGAGGGCGACGGTGGCGTTGCACTGGGGGTCGAGGTCGACAATCAGCGTCTGCTGCCCGGCCGAGGCAACGCAAGCGCCCACGTTGACGGTGGTCGTCGTCTTGCCGACCCCGCCCTTCTGGTTGGCGACCGCGTAGACCGCGCCCATCGCTATTCGCCGAACTCGCCGCCGTCGCAAGCCATCGGCCGCCAGCTTAGTCAGAGCGTCGGCGCGGGCGGGAGGCGCCCGCCGGTCGCTTCTTCGCCATCCCGGCACGTCGCGGCAGCCCCTGGGGCGTCGGCCCGCTCTTGCGCATGACATGCAGGTGGCGGTGGCGGCTGCCGGTGAAGGGCGTGACCGCGACCACCGTCTCGGCGCGCATCGCCAGCGACTCCTGTGCCCGTGCCAGCTCGGCCTCCTCCTCGGGGTCACGACGGCCCTTCCAGGCGACCAGCACGCCGCCCTCCCGCAAGAGCGGCGAGGCCAGCTCGGCAAGGGTGGAGAGGCGGCCGACCGCACGGGCGCTGACCGCATCGTAGGCCTCGCGGCCCTCGCCACCTGCCAGCTCCTCGGAGCGGCTGCAGATCACCTTGGCGTTGGCGATCCCGGCCTCCGCGAGAGCCCGTCGCATGAACCGGCACTTGCGCTCCACCGACTCGACCAGATCGACCCTCGAGGAGGGCAGCGCAGCGGCCAGGACGATCCCCGGAAACCCCGCTCCAGAGCCGATATCGGCTATCCGTGCGGCGCTCGCGAGGCCCTCGGCCTCGAGCCCGGCCAAGCTGTCGGCGACGTGCACCTCCCAGGCCCTTCCGGGATCGGTGACCGAGCTGACCGACGCCGGCTCAGCCGCCAGCAACTCGAGCACGCGCATGACCGCCCGGCGCCCGGGCTGATCGAGGGAGTCCGGGCCGCCCCGGCTCACTCGGGGAGGAGCGGGGCGACCATGACGCAGCGGTGGGGCTCGTCCCCCTCGCTGTATGTCTCGATCCCGGGTCGCTCCTTCAGGTGCTCGTGGACGACGCGGCGCTCCTGGGCGCTCATCGGGTCCATCTCGATCGGCCGGCCGCCCGACTCCGCCTGCTCGGCGGCGCGATCGGCCCGGGCGATCAGGGTCTCCCGGCGTCGCTCGCGGTAGCCGGCGGCGTCGAGGATCACGCGCTTGCGCTCACGCATCCCCAAAAACGCCGCCTGGTAGCAGAGCAGTTGCAGGGCGTCGATCGTCTGGCCGCGGCGGCCGATCAGAAGGCCGTAGTCGTCCTCACCCTCGACCGAGGCGACGATCGCGCCCTCGTCCTCGCTGATCTCGACCTCGCCGCCGAGGTCGAGCTCGTCGAGCACACGCTCCACAATCTCCCGCACCCGCTCCCGCGGCTCCTCCGGCCAGTCGTCAATCTCCGCCACGCCCGAAGCCTATTTCCTCGGAGAGAGACGCGGCGCAAGAGCCCTCGCTCACTGAAGCTTGCCGGTAGTTGTCTCGGGCGGGTGGCACAGGATGGGAGGACCCATTCCCGAGCACCCGCCGTGGAGCGCAGGGAATGGTGGGTCCCATCCCGTGACAGGACCCGCCCGCCGGCAACCCGGCAGCGCCGCTTCTTCTTCTTCTTCGGCGGTGGTGGCGGTGGTTTTGCGACGGCGGCGGCGGCACCGGCCGGCACGGTGGGCGCGGGCACCACCTTCTGGATCACGTATTGCTGGCCGATCGTCCAGACGTTGGTGGTGATCCAGTAGAGGACCAGACCCGCCGGGAAGCTGATGACGAAGGGGACGAAGACGAACGGCAGCACCATCATCATCCTCCGCTGGGTCTTGTCGGCGGTGACCGACATCACCAACCCGGAGATCAACTGAGTGCCGACGTAGAGCACGAGGAGCACGATCAGCACCGTTCCCGTGGCCTTCGCCGTCAGATCCGGGATGAAGAAGAAGGCAGATTGGGGGCAATCGCCGGCTTTGCAGCCGATATCGGCCGGCAGCTCCGTCCGCAATGTGTAGAAGAGCGTGATGAAGACGGGGAGCTGCGCCAGCAGCGGGATGCAGGAGGCGAACGGGTTGACGTTGTTCTCCTGGTAGAACTTCATCATCTCCTGCTGCATGCGCTGACGGTCGTTCTTGTACTTGGCCTGAAGCTCCTTGATCTGGGGCTGCAATGCCTGCATCGCCCGCATTCCCTTGAGCTGCTTGTAGGTGAGCGGGATCAGCAGCGCCCGGGTGACGATCGTCAGCGCGATGATCGCGCCGCCCCAGCTGAGGCCGATGTCGTCGTGGAAGAACTGGAGAACCCCGTTGGCGATGTTGATCAGGGGCTGCAGGATGTTGGCGACCAGCGGCGTCATCTCGCTCCTGCCTCACCGTGGTGGACCGCCGGGTCGACCGGACCCGTGCGCAGCGTGAAGCGGGGCGGCACCGGGTCGAAGCCGCCGCGGCTGAAGGGATTGCAGCGCAGAAGGCGCCAAGCCGCGAGCAGCATGCCGCGGCTGACGCCGAAACGCCGGATCGACTCGGCCGCGTAGGCGGAGCAGGTCGGCTCGTAGCGGCAGCGGCGTGGCATCGCGGGCGAAATCCAGCGCTGGTAGGCACGGATCGGGATCAGGGCGATCCGTTTCACGTGGAACGCTCCCCCGCCGGGTGATCGCCCGCCAGTGCCTCCTCGATGCAGCCCCTGACCGCTTCGGTGCCGCCGTCCTCGACCAGGCCGCCCATCTCGGGCCGGGCGACGAGGACGAAATCGTGGTCCGCCGGCAGCTCGTCGGCGAGGCTCCAGAAAGCCTCGCGCAGGGCCCGCTTGACCCGGTTGCGCTCCACCGCGCCTCCGACCTTGCGGCTGACGGAGACGCCCAGCCGGACGTCGGCGGAGTCGCCATCGCGGCGGGGGAAGCGATAGAGCACCAGATGGCGGGTGGCGTGGGAGGTTCCCTCGCGATAGACGCGATCGAAGTCCCCGCTCCGCGACAGGCGCCGACGCTTCCGCGCCCCGGCGTCGCCCGCAGCCATCGTTACGCGGTCAGGCGCTTGCGGCCCTTGCGGCGCCGGCGCTTGATGATCGCCCGGCCTCCGCGGGTACGCATGCGGGCGCGGAACCCGTGGGTCCGGGCTCGCTTGCGCTTCTTCGGCTGGTAGGTGCGCTTCATCGGTAGGTGACGCGGCAGTATACGGACGCGTTGGGCCGACGTCCTACGGGCGTCGTGGATGCGTCTCGATCTTTTCTTCGGCATTTGCGGAAGGGGGGATCAGGCGTGCGTGGGGCGGCGCTATGGTCGGCCCGCCTCGTCGGTGAGCGCCCCTTGCGGCCGCCGATGAGGACCGAGCCAAGTCAACGAGAGGCACCGCGCGTGCAGGAAATCCCAGATCCACCCAACCCCGGCGAGCGGGCCGCGGGCTTCGAGGGGGATCTCGCGGATGTCTGGTCGGAGGTTCGCGAGCGCCTTCGTTCCTCCGTGCCCGAGTCGACCTTCCGCATCTGGCTCGAGCCGTTGCGCCCGGTGGCGGTCAGGGGCCGCACGCTTCAGCTTTCCGCACCCGACGGGATCCGGGCTTGGGCCGAGCGCCGCTACGCCGGCCTGGTCACGGCTGCGCTGGCCGAAGTTGACGAGAGGCTCACCGACGTCAGCTTCTCCTCCGCCAAGGCGGGGGGTGAGTCCGGCGACGACGCGCAGCGCCAGGACGCGGTCCTCAACCCCCAGTACGTGTTCGGGCGCTTTGTCATCGGCGACGGCAACCGCCTTGCGCACGCAGCGGCCCTGGCCGTTGCCGAGGCGCCGAGCGAGGCCTACAACCCACTCTTCCTCCACGGCCCGCCCGGTCTCGGCAAGACCCATCTGCTCTCGGCGATCGCCAACTACCTGGCCGACCACGCTCCCGAGCTCAATGTCCGCTACACCACAGCCGAGAGCTTCACCAACGAGTTCGTCGCCTCTCTCAAGTGCGCCGGTAGCGAGCGGTTCAAGCGCCGCTACCGCGACCTCGACGTCCTCCTCATCGATGATGTCCAGTTCCTCGAGGGCAAGCACCACACCGAGGAGGAGTTCTTTCACACCTTCAACGCTCTCTATGAGTCCGGCAGCCAACTGGTGCTCTCAGCCGATCGCATCCCCGCTGAGCTCTCCGAGCTGGCCCGAAGGCTGCGGGACCGCTTCGAGTGGGGCTTGACCGTCGAGGTCGCCGCGCCCAATCTCGCCATGCGTCTCGCCGTCCTGCGCCGGCTGGTCCGCGAAGCCGAGATCGAGATTGCCGACCACGACGCTCTGTCCGAGCTGGCCCGGAGGATCGATGCCAACGTCCGCCAACTTCACGGCGCGCTGACCCGGACCATCGCTCACGCCTCCTTGATGGCCCGGCCACTCAGCCGTGAGCTCGTCGCTGAGGTCATCCCGGCACGCCCAGAGTCCCGTATCGCGCCGGCGCCCGAGGAGATCCAGGCGTGCGTGGCCGAGTCGTTCGGGGTCTCCCGCGCCGAATTGCTTGGCACGGGCCGTGCGGCGACGCCGCTGCGCGCCCGCCAGGTCGCGATCTACCTGACCCGGGAGGCAACCGACCTCTCGTTGCCGCAGATCGGCCGTCTCTTCGGTGGTCGCGATCACACCACCGTGCTCAACTCGATCCGGCGGATCGAGGCTGCTGCGGACGATGATCCCGAGCTCCAGCGTAGGATCGAAACCCTTCGCAGCGCTATCCACACCCCGAGGCGCTGAGGATGCCAGCCGCCCCTGATGCAAGAATCGGCCGCTGCGCTCCACAGCCTCCCCACAGCCGAGAAGCGGCTCTGTAGTGCGAAATACCCGCCTTTTCGCCAGCTATCCACAACCCCTACCCCAACTCAATAAGGCATTGGTGATTTGAAGCTCTCAACGAAACGACAAGAACTGGTGGACAAGCTCTCGATCGTCTCCAGGATCGCCTCCAATCGGGCTGCGAGCCAGGCGCTGAGCGGGGTTCACCTCAATGTCGCCAACGGCAGCGTGAAGCTGCGGGCGACCGACCTCGAGATGGGGATCGAGACGGCGCTCGAGGCCGAGGTGGAGGGCGAGGGCGAGTTCCTGCTTCCCGGCCGACTGCTTTCCGAAGTTGCCCGCTCCCTCGGCGGCGACGCCGTGGAGATCGAGCCGCGCAGCGCCGAGCGTGACGTTGAGATCACCTCCGCCGGATCGAGGTTCCATCTGAGAACGCTCTCGGCCGAGGACTTCCCACGCTTCCCCGAGCCCGAGGGAGAGCCGCTTCGGATTCCGGCCTCGGTGCTGACCGAGACGGTGGAGGTGGTGGCCCGGGCAGCCTCCCGCGACGACATGCGCCCGGTGCTCACCGGCGTCTTCGTCACCGCGTCGGGTGATGAGATGACGATGGTCGCGACCGACTCCTACCGCCTCAGCTTCCGGCGCACGGAGGTCGAGGGCGGGATCGGTGGTGATCTCGAGGCGAACATCCCCGCCCGGGCCCTGCGTGAGTTGGGTCGCATTCTCTCCTCGGGGTCTGAGGAGAGTGCCGAGGTCTCGCTGCTCCAGAACCAGGCCGTCTTCCGCGCCGGCGACGTCATTCTCAACACCCGGCTGATCGAAGGCCAATTCCCGAATTACAAGCAACTGCTGCCGGAGTCCTACGAGCATGACGTGCGGCTGCCGCGCGAGGAGTTCCTCGACGTCACCCGGCGGATCAGCCAACTGGCGCAGCGAAACGCGCCGCTGCGCCTCTCCCTTTCCCCCGGCGAGTTGACGATCGCCGCCGAGACGCCCGAGGTCGGCGACGCGAGCGAGACGATGGAAGCGGCCTTCGAGGGGGAGCCGCTGGAGATCGGCTTCAACCCGGAGTTCCTCAAGGACGGCATCGACAGCGTCGAGGGAGAGCAGGTCCTGCTCCGGCTGATCTCGCCGCTGCGGCCGGGCCTGCTCCAGCCGGTGGACAATGACGACTTCCGCTACCTGGTGATGCCGATCCGGCTCAACGTCTGAGGCGCGATGCTGGTCGCCACCGTATCTGCGCGGCCGCTGAGGAGCCTCACCGATGTCGAAGTCGGTCTCGAAGCCGGCGTCACCGCTGTCCTCGGCGACAACGGCTCCGGCAAGACCAACCTGCTCGAAGCCCTCTACTTTGCTCTCACCGGCCGCTCCTTCCGCACCTCGGATCGGCGTGAGCTGATCCCCTTCTCCGAGTCCATCGGCCGCGCCGAAGCCTCGGTCCGCGACGACGACACCGATCGGCACTTCCTCGCTTCGGTCAGCCGCGCCGAGGGCCGGCGCCACCTCCTCGACGGTAATGCCGTGGACCCGGCGACGGCGGCACACAACCGACCTCCGGTTGCCGTCTTCGCGCCTGATCGTCTGGCGCTGATCAAAGGCCCACCGGCCGAGCGCCGCGCCCACCTCGACCTGTTCAGCACCGCACGCTGGCCCTCGCGCTCCGGTCTGCGCCAGCGTTACGGGCAGGCGCTGGCGCAACGCAACGCCCTCCTCTCGCGCATAGCCGCCGGGGCCGCAGCCGAGGCGGACCTGGCCTCCTGGGACGCCGCCCTGGCGGAGACCGCCGCGCCGCTGATCGCCTCCCGGGCCGAGGCCGTGGCGGAGTTGGCCCCCTACTTCTCCGAGGCCGCCGACGACCTCGGCTTCGAGGCGCCGGCTTCGGTCGCCTATAGCCCCCGGGCCGAGGGGGGCGTCGAGGAGTTGCGGACCGGCCTTGAGGAACGCCGCGAGACCGATCTCCGCCTCGGCCGCACCTCCTGGGGCCCACACCTGGACGAGGTCCGGACCTGCCTCGACGGTCGCCTGCTGCGCCGCTACGGATCCCAGGGCCAGCAGCGTCTTGCGCTGCTGGCCCTCCTGTTCGCCGAGCGGGAGTCGCTGCTGCGCTCACGCGGGGCGCCGCCGCTGATGCTTCTCGACGACGTCATGAGCGAGCTCGATGAGAGCCGTCGTGAACGGCTCTCGGCCCGCCTCGAGGACGGCGGCCAGGCACTGGTCACGGCGACCGAGGCGGGCTCCGTACCGGCCCGGATGGCAGCCTCGGCCGTCTGGATGCCGGGTGCACGCAGGCGCCCACGGGCCGCGGCCGCCTGATGGGCCGGCTTGCCCCCCGCCCCGCCGCCGAGGCGATCCGCGCCGCGCGCGAGAGGGTTGCGCCGGAGACGACGCTTGGCGCAACCCAGGCCGTCTGGGCCGAGACGGTGGGCCCGGCGCTGGCCGCCGCCGCCGAGCCTGTCTCGGAGCGCGGCGGCACGGTCAGGGTGCGCTGCGAGACCGCCGTCTGGTGCCAGGAGCTGGAGATGATGGGCGAGCAGTTGCTGGCGCGGCTGCGACAGCGCCTGGGGGAGCGCGCACCGCGCGCCCTGAGGTTCGATACTCGCCCTGGTTGGCCAGCCAGCAAGTAGCCCAGTGGACCATTTGCCCGGGACGCGGCGGTGGATTCGGCCACAGGCGCCGCCAAGTTGTTCCCCATACCTTACATTTTAGCGTGATTTGCAGGGATTTCGTCTTTGACCCGCGGCCGTTCCGAGGACCCCGGCTGGTATCCTTTATGTCAACTTGATCGACCGCCCCGACCCTGCGCCATGCACCCCTTTGGGATGCGCCAGGTGGTCGGGGTTTTCTGTGGATATCCGGAAGGGAACAATTGCCTGAGAAGAAGAGCAAGGCTGCCGCGAAGAAGTCCGGGCCCAAGGGCGGCGGAGGCTCCTACGACGCCACCGACATCACCGTCCTCGAGGGCCTGGAGGCCGTTCGCAAGCGCCCGGGCATGTACATCGGCTCGACCGGCCCGCGCGGCCTGCACCACCTCGTCTACGAGGTCGTCGACAACTCGGTGGACGAGGCGATCGCCGGCCATTGCGACGCGGTCGAGGTCGTCCTCCACCCGGACAACAGCTGCACCGTCACCGACAACGGCCGCGGCATCCCGGTGGACGAGCACGCCAAGGAGAAGCGCCCCGCCGCCGAGGTGGTGCTGACCACGCTCCACGCCGGCGGCAAGTTCGGTGACGGCGGCGGCTACAAGGTCTCTGGCGGCCTCCACGGCGTCGGCGTCTCCGTCGTCAACGCGCTCTCGGAGCGGCTGCAGCTGGAGATCTCCAGGGACGGTCACTCCTGGAGCCAGGGGTACGAGCGCGGTAAGCCGACCGCCGATTTCAAGAGGGGAGAGGCGACGAAGGCGACCGGGACCCGGATCACCTTCCTCCCCGATCTCGAGATCTTCGAGGAGATCGATTTCGACTTCGCCACCCTGGCCGAGCGGCTGCGCGAGACCGCGTTCCTCACCCGGGGCCTGAAGATCGACCTGGTCGACGAACGCGGTCAGACCAACCGCATCAGCTTCCAGTATGAGGGCGGAATCGAGGACTTCGTTCGCTACCTGAACGAGAACAAGGACGAGTTGCACCGCAAGGTCATCTACTTCGAGAGCGAGAGCGACGAGGGCCAGGTCGAGGTGGCGATGCAGTGGAACACCTCCTACCAGGAGTCGATCTTCAGCTTCGCCAACAACATCAACACCCACGAGGGAGGGACCCACCTCTCCGGCTTCCGCTCGGCGCTGACGCGGACCCTGAACGCCTACGCGCGCAGCAAGGCAGTGTTGAAGGAGAAGGACGACAACCTCGCCGGCGAGGACGTGCGCGAGGGGCTGACAGCGGTGATCTCGGTCAAGCTCAACGATCCCCAGTTCGAGGGGCAGACCAAGACCAAGCTCGGCAACCCGCCGATAGAGGGGCTGGTCAAGGAAGCCGTCAACCGCAAGCTGGGCGAGTTCTTCGAGGAGAACCCGGGGGAGGCGCGGCGGATCATCACCAAGGCCGTCGAGGCTTCACGGGCACGCGAGGCCGCCCGCAAGGCGCGTGACCTGACCCGGCGCAAGTCGGCGCTGGAGAACTCGACCCTGCCCGGCAAGCTCGCCGACTGCACGGTCAAGGACCCGAGCCTGGCGGAGATCTTCGTCGTCGAGGGCGACTCCGCAGGAGGCTCGGCGAAGCAGGCGCGGGACCGCTCGACCCAGGCGGTGCTGCCGCTGCGGGGCAAGATCATCAACGTCGAGAAGAGCCGCATCGACAAGGTCCTTCAGAACAACGAGATCCAGGCGCTGATCACGGCGATCGGCACCGGAGTCCACGACGAGTTCAACCTCGAGGACGCCCGCTACCACAAGATCGTGATGGCGACCGACGCCGACGTCGACGGGGCCCACATCCGCACCCTGGTGCTGACCTTCCTCTACCGCCAGATGCAGCCGCTGATCGACGCCGGCTTCGTCTACATCGCCAAGCCGCCCCTCTACAAGGTGAAGCTGGGAAACCAGGAGACCTACCTGGAGCGCGAGTCCGAGCTCGAGGAGCTGCTTCTGCGCGACCGGATCGAGGACTTCGGCCTCGTCGACGCCAACGGCAAGACGACGAAGCTGACACAGAGCCGCTGGCAGAGCTACGTGCGGCGGGCGAAGGAGTACGAGGGCTGGGCGTCCTCGCTTCAAGCCGAGTACGGATCCGACCTGATCCGCTTTCTCGAGGAGTCGCAGATGCTCGACGAGGGGGTGGCGACGATCGCCGGCGCCCGCAAGGTGCTCGAGAGCAAGACTCCGGATGAGGAGCCGTTCGAGACGGAATTGGTCGAGGACGACGGCGAGGAGCTGATCGTCAAGGCGATCCACCGCCGCAGCGGCCTTGCTCGCACCCACCGCCTCCCAGACTCGCTGTTCAAGGACAACGACTACCGCCGTTTCGCAGAGGTCCACGGAACCCTGCTGAAGCAGGTCGGGCGCCCGCCGTTCCGGGTGACGCTGAAGGACCGCAGCGAGGAGGCACTCTCGTTCGTGGACCTCCACCGCGCCGTCATGGACCTGGCCAAGCACGGCGCCCAGCTGACCCGCTTCAAGGGGCTCGGCGAGATGAACGCCGACCAGCTTCGGGAGACGACCATGGACCCCGCCTCGCGGACCCTGCAGAGGGTGACTCTCGAGGACGCCTCGGCGGCGGACCAGATCTTCTCGATGCTGATGGGGGACCAGGTCGAACCCCGCCGCGCGTTCATCGAGACCTACGCGAAGGAAGTGAGGAACCTCGATGTCTAATTGCCTCCTGATCAGCCTGGAGGGAGTGGCCCGATGGCGCTAGAGGCACTCACCGGTCGCATCGAGGAGCGCGAGCTCGAGAAGGAGATGCGCAGCTCCTACATCGATTACGCGATGAGCGTGATCGTGGGGCGGGCGCTGCCGGACGTGCGCGACGGGCTCAAGCCGGTGCACCGGCGCGTGCTCTACGCGATGCACGACCTCGGCCTGCAGCCGACGCGCCCGTACCGCAAGTGCGCCTTCATCGTCGGCGAGGTGATGGGCAAGTACCACCCCCACGGCGATCAGGCGATCTACGACACGCTGGTGAGGATGGCGCAGGAGTTCTCGCTGCGCTACGTGCTCGTCGACGGCCAGGGCAACTTCGGCTCGATCGACGACGACCCGGCCGCGGCCATGCGCTACACCGAAGCCCGTCTCGGGCGGCTCGCGACCGAGATGCTGCGCGACATCGACGCCGACACCGTCGACTTCGGGCCCAACTACGACGAATCGCAGCGTGAGCCCTCGATCCTGCCGGCGCGGTTCCCGAACCTGCTGGTCAACGGGGCCTCGGGGATCGCGGTGGGGATGGCGACGAACATCCCCCCGCACAACCTGCGGGAGACGATGGGGGCGGTCATCGCCTATATCGACGACCCGGATATCGACCTGGCCGGACTGCTGGAGCACGTCAAGGGCCCGGACTTCCCGGGCGGCGGCATCCTCGACCCATCCGGCGTCCGCGATGCCTACGCCTCCGGCAGGGGGAGCCTCAAGGTCCGGGCGCGGGCCCACGTCGAGCCGCTCAAGGGGGGCAAGGAGGCGGTGATCGTCACCGAGCTGCCGTTCATGGTCAAGAAGGGCGGCGACTCGGGGCTGATCACGAAGATCGCCGATCTCGTCCGCGAGAAGAAGCTGGAAGGGATCTCCGACCTGCGCGACGAGTCCGACCGCTCCGGGATGCGGATCGTGATCGAGCTCAAGCGCGGCGCGATCCCCAACGTCGTTCTCACCAATCTCTACAAGAGGACCTCGATGCAGACCTCGTTCGGGGTCAACATGGTCGCCCTGGTCGACGGTGTGCCGAAGACACTTGGCCTGCGCGATCTGATCCGCCACTACGTCGATCACCAGCGCGAGGTCGTGACCCGTCGCACCCAGTACGAGCTGCGGCGCGCCGAGGCCCGGGCCCACATCCTCGAGGGCCTGCTGGTCGCGCTCAACAACCTCGACGCCGTGATCAAGCTGATCCGCTCCTCGCCCGACCCCGATGCGGCCCGTCAGGGCCTGATCTCGGAGTTCGAGCTCTCCCGCGAGCAGGCGCAGGCGATCCTCGACATGCGCCTGCAGCGCCTGACCGCGCTCGAGGCCGACAAGGTCCGCGCCGAGCACGCCGACCTGATCGAGCGGATCGCCGAGCTGAGGGAGATCCTCGGCGACGAGTCGAGGATCTTCGCTCTCGTCAAGGAAGAGCTGAACGAGATCACCGCCGCCTACGGCGACGAGCGCCGGACCGAGCTGCAGCACTTCGCCGGCAACATCGACGTCGAGGACATGATCGCCGAGCAGCAGATGGTGATCTCGCTGACCGCCTCCGGCTACGTCAAGCGGCTGCCTCTCGCGACCTATCGCCAGCAGCACCGCGGCGGTGTCGGGGTGATGGGGATGAACATGAAGGAGGACGACTACATCCAGCACCTCCACATCTGCTCGACCCACGACTTCCTGCTGTTCTTCACCAACCGCGGCAAGGTCTACCGGCTCAAGGTCTACGAGCTGCCGGAGGGGTCGCGCACGGCCAAGGGCAGCGCCCTGGTCAACCTGCTGCCGCTGCGCGAGGGCGAGAAGGTGATGGCGGTGATCCCGACCCGCGACTTCAAGGAGAACAAGTTCCTCGTCTTCGCCACGGCCAAGGGCCAGATCAAGAAGACCGAGTTCCTCGCCTACAACACGCCGATCAAGGCGGACGGGATCATCGCGATCAAGGTCCGGGACGGTGACGAGCTGGTCCAGGTCCGCCTGACCTCGGGGGAGGACGACATCCTCATGGTCTCCCACTCCGGTCACGCCTCGCGCTTCGCGGAGAAGCTGGTGCGTTCGATGGGCCGTTCGACCAGCGGGATCAAGGGGATGAACGTCTCCGCCAAGGGCAACCGGGTGCTGGCGATGGACATCGCACGCGACGACACCGAGCTGTTCGTGGTCACCGAGAACGGCTACGGCAAGCGCACGGCGGTCTCCGAGTACCCGGTCAAGGGGCGCGGCACAAAGGGGGTGCTGACGGCGAAGCTGACTGAGAAGAAGGGGGGCCTCGCCGGCGCCCTGATCGTGCGTGAGCATCAGGAGCTGTTGTTCATCTCCCAGAACGGGATGGTCCAGCGGACCTCGGTCAGCGGCATCTCACGCATGGGCCGCCCGACCCAGGGGGTCAAGGTGATGAACATCAAGGAGGACGACAGGATCAGCGCGGTGGCGCTGGTGGTCGAGTCGGAGCCGCCCTCCTCGGGCAACGGCGCCGCGCCCGAAGGCGAGCAGCCTCCGCTGGCCGACTGAGGAGTGTGCTTGAATCGGATCACCAGAGAAAGGAGGTGGTCCTAACTTGATTGACATGCTTGCGGGGACTCTGGAGGTGCAGGGCCGCTAGGAGGCCGTGCGTGCCGCCCGGCGGAATCTCACCCGGGCACCGGCGAGCAGGGGGACCGGACCTTGTCCCTACCGGTCGCAAACCCCCCCGACTCGCTTCCCGACGCACCTGTGGAGCGGCCGCCTTCGGGCGGCCGCTCCCATTTCCGCCCTCTGTGACGGCGCCGAGATGCACCTTCCGTGCCCGTTGGAGCCCTAACAACCTTGTGATCGGCGCGCGCCTGCTGCGCCGGCTCAGGCGGGTTGCGGCAGGTACTGGCGCCAGGCCCTGGGGATCGTCGGGCTGGCGATGCGGATGAAGACTGTCGGCCCCGGGGCCGAGGGCCGGCTGGCCGGGTGCATCTGGATCTCCCGCGGCAGCCGGTTCCCCTTGCGGCGGTTGCAGGAGGCGCAGGATGCGACGATGTTCTCCCAGACCGACTTGCCGCCCCGGCTGCGCGGGATCACGTGATCGACGGTCAACCCCGGCTTGCGCGAGCCGCAGTACTGGCAGGTCCAGGAGTCGCGGGCCAGAACCGCCCTGCGGGTGATCTTGCGGCGGTGGGCGTCACGGGGGATGCGGACGAAGGTGATCAAGCGGATCACCATCGGCCGCTCCAGCGTCAGCTTCTCCGATCGCAGCGCCTGCTTGCCGCGCTCGAGCACCTCGGCCTTCTCCTTCAGCACCAGGACGGCCGCCCGCCGGACGGTGCAGACGTTGATCGGCTCATAGGTCGCGTTGAGGACGAGCACCCTGGCGCTGGAGCCGAGGCCTGTCCCCGCCGTCGCGTCGGCTGTCGAGGGGCCGTGCTTCGCGGCCCGCGCTCCTGCGGTCGAGGCGCGACTGTGAGCCATTCCGCGGGCGATTCTAGAGGGTGGCCCGCACGGGATAGGACCCGAGCACGCGCACCGACTCCGCCTTTCCACGCAGGCCATCAACGGCCTCGGCGACCGCGGCGTCCTCGACCGCCCCCTCGAGATCGAGGAAGAACATGTAGCGCCCGAGCCCGCCCTGGCGCAGCGGCCGCGACTCGATCCGGCTCAGGTTGATCTCGCGACTCGAGAACTCCAGCAGAGCCTCGACAAGCGCCCCGGGGTGATCCTCGCCCAGCTCGGAGAAGACGAGGCTCGTCTTCCAGGCCCCTTCGCCGCCCGCAGCGGTACCCGCCGGGGCGATCCAGACGAAGCGGGTGATGTTGTCGGCTTCGTCGGCGACGCCCTCGCGCAGGACGACACAGCCGTAGAGGCCGGCGGCGGAGCCGGCCGCCAGCGCCGCCCACGCCTCCTCCGAGGAGCCGACTAAGCGGACGGCCTCGGCGGTGCTGTCCACGGCCCTGGCCTCAGCTCCCGGCAGCTGCTCGCGGAGGAAGCGGGCGCACTGGGCCAGGGGCTGCGGATGGGAGAGGACGACCTCGATCTCCTCCAGTGGACGCTGCCGGCGGCTGATCAGGTCGGGGCTGACCAGGTAGTCGTACTCGCCGACGATCGTCACCCCGGTGGCGTCGAGCGCGAGCGTGTCGAGGGTGGCCCGGACCGAGCCCTCGATCGAGTTCTCGAAGGGGACCAGGGCACGGTCTGCCTCGCCGTTCTGCACGGCGAGGATCGCCTCGTGGACCGTCGCGGTGCGGACCCGCTCGAACTCGCGGTCCTCGCCGAGGGCCGAGTCCAGGGCGTCCTCGGTGAAGGTGCCCTCCGGTCCCAGGTAGGCGATCCGCCTCATTGCGACGTCCCGCCGCCGCCGCGCGTCTGCAGCGCCGAGCCGACCGCCTCCTCCTCTTCAGGGGAGAGCTCCAGCTCGGAGCCGCCGTCGACGATCGCCTTGGCGTAGAGGCGGGCCTGCTCGCGATGGAGGATGGAGGAGAGAACGACGCCGCAGCGATGCGAGTCGAGCAGGGCGACCGAGCTCGACTGGCGCCCGCCCAACTCGCCCATGGCGTCGTAGCGGACCACGGCGACGTGGCTGACGGCCCCTTTGAGCCCCGCAGCCAGCTCGGCGTCGCGCGCTTCCAGGCGCCCGACCGACTCCCGCACTTCGGCGGCGAGTCCGGCCAGGCGAAGATCGAGGTCGCTTCCGTGGGCGATCAGGTCGCGCTCGCCGGAGTCACCGAGGACAACCCGCTGCGCGAGTCGCAGGCTGCGCAGCCGCCGGGCCAGGAAGATGCACCAGATCAGCGCCGTCAGGGCGAGGACGGTTGCGGCGATGGCGACGATTCCCGCCGCTGTCGTCAGCTCGCCCACCGCGGATCGCTAGCCGAAGTCGACCGTGTAGGTGGCCTTGTTGTTGTCGGTGACCTGCTCGCCCGGGACCGCGTCGACCTCGACGTCGAGCGTGACCTGGCCCTTCGGCGTCGTCGGCAACTGCACGGTCACGGTCTGCGTCTCACCGGGAGCGATCGAGCTGATCTCCTCGGTGGTCGGGGAGCCGCCGTCCAGGGACACCCCGACGGTGATGCCGCTCTCGTCGGATCCTCCCTGGTTCTGGACCTGGACGTCGACCGCCGGCGGGCCGGTGGTTGTGATCGTCGCCGGCGTGCTCGGGTCGAGCGGGGTGCCGTTGATGCTGACGCCGACCAGCCCGGTCCCGTGGGGACCCGGAGTGGTGGCCGCCGAGGCGCCGGTCACCTGGCCGAGCGAGCTGTCGATCGTGCTCGACTCGAGCCACTTGGTGTCTCCCTCGGGGATGAAGAGGCTGTCGGGGACGTCGGAGTCCTCGATTCCCTGGTCCGCGAGCACCCCGTTGATCTCGGGCCCCACCACCTGCGAGTAGAGGACGTCGCTCGCCAGCAGGGTCCTCATCTGGGTGGCGATGCTCTCGACCGCCCGTTCCCGCCCGGCGTCACCGAGAGCGGTGCTCATCTTGTCGGCGATCCGGCCGAAGGCGGCGGCGCGGAGCTCGTAGACCAGCTCGAGGCCGTTCTGGGCCTTGCCCATGTCGCCCGGGGCGCTCAGGCTCTCGACCCTGGTCAGGTAGGCGTCCATGGCGCTGCGGTCGGCGTTGGTCTCGGTCACGAACTCGGTCACTGAGAGGCTGCCGGGATCCTCGAGCCGGCCGAAGAAGCGCTTGCTCGTCTGCGCGGTCTCGTCGACTATCTGGGTGACGTCGCGCGCATAGTCCTTGAGTGCGCGATCGTGGCGCGCGTCAAGGCAGCCTCTGATCCCGAGCACAAGCAGGATGACGACGATCAGGGCCCCGCCGAGGGCGATCCCACGCCTCGCCATCACCTGCTGCCGTCGCGGTCTGCGTGGCTTGCGTTCGCGGCGCGCCCGTCGCGGCAGCGCTTGCTCGCTTGTAGATGATGCGGCTGAGGGTTCCTCGTCGAAGGGATCCAAAAGAGAGTCTCCGGTGCGATCGGCTCGGCGGCAAGTATGAAGGCTGAGGGGTGGCCCGCGTCAAGAGCCTCCTGCAATCGGTGCCATTCTTGCGTGTCCGGGCAGGGCTGCCGTCTCGGGTGTCGAAGCGGAAGGAGTCGTGATGGGCTCACTGATACTCAATCGCTTCCGGCTCGAGCAACGTCTCGGCAGCGGCGGCTACGGAGTCGTCTACCGCGCCTGGGACAGTCGGCTCGAGCGCGACGTCGCGGTCAAGGTGATCGACGCCGGCGGCGAGGCCGGCCGGCGGGTCCTGCGCGAGGCACAGGCCGCCGCGCGCCTCAACCACCGGGGCATCGTCACCCTCTATGAGCTCGGGGAGGAAGATGGCCAGGCATACCTGGTCAGCGAGCTCGTCGACGGTGCCACCCTGCATCAGCTCTCCAGGGACGGTGATCTCTGCGATCGCGAGGTGGCAGAGGTCGGGGCCGACCTCTGCGAAGCCCTCGACCACGCTCACTCACGGGGGGTGATCCACCGCGACATCAAGCCCCAGAACGTCCTCGTGCCCGGCGGGGACTCGCCGGCGAAGCTGATGGACTTCGGCATCGCCCGCGTGCTCGACGGCGAGGGTCTGACCGCGACCGGGACGGTGGTGGGCACCCTCGCCTACATGGCGCCCGAGCAGGCGGAGGGGAGCGCGGCGGGGCCCGCCGCCGACGTCTACGGCCTGGCCCTGACCTTGTACGAGTGCTGGAGCGGCGAGAATCCGCACCTGCGGGCGACGCCTGCCGCCACCGCGCGCTCGATCGGGACGCCGGTCGCCTCGCTCAGCCGCATCAGGCCCGATCTTCCCCCGCCCGTGACCGACGTGATCGACGCCTCGCTGGAGGCACAGCCGGAGCTGCGCCCCACTGTCGAGGAACTCGGCCTGGCGATCGAGTCCTCGCTGGAGGCCCTCGACGACGAGCGGCCGGTCCCCCAACCGCACCGGGCCTCGGCCCTGACCAGGTTCGGCGATGGCATGGCCGGCTGCGAGGTGGGCGACGTCGCCTCAGCCGCCGCGGCGGCTGGCCTGACCGCTGCGGCGATGATCTCCGTCGGCCAGGCCGCGCCCGCCTGGGCCTACCTGTTGGTGCCGCTGGTCGCGGCCGCCTGGCTGCTGCGACCCCGCCTCGGCTTCCTCACCGCCGCCCTTGGCCTCAGCGCCTGGCTGCTCGCAGCCGGCCGTCCCGGGTCCGCACTGATGCTGAGCCTGATCTCCGTCCCGCCGGCCCTGCTCGTCTCCGGTGCCGGCCGCAGCCTGATGGTGCCGGCCGCAGCGCCGGCCCTTGGTGCCGTCGGCCTCGCCCCGGCCTTTCCCGCCCTTGCCGGCCTCGCCGGCCGCTGGCGCGACCGCGTCGTCCTCGCCGCGACCGGTTTCGTCTGGCTCAGCGTCGCCGAGGTGGTCCTTCGACGGGACCTCCTGCTCGGGGCGCCGGTGACGGCGCCCCGAGGCTGGCAGGAGTCGGCTTCCAGCACGCTCTCCAACGTCCTCTGGCCGCTGTTGACTGCGCCCGGCTTCCTCGGCGGCATTGCGATCTGGTGTGTCGCGGCACTGATCGCGGGGATAATCCTCGCCCCGGTCCGCGCCTGGCTCGCCCGCCACCCGGTCACCGGCTCGCACTCACGGCACTCCCGCCGTCCCGGGACCCCGGCGGCAGCTGCGAGCGGCGGCAGCCATGGGGCCGCACTTCCGTAGGATTTCAGCCGCTGCCTCAGGCCCCCGAGGGCCTGCTCCCCCAGCCAAGGAGCCCCGCCATCAGCGTTCTGCGCAATCTCGAAGCCCGGATCGAAGGCCTCGTCGAAGGCGTGTTCAGCCGTGCCTTCAGCTCCGAGGTGCAGCCCGTCGAGCTGGCCCGGAAGCTGGCCAAGGAGATGGATGCGCACAAGACCGCGTCGGTCTCGCGGGTCTACGTCCCCAACGAGTACATCGTCCACCTCTCGCGCCAGGACCGCGGCAAGCTGGAGGGATACGAGCGCTCGCTCGAGCAGGAGCTGTCGGGCTATCTGCTGGAGCACGCGAGGCGGCGCAGCTACGACCTCCTCACCCGCCCCGCGGTCGAGTTCAAGACCGATGAGCGTCTGCGTCTGGGCGAGTTCGGGATCCAGACCCGGCTGGTCAAGCCACCTGCCCGCGAGGGTGAGAGCCCGAAGCAGGGCGAGGAGGGCCACACAATGGTCTATTCGGCAGTAAAGGAGCGCGAGAGCGAGCCGTCGAAGCGCCGCGACGCGGGCGCCGGCCTTGTCTCGACCAGGGCGATCGTCGCCCTCGACGACCGCCGCTACGTCCTCGACGGCCCCAAGGCGACCATAGGGCGCTCCAAGGACACCGATTGCGTACTGCGGGACCCGAACGTCTCCCGCCGCCACGCCGAGCTTCGCCGCGCCGACACCGGCGACTGGCAGATCGTCGATCTCGGCTCCACCAACGGGATCAAGGTCAACGGCCGGCGGGTCTCCTCATCGCGGTTGCGGCCGGGAGACGAGGTCACGGTCGGCACGACGACCTTCCTCTTCGACCTCGAGCAATGAGTCGGTGGACTACGAGCCGATATCCGTAGCCCTCAAGTTCGGCTTCCTGGCCGTTCTCTACCTGTTCCTGCTGTGGATCGCCAGAAGCGCGCTCAAGGATCTGCGGCGCACTGTCTCACCGGCCCCCGATGCGACCGGCTACCACAACGTCGCCGCCAGCGAGGAGCCTGCCGGCTCCGAGGACGCCTGGCTCGTCGCCGAGCGAGGAGGCGGGCTCGACTCCGGGGAGCGGTTCGATCTCTTCGGCGGCCTCTCGATCGGCCGCTCGGGTGATGCCGACATCCGCATCGAGGACCGCTACGCCTCCGGCCTGCACGCCAGGATCTACATGCGGGCAGGCCGCTATTACGTCGAGGACATGAACTCCACCAACGGAACCCTGCTCAACGACGCCTCGCTGAGCGGGGAGGCCGAGCTGGTGCCGGGCGACCTGGTCCGCATCGGTGACACCGAGTTCCGGTTCGAGCTGGAGTGAGCCGGTGCTGAAGATCGCCGATCTCGCATTCCGGTCCGATACTGGCCGCCAGCGGAACGCCAACGAGGATTCCTACTTCGCCCGGGCGCCGGTCTTCGTCGTCGCCGACGGGATGGGCGGCGCCCAGGCCGGTGAGGTCGCCTCGAGGGCCGCCGCGGACGCCTTCGAGCGCAACCTCCCGGACGGGGCTCCCGAGGAGATCCTGCAGGAGACGATCGAGGGCGCCAACCGCGAGATCCACCGGCTCGCCCGCGAGGACCCCTCGCTCGCCGGGATGGGGACGACGATCACCGCAGCGATGGTCAACGCCGAGGCCGAGGAGGTGGCGATCGGCCACGTCGGCGACAGCCGCGCCTACCGCCTCCGCAAGGGGAGGATCGAGCTGTTGACCAGGGACCACTCGCTGGTCGAGGAGATGCGCCGCAAGGGGCAGATCACCGACGAGCAGGCGGAGGACCATCCGCAGCGCTCGATCATCACCCGCGCGCTCGGGCCCGAGGCGGAGGTCGAGGTGGACGTGCAGACCGTGCCGGCCCTCCCCGGCGACGTCTTCCTGCTCTGCTCGGACGGGCTGACGACGATGATCGGAGAACAGAGAATCGAGCGGCTGCTGGCCGGCGCGACCTCGCTCGAAGCCGCTGTGCGGGCCCTGGTCGACGACGCCAACCGGGCGGGTGGCCGCGACAACATCACCGCGGTTGCCTTCCGTCTCGAAGATGCCGCAGCTCCGGCTCCGGCACCGGCGACGGAGCCGGAGCCGGCCCCGGCCGCCGAGAGCCCGACCCTGGTCGGGCAAAGCGCTGCCGAAGAGGGCTTCACCGCCGAGGAGGTCCGTCGCGCCGCCGCCGCGCGGGCGAGGCGGGAGCCGGCCCAGCGCCCGCGAAAGGGTCTGCGGCGCGCGGCCAAGGTGGCTGCCGCCGTGCTGCTGCTGGTGGCGATCGCCTTCGGTGCCGCCTACGGCAACCGCCAGGTCTGGTTCCTCGGCACCGACGGCGGCGGGCGGGTGGCTCTCTACCGGGGACTTCCCTACGACCTCCCGTTCGGCATCAGCCTCTACGACGAGCGCTACGCCAGCCCGATCCAGACTTCGTCGCTGCCGGCGAGGCAACAGAGCGCAGTCACCGGCCATGACCTGCGCTCGCGCTCGGACGCGATTTCGCTGATCGCGGACATCGAGCGCAAGGCAGGCCTCAGCGCCAATGGCACTGCCAAGGTCTCCGAGCAGAAGCAGGGAGGCGGGAAGCAGCGGGTCAAGAAGCAGGAGGGGGGAGGGACCGGGCCGACCGGCCAGACCGGGGCCACCGGCGCGGCGGGGACGACCGGGGCCACCGGGGCCACCGGAGCGGCGCAGTGAGCGCCCGCAACCGCGAGCTGTTCGCGCTGGTGCCGGTGGCGCTACTGCTGACCGCCGGCTTCACCGCGGTATTCGCCCAGGACCAGGCTCAGCTCGGCAACCTCAGCCTGATCTACGGCGCCTATTTCCTCGCCGTCTGCCTCGCCACCCACATCTACCTGCGGATCCGGCTCCCCGACGCCGACCCCTACCTGTTCCCCCTGGTGGCACTGCTGACCGCGGTCGGCCTGGTGATGATCTACCGCATCGACGACGCCCTGGCCCGCGACCAGGCCAACTGGTTCGTGCTCGGCCTCGTCCTGTTCGCGCTGACTATCCATTTCCTCCGCGACTACGAGGTGCTCGAGCGCTACCGCTACACGATCGCGGGCGTCGGCCTGCTGCTGCTGCTGGCCCCGCGCCTGCCCGGGATCGGGCAGCAGGTCAACGGCGCCTACCTCGGGGTCAAGATCGGCCCACTGGCCTTCCAGCCGGCGGAGTTCTCGAAGATCTGCATCGTCATCTTTCTCGCCAGCTACCTGCGCGAGCACCGCGAGGTGCTGATCGTTGGCGCCAGGCGGGTGATGGGGGTAACCCTGCCGCCGCTCAAGCACCTCGGCCCGCTGCTGGTCGTCTGGGGGGCGTCGATGTTCATGCTCGTCTACATCCGCGACCTGGGCAGCTCGCTGATGTTCTTCGCCGCCTTCCTCGCGCTTCTCTACGTCGCCACCGGCCGCTTCTCCTTCGTCGTCATCGGCATGGCGCTGTTCCTCGCCGGAGCCTGGTTCTTCGCCTCGACCGTTCCCCACGTGCACGACCGTGTGGAGATCTGGCTCAACCCCTACCAGGACCCCACGTCCACCGGATACCAGGTCCTCCAGTCGATCTTCGCCCAGGCCGACGGCGGCCTCTTCGGCAAGGGATTCGGGCAGGCGATGATCACGATCCCCGGGACCGATAACGCCCTTCTCCCGGCAGCGCAGACCGACACCATCTACTCGCTGATCGTCAACGAGATCGGTCTCTTCGGCGCCTGCGGACTGATCCTCATCTACCTGCTGGTCACGGCCCGCGGCTTCAAGATCGCGCTGATGGCCGACGACGGCTTCTCCAAGCTGCTCGCGAGCGGCCTCACCGCCGTCTTCGCGATCCAGGCTTTCGTCATCATCGGCGGAGTCACCCGGGTGATTCCGCTGACCGGCGTGACCCTGCCCTTCGTCAGCTACGGCGGCAGCTCGATCGTCGCCAACTTCGTCCTGCTGGCGCTGCTGCTGCTTATCTCCGACCGGGCCAGGCGCGAGGCGCAGTCGCCTTCCACCTTCTCCCTCGGCCCATGAACGCCCAGATCACCAAGCTCTTCGGCCTGATCGTGGTCCTATTCGCCGTCCTGGTCGGCTTCACCAGCTACTGGTCGGTGTTCGAGGCCCAGGCCCTGAAGGAGAAGCGGGTCAACAAGCGACCGCTACTCGAGCAGCAGCAGATCCGTCGCGGCCGCATCCTCGCCGCCGACGGGACCGTGATCGCAAGGTCGGTGGCGAAGGGTCACGACGTCAACCTGCGCTACGTTCGCCGCTACCCGGAGGGGACCCTGTTCGGGCACCCGATCGGCTACAGCTTCGTCGAGCAGGGCGACTCCGAGTTCGAGAAATTCCACAACGACGAGCTGGTCGGCAACGACTCCGAGTTCGCCTCGATCCTGGACGAGCTCCGTGGCCGCAAGCAGGAGGGAAACGACATCGTCACCAGCATCGACGCGAGCGCCCAGAAGGTCGCGCTCGATGAACTGGCGGCCGCCGGCCGCGGCGCCGTGGTCGCGATCGAGCCGCAGAGCGGCCGGGTCCTGGTCAACGCCAGCTATCCGCCCTATGACCCCAACCAGGTGCCCGAGCACCTGGCGCAGCTGAACAAGGACCCGAGCGCCCCGCTGTTCGATCGAGCCACGCAGGGCCAGTACCCGCCAGGTTCGACCTTCAAGGTCGTCACTGCCGCCGCCGGACTCGACAGCGGCACGATCACGCCGGAGTCCCTGATCAACGCGCCCGGCACCCTCGACATCTTCGGCAACCCGCTCTCCAACGACTTCAACGAGGACTTCGGCTCGATCGGGCTCGACATCGCACTGACCAACTCCGTCAACACGTTCTTTGCCCAGCTCGGCGAGAAGGTCGGCGAGGACACCCTGTTCAAGTACATGAACGCCTTCGGCTTTAACTCGAAGCCGCAGATAGACCTGCCCTCCGACCAGCTCTCGACCAGCGGCATCTTTGACAGCGGCCGGCTCGTCAGCTCTGCCGACCCGATCGACATCGCCAGGGTTGCCATCGGCCAGGAGCGACTGCTGGCGACACCGCTGCAGATGGCCGAGGTCGCGGCCACGGTGGCCAACCGCGGGGTGCTGATGAAGCCACAGATCTGGAACAAAGTCGTCGACCCCGACGGGCGGGTGACCAAGCGGATGGATCCGAGCGAGGCCTCGCAGGTGGTCAGCGCCGAGACCGCGGCTGAGCTGAACACCGCGATGCAGGGCGTGGTCAGCGCCGGCACCGGTGCCAACGCGGCGATCCCTGGGGTCTCGGTGGCCGGCAAGACGGGCACCGCGGAGACACCATTCAACGAGGCCTGCGGGGGCGGCATCGAGCAGAACCAGGCCTGGTTCATAGGCTTCGCCCCGGCCGAGGACCCGCAGGTTGCGATCGCGGCCAGCGTCGAGTGCACACCCCAGTTCGGAAACGACATCGCCGCGCCGATCTTCCGTGATGTCGCGGAGACGATCCTGGCGGGATGACGATGACGAGCTGGAGGCAGAGAGGGGGGAAGGGTGGCTGAGGTCGCCGAGGGGTCGGTGGTGGAAGGGCGCTACCGGGTGTTGCAGCGGCTCGGGTCCGGCGGGATGGCCGACGTCTGGCTGGCCGAGGACACTCACCTGGGCCGGCGGATCGCGCTGAAGGTCCTCCACAGGCGCTTCGCCCAGGACCGGGAGTTCGTCGAGCGCTTTCGCCGCGAGGCCGAGGCCGCCGCCTCGCTCCAGCACCCGAACATCGTCGCCGTCTTTGACCGCGGCGAGATCGATGGCACCTACTACATCGCCATGCAATTCGTCGAGGGCCGCTCGCTGAAGCAGCTGATCGATGCGGGCCTCACCCCGCCGCAGGCCTCTGCCCTGGTGATCCAGGTCCTCGAGGCGGCGAAGTTCGCCCACCGCCACAACGTCATCCACCGCGACCTCAAGCCGCAGAACGTGATCGTCGACTCCGAGGGAAGGGCCAGGGTGACCGATTTCGGCATCGCCAGGGCCGGTGTCTCGGAGATAACCCAGACGGGGTCGGTGATGGGGACCGCCCACTACCTCTCACCGGAGCAGGCGCAGGGCCTGGAGGTGACGGCGGCCTCCGATCTCTACTCGATCGGGGTGATCCTCTACGAGGCGCTGACCCGCCGGGTCCCGTTCGAGGGAGAGAGCGCGGTCGCGGTCGCGCTGAAGCAGGTCTCGCAGGCGCCGCAGCGGCCGAGCGCGCTCAACCCGGCGGTCTCGCCGTCGATGGACGCGGTGGTGATGCGGGCGCTGGAGAAGGACCCCGCCCGCCGCTTCCAGGACGCCGACGCCTTCATCGCGGCGCTCAATGCCGCCGAGCGCGATCAGGCGGGAGCCGGCGAGGGCACCGCTTCCTTCGCGCCGCTGCCCCCGGTGGTCGCGCCGGCGGCCGAGGCGGAGGCGGCCGAGGGCGGCGACGAAGAGGAGGAGGAGGAGGCGAAGCGACGGCGGCGGCGATGGATCCTGATCGGGATCGCGGTCCTGCTCGGCGTGCTGGCGGGCCTGGCGCTGACCCGGGACACCAGCACCGACGTGCCCAACGTCACCGACCCCTTCGGCACCCGGCAGACGCTCTCCGAAGCAATGGACCAGCTGGCTCGCGATGGCTTCGACCTGGCCGCGGTCAAGAGGGTGCACCGCGACGTTCCCCGTGACAGGGTGCTGGAGCAGGACCCCCTCCCCGGCAGCGCCCCCCTCGATTGCGCCTTCCTCAGCTTCTTCTGCAGCAAGCCGAAGGTGACCCTGACCGTCAGCTCCGGGCCGGGTCAGGGCAGTGTCCCCCGGGTCAGGGGGCTGTCGCGCCCGGCCGCCAGGAAGGCGCTCGAGGACGCCGGCTTCGAGGTCGCATTCGAGTCGATCAGCTCGGAGAGCGTGCCCGAGGGCGAGGTCGTCTCCACCGACCCGTCCGGCGGCACTCCCGCCCGGCTCGGCTCGCTGGTCACGGTCAGGGTCTCCAGCGGCCCGCGCCTGACCTCCGTCCCGGCGGTGGTCGGCCGCAGCGCCGACGCCGCCAAGCAGGCGATCAAGGGGCGGGGCCTGAACTACGCGGTCACCTTCCAGGAGAGCCAGAAGCCAACCGGCCAGGTGCTCGCGCAGTCTCCTGATGCCGGCACCCCGGTCGCCGTCGGCGACACTGTCAGCATCGTCGTCTCCCAGGGAGTGCAGAAGGTCCCGGTACCGAACGTGATCGGCGATCAGCGTTCGACCGCGGTCTCAGCGCTGCGAAACGCCGGCTTCTCCGTGACCGTCAACCTCCAGGACACCAGCGTCCCGGCCCAGGATGGCCGGGTCACCGACCAGTTCCCCGCCCCGGGCTCGGTTCGGGCCAAGGGAACCGAGGTGACGATCTTCGTCGGTCATCTGACCTCGACCACGACCGTTCCCACGACCCCGATTGCGCCATGAGGGTCGCGGTCCTCTCCGGCGGGCGCTCGAGCGAGCACGATGTCTCCCTGCGCTCTGGGGCATCGGTGGCCGCCGGGCTGGCCGAGGCCGGGCACGAGGTGATCGAGGTCCTGATCTCGCGCCAAGGGGAGTGGAGCTGCGGCGACGAGCGGGTCGAGGTCGCGCCCGGCGCCGGCCTCCTCGGCGCCGATGCCGCCTTCCCGGTCCTGCACGGACCCTTCGGCGAGGACGGCTCGGTCCAGGGGCTGCTGGAGTGCCTCGACGTCCCCTACGTCGGCTGCGACGTGCTCTCCTCGGCGCTCTGCATGGACAAGCTGACGCTGAAGCGCCTGTTCGCGGAGCGCGGCATCCCCCAGGTCGACTTCGTCCAGGCGGGCGAGCCGGGCTGGCGCAAGCGAGCCGCCGCGATGGGCCTGCCGCTCTGGGTCAAGCCCTCCCGGCTTGGCTCCAGCGTCGGCATCAGCAAGGTGACTTCGCCCGAGGCGGCGCTGGAGGAGGCGGTCGCCCTCGCCGGCCGCCACGACCCGCGGGTGATCGTCGAGGCTCCCGCCCACGGCCGCGAGGTCGAGTGCTCGGTACTCGGCAATGAGGACCCCGAGACCTCGCAGCCGGGAGAGATCGTCACCCAGGCCGACTGGTACGACTTCGAGGCCAAGTACTCCGAGGGGGGGATGGAGCTGCTTGTGCCCGCCCCCATCGGTGACGAGGCTCTCGCCCGGGTGCGGGATCTCGCCGCCCGTGTCTTCGCCCTCGCCGGGTGCAGCGGCCTCGCCCGCTGCGACTTCTTCGTCGAGCCCGACGGCGAGGTTCTCGTCAACGAGATCAACACGATCCCGGGGTTCACCGAGACCAGCGTCTACGCCAAGCTGTTCGAAGCCGGCGGGATCCCCTACCCGCAGCTGGTCGAGCGCCTGGTCGAGCTCGCCCTCGAGCGCCACCGAACCGCCCGCTCCTTCGAGTTCTGACGGCGCTCCGGAGGGTCGACGTTCCTGTAGATCCCGGCGCGCTAGACGCTGACGGTTCCGACGACGCTTCGCGCTTCGGGAAGGGGCTCGCCCGAACGCTTGAGCTCTTCGAGGAACATGGCGATGGCCACACGGATCTCCCGCTCCGCCTCTTCACGGGTGTCTCTCCGGTGTCTCGCCGAATGCTGGCCACGCGGGTCGTGTCAGCTTTGCCAAGAGTTCTGAGCCGGGGCTCAGTCGAACAGCCGGGCGTCGGTGATCTCGACCCTGTACCCACCGCTGACCGGCGCCAGCTTGGTGATCCAGAGGAGGTAGTCGCGAAAATCCCTGCCGCCGGTGTCGAGCGCCAGCGTCTGGTTGACCCCCATGTCGGTCTTCTCGCCGACCGGGGTCCACCCCCCCAGCGGGTCGGCGGCGTCCGGCTCGGGGGCCGAGGCAGCGCCATAGACCTGCAGGTCCCAGCCGCCCTTGGCCGAGCGGACCACGAGCGACTTGGCGGCGACCGGGTCGGCGGCCGTCAGGTAGATGCCGACCCCCTCCTTCGCCTCCGGGAAGTTGGTCTCGTAGGTCTCGGTCGTCCAGGCGCCGCCGGTGATCGCCGGGTTGTTGTCGATCGGCTGGGAGAGGAGCTCCGGATGCTCGTCGTCGTCACCGAGCGGATCGAAGTCGGTCGCCGAGGTGACCTCGACCGCGGTCTTGCCCCCGCCCGCCGGGCCGCCGGCCCCGGCACCGCCGCCGCCGAACCAGCCGCTGGAGATCCCGTATACGAGCGCGAGCACGATCGCGGCCGCGGCGAGGACCAGGCCAAATCCCGACCAGGACCAACGGAAGCCACCCGCGAGCCGTCGCCGCGGCGGCGGCACAGCGTCGAGGACGCTGGTCGCCTCACCGCTGGTGGACCCGGCCCTGGCCGCCTCCACCTCGAGCGCCGTCTCGAGGTCCGCGATCATCTCCTCCACCCGCTGGTAGCGCCTCTCCGGTGCCTTGGAGGTCGCCCGCTCGACCACCAGCGCGGCAGCGGCGGAGATCTCCGGGCGCCGCCGCTGCACGTCGGGGAGCTCCTCGTTGACGTGCTTCATCGCGACGCCGACCTGGCTGTCGGCGCTGAAAGGGACCTCCCCGGTCAGCATCTCGTAGAGGACGACCCCCAGCGAGTAGAGGTCGGAGCGGGGGTCGGCCCCGTGCCCCATCGCCTGCTCGGGGGCGACGTAGTCGGTGGTCCCCAGGACGCGGCCGGTGGCGGTGAGGCCGTCCTGCTCGAGCTGGCGCGAGATGCCGAAGTCGGTCAGCTTCGCCCGCCCCCCGGCGTCGATCAGCACGTTCTGGGGCTTGATGTCGCGGTGGACCATCTGCCGGGCATGGGCGAGGGCGAGGGCGCGGGCGATCTCGATCGAGTAGGCGAGGGCCTCCTGCACGTCGAGCGCGCCGACGCGGCTGATCCGCTGCTTCAGCGTCTCCCCCTCGACGTACTCGAAGACGATGTAGGGGTGGCCGCCGTCCTCGCCGGCGTCGATCACGGCGACGACGTTCGGGTGCGAGATCTTCGCCACGGCCCTCGCCTCCTGGCGAAAGCGCTGCAGCTGGTCGGGCTGCTCGGACATCTCGCGGTGCATGACCTTGACCGCGACCGGTCGGTCGAGGGTCTCGTCGCGGGCCAGGTAGACGGTGGACATGCCGCCGCTGCCGAGCTTGGCCTCGAGCCGGTAACGGTCGGAGAGGACCGTCCCGATCATCTGTGCTGATGTCGAGCGTGCGTTCATCTGCATATGGATATTGTCAGCGCCCCGTGTCGGTGGAGGTTCGCTACTACACAGATCCTGCCTGCTCCTGGTCGTGGGGTGCCGAGCCCAAGCTTCGCAGGCTGATCTGGGAGTTCGACGGGGAGCTCGACTTCCGCTGGATCATGGGGGGTCTTGCCAGACAGTATGGGGCCGATTACCGCGACGAGGAGGGCTCGATCGGGTCCGGCCCGAGCTGCTTCGCGGACCTGATGTCGCACTGGCTCGACGTCGGCGGGGAGACCGGGATGCCGTCCGATCCGAGGATCTGGACCGAGAACCCGCTCTCGAGCACCTACCCGGCCTGCATGGCGGTGAAGGCGGCCTGCGAGCAGGGGCCCGATGCGGCCTACCGCTACCTGCGCAGGGTCCGCGAGGGGATCTTCATCGAGCGCCGCAAGCTAGACCATGCTGATGCGCTCGCCGCCGAGGCCGGCCCTGCCCGCCTTGACGCGGAGCGCTTCCGGCTCGACCTCGGCTCGCACGCCATCGTCGAGGCCTTCGGCGCCGACCTCGACGAGGTCCGCGATGTCCCCGCGGAGGCCCGGGCGGAGGGGAAGGTGCGCCGGACGGAGGGGCACGAGAGGGTCAGCCTTCCCTCGGCCGTGTTCATCGGCGCCGACGGCAGCCGCCACGGCGTCTGGGGCTGGAAGCCCCTCGAGGCCTATCGCGAGGCGGCGCTGGCGGCCGGAGCCAGGAAGGTCAACGACGGCCCGCTGGCTCCGCTGGAGGCGATCGAGCGCTTCGGCCGGATCACGACCAAGGAGGCGGAGATCCTCAGCGGCAGCCCCAGCCCGGTCGTCTGCGCCGAGCTCTGGAACCTGGCCAAGGAGTGGCGGCTGCGCCCGCTCCGGGCGCTGACCGGGACGATCTGGGAGAAGGCCTGCCTAGACGAGCAGGATGCGGCGTCTGCAAGTCTGGTGGAAGGCGTCACTCTCCCCTTTCGTCTGCGCTCTCGGCGGCCACGGGCAGTTCCTCGCTCTGCTTGCGGTACCGAACGAACTCCGCCGGAACGCCCATGACGACACTGTTCGCATCGAACGAGCGAGTAACGATTGTTCCCGCTCCCACCACGCAGCCCGGGCCCAATTGCACACCAGCAAGGATGATCGCACCCGCGCCCAGCCAGCAGCCATCGCCGATCGCGATGGCCTCGTCGCGCACCCCCTGCGATCGAATCGGCGCGCTGAGGTCATCGAATTGATGATTCTGGCTGTGAATCGAAACACGCTGGCCCATCAACACGTTGTCGCCGATCGTGACACCACCTGCACAGCCGATAAAGGAGTAGTCACCAATCGAGGAGTGGCTGCCGACAGTCAAGCCAGTACCAAGGTGCCACAGAACGCTCGTGCACTCGATCAGCGAGTACTTTCCCACGGTGACTCGACTTCCCAGGCGGATGCCGTCGCGAGAAAGGCAGCGCAATCGGCAGCCGTGCTCCAGGACCGATCCCGAGTCGATCGTGAGGTGGCGGCGGTGCCTGATGCTGCATCCGGATTCGACGAATCGGATCCGTCCGCCGCGCACACCGATCAGTTTGACTTGCGCCCGAGCCAGCGCCACGAATCTGGCACCGACCTCGATCAGCAGGTCATTCGGAGAGATCGCTGGGTCCAGCTCGTAGGAGTCATCGGCTCGGACCCGTTGGATGATCCGCTGGACGAAGAGTCGAAGCACGTTAGTTCGCGTCTCTGGATTCGGTGCAAAGTGCATCAAGGCTCGACGCCACCCTGGAATCGAACGCCGCTTGAGAGAATTGGGCTCTGGCCATCGCGTACAGGTCGGGATCGACTGGCGGCCCGTCAGCGAGAAATCCCATGTCAGGCTGGTCGACAGATACAAGCGGGATGCGTGAACGAATGTCCGGGGGGAAGCCCTGAACCGCTTGCATCGTTGCGACAACTGGACGCCCGGCCATCAGCGACTCCAGCACCTTGACCTTGATCCCGCCCCCCAAACGGAGCGGAGCCAGCGTGAGGTCAACTTGAGCGTAGAAGTCCTCGACATGGGAGACCGGGCCGAGCACCTCTAGATCGCCGCCGCCGTCGAGCTGCTCAGAGGAGAGTCCGGCGACCACCGTGCTCCATCCCTGCCGTTTCAGCGCCGGCCCCCAATAGCGCTTCAGGAGATCAAAGGCATCAAGATTCGGCCAGTAGTCGAAGTTGGCAAGGAATCCCGCGACTCGCGGCTGTCCCGTTGCGCGTGGCGCCACCCTGCCGACCGCGGACGGCGTCGGCAGCCAAGTGACTTCCCGCTCGACCTGACGACGCAGGGCGTTCGCGTCGGTATAGCCGGCGGTGCTCAAGGTTGCCGCACGATTTGCCCAGCGGCGCTCGGCCTTTCGGATCCCGACCTCTTGGAGCCGGGCGGTGAGCCGCGTGAGCCCGTGGCGCTGTTCGATCTCCGCGACGATGAAGGCACTCCACAGGTCGGACAGATCGAGCCAAAGTTCGGTTCCTGAAGCGTCGTCTACGTACGGCGCAGCGCGGACCTGGGTCACGATGAGGACATCAGGACCAATTTCCGAAACGACTCTGGAGAGGCCGCGGATCCGCCCCCCCGTCATCGTCGGGAGTGGCAGCAGAGCACGCTTGAGCTCTCCAATCCAGTCGGGTATCCGTCGCGCACCCAGCGGCGGCGTTTCCACAGGCCGAAGATCTAGGGAGGTGCCTGTCGGTGGCTCGGACCCCTGTTCCGCGACGTAGGCGACGCTCACCTCGTGCCCCGCCTTGACGGTTGCGCCGATCAATGCGAGCACGCGCTGACCCCCCCCGTGGGGGATTGGCTGCCACGGGTCATCGAGAGCGAGGACGCAAACTCGCATGATGGGTGAACTATGAGCCATTGGGCCAGGTCCCCGAGTTGCTTGGGGCGGTTTCGCCGGGACCGCCGTGGGACGACTGGGATGGAGCGCTTCGTGTACGAACAGTGGATCCACTGGCCTGCGATTGATGCTGACGACAACCGCCCCCCCAGCGCCGGAGGCTCACGCGATGGGTGCGGAAGGAGCACACCGCGCTTCGCGTCAGGCGCGGAGGTGGCGGTCGAGCAACCGGGCCCAGCGAGCGCGAGCCGCAACCTCGCTGAAGTGAACTCGAAGGGACGATAGGACGCTGGCATGCACGGCGGGGGACTGGGCCTCTCCGCCTGCTTGCCACCAACGCGTCAACTCAGCGGCCAGGGAGGGTATGTCCCGTGGGATGACTCTCAGTGCATCTGGAAACAATGGGGCGAGATCGTTTGGACCGCCTCCCGGGAATGCAAGGACCTTGCAGCCGGACGCGAGAGCCTCGAGTATCACGTTTCCGAACGGCTCTGGATGCAGGGAAGGAACGACAACGAGTGCCGCCCTCCTCAAAGCCCGCTCTGGGGCTCTGGTAAACGGCTCCAATGACCACCCGGCGGCAGTACTCCGTCGCTCTAGCTCCTCAGCGGCTGCTCGGAACGGGCTGTCTGAACCCTCGGCGCCGACAAAGGTCAGCGGCGGAGTGTCAGCTTGATCCCGGAAGGCGAGCTCATATGCGTCGCAGAGCGTGAACTGTCCCTTCCAGGCGTTGAGTCGCCCGAGGTAAAGGATCCCGGTACGCGGCTGGAAATCCTCAGCGGGACCGGCAAGCCAGGAGTCCTCAAGCCAGTTCCAAGCCGCTGTCTGAGACGGTTCCATTCCGCCGCATGCGCGCCACTGAGTACCCACGTCGGAGGAGATCGGCTACAACCGCTGCGACGCGTCGGGAGTGAAACTTGGAGAGAAGGCGGTGACGAATTGAAGAGGGAGAGACCCACTCGCGGAGTATCAGGAGACGGGGGCGGACGTCGCCGGCGCACATGACGACCGCCGAGGTGTTGTAGATCGTCGCATCGGATTCGCGCTTTCTCCTCGGGAGCAACGCTCGAGGTCCGTCGAGCCCCCTGCTTGACGCGACCAGGACATCCGCCTCCTCGGCCGAGATTCCTCGATCGGCAGCTAGTTCCGTCAGACCCCGCTCTCCTCGGGCAGCCGGAAGCAGCAGCCTGGGCTCGGTGCCCAGATCGGCGAGGACTCTGGCCAAGCGCACCGCCGACCGATCCGAGCCGAATGCCTCCCGGCTACTGCAGACGATGTCGAGTCTCATCCCAATCCCCTGCAGTCACCGCGTTGGCCCCTGGGCCCCCAGAGGTTCATGCGCGGGCGATCACAAAGACGGCGCTGTCGCCTTGACGCCGTTGGTTCAACCTCTTTGCCTCGACTTCCCACGCGTCGACCTTAGCCTGGTTAAACGAGCTTCCGTCAGGATCCTCCGCCCAGGACCGCGCATCACGGAGGGGGATATCAAGGAGGTACTGTTCGCTGCCCCAGAATTGGAGCGCCCCGCTGTCCCTAAAGGACCGCCAGACTCGCAACCCGCTTGCTTTAGCCGCAGCGGCCATCCCGGCTTCGGTCGGGAGCACAAGATGTCGAGGCGCGTCAAGCTGGACCCATTCTGCGCCGTAATGTTGCGCGGCCCAACTGTCTGCCGCGGGAGTCCGGATCACGAGCGTGCCTTCGGGCTCTAAGCGGTCCCGCAATGCGGCTAGAACCGCACGTGGTTCGGCCATGTGCTCGAGCACGTGATTGAGCATCGCGACGTCGAACTTTCCCACGAGCTCGTCGACCGTTTGCCGCTGAAGCTGGACCGGGCCGATACTTCGCCCCTCTTCGAGGTAGGGATCCACACCCACCAAATTTGTGAAGCCATGCCGCGCCATCTGGAGTAGTACCTTCCCGCTACCGCTTCCGACGTCCAGCACCGAAGAATCGGTGCTGGTTCGCCGCCCGGCGAACCAGCTGAAGAAGGGGGGCGCCCGCCCCGCCACTACGAGCCGATCGGCAAATGCGATCGGCAAGCGAAGCAAGAGATTCGATCTCGCGCGCCTGAACCATGGGGCGGACGTGTGGCTCTCCGGGGACGCCGGCCGTGTAAACGAGTAGTAGTCAGATGGGTAGTAGGGAAGGAGGTCCGCAGGCACTTCCAACAGGATGAGAGTCCCGCATTCACCACATTGACCGTACTGGAACCGCTCGCGAGTGCCGAACATCATTTCGCGGGCGATCAGTCGATCGGCGCTCAGAGTTCCGTCGCAAAGTGGGCAGCGCTGACTCTGGCTCATTCTTGGTCTCTAGCTCGGTCGGAGGTCTGCGATGAGCCGCCCGAACCGATGTCTTGAAGGCTTGTCCGAGGCAAACTGAAGAGCCACGTAAGCAGCCAAGGCGAGCAAACCGCCAGCGAGCCGCCAGCGTACGATTGGCCAAGGGCAAAGCTTAGTCCGAGTCCAAGTGGGGCGGCGGCGGTTGCAAGAGCCAGGGGAGCGGCCACCCTCCGCGCAATTCGGACACCGTCCAATCGCGTCGCTGCTCTCGTGAAGATGAGGCTCTCGGTCGAGGCACCAACCAGGAATCCAACGCCGATGGCCGCGACCCCGAGGACGGGTAGGAGCGCGAAGGCGATTGCGAGCCACGCAACGCTGTCAGCAATGATTGCCTTTAGGACTGTGCGGGCCTCCCCGCGAGCGAACAAGAGTCCGCCGAGTGCGACCGAAATCGGCCCGCTGAACTGGAGACCAAGACAGAACGGCAGCATCAAGAGGCCGGCATCCTTGTAATCAGCGCCAAAGATCTCCGGCACGAGGGCCGGAGATGCAGCCGCCAGCGGCACGAGAATGATCGCCGTGGCAATCGCCACTAATCGAGCGCCCCGCTCATTGTCGGCCGGATGTCGCTCGTCTTGGAAGCCAGTGCAGAAATACTGGGAAAAGACACACGCCACAGCGCACGAAACAAGAGGAATGGCACTTGGAGAAGTCGAAACGTTACGGACCAAATCGCAAATGTTGACACCCCGCCGATCGCCGCTGTGCCGAGGTTCAGGCATTGGCTCTGTGCGACCGTAGCTAGGGTCACAGCTTGGTAGTGCAAACCGAAGTGCACCAAATGTCGGAGCCGCCTGAACTCGAATGATGGCCAAAGGACGCCATCGGGCGCAAACACCGCCATCAACACGACCCCGGAAGCAAAGCGGAGGTTGGTAGCAAGTACGACGCCCCAGACACCGCCTCCCACCAGCACGATTGGCACTAACGCCACAACGTACACAAGCGCCTCCCAGACCTCGATCTGCGCCACTTGCCGGTACTTCAGCTCACGCTCCAGTGTGATCATTCCGGGTGTGCGAAACGCCAGAAGGGGGAGGCAAACCATCATCGCCGCCGTCACCTCGCCGATCTGTCCAAACGGAAAACCGACGGCCGCCACCAGCGCTATCAGCCCCAGCGCCGCGAGTAGCTGAGCGCCGGCAACGGCTCGCAACTCCAGTCGCCCCGGAGGATCGACTCGTCTGATCAACCCGGCACCAAGGCCGACTTCGGAAACAATGGCGGCGCCCGTGGCAAGGGAAAATCCGAGGGAAACAACACCAAAATCTGAGGAGCTTAGGTTCCTGGTGAGAACAACTGTAGAGACGAGTGCAAGGAGGCCGACGATCGCACCTCGCAAGGTGACCAGCACAGATCCGGTAAGAACCTTGCGCTTGAGTTCGTCGACGACCAAGTCCTCGACGATCACCTCACGCTCGGTGTCGGCCATGCTTACCTCCGGAAGCCGTAATCGCCAAAAGGAGCTTCGGGCACCCGATCGCGCCTGTGCCTGCGGGCCGAGAGCGCGCCAAGTTGAGCATGGTCGATGGTGGTACCGCCGCTTGGATCAGTTGTCTGACCGGTCCCCTAATGGCACCATGGTTTCATCGAAGCCCGACCAACGCGCTCCTGACGCCCTCCAGCTGGGGGAGGCAATGTTCTGAGGCGCCCTCGCGATCGATCAGCCGCCGCGATCCCATTCCCCAGCTCCGATGACCCGGCAAAGTGACGTCCCCTTCCCGTCTATGATTCCGATGCAGTGATCAATTCCGCGCGAAACGCTAGTGAACCGACCAAACATCGTTGGACGCAAGCATCGTAATAGTCACATATGACTCAGCAGATGTTCTCGGCACCTGCCTTCGCGCGCTGCCGGAGCAAGCTGACGTGATCGTAGTGGACAATGCATCAGATAGGAGTGGGACGGAGGCAGTTATTTGGGAAAGCCGCCCAAACGCGCGTCTGGTCGCACTCGAACGGAACGTCGGCTTTGGCGCGGGCTGCAACGTGGGGGCGCATTTGGCCAAGAGAGAGACCCTGATCTTTCTGAATCCCGACACTGCTCCTGAACCAGGCGCGCTTGAGCTGTTGGTCGCGCGAGCACAGCGGGATCGGAAAGCGGTGTTCGGACCGGAGCTGGTGGCGCCGGACGGCTCGATTCGGTTTCTCTGCCGCAAGCGCTCTCTATTGCGCCATGAGATCAGCGACCTGATTCCCGGCCTTCATCGTGTGGCGCCGCCAAGCTGGCAGCGAGACTTGCCCCCTGAGTCGCCGGTGTACCAGGACGGTGGGCCGGTGGTCTATCTGCAAGGTGCTTGCATCGCTATCAACCGTCAAGCATTCCGGCTCGTGGGCGGCTTTGACGAGGACTTCTTCCTCTATGGCGAGGAGGAGGGCCTGTGCGCGCGCGTGCGCGCCGTGGGCGGTCAAGCCATCTACGAGCCCCGCGCCCGCGTGCGTCACATCGCAGGCACATCAAGTGCCAGGGCGAAGGGTTCCTCAGCCAGGCGACTTTCTGTGTTCCATCGATTCAGGAGCCGGATCGTTCTCTTCCGCAAGACGCGTGGCTTTCCGGGCGGCCTGCTTGCTGCGGTTGTGATCGCCTCAGCGCTCGTGGCGCAATCGGCCCTGGCGCCGGTACTAGGAAGCGCGTTTCGCGAGCGAAGGGGTTTGAAGAGCGGTTACTTCTCGCTGGCGATCAGCGGGCTCCTGGCGGGCCTCCGTGCAAACCTCAAGCACCCCGAACTCTGCTGGACGGGCTGGTCGGCGCCCGCGTAAGCGGATTTGTCTTGAATAGCGCGAGCAATCCCGCTCTCGCCCGGAAGGCGCCGAGAACCGGATCATGATTCGTACCGTAAGCTCCGTCCTGATTTCGACACAAGGGCAAGAGTGATGGACTACGATGATGTGGCCGCGAAGGTCGACGGCATTCCGCACATGTCGCGCCAGCAGGGCCGGAAGATCTACGATCACATTCGCGCCAATCGGCCGACGAGCGTACTCGAGCTCGGCACCGCGAACGCTGTCGGAACGTCGTACATTGCTGCGGCGCTCGACGCCAATGGCGACGGCCGCGTCACGAGCGTCGACCGCACGTCCGCGAGCTACGAGCCCGGGCCGACGAAGGTGCTCGCCGACGTTGGACTAGCTCACCGCGCTGAACTCATCCGTAACCCAGACACGTCGTACAACTGGTGGCTGAAGAAGCAGATTGTTGCGCGATCGGATTCAGACGGCAATACGGAGCCAGTCTACGACTTCGTTTTCCTTGACGGAGCGCACGAGTGGAATGTCGACGGGCTCGCCGTCCTGCTGGTCGAGAAGCTCCTAAAGTCAGGGGGGTGGCTACTGCTCGACGACATGAACTGGACCTTCGCCACGTCCCCGTCGTGCGCCGCTTCGCCGTCGGCGTTGCCCAAAGGCCTGTCTGACGAGGAACTGCACGAGCCGCACATTCGGGCGGTGTTCGAGGTGCTGCTGAGACCACATCCGGCCTTCGTGGAGTTCCGGGATGACGATGGATGGGGCTGGGCGAAGAAGGCGCCCGGCGCACCGCGCCGACTGACCCTTGTGACTGAGACGACGACGCGATCGGTCAGCGTTGCGCGGCTGGCGCGGACGAAGCTCGCCCCGCGGCTGCGCGGGCTGCGCGGGCATTGATCCGCATGACCGAGCGCTCAGCTTCGCTCGGGAACAAACGCTCTAACGGAGCCGCCCGCACAGCTGGCCGCCTCGCTCCAAGCGGGGACATTCGGCCGAGGCGGGATTCTCCGCCAGGACCAATCGCGTTTGCCGGCGGCTAGCGCCGGGGACGTTGCGCAAGGCCGCTTGCCAGGCTGGCAGCTGCAGCCCCCACAAACAGCCAGAAGAACTGCGCCTGCTGGGTAATCAGTGCGACAAAGAAGATCCCGACCGCCCCGCTCAAGGCGGCCCCGGTGAGCCCCGCGTTCAAGCCGCGCAAACCCCGCCAGGCGATTGCAAGCGTGCCGACGACGGCAAGGAGCGAAGCCAACGGGAGTAAACCCCATTGGTCCGCGAGGAAGAGGTACTCGTTGTCGAGAGTCGTAGTGCCGTTCTCGAGCCTGTGCGCCAACTTGCTCACCTTGTTACCGAAGAGCGCCAAGGTTCCAGGCTGGAAGGCCTTCTTGAGCAGATCGATCCGATAGCTTGCTGTTTGGCCCTTTGCGTCGCTGGCCCCCAGAGAGCTG
>CAWIYC010000010.1:0-59716 GCA_963840235.1 uncultured Actinomycetes bacterium
CTCTGTCCTCGGCCCATACGCCTCGAGTGTGACCGGGACCGCAGGTCTGACCCATTACTGGCGTCTGGGAGAGCAGTCCGGAACGACCCTGAAGGACAGTGCTGGAGACAGCGATGCGACCACGCAAGGCGGACCGACGCTGGGCGCTCAGAGCCCCCTGGTCGACGATCCGGACACGGCCGCAAGCTTCGACGGCACCAACGACACCGCCTCGGCGCAGCTCGACCTCTCGAACACGAGCACGATTACGGTCGAGTTCTGGATGAATTGGGACGCCTACGCCAACGACGACAGACTGGCGATGGAGTTCACCCCCGGAATCACACGCCAGGCCCCGGAGGCTTCATCGTCGACCCCAACATCGCTTTCGGCAGCTTCTTCGTCGCCTTCGGTAGGGGCTCCGCAACGACGCTACTTTCAACCGCCCGAGTGCGGCGAGTGGCATCACTACGCCATCGTGCTCGATTCGACGGCGCCGGGAGCGACTCAGATAACTCCCTACGTCGACGGTGACGCCATCCCCTACACAAAGATCGCCAGCGGCACGGGGGGAGGCCCGTTCGCGAACTCTTCACTCTCCTTCATGTCCCGGGCAGCCAACTCGCACTTCGGCGCCGGCGACCTCGACGAGGTGGCGATCTACAATCGGGCGCTCGACGCGGCGACAATGGCGGCGCACTACGACGCCCAGCAGTCCAACCAGTCCCCGACCGCCTCCTTCACGCTCGCCCCCAACCCGGTCTCCACCGGGGCCACGGTCAGCTTCAACGCCTCGGCCTCCTCCGACCCCGACGGCACGATCGCCAAATACGAGTGGGACCTCGACGGCAACGGCACCTTGAGACCGACACCGGGACCACGGCGACGACCAGCCGCTCCTACGCGGCCGCCGCCAACCTCACCCTCGGGCTGCGGGTGACCGACAACAACGGCGCCACCGCGACCACGACCAGGGCGCTGACGGTGCAGAACAGGGCCCCGACCGCCTCCTTCACGCTCGCCCCCAACCCGGTCTCCACCGGGGCCACGGTCAGCTTCAACGCCTCGGCCTCCTCCGACCCCGACGGCACGATCGCCAAATACGAGTGGGACCTCGACGGCAACGGCTCATATGAGACCGACACCGGGACCACGGCGACGACCAGCCGCTCCTACGCGGCCGCCGCCAACCTCACCCTCGGGCTGCGGGTGACCGACAACAACGGCGCCACCGCGACCACGACCAGGGCGCTGACGGTGCGCGGCTCCTATAACGCCGCCGTGCTCGGGACCACCGGCCTGATCGGCTACTGGCGCCTCGGGGAGACGTCGGGCACGGCCCTGGCAGACAGCATCGGCGCCAAGACCGCCACCGCGCAAGGGGGCGTCACCTTGGGCACGGCGAGCCCGTTTACCAACGACCCCAACACCGCCGCTGGCTTCGACGGCATCAACGACGCCGCCAGGACCACCGCGATCAACCTCTCCGCCACCTCCCAGGTGACGATCGAGTTCTGGCTCAGGTGGACCTCGTTCTCCAACAACGACGACTTCGCGATGGAGTTCACCCCCAACTCCAACCAGAACAACGGCGGCTTCTTCATCGACCCCAACGCCAGCGCCACCAGCAACCGCTTCGGGGTCGGGATCGGCCGCAACGCGAGTCGCAACGCGGTCGTCTTCGCCCGCCCGAGCGCCGGCGTCTGGCACCACTACGCCTTCGTCCTCGACTCGGCCGCGCCGGCGGCGACGCAGATCATCCCCTACGTCGACGGGACCCCGGTCTCCTACGCCAAGGCGGGCAGCGGCACCGGCGCCGGTGCCTTCGCCAACTCCACCCTCAGCTTCATGTCGAGGAACGCTGCCTCCCTCTTCGGCGCCGGCGCCCTCGACGAAGTCGCGCTCTACAACACGAAGTTGAGCGCAGCCACGATCGCCCAGCATTACGCCGCCCGCTGAGGCCGCTAACATCGCCCGCAGTTCGGGCGCCAACGGCAGAGCAGGGGAAATGAATGGGCGTCGCGGCCGTACCCAGGGAAGTAGTCGAAAGGAGACCGATTTGTCCGTCGGCCACCGCACAACACGCATAGGCCCTGTGCTCAGCCGCGCCGTAGGCGTCCTGGTACTGGCTGGTTTCATCGGAGCACCTGCGTTCGCCGCGGACGCCTCCCAGCGCCCCCATCGGGGCCGCTGCGCAAAGGTCGTGTCGAGCACTGAAGCCGCCAAGTCGGCCACTCGAGCGGCCAAGGGAGGGGCGGTTGTGTGTCTGGCCAACGGCTCCTACGGCCGTCTGTCGGTGAGGGCTTCCAAGGCTTCCAACGTCACCCTACGGGCACGGCACCCGGGGCGGGCGACCATCGCAGGGGCGACTCTTGCCGGTAGCCATCTCTCCCTGGCACGCTTCAACGTCACCAACTACATAGACATCATGCCCGGGTCATCGGCGATGACGGTCAAGTTCAATCGCATCAGCGGCGGCCATTTCGGTGTCGACGCCGGCCCGACCACTACAACCTTCGTTTCCGACGCCACTATCCGGGGCAACAAATTCGTCGGGCCTTTCGGTGAGGACGCAATCCGCCTCAACCGTTACCACGACGGTCCTGACTCCAACCCATACGGAATCCTGATCGAGGGCAACGAGATCACCAACGTGCGCGAGAACGGCAACCACTCGGACTGCCTCCAGGCGGTCTGGCCCGGCGACGGCCTCTACTTCCGACGCAACTACGTCCACGACAACCGCTGCCAAGGCTTCTTCGTCAAGGATCAGCCGACGCCGGTCTCGGACATCGTCTTCAGGCAGAACCTGATGCTGCGGAATGCCGCACCGTGCGACCCGCCCGGGTCCGGATGCGGGCCGCCGGCGATCTGGCAGGTCTTCGGCCCCCTGAACGGCATCTCGGTCACCCACAACACGATCTGGACCCCGGGCAATGCCTCGCCGTTCACCCTGCGCGAGGGCCCGTTTGGGAGAGTGAAGATCAAGGACAACGTCATCTACCGCGCCTGGAGCGACTGGAGCGGCGGATTCCCCCACTACGCGGAGAGCAGCAACACCATCTGCAGGCGGGAGGGATCCTTCCCGGCGACGAGCCCGACGACGAGGAGAACCTGTTCACCGGGGTTCGTCAAGCCGAGGAAGGACGACTACCGCCTTCGGCGCGGTGACAACGGCATCAGCTGGCGCCCGGCCAAGCAGCATTACGGGTTCTGAGGAGCACGCGGCCGCCGCGCACGGTCGCTCCCATTGCCGCAGGCGGGCCCCGAACATGTGTCCACTCACTAGGACCGCTGTCGCACCGGGCCGCCGGGTCGCCGAATTGACGGCAACGACCCGAAAGGAGCGCGGTTGCCAGTCGCCGGCGGAGGGGGTTGGCCACAACGAATGCTGACTGCAGTGATCGCCGTCCTCGCGGTCGCCTTGGCGTGTGCGGGCTTCTCGCTCGCCTCAGGCGGAAAGCCGCGCTCGCTCGCCGCAGGCGGCACGCTGCGCTCGCTCGCTATAGGCGGCACGCTGCGCTCGCTCGCTATAGGCGGCACGCTGCGCTCGCTCGCCTCGCTCAGTTGCCACACCCGGCTTGAAGGGCGACTCACCCACGCCAAGCGCAGCCACATCATGCGCACAGCCGACCCCACCCGCGCCAGGGCCGCCTGCAGGGCCCAGGCCGACAGGACCGCCCCGCAGACCTCGCTAACCAGCGGGCCGGCGGTGGAAACGACCGACACCTCGGCCAGCTTCACCTTCAGATCGAGCGAGTCGAACTCCAGTTTCGAGTGCAGGCGCGACCGGGCCAACTGGCGGCGGTGCGCCTCCCCCCGTGCCTACGCTTCCCTCGCCACCGGCGAGCACACGTTCTCAGTCCGTGCCCGCGACGCAGCCGGGAACGTCGACCGCACACCGGCGGGGGAGACCTGGTCGATCACCTCGGAGCCGCCACCTGACACAAGCCCACCTGATACCTCGATCACCAACGGCCCTGCGGCGAGCACGACCAACACCTCGGCCAGCTTCTCCTTCGGCTCGAGCGAGGCCGGCTCGAGCTTCGCCTGCAGCCTCGACGGCGGCGCCTGGGCCTCGTGCAGCTCCCCCCGCGCCTACAGCGGCCTCACCCTCGGCGCTCACGGCTTCTCGGTCCGCGCCACCGACGCCGCCGGGAACCTCGACCAGACGCCGGCCCGGAGCGACTGGGTGATCGAAGTTCCACCGCCGCCCCCGCCCGACACGACGCCACCCGAGACCTCGATCACCAGCGGCCCTCCAGCGACGACCACCGACACCTTGGCCAGCTTCTCCTTCGACTCGAGCGAGCAGGGATCCAGCTTCGAGTGCAACCTCGACAGCGGTACCTGGGCATCCTGCGACTCGCCTTGGGCCTATGCGGACCTCACCATCGGCACTCACAGCCTCTCGGTCCGCGCCACCGACTCCGCCGGGAACCCGGACCAGACGCCGGCCCGGAGCGACTGGACCGTCGAGGCCCCTCCCCCGCCCGACACGACGCCACCCGAGACCTCGATCACCAGCGGCCCTCCAGCGACGACCACCGACACCTCCGCCAGCTTCTCCTTCGGCTCGAGCGAGGCCGGCTCGAGCTTCGCCTGCAGCCTCGACGGCGGTGCCTGGGCATCCTGCGACTCGCCTTGGGCCTATGTGGATCTCACCATCGGCGCTCACGGCTTCTCGGTCCGCGCCACCGACTCCGCCGGGAACGTCGACCAGACGCCGGCCCGGAGCGACTGGGTGATCGAAGTTCCACCGCCGCCCCCGCCCGACACGACGCCACCTGAGACCTCGATCACGGACGGCCCTCCAGCGAGCACCACCAGCACCTCGGCCAGCTTCTCCTTCGACTCGAGCGAGGCCGGCTCGAGCTTCGCCTGCAGCCTCGACGGCGGCGCCTGGGCCTCGTGCAGCTCCCCCCGCGCCTACAGCGGCCTCACCCTCGGCGCTCACGGCTTCTCGGTCCGCGCCACCGACGCCGCCGGGAACCTCGACCCCAGCCCGGCGGCCCAGTCCTGGACGATCCAGCAGCAGACGCAATCGAGCTCCTGCACGACCACGGCCTCCAGTGCCGCAGGGGTGCAGCCGGCGATCAACGCCGCAGCCGCCGGCTCGGTCATCTGCCTCGCCGATGGCTCCTACGGCGGCCTCTCGCTGACCAGCTCAAAGCCGGTGACGGTGCGCGCCGCCAACCCGGGGGCAGCCTCGATCGCCGGCGCCAGCCTCGGCGGGCGCGGCGGCCTCACCCTGGCCCGCTTCCGCCTTCTGGGCGACGTCACCGTGCAGACCGGCTCGGCCGGGGTCAGCGTCGATCACAACTTCTTCGACCAAAACGCCTACAACGGCTACGGGGTGATGGCCTGCCCCTCGACCTCGACGACCTGCGATGACATCTCGATCACCAACAACCGCTTCGTCGGCGAGTCCGAGGAGGACACGATCCGCGCCAACCGCTACCACGACGGCCCCGACGCCGACTCCTACGGCCTGCTGGTCGAGGGCAACGAGTTCACCGGCAACGTCGAGAAGGGCGGCCACAACGACGTCTTCCAGTCGGTCTGGGTCGGCGATCACCTCGTCTTCCGCAAGAACTACCTGCACGACTTCGGCGGGCAGGGATTCTTCGTCAAGGACCAGGCGAGCGCGATCGACGGTCTCGTCGCCGAGAACAACCTGATCGTTCGCCAGAACAAGCCCTGCGTCCCCAACACCCTCTGCCCCACCTGGCAACTCTCTCCCTTCCAGGTCTACGGCCCGCTGAGGAACGTCGACATCAATCACAACACCGTCTGGCCCACCGCCCCGGGCCAGAGCAAGGGCGGCGGACTGGCGGTGATGCGGAACGACATCTGGACCAGCGCCAGCGTCAGCAACAACGTCTTCGACGCCCTGGCGGTGATGGACGGCATCTCCATCGCCTCGGGCTCCAGCAACACCCGCTGCACATCGGGCGGAGGATGGCCGGGGCCACCTGGCACGACCACGGATTGCACCCCGGCATTCCTCGACCCGGCCGCCGGTGATTACCGCCAGGCCAGCGGCCGCGGCGTCGACTGGGTCCCCGCAGACCAGCACTACGGCCCCTGAGGGCCCCCGGTGGCGGCAAAAGCCGCTCTGGGCCCAAAGCGTTGATTTCATGTGAGCGCGAACGACGCGACCGTCGCCGCGGCCGGGCCAACGCGTACCCGTCTGCACGCCTTGGCGCATTCGGCCGACGCCAGGGCGATCGCCGGCCTGGCCTTCCTGATCACCCTGCTGGCTGCGATCAGCTGGCGCAAGTGGGGCACCCCTGAGATAGACGCGGGCTCAGAGCTCACGACTGCCGCTCAGGCGGTCCACGGCCACCTGCCCTACGAAGACGTCCGGTACTTCTACGGGCCACTCGGCATCTACACCCTGACCGGGGCTTTCAAGCTCTTCGGGACCAGCCTCTCGACCGCCTACGCGCTCGGGATGGTCCTGACCGTGGGCATCAGCGGCACCTTCTACACGCTCGCCCGCCAGTTGCTGCGTCCGCTCGCAGCGGCACTCTCAACCGCGGTTCTGGTGGCGATCGGCTTCTCCGGCACCCAGTTCAACTTCGTCCTTCCACACACCAACTCCGCCACCTTCGGACTGCTGTTGCTGTTGCTGGCGTTGCTGGCGCTGACCCGCGGGCGGCCCTTCCTGGCGGGCATCGCGATTGGCCTTGCGGGACTGACGCGGGTCGAGTTCGCCGCCGCCGCGGGACTCGTCGGGCTCGCCTGGCTGGCTGGCGTCTGGCGCACCGAGGGCCGGGAGGCCTCGCTGCGGATGGCCGCCTGGATGGTCGGCCCGGCGATCGTGATCCCAGTCGCGGTGCTGGGCGCGCTGGCGGCAAGCGTCGGTGCCGACCGCCTCCTTTGGCAGAACCTCTGGCCGGTCGACTTCCTGCGCAAGGCCGGCTTCAATGCTTACCGCGAGTGGACACCCTTCGACCTCGCTAGCGTCGCCTCCTCCCTCGCCCGTGGCGCCGTCTACGTATCGCTGCTGGCCGCCCTGGTCGCAACGGCCGTCAAGCTCCACGGGGCCCGCGGGACGGAACGCCTGCGGGCGCTGTGGCCGCTCGCAGGCGCCCTGCTGGCAATCGCGCTCCTGGTTGGGGCCTGGCGCGCTTCGGGTGTCTTCGATGGCGCCCGCACCGCAGTCCAGGAGGAGACCGGACAGCTGATCCTCGGCATGAGTTGGCTGCCGATCCTCTCGCTGGTGGCGGCGGCGCTGGTGGTCTACCGCTTCGCGCGGCGGGAGCGTGCCCCCCTTTCAGGCTCCTGGCCGCTCGACCTGGCGCTCGCCGGCAGCGCGGTCCTGCTCTGCTCGCGCGCTTACGACGAGTTCACGATGTCCTCCGCAGCCCCCTACTACGCCGCCCCGGCCGTGCTGCTGCTCGGCCTCCTGCACCAGCGTCTGGGCGACCGTTGGCCGGTCGCCAGGCCGGCTGTGATGGCGGCGCTGGGAGCGGTCGCGGCGGGCATCGCCCTCTATGCGGCCGTTGCCCTCTATCCGGACAAAACCACCGTCATCCACTCCGCGGCGGGCACCTACGTCGGTGACGATCGCAGCGCCCCCGTGGAGCAGGAGGCGATCGACTTCGTGCGCGCTCACACGGCGCCCGGCGAACCGGTACTGGCGCTCCCCGCCGATGCCGGCATCTACTTCCTAGCCGATCGCCCGACGCCGCTCTACGAGAACATGTTCCTCCCCGGCCTGCTCGACTCCCGCGCCGACGAGCGGGCCGCGATCGCCCGCCTCAGGCGCGAAGGCGTGCGCTACGCACTCCTCAGCACGCGGGACACCTCGGCATTCGACGTCGGGCGCTTCGGCACCGGCTATGACCGCCTGCTGGCCCGCTACCTCCGCTCAGGGCGGCTGGTCGCCACCATCGGGGACCCGAGCGCGGCACCCGGCGGCGGCAACCCGTCGCGGGGCTTCCGCGTCTACGCGCTACGGTGAGGATCGTGGGCGTCCATCCGCGCGCCGAGTTCGAGCGCCGGGCGAGGCTCTTCGGGGCGCTCTCGCAAGCCTTTCCGACGGTGCGGTTCGAGGCGCGGGATGCCGGTGCCCTGGCCGAATTGGACGCGCTGATCGAGTTGGGAGGCGAATCCGAGGCGAGAGCGGCAGCAGCCGCCGGCACGCCCGCGCTCGCCGCACTCGCTCCCGAGGCGGAGGCCGGCAAGGCGACGGAGGTCGTGCTTGGCGACCAGGCCGGCGTGGACCGGCGCCTGCGTGGTCACCGGTTGCCCGACACCCGCTTGGAGCGGATCGTCGCCCCCGGCTCCGCGGCGGGCGGGGAGTTGCTCGCGACCGCCGCGGACCGGCCTCTCTGGACGCGGGAGGGAAGGCTCGACGTCGTCGCAGTCTCGCCGCTCGAACTAGACCTGGGCGAGCCGCTGCGGGCTCGGCTCGGGCGCGACCGTTCTGCCGCGCTGCTGCCGCTTGTCGAGCTGATGCGCGCGTTGACCGCGACAGAGGGCTGGCAGCCTCCGCCGCTGCGCGCCGCGCTCCTGCTCGACGACCCGAACCTGCATTGGACGTCCTACGGGTACCTCAAGTTGCCAGGTCTGGCCCGCCACGCCACCGAGCACGGATACCACCTGGCGCTGGCGATGGTGCCGCTCGACGCCTGGTTCGCGCACCCGGCGGCCGCCAAGTTGCTGCGCGAGCAACCCTCGCTGTCGCTGCTCGTGCACGGCAACGACCATTTCGGCGGCGAGCTCGGCGGGATCGACGGAGATGACGAGGCCCTCGCGCTCGCAGCGCAGGCGCTGCGGCGGATCGCGGCATTCGAGCGCCGGACGGGCGTGCCCGTCTCCCGGGTGATGGCGCCCCCGCACGAGGAATGCTCGGAGGCCGTTGCCCGCGCACTCGCACGCGCCGGCTTCGACGCGATCACGATGACCCGTCCCTACCCATGGCTGGCACCGCCGCCAACGCACTGGCTCACCGCCCCAAGCGGGGCAGGGGCGCTTTCCGGCTGGCGACCGGCGGACATGACGCCCGGCAACTTGCCGGTGCTGTTGCGCCAGCCGCTGGCCGAAGAGCACCGCTCCCGTGCCGAGATGGTCCTACGCGCCTACCTCGATCAGCCCCTGATCGCCTACGGGCACCATGACGACCTTGCCGATGGCCTCGACATCCTCGCGCAACGCACCGCGGAGATCAACAACATCGGCCCCGTGCACTGGGCCTCGCTGGGCGAGATTGCGGCGACCAACGTCGAGCGCCGCCTCGACGGAGATCTGCTCCGCCTGCGCCCATATACCCGCCGGATCGAGATCGAGGTCCCCGACGGCATCGCCCAGGCCGTTGTCGAATCGCCGCCCGGCTTCGGGGCGGGCGAGCTCGTCCATACGCCGGGTGGAACCGTGCCGACCGGCGAGCCCTTCGCGGTGAGCGTAGGGGGATCGCTGCGACTGGTGCTGGAAGCACCCGGCGCCATCGCCCCCCAGACCGTGCCCGACCCGCCCCGGCGACCGTGGCCGCTGGCTCGCAGGATCATGGGCGAGGCCCGCGACCGGGTCGAGCCGGCTACGCGGCGTCTCGTGGCACGGCGCTGAGCGCTCTCCTCAGCCCGCGGCGAACGCCATCTCGACGATCCGCTCCTGCCGCGCACGCCAGGAATTGGCCTCAGCGAAGCTGCGCCGCTCCGCCTCCGGTGCGCGGCCCAGCACGAGCGCATCCCTCACCGCCTGCGCAAGCTCCTCGCGGATGACCACGCGGTTGGAAACGTCACGGATCGGCGGCAGATCGAGCGCCGCCACCGGCGCTCCCCCGGCGACGTACTCGTACAGCTTCAACGGGCTCATGGCCTCGGTCAGCTGGTTGCGGACGTGTGGGATCAGACAGGCGTCGGCTGCGGCGACGAGCGCGACCAGCTCCGCCCGCGACACCGGCGGCCGCATGTGCACGTTCGGCTCGCACCCCAGAGCCTCGAAATGGGACGGCTCGAGCAGCGGGCCGGCGAGCGCGATCGAGGCCTCGGGCAGCGCCCGGGCCGCCCGGCGTATAGCGTCGACGTCGACGCGGGAATCGAGGCTCCCGACGTAGAGAAGGCGAGGTCCGGGCAGCGCAGCGAACCAATCCGGCGGCAGACCCGGGGCTTCCCATTCCGCCGGATCGACCGCGTTGGGGACGACCGCACCCGCTCCGGTCGGGCGGATCTCCTCGAGAAGGGCAGGCGATACAGCCGCCACCGCCCTGCCACGCTCCCGAACGCGCCGATAGGCCTCCCGGTAGGCGGGCCACATTCGGCGAAGGGCCGGCGATGCGGAGAAATCGTCATAGGCGTAGAAGGTGACCGATGCCACCCACTCCAGTGGAGCGAAGCCGGCGATCAGCGGGTGGGTCGTGATCACTGCCGGACGCTCGAGTCCGTGCCGGCCGGCGGCCCGTCGCATGTGAGCGTCCCAGGCGCGGAAGGATCGCTCGATCGACCGAAGCCCAACGGGGTCGCGACGCCGCAGCCGCATCGGGCTGTAGAGCGAGACCGTTTCACTCGCCGGGAACCGCGGGGGCGGGCGCAGGCGGTCCTTGACCAGCTTGATCGGCAGGCTGTGCGGCGTCTCGGCGACGACCAGACGGCCGACCGCCGGATGTCGCGCAAGCGTCTGCACCATGCGGTCCTCGGAGAAGCACATTCCGCGTGCGACGGCGGTCTCCCAACCGGCGTAGGCAAAGCTGAAGATGACGTCGCGGGGCTTTGCGGCCCAGGCCGAAGGCGCGGGGACCCCGGTGTGCAGCGCCCGGGTGCCAATCACACCGATCAACCCTTCGACCGCGGGAGGGCCACCGTCGAGGGATCGACCGAGGTCTCCGGCGGCTCGCCGAAGGGCGGCTCTCGGCGGCCGACCAGCGTGCTCAACGCCAGCCGAGAGGCCACCCGGCGCTCACGGCTGCCCGCCCCTGCCGGCAGAGCCGCCCGCACGGCATGACGCGCGGCGACGGCGCTCAGGTAGACGTAGCGGTACGGGGCCGAGAAATGCTTCTCCGCGTACACGCGGCGGGCGAACACGTCCTGAGCCACGAGCCTGGGCTTGACTCCCGCCTTGCCCGCGTGATGGACGATCGTCATCTTGGGCGAATGGATGACCCGCCATCCAGCCCGTTTGATGCGGATGCATAGGTCCGGCTCGTCGCCGAAGAGGAACAGGCGCTCGTCCATCAGGCCGGCGCCGAGGAGGGCCTCTCGGCGGATCAGCATGTAGGCGCCCGTGGTCCAGTCGCACTCCAGCTCGCGCTCGTAGGCCGCGAGATCGAGCTCACGCTCACCGACCCCGGAGGGCCGCAACAAGAGGCTCTCGGGTATGAACGCCTCGGCAAACGCCCGCCCGGCGCTGGGAAAGCGCCGCACGGTCGGGTACAGATCGCCGTCGCTATCGAGCTGCTTGACCCCGACCAGACCCACGTCCGGGCGTGAGTCCAACATCCGCACCAACTCACCGAACGTGCCGGAGACTATCTCGGTGTCCGGGTTGAGGCAGAGCGCGTAAGGCGATGAGCAGGTCATCAGGGCGCGGTTGTTGGCGTGAGCAAAGCCGCGGTTGGGACAGCCGACCACCCGCGCCTGCGGGAAGCGGGCCTCGACCAGCTCACGGGTACCGTCGCTGGACTCGTTGTCGACGACGACGACGTCGAGGCTGACGCCGCCGGCGTGCGAGTACACGGTCTCCAGACAGGCCGCGAGCCAGTGCGCCTCGTTCGTCGAGACGACGACGACCGAGAGATCGTGCTCGCGGGTTCTCGATCCGAGCATCCTCCCCCTCCCTCAGTGCGCCGCCGGGATCAGTCCCTGCGCGGTGGGGGCCGATCGCTCGGCGGGCTCTACGCCCGCGGTCTTTCGCTCCGATGCGTATTCGCGCGAGAGGATCGCGGCGAACCCCGCGAAAAAACAGATCATGTACGGAAGCTGCGGCAGGGCGAAGAGGTCAAGCAGCGCGCTCCCCACCACCATCGCAACCGTCGCCGCGGCGATCGCCAGCACCGCCCCGCGGCGATCAGTTGCGCCGTCCCGTGCCACCCGGTGCGCGATCAGGAAGATCGCCGCGAAGATCGAGAGGTAGGTCAGGATTCCGACGATGCCGGTGCCGATGGCCGTCGTCAGGTATTGATTGTCGAGGATCCGGTACTTCTTCTGGTCGTAGGTTTCGTAGCCACGCCCGAGCAGCGGATGCTGGATCAGATCCGGGCGGATGGCGCCGTAGTCGCTCTGCCGGTCCAAGGTCGTGTTGACCGTGAACAGGCGCTGCGGCAGCAGCTGCTCGGCGACGCCGCTGAGCGCCCCGGGCGTGACCATCTGCACTGCCACCATCAGGACCAGCCCGGCAGGCACCAGCTGCCGCAGCATCCGCGGACGATAGGCGACTACTACCAGCAGCGCGACCGCGGGGGCGACGATGCTGGTCTTCCGCTGCGTGGCGACCGCGGCGGCGATCATTATCGCCGCCGCGGCGCCCCAGGCGATCTTCCTGCGCAGATTCGGGTTGTCGTACATTCGGATCAGCGCATACGGCATCGTGCAGGCCATCATCATCGCCGGGGCGAGCGGGTGGATGGTCGGGCCGAACACAGATTTCCGGCCGATCGAGTCGGACGTGTACAGCTCGCTGGGGAGCTGTACCGGCAAGAACGTCTTGGTCCATTCATAGAACGGGTTGAAGCCGGCCCGGTACTCCCAGATCACACCCACCGCCATCACCACGGCCAGTACGCAGCTGAAGGTCATGAACGGCCGTACCTCACGGGGACGGACGCTCGAGGCGACGACGACGAAGAGGACGAAATAGGAGATCAGGAGCGCGAGCTTGCGCACCCCTAGGTCAAGCTCGCTCAGGCGCACGGCCGTCTGAGCGTTGTCGACAAGGCTGAGGATCGCGATCAGGATGAAACCCGCGAACGCGTAGTGGATAGGGCTCAAGCGCAGGCGCCCGGGCCCCCGCGTACGCGTCAGCGCCAGGATCCAGATGGCGACGATGATCATCAGGAACGGCCTGTCGAACTTGGCGTCGAGCGGCATCGGGATCGGCAGGTCGATGCTGTCGAACGGAAGCAGCCAGAGCATCGAAAGGAATGCCGCCAAACACCATGGCAGCAGGCGCTTCGTGTGCGGCCAATCGTCACTGACGGCGCCCGCCGAGATCCCCTGACCGCTTGCCAGGCGCGGGGCATCCCGGGCCTGCAGGCGTTCGGCGCCGGTCATGGGCTGGTCGCCGCGGGCTCGCTCTCGTGTTCCGTGTTGCGCGGGCTCCGGGCACCCGGGTGGCGGGCGCGCCGGTGTCTGGCAGGCTCGTCGGCCTCGGCCTCGTGCAAGGGAAGCCGTGCCGGGCCCTCCTCCATCTCACCCGCGAGTCGCCAGTGGCGCATGAACCCGGTGACGGCGGCGAACACCACGCACCCGAGGCCGACTACGACGAGGAAGGCAAGCACCATCAGCACGAAGTCCGCGCCGCCGCCGACGAGGCCACCTTCGGGCGATCCGAGCTCACGCACGATGATGTTGGTGACCTGGGGTACGTCCGTCGTCGCCGTCGGCTGCGGCTCCGGATTGAGCTTGGCCGACCTCGTCGCCTGGCGCTTGAGATCGACTATGTAGCGCGACAGCACGGTAAAGGAGCTGTGGGCGAGCGCAAGCGCAGACTTGGTGTCCGGCCCGGTCGCGAAGACGGTGATGATCGGCACGCCCTCCTGGGCGACGAAGAGAAGCCGATACCCCTTGCCCTCGTTGACGAGATCGGTGGCGCGGGACTCTGCCCCCTGCTGCTGGTAGGCCTGAATTCCGGTGCCCTGGCTGAACGGCCCGTGGGCCGTTATCAGGGACGGATTGACGTGGATCAAGCGGCCGATCTGGTCAACCGCGTCGCGGCTGCTCAGGTATTGGGCGTAGATCGCCGCGCGCGTTCCCAGCGCCGCGATCTCGTCGGTGCCCGCACCCTCGACAAGCGTTGACTCGGAGGAGTCGACGAGGATCTGGCTGGTCGCGGCGCCCACGGCGAGCGAGCGCTGTTGGACCCCGCCCGGGCTGATCTTGTAGGCGGTCAGGAGGGCGGCAAAGGCCGCCAGTCCCAGAATGGCGGCGACCACGGCCTTGCGATGGAGCAGCCCCCTGAAGAACCCGACTAGCTCCATTTGAGCACCAGTTCACCTCGGCCGTATTTCATTCGAACCATCGCGGGAAGAACGCACTCGGACCGGGAAAACTTTCTTGCCCGCCTGAGTCCGAAAATCACAAGGGAGACCGACCGGCGCCCGTTTGTTCTGACGATGCCTGACGATCCCCAGGATCGCCCCGAGCTGGGAGCGGACGAGCTCAAGGAGGCGGCGGTCTCCGGCGTGCGCTGGTTCGCCGGCGCCAAGGCCGCCACCGAGGTGCTGCAACTGGCGGCCGCGATCACCCTTGCCCGCCTGGTCAGCCCGGCTGACTTTGGTAACGCCGCTGTCGCGCTGATCTTCCTTCCCCTCTCGGTGATCCTCACCTACGAGGGCTTCGGCAGCGCGCTTGTTCAGCGCAAGCTCGTTCACACCGGGCACCTCGAGGCGGCTACGCTCACCAGCTTCCTCACCGGCGTCCTCTTCACGGTGATCACTTACCTACTGGCCCCGATCGTTGCAGCGCCGATCTTCAACGACGAGATCGCCCATCTGATCCAGCTCGTCTCGCCCGTGTTCGCGTTGGCTGGAATTGGGACCGTTTCACGCGCCCACCTGTCGCGGCGCCTGGACTTCCGGCTGCTCAGCGTGATCGAGACCGGCGCTCTGGCGGTCGGCGCCCTGGCCTCTGTCGGCCTGGCCGTGGCCGGGCTCGACGCAGACGCGATCGTCCTCGGCGGCGTCTTGGGAATCGGCTTTGCCTCGCTGATCCTGGTGATCGTCGCGCCGCCCTCCCGGCCACGCTGGCGCTCGCGGGAATTGGCGGAGATCACCCGCTTCGGCGGACCGGCATCCGCCGCCGGAGTCGTCTACGTAGGGATCACCAACGTCGACTACGCGGTCCTCGCCACCCAGCTGAGCGCCAGCCAGGTCGGCATCTACTGGCGCGCCTTCCAGCTCGGCGTCCTCTACCAGGCCAAGCTCAGCGAGATCATGCTTCGCCTTGCGTTCCCGATCTACTCGCGCACAAAGGACCTGAAGGAGATGAAGCGGCTGCACGAGCGCGCCACGCGTGTTCACGGCGCCGTGGTCGTGCCGCTGCTGGCGATCCTGATCGTGACCGCGCCGGAGCTCGTGCCGCTCGTCTTCGGCGACGCCTGGCGCCCGGCCGTCGAGCCGGCCCAGGTGCTGGCAGTGGCAGGCATGATTGCGGCGATCCTCACCGGCTACCCGCAGGTGATGCTCGCAGCCGGCCGCCCACGCCCGCTGATGGTCTTCAACTGCTGCGTTCTTGTCGTGTACGGGCTTGCCGTCTACCTCACCGCCCAGCAGGGCTTGGTCACCGTCGCGGTCGCCGTCGTCGCCGTACACCTGGGGATACTGGCGACCGTCTACCTGGTGCTCTTCCGCCGTGTTCTGGGTTTGCCGATCGGCCGGCTCTTCACCGACCTTGCCCCGGCGGTGGTCGGCAGCGTGCTGGTGCTCGCGGTGGGCGTGCCGCTGGCCGAGTTACTTCGCCAAGCGCACGCGGCCGCACCCCTGATCGTGGTCGCCGTCGGCCTCGCCGGGATCTGCGCGCAGGGAGCCGCCCTGCGAGCGTTCTTCCCCGCCGTCTGGGCCGATATCAGCGGCCTCATCGGCAAGCTGCTCCCGGCCAGGCTCCTGATCCGCGCCCCAGCGATGTCTTCGAGCGCGAGCTGAGAGAGCGAGATGAGCACCGGATCCCCACCGCGCGAGAAGTCCCGGCCGACGAGCGTTGAACCGGTGATGGCACAAGCTGGGACCGTCCAACGAGGGACCGTCCAACGCAAGCACGCGCAGGCCGGGATGGCGATGGCCGCAGCGACGTTTGCGATGGCCGCGGCCTCTGGCATTCAGGCCGCCCTCTACCTCCACTCCTTCGGCATCGGCGGTCGCACCGACGGCTTCTTCGTCGCATTCGCCCTCTACACCGTCTTCGGCGTCTTCAGCCAGAGCATCCGCGTGACCTCGGCGCCGCTGCTGGTCGACGGCGATCGGGCCCTGCCGCTGCGCGAGTTCGCCGCCACCCTGGCCGTGATCGCCGTCCCCGTCGCCCTGCTGACGATCCCGCTCGCGCACCCCCTCGCCCTGCTGCTGGCGCCGGGCCTCAGCGATTCAGATCGCGCCGTCACCCAGGAGGCTTTGCCAATCCTGGGCGGCGCAATGATCCTGCAGCTCTGGGCTGCCGGCGGGGCGACCGTTCTCGCCGTGCGCGACCGCTTCAACACCGTCGCCGGCGCCTACATCGCCGGTGCCGCGGCCGGGCTGGTCGCCTACATCGCCGTCTCCGGCAGCGCCGGAGAGCTTTCGCTCGGGTACTCGATGCTGGCCATGGCGATCGTCACCTGCGCCCTGATGCTCTTCGGCGTGCGAACCAGTGGGCAGGCGGAGACGGCTGCAGCCGCCCGCCCCCTCCGCCTGCGCCGGCTATTCGCAGACGGCGGGCTCATCCTCGGCCGCACCTGCATCTACCTCGCCTTCAACGCCCTTTACCTGGTCACCCTGGCGTTTACGACGTCGTTCGCACCCGGCGACGCGACTGTCCTCTCCTACGCCTACCTGTTTGCGAGCTATCTCGTCGCCGGCACCGCGTTCGCCCTGGGGATGTCGCGGATCGCCGACATGAGCCGCGGCGTGCGTTCGGATTGGCGCGCCGTCCTCGCGGACACCGTCCCCCATGGCTTCCGCTACTCGATGCTGATCTGCGCGCCGGCCATGGCGGCGTTCGTGGCTGCCGGGGCGTCCATTGCCGGATACCTGTTCTCGGCCAGCCTCGGCCCGGAAGACGTGCGCACATTGCAGGAGTTCGGAGCCCTGCTGTCGGTCTGGACGGTGGCAGCGCTTCTCGTCAACCTGCTGCTCCCGGCGATGTTCGCCCTCGGCAAAGCCCGCCTCGTCAACCTCCTCGCCCCGGGGCTTCTCATCCTGCACGTGGCCGTTTCGGCCGCCGGGGGTGCGCTTTTCGGCGCTCTCGGCGTGGTCGGCGCCGCCTTCATCGCTCCGCTCCTGTTCGCCTGCGTGATGCTGGTCGTCGGAGCGCCCGAGATCGCACGCGACCTCGGGCGGGAGATCAGCCGCGACGCGCTCCGCTTCATTCTGCTTGCCGCCTCCTGCTACGCCGTCGGCGCCGCCCTCGGTGCAGCCGTCGGGGACACCCTCGCGGGGGCGCTGCTAACGGGCGTCGCCGGCACCATCCTCTACGTCATGTTGCTTCCGCTGATCGCGCCGGCACAGGTCGACCTGGTCATGCGCTCGCTGCGTCCGGCGATCAGGGCCCGCAGGCCCGGCCCCCGAGCAGCGACCTAGAAGCCGTAGTGCTGGTCGGCCGGGGCCCAGTCGACCCCGCGGCCGGATCCGAGGAGGCGGAAGTCGTCGCTGGAAGGGTCGCTGAACGTCGGCGAGCAATCGACCACCTCTCCGGGCGTTGACCTGGGCCAGGCACCGCCCGGGGGCGCCGCTTCGCGCCGGCAGCTCGTGTTGTCGGTGAACCTGGCGCCGCTGAGATCCGCGGAGGTCCAGAACCTGTAGACGACGTTGGAGTCGATCAGCGTATCCGGGCCCGTGCCCTCCTGGAACACCGCGACCGGCTCGCCCTGCCAGATCGTGTTCCGGGTCATCCTCAGGCCGCGATATGGACCGAAGACCTGGAGCGAGGATGTCCAGCCGCAGCCGGAATTCGGCGGGTCGCATGCCTTGTTGTCGCGGACGATGAGGTTGTTGTCCACGGTGATTCCCTCGATTGCGCTGGCCTGGTCCTTGACGAAGAAGCCCTGGCAGCGGTTGTCATGCAGGTAGTTCTTCCGGTAGACGAGGTGGTCGCCCACCCAGACCGTTTGAAGGCAATCCGAGTGGCGCCCGTTCTCCCTCACGTTGGTGAACTCGTTGCCCTCGATCAGCGCCCCGATGCCGTCACCGTCACCGTCGTGGTAGCGGTTGAGCCTGATCGCGTCCTCGCCGAACGGCCCGACGAACCTGTTGCCCGTGATCGTGACGTCGTCAACGGTGGTGCTGGTGGTCGGTCCGGCGTCTATACCGAAGTAGCCGCCGCTGATCCGGTTGTGCTCGACGGCCACGGCGCTGGCGCCCGGCTCGACCGTGACCTCGTCGCTGACGTCGAACCGGGCCAGGGTCAGGTGGGACCCGCTCAGCTCGGCTCCCGCAATGCTCGCCTTCCCCGGGTGCTCGGCGCGGACCGTGACCCCCGGCGCCTCAGAGGACGTGTCCAGCGAGAGCTTGCCGTAGGAGCCGTCCGCGAGACAGACGACAGCCCCCGCCTCCGCCTCGGAAGCGGCCGAGCTCAGATCATCCTCGCTGGTGGCCACGGTCGAGCACCTGCCGGGCCCGACCGGCCGCTGAGATGGGTTCGTCGCGCCGACGGAGGTCTCGTGGGCACCGGTCTCGTCATCGGTGGAGTTGAGCCAGACCACAAGGCCGACTGAGATGACGGCGGCGATGGCCACAGCCACGAGGTTTCTGGGCGTGAGCCTCATGCCTCAACAAACGCGCCGCGCGGGCCCATACTTGCCGCCAACCCCGGTCCCCTCCCCCGCTATCAGCGGGTTGACGAAGCCGCCGGCAGCCGCACCGGGGAGGTGGCGTTTCGCAACAACCGGTGCACTGCGCCGGAGCCGTCCGCGGGCACGGTGTAGACGTCGCGCCCATCGGAATAGGCGAGGTTCTCGTCGTCCAACCACTCAACCTGATCGTCAATCGACCGATTCTCGGCGACAGCGTGGTCGGCCAGCGTCTCCAGATCGAGGACCCTCAACCGCCAACGGGTCTGGTTGCCGATCCGGCTCTTGAACACGATCTGCTTGCCGTCCGGCGAGAGCGAAGGGCACTCGACGCCGTCGCGAAGCACGCGCATGCTGCGCCGACGGACGTTCCCCTCCACAAGATAGTGGTGGCCTCCCGTCGCCAGCGTGGCGTAGAAGCGATTCGGGTCCCTGGCGAAGGTGACCCCCCAGAAGTTGAAGTCCACCGCGTCGAAGGGCTTGCCGTCCTTAGTGACATGGAACTGCTCCAGCTGAGCCAGTTGCCTGCCGCCGCGCATGTCCACGATCGTCGTCGTGGTCGAGAAGCCGCCACTCGAGCCGAGATATGCGTGGCCGCTGACGAACACCGTCATTGCTCCGTAGCGACCGTCGGGGGATACCCTTGCGCGAGACGGGAGCCCGGTCAGCGCGAACTCGTGCAACGGCCTGAACGAGGAGTCGAAAATCGTCGCGTCGTAGTCCACGCCCGAAGCACCAAGCGCGAGGCAGAGGCCGCGTCCGCCGGCGAAGTAGACGCGCTCGCAGGCAAGATCGCTTCCCTGCGGGCGCTGTGGCCGTCCACCCCTGACCATGAAGACGCGTCCGTTGAGGCGAGGATCCGAGCGCTCGACTCCGCGCACCATGAGGCCGGCGCCGCCGACGGCGCCGGCCCCCACGCCCGCCCGCGGGCGGGCGTCGGTGGTCAGATTGTTCGGCCCCGCGGCGATCACGTAGGCGACGCCGGCGACGACGCAGGCGACGACGATCACGGCAAGCAAAATGCGGCGGCGCCTATCCAACCGCTGGCTCCCGCTGCGAGCGCAGCAGCAGCGGCGCGGCCACGACCATCGCCGCCGCCAGAGCAACGGCAAAGACGATGACCGCGTCGTGCAGTCCGATCGAGAACCACAGCGCTCCGAACCCGAGCGAGGACAGCAGGCGACCGATGCTGACCACCGTGATCAGCATCCCGATGCCGCTGGCCTGCAGTTTCTCGGGCAGGAGCGCCCCGGCGAGAGCGGTGAGCACGCCGTCGGTCGCCGCGAAGTAGGCGCCGAGCGCGACCAGCGAGAGAACCAGCTCGACGTATCCGAGTGAGGGCATCAGCAGAGAGCCGTAGACGAGGAATAGTAGGGCGTGGCCTCCCAGCAGCACCGGCACCCGCCCCACCCGGTCGGCGAGCTGCCCCACCGGGATCGCCAGCAGCATGTAGACGACCGCGGTGACCACGTAGAGCAGGGGAAATACAGCGGGCTCGAAGTCGATGCGCCGCTGCAGCCCGACGTAGACGAGTGAGTCCGACACGGTCGCCAGCGCCAGCCCGGCGGCGGCAACCATCAGCAAGCCGAAGCGCGGATCGCGAACGAGCCCGAGGGCCGCCCGCAGGGACGGCTGTGCGCTCTCCTCCCGCGGCGCCCGCTGGGGCTTGCCCTGGACAGTCAGCACGAGCACGGCGAGGCCTAGAAACGCGAACAGCGTGCTGACGACGAAGACGGCGTCGAAGCGGGCCGGAGCCGCCAGCAGCACTCCGAAGGCGACCAGCGGTCCCAGCATGGCCCCGGCGCTGTCCATAGCGCGATGGACCCCGAACGCGGTCGCAAGCCCGGCCTTGGTGCTCGAGAGCGAGATCAGCGCGTCCCGGGGGGCGGTGCGGATCCCCTTGCCGACCCGGTCGACGGCGACGATCGCCCCGATCGCCCCGATCGAGGTGCCGGCCACGACCAGACCGATCTTGCAGATGGCGGAGAGCCCGTAGCCGGCCTCCGCCGTTTCCTTGTGGCGCCGCCAGCGGTCCGAGAAGAGGCCGCTGGCGACCTGGACGAGCGCCGCCGCGCCGCGGTAGGTCCCGTCAATCGCCCCCAGCACGAGCGGGCTGGCCCCCAGCGAGAACACCAGGTAGAGCGGCAGCACTGTCGCCACCATTTCCGAGGAGACGTCCGTGAGCATGCTGACGAGGCCCAGAAGGACGACGTTCTTCGAGACCCCCAGGCGGGCCCGGCGATACGCCCAAAGACGCGGCTTCAGCAGGGCTTTCGAGGCTTCGACCTGATACATGGCGCTCTCGGAGATGAACGGCTGGACTAGTCCGTTTCTCGCACTCTCACCGGCCTCGCCGCTGGGCCCGATCCGCGGCGGTCGCGCGCCTCTAGCGCGAGGCGGCGAGCTCTGCCAGACCGGCCCTCTCCATGTATCCCTCGAGCTGCCGGCGCCACTCGGGCAGCGGCGCAAGCCCGAGCGCGTCGGCGCGCGGGCGGGCAAGCTCCCCGTTGCGCGGCCGCCGGGCACCGCCCGCCGGCCGCGTGGTGGCCGTCGGGCGGACGTCGACCCCGACCCCCGCCAACTCGACGATCGCCTCGGTGAACTCATGCCACGAGCATCCGCCGGAAGCCGTCAGGTGGAGCATCCCGCTCGCCCGCGCATCCACCGCCTCGATCAGGGCGGCGGCAAGGTCCGCGGTACAGGTCGGGCTCAGCCGCTGGTCCGCCACCACGGCCAGCTCACCCTGCTCCTCTGCCCGAGCGAGCATGCGGGTTACGAAGTTGCCGCCCTTCGATGCGCTGCCCCCGCTTCCGTAGAGCCCCCCGGTGCGAACCACGAGGGACTCCGGCGCGTAGGCAAGCGCGGCGTGCTCCCCGGCGAGCTTCGAGATCGCGTAGATGCTCTCGGGGGCCGGAGGGTCGTCCTCCCGGTAGGGGGCGTCGGCATCGCCGTCGAAGACGTAATTGGTGCTCAGATGGACCAGGCGTACCCCGTGCTCGGCGCAGAGATCCGCCATGCGCTTGACCGCGGAGGCGTTGACGGCGAACGCCTGCGCCTCCTCACGCTCGCAGACCTCGACGTTGTGAAAGGCCGCGCAGTTGTAGAGGACCTCGGGCCGGAACTCGGCGATCTCGCGCTCGAGGGCCGCGGCGTCGGTGACGTCGAGCTGCTCTCGCGAGCGCAGGCGCAGCTCGCACTCGGCCTCGAGCGCGAGCTCGAGGTCCGAGGCGAGCTGGCCGCCCCCGCCGGTGATCAGCGTCCGTCTCAAAGCACCGACCCGAACTGCTCGACCCGGGGTCGCACCTCATTCAACAGCTCCAACCAGCGGATGTTGTAGTGGCGCGGATCGGTCAGCTCGGCGGTGTTGGCAACGTCTATTCGGGCGAGCATGTCGGCAACCGCGTCGACAACGGAGCGGCTGGGTATGAATCCGATCCTGCCGGCGAGCTTCGCATTCGAGCACTCGTAGTTGCGCGTCAGCGGCGGTGCCGGTGCCTCGCTCAGGTCCACGGGGCTGCCGAGCAGCTGCACCGATCCGGCAACCAGCATCGCCAGCTCACGAATCTGGTAGTTGGAGTGAAGGACGTTGAAGATCTCCCCCCGGACCAGGTCCGGCGGAGCTTCCATCGCGGCAATCATCGCCTCGGCGCAATCGCGCACCTCGACCAGCGGTCGCCACATCCAGCCGCCGCCGTGGAGCTGGAGCCGCCCGTTGACCAGCGCGTCCTTGACGAAGGTGTTGACGACCAGGTCGAAGCGCATCCGCGGGCTGTGCCCGTAGACGGTGCCGTTGCGCAGGATCGTCGGGCAGAGTCCGTCCTCCACCATCTCCAGCAACTTCTCCTCGCCGTAGCGCTTCGAGGTCGCATATGCCCCGCGCGGTTCGATAGCCGCCGTCTCGTCGTGCATGCCCGGCGGCAGGCCGTCGTAGAGCGAGCAGGAGGAGGCGAACACGATCCGGTCGATTCCCCGATCGAGGCATGCCCGCCCCAGCGCCTCGGTGGCGATGGCGTTCATCTGCCAGTTCGCCTCGGGGTCGTACTCCGCGGTCGGGTCATTGGAGAGGCCGGCGAGATGAATCACTGCGTCGACGCCGTCGAGTGCGGTCGCCGGCATCTCACGCACGTCGGCCAGCACGACCTCGATCCGGTCGATCACGTCGGCAAGCGGCTCCTCGCCCCAGTACATGCGGTCGAGGACGCGGACGTCATAACCACGCGCGAGCAGCCTCGGGACGAGGACGGAGCCGATGTAGCCTGCCCCGCCCGTGACCAGGATCGTGCCACCGGGGTCTGGGGCCTCCGGGAGGAGGCCGTTGGAACGGGTGTCCCTGCCGGGCAGCCGTCCGTTCTGCTGTCGAGGGTTCTCGCTCATGTCTGGACCTCCATCAGGGCTTTCTCGGGTTCGGTTTGGTGCTGTGCCGTAACAACGGTCTCGGGCCGCCCACTCTTGCTCGCCGCCGGGCCGGCTCGGGCGCCGGAGAGTCGGTGCTTGAGGCGGAGCGCCCGCTTCTCCAGGCCGTGCCAGGAGGCGAAGGCGAGCAGGTAGGTGATGGGGAACGCGATCAGGGCGACTGCGAGGGGGACCGGCGCCGTTCCCGCCCACAGCAGGACGATCGTCTGCTGCACCGGAAAGGCGAGAAGGTAGATCCCGTAGGAGAGGTCGCCCGGCCTGGTCAGGCGGCGCAGGCCATCCCAGGAGCGATAGGCGGCGACCAGGGCCAGATAGGGGATCGAGAGCAGGAGGACGGGCCGCTCAGCCGGCGTCCCCAGCGAGAGGCCCAGAGCCACCAGCGCGCCGAGGGCGAAATCGAGTCGCAGCGGAATGCGCGACCGGTAGCGGTAGAGGAGGCCGGCGGTGAAGAAGAGCGCCAGGAAGTGGGCGGTGAGGCCATCGGCCCCGCGGAGGAAGTCAAGCGGGGACCCGACCAGGGGCAGGTCGGTCACTGTCCCGGGCGCCACCGAGAGTAGGAAGAATCCGGCGGCGACCAGCGCCAGCGACCCGGTCAGCGCCCCCATGATCCCGATCAGGGCCAGGATCGCGTAGGCCTCGGTCTCGATCGGGAGGGTCCAGAGTGAGCGGTTGACCGACTGATCGGGATTCGACTCAAAGACGCCCGGGAGGTCGAGAGCAATGTGGTGGGCGACGCCCCCGGTGCCTACGGCGAGCACGTTGTCGGTGACGTATTCCGGCGTGGCTGCGTCGCTGGCGTAGCCGGAGGGTGACCTGGTCGTGACCAGGGGCCCGAGCAGGAAGGCACAGGCCATCACGGTCACGATCAGCGCCGGCAGGATGCGAAGTCCCCGTCGCACGACGAAATTACGAAGGCCGGGGCGCCGCGACCAGCTCATGGCGATGAGGAAGCCGCTGATGACGAAGAAGACCTCCACCCCGAGCGTTCCCAGGGGCCAGCGCCCGACGAGCGGCTCAGCGTTGCCGGTGACCACGAACGAATGGGAGAGAAGAACAGCCGTCGCCGCCCCGAGCCTGAGTACGTCGAAGTTGTTCTCGCGCCCCTCCGAATAGGCTTCGAGAGTCGCAGCGCTCATCTCCCAGACGGAACGTTGGGGCCGCCCCGCAACTTCCGGAACGGCGAAAGTCACGGCCCGTTGCCAACGTTAGATCCGGGCCTAATGGAAAGACTCGAGAGCCGCCTCGAAGGACCCGTGCTCGTGCGCCCGACGGTGCACGGCGACCATCGCGGGTTCTTCCACGAGACCTACCGGCGCAACGCCTTTGCGGAATTCGGCATCGGCGAGGAGTTCGTCCAGGACAACCACTCCCGCTCGGGCCGCGGGATCGTCAGGGGGATGCACTTCCAGGTGGGCGACGGCATGGCCAAGCTCGTGCGTTGCGCGCGGGGAGCGATCCTCGACGTGGTCGTCGACCTCAGGCGTGGATCTCCGACCTTCGGCCAGTGGGAGGGCTTCACCCTCGACGACGAGGCCCTTCAGATGCTCTACGTGCCGATCGGCTTCGCCCACGGATTCTGCGTCACGAGCGAGACCGCAGACGTGATGTACAAGTGCTCAGGCTATTACGACGAGTCGATCGAGCGCGGGATCGCCTACAACGATCCCGAGGTCGGGATCGAGTGGCCGGCGGAGGTCGAGCTGATCCCTTCCGAGCGCGACGCGAGCGCGCCGCGACTGAGCGAGATTGCCGCCGACCTGCCGTTCGAGTACTGAGGCCCCGGCTCAGGCCGCCAGGCGCTGCGCTGACGAGGCGCCGGCTGGAGTTCCCGGGAGCGCCAGCCGTTCCGTGACCTCGGCCGCAACCTGCTCGGCGAAACCCATCACCGAGTCGCCGTTGAGCAGTTGTGGGTAGATCTGGGCGTTGGAGGCAAGAGCCAGACCCTCGATCCCCGGCCACACCGGGGCGATCCGGCTCCAGGGGCCGCTGTGGAGCCCGTGGACGGGCTCCACCAGCTTCGCCCGCTGCACCGTCCAGTCGACGACCTCGTCGCGGCTGAAGCCGGGAGAGAGGCGCCCCAGGTAGTCGGTGAAGCGCCGGTAGACCGACACGTCGTCCTCGCTCTGCTCGGGCGCGTTCGGATCGCAGTACTTGGGCAGGTAGACGAGTCTGAGGCCATCCGTGTGCTCGGTCCCGAGCACGTGCGATGTCTCGATCGCGCTAGTGATCGGCGTCTCCTCGGTGATGTTCACCGCGTAGTAGGGCAGCAGCGACCGCGGCACCTTGATGATCACGCAGACGACGCCGAGCCAGCGCTCGGGGTAGTGCACGAGCAGGCCCTGGAAGCGCTCGGGAAGCAGATAACGAAGCGCGGGCGGCTGCAGGGTCGGGATGGTGAGGTCGAAGCGGAGCGACTCGCCGTCGAGCTGGACCCCGGTGACGGAACCGTCGTCACCGACGGTCAGACCGCTAACCGGCACATCGGTCAGGGTCTCGACGCCGAGGTCGCGCGCCCGCTCGACCATTGCGTCGATCAACCGCTGGTGCCCACCGACGATGTGACCCATCTCCTCGGCGCCGCCGGCCTTGCCGCTGCGGGCCCCGGACATCCGTCGGGTCCTGGCCCAGAGGTAGGTCGCCGGCAGATCCGACCAATCGCCGTCGAAGCGCGAGTTCAGCAGCGGCCTCCAGATGCGCTCGACCACCTGGCGCCCGCAGTGGCGGCGCAGCCAGGACTCGAGCGGCAGCCCCTCGAGCGCCTGGTAGTTGCGGCGGAGCTGACACTGGGCGACGAACGAGCCCAGCCGCATGCGCGCCGGCGGGCTCAGTGGCTCGAACCCCAGCAGGTCCCGGAGGCCGTTGAAATCATGCATCTCGCCGTCGGCGAAGAAGCCTGCGCCGACCGGACGGAAGCGCACCTCTCCGGAGAGGCCGAGCTCGTCCGCCATCGCGATCATGCGGGAATCGGCCGGGGTGATCACGTGGTAGAAGCGGTCCACCGTGTGGCCGCCGAAGTCGATTGCGCCGGCGAGGCCGCCGAGCTCCGGTCCACGCTCGAGCACCGTGACCCTCGCCCCGGCCTGGGCCAGGCGAAGCGCCAGGGAGGTGCCGAGGACGCCGCCTCCGACGATTCCGACTCGCGGCGGGGCCACAGTCATCCCGCCGGGGTGAGGGGGCGCTCGCCGACCGTCCGGGGCTCGGCCGGGGTCAGGGTCGCCGCGGGGGCAGCGGTCACCTCGGCCAGCGGCGAGACCGGCGGTGGCTGGATCCGCCCGACGAGATGTGCGGCCATGACCCGGAGGTAGGCCAGCACGGTCGGCTTCAGCTGCATCTTCGACTCGCCCATGCGGGTGGTCCAGTCGTTGACCGTGGGGACCTCGGCGATCTCGGCGCCGGCGTTGTAGAGCTTCAGCAGCAGCTCGACGTTGGCGGCGAACCCGGGCTCGCGCACGAGCAGGTAGCCGTAGGTGTCGGCGGCGCGCCTCAGCGTGCCGGCCCGGTAGACACGGTAGAGCGAGGACAGGGTGTGCATCTCCCGCAGTCCCCCCAGGAAGCGGAAGGTGTTGGAGACCGCCTTGCTCGCGGCGAGCCGCCAGCCGGCCACGCCGACGATCCTTCCTCCGGGGGCGTAGACCGAGGCGAGGACGACGTCTGCGCCCTGATCGAACAGCTCGAGCATGCGCGGCAGGTCGCTGAGGTCCGAGGTGGTGTCGGCCTCCAGCGTGACGATCGCGTCGTCGTCGGAGGACTCGCCGAGCGCCGCCCGGATGCCGGTGTTTATGGCGGTTCCGAGGCCCCGGTTGACGGTGTGCGTGACGATCGCGAGGTGCATGTCCCGGGAGTGCTGCCGGATCACCTCCGCCGTTCCGTCGGTTGAGCCGTCGTCGACGATGATCACGCGCGCCCCGTACTCGCGGGCGACCGGTGCGAGATCCGAGAGCAGTCGCGGGATGTTCTCGACCTCGTTGTAGGCCGGGATCACGAAGCGGATCACGCAATCACCTGCAGCGGGCGGGGAGCCGGAATCTCCAGCAGCTCGACCGGGCGGCGCACCGCAGCAGACTCGCGCACGGCCAGAGCGGCGGCCAGAGCCTTGACGCCATCGTGAGCGGAGATCGGCTCCGGGGTGTCGTCGAGAACGCACCGACAGAACGCCTCCAGCTCGGCGCGAAGCGGCTCCGCCTTGGCAAGTGAGAACCTGACGGCGGCGCCCTCGCCGTCGCCTCGAAGCATCGAGAGCCCGTCCCAGGCCAGCGGCGCCGTAGGCGACTCGACGAACCAGACGTCCTGGGTTATGTAGCTCGCCCGCAGCAGCCCGTTCTCCCCGATCAGCGCAACCTCGCGCTTCTTCTCGGGGGTCAACCAGTTGACGTCCAGCAGGCCCAGCGTCTCGGCGCCGTCGCCGCTGAATCGGGCGAGACAGGTGAGCAGGTCTTCCTGGGAGCTGTGCACGAATCGGCCTCCGTCGGAGTAGATCTCGCTGATGTGGAGCCCGAGGACGTGCTGCATGATGTCGAGGTCGTGGGTGGCGAGGTCGATGGCCACTCCGGCGTCATGGATCCGGCTCGGCAGCGGCCCCACCCGGGTGGCATGTGCCCGGTAGACCTTCCCCAGCCGGCCTTCGCCGACCAGCTCCCTCAGCTTCTCCACCGCCGGGTTGAAGCGCTCAACGTGCCCGACCATCAGCTTTCGGCCCGACTCGAGGGCCGCGCTGCGCATCCTCAGGGCATCGGGGAGGGTCGTCGCGATCGGCTTCTCGACCAGTACGTGCAGCCCGGCGGCGAGCGCCTCGAGGGCAACGACTGCATGAGCGTCCGAGGGGCAGGCGATCGAGACCGCGTCGAGGTCCCTCGCCCCGAACTCGATCAGCTCCCGCCAGTCGGCGTACTCGGCGGCCGGCATCCCGCCGAGCGCCGTGCCCCGGGCATTCTCATCCGGGTCGGCGACAGCGACCAACCGTGCGCACTCCAGCTGGAGGTAGTTCCGGATGTGGAAAGCCCCCATCCGGCCGCAGCCGATGACGCCGACTCTCAGCTTCTCAGGCAGGGGACTCCTCCAGTGCTCGGTCGAGCTGGGAAACGGTCAGCTCCGCGATCCGCTCCGCCGCTCTGCCGTCGCCAAAGATCGGCGGTCGCGCGGCCGGCCGCGGGGCCCCGAGCGCAGCCCGGAACTTCTCCGCGTCAACCCCGACCACGGTGTTCCAGCCGGTCGAGACGGTCTCCACCCATTCGGTCTCCTCCCGCAGGGTGATGCAGGGAACCCCCCAGAGGTATGCCTCGCGCTGGACACCGCCGGAGTCGGTGGCGATCGCCAGCGCGTCTCGCTCCAGGGTGAGCATCTCCGTGTAGGTGACCGCGTCGCGCACCTCGACGTTAGAGGGGACCTCGAGACCCCACTCCTCCAGGCAGTTGCGCGTACGCGGGTGCAGCGGGAAGATCACGCGGCAATCGGCGGTGGCGAGGCAGGCAAGGACGGCGGCCAGCCGCTCGGGGCTGTCGGTGTTGTAGTTGCGGTGCACGGTCGCAAGCAGGTAGTCGCCCTCATCCCCGCTCTCCTCGAGCCGGCTCCGGGTGGCGAGCAGGACGTCAGCGAGGACGTCCCCTGTCACGTGCACGGTGCCCGGAACTCCTTCGTCGATGAGGACCTCGCGGGCGTGCTCGCAGGGGGCGAAGAGGAGCTCTGAAAGTCTGTCCGTCTCGATCCGGTTGTGCTCCTCCGGCATGTCGTCCCGGTAACTGCGAAGTCCGGCCTCGACATGGAGAAGCGGGACGTCCGCAGCGGCCGCCGCACGGGCGCCGGCGATCGTCGCGTTGGTGTCGCCTCGGACCAGGACAGCATCCGGTCGCTCGCTCCCGATCACCTCGGCGATGCGCCTCTGCGCCACCTCCACGCTCCGGCGGTTGGGGAGCGAGCCGACGCCGAGGTTGTATCCGGGCAGCGGCAGCCGCAGGTCGGCGATCTGGAGGTCCGACATCCCGGGGTCGTAGTGCTGGCCCGTGTGGACCAGGATCTCCTCGACGCGGCCGCTGTAGGCAAGGGAAAGCGGCGCGGCCTGGATGATCTCGGGCCGCGAGCCGATGATCGAGACGAGTCGAGGTGCCATCGACCAAGCAACGGCCAGGCAGGGCGGGAGTTTTTGCGCGAACCCGAATCGTCGTTTCCGACCCCGATGCCCCCCGATGCCATTAGTGCCTGGAACCCCCACTCTGGCGACCCCAACGCCGGCTCCTCATGCGCTTTTCCTACGTTTTTCGGACCCTGCGGCCCGGGGCCGCGGAAGTAGGCGGGTTTCCGCCCGTTGGTCGATTAGCGGATGGAAGCGAGGGGGATAACACAGCAGGCGCGGCCCCGGGACTTGGAGGTGCTCGAGCCCACCTGGCAGGCGGCCATGCGCCGCATCGCCGACGTTCTGGTCTCGGGAACGCTGCTGCTGCTTGCCGCCCCGATCTTGATCGTCGTCGCGATCGCGATTCGCGTCGACAGCCGCGGGCCGGCGATCTTCCGCCAGCGGCGCGTCGGGCGCGGCGAGAAGGAGTTCACGTTGCTGAAGTTTCGGAGCATGCGCGTCGACGCCAACCCCGAGCTGCACCGCGACTACGTCACGGCCTTGATCCACAACGCACAAAACGGCAACGGGAGCTCGGCCGAAGCCGGCGGCGAGGGCCGCCTCTACAAGCTGGCCGTCGACGATCGAATCACCCCGATTGGTCGCTTCATCAGGAAGTGGAGCCTTGACGAGCTGCCGCAGCTGTTCAACGTCTTTGCCGGCGAGATGACGCTGGTGGGCCCGCGGCCGGTGATTCCATACGAGGTTGACGAATACCCGCTCTGGTACCGGGAAAGGTTCGGGGTCAAGCCTGGACTCACCGGCCTCTGGCAGGTGAGCGGCCGCAACCAGCGCACCTACGAGGAAATGGTGCGCCTCGATATCGAGTACGCAGAACGGCGCACGCTGATGCTCGACCTCTCGATCCTGCTGAGGACGCCGTGGACACTGCTGAGCCGAAAGGGCGTGGCGTGACCGCTGCGAACCCGATCGGCGCGATGGTCGTCGGCTACGGATACTGGGGTCCCAACATCGTCCGCAACGTGGTCGAGCGGCCGGAGTTCCGCCTGATGGGTCTTTGCGAGCTCGACGACAAGCGGATCGACGACTTCCGGCGGCGCCATCCCGGCATCTGGGTCGAGCCCGACCTGGATACCGCCCTGGCCGACCCCAGGATCGAGGCGGTTGCCGTCGCCACCCCTCCCCATACCCATTTCGACGTCGCCCGGCGGGCTCTGGAAGCCGGCAAGCACGTCCTCGTGGAGAAACCCCTTGCCCGGACACCGGATCAGGCAGTCGAGCTGATCAAGCTCGCCGAGGAGCTGGGCCAGGTCCTTATGCCCGGCCACACCTTCGTCTATAGCCCATCGGTGAACAAGGTGCGCGAGCTGATCCGAGCCGACGTCCTCGGCGAGGTCTATTTCATCACCTCCTCGCGGATGAACCTCGGCCTCTATCAGCAGGACGGTGTCGTGCTCGATCTCGCCCCCCACGACCTCTCGATCCTCCTCCACTGGCTCGGGAAGCCTCTGGTCGAGGTGACCGCGAACGGTCGCAGCGTCTTCCACGAGGGGGTCCATGAGACCGCATTCCTCACCCTTCGATTCGAAGGCGGCACCCAGGCAAACGTTCAGGTGTCGTGGCTGGCTCCTCGCAAGATGCGCCAGATGGTCGTCGTCGGCAGCCGCCGGATGATCCAGTACGAGGACACAGCGGCAGACGACTCGGTTCGGATCTACGACCGTGGGCTCGATTTCTCCGAGCCCCCTGCGAACTTCGGCGAGTACCGTCTCACCTATCGCACGGGCGACATGGTCGCTCCGCGCATCGAGGCCGTCGAGCCGCTGGGGCTCGAACTGCAGGACTTCGCCTCGGCGATTCGCGAGGGCACCACTCCGATCTCGAACGCCCGCCTCGGACTGGAGATTGTGATCGCGCTCGAAGCGCTGGAGAAGTCACTGCACGCCCGTGGTGAGCCGCAACCGATCCGCTCCGTGGACGAAGCCCTGGCAGAGGGACGCCCACCGGTGGCGGAGCGCGTCGAGGACGCCGCACCCACCCACGCCGCCTGAGCGCCGGGCGGCCTCAGGCTCACACGGCCTGAGGGCGACGGGCGACGCGCCGTCAGGCCCTTGAGTCTTGTCCTGCTCCCGCCAGCGCTGCCTGGCCGGGCTCGAGCATCGCCAGCAGCGCCTTGCGGTCGAACTTGCCGTTGGCGTTCACCGGCAGTTGGTCGAGCAGCTCGAAGCGACGGGGCACCATGTAGTCGGGCAGGCGCACCTCGAGCCCGGCACGAAGCCTTGCTGTATCCACCTCCGGATCGCCGATGAAGGCGACGATCCCGCCGCATCCGCTGTCAGTCAGGGGCCAGCCGACGGCAATCGCGGCGTCCACGCCGGATTCCTCGCGCAGCGCCGCCTCGACTTCGCCCAACTCCACCCGGTGGCCGAGCACCTTGATCTGGTGATCGAGCCGGCCGAGGTAAGAGAGCGGCTCGCCTGGCCGCGACGGCCGCCGTACCCGGTCACCAGTGCGGTAGTAGACCCCCTCGAGCCCTGGCGGGATCACGAACGCCGCCGCCGTCTTTTCGGCATCCTCCCAGTAGCCGGGCGTGATCTGGGGTCCAGCCACCAGCAACTCGCCGTCCGAGCCCGGTTCGACCTCCCGCATCTTCTCGTCGACCACGAGAGTGCGCATCTGCCCTATCGGCTCCCCGATCGGGACCACCCCGTTGACCTCTTCATGCGGATCATCGGGATCGAGGCGGTGGACTGTGCAGGCGATGGTCGCCTCGGTCGGCCCGTATAGGTTTTCGACGGTGGAAGCGGGAGCCGCCACGGCCCAGGCGCGCGCAAGCTCGCCCGGGAGCGGCTCGCCGCAGAACAGGCTCCACCGCAGGCTCGGGTAAGAGTCCGGCTTCAACATCCTCAGCCGGCGCATGAAAGCGCCCACCGAGGGAACCGAGAACCAGACGGTCAGCCGGGAGTCCCGAATGAAGCGACTCGGCGCCATCAACTCGCGCTCGGAAGGACAGCAGACGCAGGCGCCGCGCTCCCAGGCGACGAACATGTCGAATACCGAGAGGTCGAAGGTCATGTCGAACGTCTGTGAGAAGCGGTCGTTCTCGTCGATCCCGTAGCGGTCGGCGACCGCGTCGACGAAGGGGACGACGTTGCGGTGCGCGACCCCGACACCTTTCGGACGGCCGGTGCTGCCGGAGGTGAACAGGAGGTAGGCGATTGCATCCGCCGGGGGAATCCCGGCCGCAATCACTCCTCCCAGTTCCTCCCCTGCCTCATCGGGGGCGATCATCACGGGCGGGTCATCCATCCCGTCGAATAGCGCCTTGACCTGCGGCGCGGCGTCGGCATCGGCGACCAGGGTGCGACACCCCGAGCGCAGCAGCATCTCCCTGCAGCGCTGCGCCGGAAAGTCTGGATTGAGTGGGACGTAGCCGTTTCCGGCGCGCAGCGCCCCGAGCACTCCGGCGAAGGCTGTTGGGCTGCGGGCGGCGAAGATCGCCGTCAGAGGCGGCGAGTGCTCAGGGGTCCGTTTCTGGATCGCTGCCGCGATTCCCGCAGCGCGATCGTCCAAATCGGCATAGGTAAGTCTCTGCCCGGCGACCTCGAGCGCCGCACGGTCGGCAAAGCGCTCAACCGAGCGGGCGAACCCCGAGTAGAGGGTCTTATTCGCCTCCGCAGCCATCGGGGGACGAACGACCTCGACGCGGCGTTTCTTGTGCCTCTGCGTACGAGCAGAGACTTGTGTCAGCAGGCGGCAAGAAATGGCTTGACCGCGTCGTTGGTCGGATGTGAGCGCGCGCCCGACAGAGGAAGCAGAGAACTCGAACTCGTTCAGCCAGAACGGCGCCTCGGCGGCCGAGCCGCCGACCCTCCTGGACGTTCGCGCCCTGATCCTCTCCGTTGCTGAGCCGGCGCTCGCCGGCAGCGGCATCGAAGAGCCGGCCGACGACTTCGACCTCCGCGCCGGCGGGTTGATCGACTCGCTCGGCTTCATCGAGCTGATTGCTGCGGTCGAGGACGAGCTTGGCATCGAACTCGACTTCGACGATCTCGATCCGGAGGAGATAACGGTGCTTGGCCCCCTCGCGCGACACGTCCATGCACAAGCTCTGGCCGCAGGGGAAGGAAAGACGTGAGGTACGAGCCGAGGCTCGCGGGCGCGCGCCGGCGCGTCCTTGCGCTGATTGCGCTCAACTGCCCCGGAGCGGAGACCACCAGGGTGCGCCTGCACCGGATGCGCGGAGTGCGTGTCGGCTCGGGTTGCTTCATCGGGACGGCCGTGATCATCGAAACGGCATTCCCTCACCTGGTCGAGATCGGCAACCGGGTCGACCTGGGCATGCGAACGACGATCGTCGCCCACCAGCAGGGCGAACACGCCGACGAAAGCAAGCCGTCGGTGCGCATCGAGGACGACGTCTTCATCGGGCCGGGGTCGATCCTGCTCCCGCACGTGACAATCGGGCATGGAGCCGTCGTCACGGCCGGCAGCGTCGTGACGAAGTCGGTGCCACCCCTGACCATGGTCCGCGGAAACCCCGCGGAGCCGGTCGCCCGCTGCCGGGTCCCACTCGGCCGCGAAACGCCGCTGGGCGAGTTCTACCGCGGGCTGAGACCGCTGGGGCGCGGCCCGTCGGCCCCCGACCGCCCCGCCGAGGCATCGAGGTCGGCCAGGTAGAGGAGGACTGCGTGCAGCAGCACTCGGTCCACGGTTGTCGCCTGCCGCTCCGCCTCGCGCTCCAGGGTGAGCCGGAGTTCGGCCTCGACCGGCAACTCAAAACTCGCTCCGGCCTCGTCGAGGGCGATACCGGCACCTGCACGGGGCAGCTCGATCGGCCTCCTCCCCGATCTCATCCGGCGCCAGTAGTGACGCAGCGCCGTCTGCACGCCTCCTGCGAGATCCGCTCCCAGATGAGTCTCGATGCCTGAGCGGGCGAATTGTCCTAAAGCGACCCTCATTGATCCCCCACGTCCGACCAACCCCCCAGGTGGGCCGGATTTTTCCCAATGGTTTGGAAATCCTTCCTTTTCCAGCCGAGTTCCAGCACGATTCCAATTCTTGAGTGATTTAGTCTGTTATTGTCTTTACGAGAGTCTTTACGAGAGTCTTTACGAGATCGCCACTCGCCCGGGGCCGGATACCTGTGCAATTCCTATCCGGATCCGACGCCTTGAGCCTGAGAATGGAAATTGGACGGATATTCGGACTTGACAAGCTCGGCTCGAGTCGGGAGAGTGACTAGGCCTTGCCGCAGTTTGCGGCTTCTTGCATTCCGGTGGGTTGAATTTCGAAGGGGAAATAGGAACCAATGGAAGGGATAGGGGAGATCAGGGTCCGTCAGGCAGAGCGGGGTTCAGGGATGCGTGACGAGGACGCGAACAGCACCTCGGGCGATAGCCGACTTGTCTCAGACGCGGTCTCGCGTGCCAGAGACGGCGACATGGAGGCGCTTCACTTCCTCTACGTCCGCTACGCCCCCGACGTCCTCGGCTACGTCATGAGCATCGTCAAGGACCATCACGAGGCCGAGGACATCACCCAGGACGTCTTCATCAAGCTGATGACCGTGATCAAGAAGTACGAGCCGCGGGGAGACGTCCCCTTCGCCGCCTGGATCCTGCGGGTCTCGCGCAACGCCGCCCTGGACCGGATGCGGGCGAGGCGGGCGATCCCGACCGAAGAGGTGCGGGTGCGGGACTCCGGGCAGGGTCAGATCAGCTCCGAGCGGGTCCACGACCTCAACCAGGCGCTCGGCGAGCTTCCCGAGGGCCAGCGCGAGGTTCTCGTCCTGCGCCACATCGTCGGCCTCTCGCCGATCGAGATCGCCGACACCCTCGGCAAGACCGAGAGCTCGGTCCACGGCCTTCACCATCGCGGGCGGCGGACGCTTCAGTCGGCCCTGGTCGAGCTGGGCGCCGCTCCGGTGGTCTTTCCCGGGGCCTAGCCCGGCGGCTTCCTCAGTCGTCGAGGACGCTGCGGCCGATGCGGCCGGTTTCGACGTGGGCGGCGAAGTAGAGAGCCGCATGCTCGGCCAGCCGCTCGGCTGAGACGCCCTGGCGGTCCGCTTCGCGCATCAGCGCTTCCCAGGGCGCATCGTCGATCGTGATCTGCACCTGCACCCCCTCCCCCTCGATCAGCTCGCGACGGAAGCGCGGGTACGCCCAGCCGGGGGCGTAGGTGTCCTTCTCGGTCAGGTAGTAGCGGATCGCCAGTGCCAGGGGAGGTCCTAGGCTGCTCGGCTCCGCGCGGCTCTCTCCCCGTAGGGCTCTGAGGCTGATTTCGCCGAGGATGACGTTGACGATCCGCGGCATGGCTTCCTTCTCTCGCTCTCGACTTTTCCGCCGGCAGGGACGGGTCCACTCATACTATTTCCCCCGGAGGCGGCCTAACCTCCCTATTTCTCGGTGTTGCCGTCCTCGAACGCGAGGCGGGCTTCGGCCGGATCGAGGAACTCCTCCACCCGCACGGCCCGGCCACCGGCGAAGGTCGAGATCGTCGCTATCCGGACCTCGACCTCCGCTCCGCTGCCGAGCCCGGAGCCGCGCAGGCGTCCGACCGCCAGCACCCGGTCGTCGCGCTCGAGGATCTCCTCCGACTCGTAGGCCATGCCGGGCATCGTCCGCTGCCAATCCTCGAGATAGGTTCGAATCGCCTCGGGACCGCGATGGACCGTCGCCGCAGGGTGCTCCCGCGCCACCACCCACTCGACCTCGGGGTCGGCGAGGCTGGCCATCGCCTCGATATCGCCCCGGTTATAGGCCTCGATCCAATCGCCGACCTGCTCTGAGCGGCCCTCCTCCAAAGCGGTCGTCAGCCGGTCGGAGTGACCCGGTAAGCGTCGAATACCGACTCCACGTTGCGGATCCGGGTGATGCACTGCTTCAGTTGCTGGGTGTCGCCGACCTCGACCACGAAGCGGTTCTTGACCATCGGGTGCTTGGTGATGCAACTGGCCTCGAGGATGTTGATCCCGGCCTCGGCGAGGGTCCGCGAGAGGTCCTCGAGCAGCCGGGTTCGGTCCCAGGCGTCCACCTGAAGCTCGACCCTGTAGGAGGCCTCGTTGTCGCCCTCCCAGCTGACGTCGACGAACCGCTCGGGGGACTTCTTCAATGCCTTCACGTTGCGGCAGTCATCGCGGTGGATCGTGATCCCCCGGCCGAGCGAGACGTAGCCGACGATCTCGTCGCCGGGCACCGGGCGGCAGCACTTCGCCAGGCGCACCGCGACGTCCTCGACGCCCTTGACCTGGATCCCGAAGTTCGACGCCTCCTTGGTCCGGCGGGCGGCGTCCTCGCGGCCGGGCGCCAGCCCCAGAGGCTCCCGCTCCTCCACCGCCTCACCCGCCTTCAGCCGCTGCATCAGCTTGTTGGTGACCGTCTTCGCCGGGATCTTCCCCTGACCCAGGGCGATATAGAAGTCCGTCGCCTTGCGGAAGCCCATCTCGCGGAAGACGTCGGCCAGCAGGGGCGACATTGCCAGCTTCTGCATCGGCAGGTTGCGCTTGCGAAGAGCCTGTTCGAGCACCTCGCGCCCATGGCGCTCGGCGTCCTCGCGGCGCTCCTCCTTGAACCAGGCCCGTATCTTGTTGCGGGCACGGCTGGTCCGGACCAGCTTGAGCCAGTCGCGCGAGGGTCCGCGCTCGCGCTTCGCCGTCAGCACCTCGACGATATCTCCAGATTTCAGCTGGTAATGGAGCGGCACGATCTTGCCGTTGACCTTGGCCCCGACGCAGCGGTGGCCGACGTCGGTGTGAACGGCGTAGGCGAAATCGAGGGGAGTCGAGCCGCCGGAGAGGTTCTTGACCTCGCCCTTGGGGGTGAAGACGAAGACCTCGTCCTCGAACAGGTCAACCTTCAGAGACTCGAGGAACTCGGCCGGGTCCTGCTCCCCCTCGCTCTCGACCAACTGGCGCAACCAGGTCATCTTCTCGCGCCTGGGGTCCCCCCTGCTCCCTTCCTTGTAGGCGACGTGGGCGGCGATCCCGAACTCGGCCAGCTCGTGCATCTCCGCCGTTCGGATCTGTATCTCCAGCGGCTTGCCCTCGGGGCCGATCACGGTCGTGTGCAGCGCCTGGTACATGTTCGCCTTCGGCATCGCCACGAAGTCCTTGAAGCGGCCCGGCAACGGCTTCCACAGCGAGTGGATGACGCCGATGGCCCCGTAGCAGTCCTTGACCGAGCCGACGATCACCCGCATCGCCGTCAGATCGAGGATCTCGTTGAACTCGCGGCCCTTCTTGGTCATCTTCGTGTAGATCGAGTAGAAGTGCTTGGCCCGGCCGGAGATCCGAGCGTCGATTCCCACCTGCGTCAGCTCCTCGGCGAGGAAGCGCCCGGCGTCCTGGACGTACTTCTCGCGCTCGGTCCGCTGCTGGGCCACCAGATCCTTGATCTCCTCGTACTTGCGCGGGTGCAGGGTGGCGAAGGCGAGGTCCTCCAGCTCCCACTTGATCGCGTGGATCCCGAGGCGGTGGGCGAGCGGGGCGTAGATCTCGACCGTCTCCCGGGCCTTCGCGATCTGTTTCTGCTTCGGCAGCGCCTCGAGCGTGCGCATGTTGTGCAACCGGTCGGCGAGCTTGATCAGGATCACCCTGACGTCGCTGGCCATCGCGACCATCATCTTGCGGTAGTTCTCCGCCTGGCGCTCGTCGCGGCTCTCGAAGGTGATCCCGGTCAGCTTGGTGACGCCGTCCACCAGTTGCGCCACCTCCTCGCCGAACTCGGCGTCGATCTCCTCCAGGCTGGCGCTGGTGTCCTCGACCGTGTCGTGGAGGAGCGCCGCGCACAGGGTCTCGGTGTCGAGCCGCATCCCGGCGCAGATCCGCGCCACCCCGACCGGGTGGGTGATGAACTCGTCGCCCGACTTCCGCATCTGGTCGGCGTGACGGTCACAGGCAAAGGCGAAGGCCCTCTCGACCGCCCGGCGATCGATCGGCACCGCCGCCGCTGCCTCGCCGTCGAGCGATGAGTCGAACTCCTCGACCAGCGCCAGCAGGTCGCCGAGCAGCGCCCGCTGTTCCCCGGTCAGCGCCGGGGTCAGGTCGTCGAGGGGTGCCGTGCCGTGATCGTGCGGGGGAGCCCCGACCTTGGTGTGGCCGCTGCGGTCCTCCGGCACCTCGGCGCCGTTGGCCCGTGGGCCCGCCGCCCCCGGCTTAGCGACCGCCGGCTCCGCGGCATCCCTGGAAGCCGAAGCCTGGACCGGCCCCGCCTCCGAGCCTTCTACGGATCTCTCAGACTTTCGAGGTATCTCTTGCCCTCCTGGTGACGGGCGCTGTAGGCGCGAAACGCCGACGAACGCTCAAGGTCTGTCCCCTCCGAGGATACGGCCCCGAGGTGCCGAACGCCCGACCCGGCGTCGATTCCCGCCAGACCCAATTCCGCCAGTACCAGCATGCATCGCGCCGCAAGCTCGGGGCTCCGGGGGTGACTGCCGTCCCCCCGCAGGGCGCTGCTCAGGACCTCCCCCCCGCATGGCCCGGCCGCCCTCAGGTCCCGGAACAGCGAGCGCAGGGCCATTCGCAGGCCGCACTGCTCCTCGAGCACTGAGATGGAGAATGCGCGCTCGGCGTCGCCCCAGACCGGGTGCAGAAAGCCGACACCGGCCCGGACAAGGGCCATCAGCTCCGGGGAGGGGGCTGGGTCGACGAGGACGATGTGGTCGTAGCCGGCGGCGAGCGCCGGCGCCAGTCCCAAGGCGGCGTAGTCCCCAAGGGCGAGGCCGCCTTGATGGGGATCGGCCAGCGCCGCGACCACCCGTCGCGGACAGCGGCCGCATGCGATCCGGGGCGCGCCGGTTCCGAACCTGGCGAGTCCGGCGGCGCCCGCTGCGAGCCCTGAGCGTCGTGAGGCGTCGGCGGAAAGTGCCAGCACCGAGTCGCCGCTGGATACCAGCTCGGCGATGATCGCCGCAGCAGAGCCGGTTCTCCGCACCAGCTCGCGCTCCGCTTCGCTGCCGGGCCCAGGCATCATCGGCTCCCCCCCTTCGGGACCTCTCGCAGCCTCCGCGTCGAAGCGCTCCCACCATTCCTCCTCGCCGGTCTGGCAGTGATGTTCCGGGTCCGCCCCTGCCGCCTCCCCGTCCCCGCCCAGCCGGTACATCTCGCGCAGGACCAGGCGGGGCTCGACTGCACCGTTCCACTGGTTGACCTCGAGCCGCACCGCGGCGTCGATCGCCTCGTCCTCGCCGACCGGGATCGATGGCCGCCCGAAGGCGACGGTGAGCGCGCGGTTGACACCGCTGTGGAGGTTGAAGCGGGAGTGCCTGCCCTCTCCCATGGCGCGAACGTCCCTGATCCGGGCCGAGGGGACCAGCAGGCTGACGCCGGGGTTGCCGGCCCCGAACGGGCCGAGCCGCTCGATCTCTTCGGCCAGGTCGAGGCCGATCCCGTCCCCTCCGACGACTGCGTCGATGCGCTCGGTGCGGACCCGATCGCCGGACCCGATCGCGGCGGCCGCGTGCGCGATGAAGGCCTCGCGAAAGGCCTCGACCTGCTCCGAGCGGACCTCGAGCCCGGCGGCGGCCCGGTGGCCGCCGAACCGCTCGAGATGCTCCGAGCACGCCCGCAGGCCCTCGAGCAGGTCGAATCCGGGGACGCTGCGCCCGGAGCCGCGGCCGGCCCCCTCGGAGTCGAGTGAGATCAGGATCGCGGGCTTCAGGTGGCGCTCGGCCAGCCGCGAGGCGACTATCCCGATCACCCCGGGATGCCAACCGGGAGCAGCTATGACGATCGCCCCGGCATCGCGCAAGCGACCGGGCAGATCAGCCAATGCGGCGACCGCCCCAGCCTCCACCTCCCTCTCGGTCCGGCGACGCTCCTGGTTTGCGCGATCGAGCTCGTCGGCGATCTGCCCGGCCCGCCCGCCATCGCCGGTGAGGAAGAGCTCGACCCCCGCGTCGGCGCGGTAGAGGCGCCCGGAGGCGTTGATCCGCGGCCCAAGCCGGAATGCCAGGTCGCCTTCGTCGAGGGTCGAGGGCTCGCAGCCCGCCACATCCATCAGGGCCCGCATCCCGGGCCGCCGGGCGCGGCGCGCCACCTCCAGCCCGCGCCGTACCAGCGAGCGGTTTTCGCCCAGCAGCGGGACGACGTCTGCGACCGTCGCCAGGGCGACGAGATCGAGGTCGCGCTCGGCCTCGGACGAATCGCGCCCGGCGGCCTCCCGCAACGCCTGGGTCAACTTCCACGCGACCGCGGTTCCGCACAGCTCGGCGAATGGGTAGCCGCTCAGCGACGGGTGCAGGATCGGGCAAGCGGGAAGCCCGGACCCCGGCTGGTGGTGGTCGGTGACGATCACCTCGATCCCGAGGCGCTTGGCCCTGGCGACGGCCTCGACGGCGGTGATCGCGCAGTCCACGGTGAGGATCAGGGAGGTTCCGCGCGCCGCCAGCGCGTCGACGCCGGCATCGCTGAGGCCGTAGCCGTCGGCGATCCTGTCCGGAATCAGCCAGTCACACTTCGCGCCGAGGTCCCGCAGGGCTGAGACCGCTATCGCCGTCGCGCAGACTCCGTCGACGTCGAAATCGCCGTGGACCGTGATCGGGCGACCCTCCTCGATCGCGCCCAGCAGGCGCCCACACACCGCCGCCATCGAATCGAAGGCCCCCGCCGGGTGCGACTCGGCCGCCTCGAGGAAGCGGCGGGCCTCCGCCGGCGAGCGGTAGCCGCGCCGCACCAGCGTGATCGCCACCGGCTCGCTTACGCCGAGGCCCTCGCTCAGGGCCCGGGCCTCGGCGTAGGAGTAGGGCTCGGCCGCATAGGCCTTCGAGGATTGCGTCACACCCTGAGGCTAAGAAGTGGCGCCGACGGCAATCGTCCCCGGGGCATGCCGAAACTGCGGGAAGAAGCCGGGTCCCAGCCCGCCCTAGGCCCCTTCCGAGCGCTCCTGGCGGATTCCGATCGCGTAGATCACACCAAGCCCGATGACGGTGCCGGGGATCGCCAGCAGCGCCGTGCCGAGGTCGGTGTCTCCCATCCCCTTGCCGCTGGCGACCTGGACCGCGGCGCCGAAGAGGACCGATCCGATCGTCGCGCCGACGAAGGCGCCGATGATCCCCTGCCAGAAGTGATCGGGCATGAACACGGTGAAGTGCCAGAGCGCGATCCCCATCGTGAACCAGACAAGTATTGCCATCGCCTAGCGATTCCTCCCATGCTTGCGGCGCCCGCCGCGTCGTTGCTGGCGGCGCTCCCGGCGCGCCGCGCGCTCGCTCGCGCGCGACCCCTCCTCCGGCTCAGGCTCCGCGCCGGCGTCGCCCCCGTCGGAGCCCGGGGACTCGACCAGCGCGGTCGGCGCAACTGCCTCGGCCCCCGACTCCGGCTCCGCGTCCCCGTCCGATGCCTCTCCCTCCTGCGCCAGGGATCCGCCCCCGTCCCCCCCACTCTGCTTTTCGGCGATCGTCGCCTCGATCTGCTCGTCCGTCTCGTCATCCGTGCTCAGCTTCGCCACCTCGACGTCGTCGGCGAAGGCCGGCACGGTCCCGTCGATCTGCTCGATCCGCGCCCGCCGCCTGCGGTAGGCCGGCTCGCGCTCCTTCCAGGCGTTCAGCACCGGCGAGGCGATGAAGATCGACGAGTATGTCCCTGAGGCGATCCCGACCAGCATCGCGAAGGCGAAGTCCTGGAGGATCACCCCGCCGAAGACCAGCAGCGAGACGACCCCGAACAGGGTCGAGACGCTGGTCGCCAGCGAACGGGTCAGGACCTCGCTCATCGAGCGGTTGACGATCTGGGAGAAGGCGGCCCGCGGCATCCGCGGCAGGTTCTCGCGGATGCGGTCGAAGACGATGATCGTGTCGTAGAGCGAGTAGCCGAGGATGGTCAGGAACGCCGCGACCGTCCCGGTGGTGACCTCGCGGCCGGTGAGCGAGTAGATCCCGGCGGTGATCAGGATGTCGTGCAGGAGCGCGATCAGGACCGGTATCGCGAACTTCGGCTGGAAGCGGAAGGCGATGTAGGCGCCGATCACCAGGATCGAGAGGATCAGCGCCTGCACGGCGCTGTTGGCCACCTGCTGGCCGAAGGTCGGCCCGACGCTGGTGCTGTCGAAGCCGTTCTCGGCGATCCCGTATGTGGAGCCGAGCGAGGCGCGGGCGTTCTTGACCCGGTCGGGCTGAAGCTGGCGGGTCTGGATCTGGAAGACGTTGTCGCCCAGCACGGGGTCGGAGACCTTCTGGATCTCCTCGCCGTCGATGCCGGCGCTGCTGAGGGTATTGCGGACCGAGTCCTCGTTGGTCGGCTTCACCAGCGCCACCTTGATCCGAGTGCCGGACTCGAAGTCGATGCCGAAGTTCAGCTGCTTGGTCGCCAGCGAGAGGGCGCCGATCAGAAGGATGCAGCCCGACATCGAGAAGAACCAGCGGCTGGCGCCGATGAAGTCGAAGTGCCAGCGGACCCGCTCCTCGGCCGCAGCGCCGAGCATGCCCGGCGTGCGCAGGAACCTGCTGCGGCTCATGCTTCCCAGCAACGCCTGGGTGAAGACGACGGCGGTCAGCAGCGAGACGATCGTCCCGACGCCGAGGGTGAAGGCGAAGCCCTTGACCCCGGCGGTCGCGAGCACGAACAGGATGAAGGCCGTCAGCAGGGTGACGACGTTGGCGTCGATGATCGTCGCGATCCCACGCCGGTAGCCGGCCGCGATCGCGGACGGCATCGATCTGCCCGCTCTCACCTCCTCCTTGATCCGCTCGAAGACGACGATGTTGGAGTCGGCGGCGACCCCGATCGTCAGCACCAGGCCGGCGATCCCCGGCAGCGTCAGGGTGATCGGGATCAGCTTGATCAGGGCGAAGAAGATGACCGCGTAGGCGCCCAGCGCGATCGAGGCGACGAGTCCGAGGAAGCGGTAGAAGATGAGCAGGAAGAGGACGACCGCGATCAGGCCGACGACCGCCGCCTTCACCCCCTGGTCGAGCGCCTGCTGTCCCAGCGTCGCCGATACCTGCGTCTGGCTGATCAGCTTGAGGTTGATCGGCAGAGCGCCGATCTGGAGCGTCGTCGCCAGGTCCTGGGCCTCGGTGATGTCCTTGAAGCCGCCCGAGATCTGGGCACCGGTGCGGCCGTCGATCCCGTCGGGGTTCTCGGCGAAATTGATGATCGGCCGGGTCTCGACGACGTTGTCGAGGATGACCGCGAAGTGCCCCGAGAGGGCGCTGGCCTGATCGATGCTGACCGAGCCGATCGCCCCCGCCGCGGCGGCGCTGTTGGCACCGCGCTGGGCGATCGCCCGGGTGACCTCCTGGAACGAGGAGCGGCCCTGGTCGGTGAAGTCGAAGGTTACGTTGGGGGCGTTGGTCGTCGAGTCGAAGCCCTGCTTGGGGTTGGTGATGTCGGTGCCCGACAGCGACGGGCGGTCACGGAGCGCGTACCAGCCGGGCGGGAACTCCTCGGGCGGCACGGCCTTGCCATCGGAGTCGGTCGGCGACTCCGAGACCACGATCGTCCCGACCGGCACCTTGACGTGGAAGCTCCCCTTGTGGGGGCGCTTCTGGCCGGTCGTGCTGACGTAGAGGTCCTTGACCGAGGTTTCCGGTCCGGCGATCAGCTTGTGTGGGGGCTGCTTCTTGAACAGGTAGTAGCGCGGGGTCGAGGCGGTGCAGTCGTTGCAGGCCTCCGGCTTCTGCTCGGCGGCCAGCTGCGCCGCCTCATAGGCCGACGGGTAGGCGCCGGAGAAGACCAGCTGCTGGGCCAGCGGCTTGTCGGGGTTGCGGCCGGCGTCGCGCCAGCGCTGCTTCGAGGCCTTCAGGGCCGCGGGGGGCGGGTTGACCCCCGGCTGCCCGCCGATCACCTTCTCGGGCCCGATCAGGTTCGGCTCCCAGTCGAAGAAGTAGAGCTGCGCGGTCGTCCCCACCTGGTCCTTGGCCCGCTCGGCGTTGGTGACGTCTGGAAGGCTGACCGAGATCTCGTTGGTCCCGAGCCTTGATACCTCCGGCTCGGAGACGCCGAGCTTGTCGATCCGCTCGCGGATGATCGTGATCGAGCGGTCTATGTCGCCGCCGGTCACCTCCTTGACCTGGCCCGAGGGCTTGCCCTGGTAGATCAACTCGACCCCGCCCTTGAGGTCGAGGCCGAGCTTGGTCGGCTTGGAGACGATCACCAGCGCCGAGACGGCGACGAGCCCGAGAACGAACAGGAGGATGAACAGGTGCCGGCGCCTGCTCCCCATCGCGGTTGCTACCCCTCGGGTGTGAGGACGATCAGCAGCCCGCCGTCGTCATCGTAGGCCGGAAAGACGTCGGCGACCGCGTCGGCCGGGAGGTCTCCCTCGGCGTTGACCGAGACGCGCTTGCCGAGCGAGCGCACTCCCCACTCGAGCGACGTCTCGATCGGGTCGGTGAAGCCGTCGCCGTTGGTGTCGGCGCTTTCACCGCCATCGCCCTCCTCGACCCAGCGCAGGCCGAGCACGTCGCGCACCGGACGGCCGATCACGTCCTCGTCGGTGAGCCCGGTGAGCTCGAAGCTGCCCTTGCCGGCGTCGATCACCCGGGCCTGTCCGTCGCAGACGAAGAAGGCGGCGTTGGGGGCGGGGTAGTAGTCGTCGAGCAGCTCGAAGACGAATCCGAACCCGCACTTCGAGCAGCCCTTCGGCCGGGCGCTGAAACCGGCCGTCCGGTCACCGCTGAGGTCCCGGTTCCCGCAGTTGGGGCAGATGAAGAATGGCATCGCCCCGACAGGCTACAAACTGGCACCGGAATGCCGCCCCGCCTCAGAAGAGCGTGGCCGCGCCCTCGGGCACCGGCAGGTCGAGATGCTCGAACGCTCGCCGCGTCAGCACCCTTCCCCGGGGGGTCCGCTTGAGCAGGCCCTGCTGGAGGAGAAATGGCTCGAGGACGTCCTCGATCGTGTCCTGCTCCTCGCCGATCGCCACCGCCAGCGTCGAGAGCCCCACCGGTCCCCCGCCGAACTTGGCGGCGATCGTCACCAGCAGGCTTCGATCGCTGCGGTCGAGACCGGCCTCGTCCACCTCGAACATCTCCAGGGCCGCGCCGGCGACCTCGGCGTCGACGTGACCCTCCCCCCGGACCTGGGCGAAGTCGCGCACCCGTCTCAGCAGCCGGTTGGCGACCCGCGGAGTTCCCCGGGAGCGACCGGCGATCGTCGCCGCGCCGGCGGGGTCGATCTCGACCTCGAGGATCCCGGCGGAGCGGGCGACGATCTCCGCCAGGTGCTCGGGGCTGTAGTGCTCGAGGCGGTGGCAGACGCCGAAGCGGTCACGCAGGGGGGTCGTCAGCAGGCCGCTGCGTGTGGTGGCGCCGATCAGGGTGAACGGCGGCAGCGGCAGGGTCACGGTGCGGGCGCCGGCACCCTGGCCGAGGACCACCGGCAGGCAGGAATCCTCCATCGCCGGGTAGAGGGTCTCCTCGACCGCGCGGCCGAGGCGGTGGATCTCGTCGACGAAGAAGACGCTGCCCGGTTCGAGCGCGGTGAGGAAGGCGGCGATGTCGGCCTTGCGCTCGAGCGCCGGTCCCGCCGTCTGCACCATCGGCACCCCCATCTCCGCGGCGACGATCAACGCGAGCGAGGTCTTCCCCAGGCCGGGAGGACCCGCCAGCAGGACGTGGTCGAGCGGCTCGCCGCGCTTGCGGGCGGCCTCGATGAACAGCCCCAGCTGCTCCGTCACCTGCTTCTGGTTGACGAAATCGGCCAACCGCGGCGGCCGCAGCGAGCGGTCGAGGTCGTCGTCGGCGCCGTCGGAGCGGGCGTCGTGCACGCGAACGTCAATGCCGCCCGCCTCCTCTGAGGGAACGCCGGCGACCGGCTGGGGATCGTCCACCCCCGGGGTGCGGATACGGGGGCCGCTGCCGATGTCGGGAGCCTCGCTCACGCGGCTCTCGACTTCGACTCTCCGGCCCGGCGCAGCGCCGCGGCGATCAGTTCCTCGGGATCGTCGCTGTCGGCCCCCTCGAGCAGCTGCTCGGCCTCCAGCGGCGCGTAGCCGAGGTTGATGAGTCCGTCACGGGCCAGCGAGCGGGCGCTTGCCTCGCCCTGGCCCCGCGTCACGACCTCCTCCTCCAATGCCCCGGCGACCTTCTCCCGCAGCTCAACGATGATCCGCTCGGCAGTGCGCTTGCCGATTCCGGGTACCGCCTGGAAGCGCTTCGCGTCGCCCGCGGCGATCGCCCGCAGCAGTTCCCGGGCGGCGCCGCCGGAGAGGGTCGCGATCGCCACCTTGGGACCGACCCCGCTGACCGAGATCAATTCGCGGAAGAGGTCGCGCTCCTCCTCGGAGGCGAAGCCGTAGAGCGCCAGGGAATCGTCCCGGGCAATCAACTCCGCATGCAGGAAGGCTTCGCGCCCGGTCGCCGGTACCGACTTCAGCGTCTCCGAGGACACCGCCAACCGGTAGCCGACGCCCGCGGCGTCGATGACGACGTGATCCGGGCGCCTCACCATCACCTCTCCGCGGACGGCGGCGATCATCCGGCGTACTGCTCTTGCAGGTGCCCGGGTGCCTCCGCCTGCTCGAGAGCCTCCAAGGCCTGCCTGCGCCCAGCCGATCCGCCGTGGCAGATCGCGACCGCGAGGGCGTCAGAGGCGTGGTCGGGTGAAGGAGGGTCCGGAAGCCCGAGCAGGGTGCCGACCATCCGCTGCACCTGTTTCTTGTCTGCCGCCCCCGAACCGCAGACCGATAGCTTGATCGCCTGCGGCGTGTAGGTGAAGCAGCGCACCCCCTTCTGGGCCGCGGCGAGCATGACCACGCCACTGGCCCTGCCCACGGTCATCGCCGAGCGCACGTTCTTGCCGAAGTAAACGTCCTCAAGGGCGAGTGCCTTCGGTTCGTGCCACTCGATCAACTCGGCCAGCGCGCGATGGATCCGCTCGAGGCGACGCTCGATCGGCTGCTCCGGGGTGGTCTCGATCACGCCACCGTCGAGCGCGACCATGTGAGCGCCCTCGACCCGGACCACGCCGAACCCGAGGTTGGCCGCGCCCGGGTCTATGCCCATTACGACCTTCATGGGGAAAGATTCTGCGAACGCGGTCGGATGCCTTCCGCGAGGACATGACCAGGGCGCCCTTCCCGCGCTGTGGCCCGCGGCGTGGTTCAGGCCAGGGCCTTCTCCATCACATCCTCGGAGATGTCGAAGTTGGCGTGCACTCCGTCGACGTCGTCCTGCTCTTCAAGTGCGTCTAGAAGGCGCAGCAGCGACCCCGCCTCCGACTCCCCCAGCTCGACCGTGCTCTTCGGCTCCATCGCCAGATCCGAGGACTGGATCTCGACGCCCGCCTCCTCCAGCGCCGCCCTGACCGCGCTCAGGCTGGCGGGGTCGGAGATCACCTTGAGGATGTCGCCGTCGCGCTGGACGTCCTCGGCTCCGGCGTCGATCGCCGTGATCAGGTCATCCTCGCCATAGCGGCCGCCGTCGACGACGATCACGCCCCGCCTCTCGAAGATCCAGGCCACCGATCCCGGCTCGCCGAGGCTCCCATTGTGGCTGGTGAAGGCGTGGCGGACCTCGGCGCTGGTGCGGTTGCGGTTGTCGGTCAGGGCCTCGGCCAGGATGGCGACGCCTCCGGGCCCATAGCCCTCGAACACGACCCGCTCGATCGCCTCCGCCTCGGCCCCCGCGCCGGTGCCCCGGTCGATCGCCCGCTGAATGTTGTCCTTGGGCATCGAGAGGTCGCGCGCCTTCTGCACCGCGGTCGCCAGCGCCGGGTTCGAATCAGGGTCCCCACCGCCCTCGCGGGCGGCGACCGTGATCGCCCGCGCGAGCTTGGTGAAGGCCTTTCCCCGCTTGGCGTCGGCGGCCGCCTTCCTGTGCTTGATCGAGGACCATTTGGAATGCCCGGACATGGCCTGCGATTCTATGAGCAGCCACATGGCCGAAGATCTCTCCGAGAGGCAGCGCGGCAGCGGCGTGGCGGCGACGGTCGTCGTCGCGGCGATGCTGGTTGCGGCCCTTTCGATGTGGACCGCGATACCGCTGACCTGGATCTACATCGGGTCGAAGCTGTCGAAGACCCAGTTCCCCAGCGGCGGTCCCTACATGATCGTCCTCGTCGGCATCGTCGTATCGATCCTGATCGTCGCCTGGCTGATTGGCCGCCTCAACAGCCTCTATGTCCGCATCACCGGCACCAACACGGTCCACCCGATCCGCGCCACCTGGTTGCGCAGCATGCGCGACACGCCCGAGGCGCAGTCCTGGACGATCGTCGAGGCGGTGATCGTCGGCTCGGTGCTGCTGGCGGCGATAGCCCTCGGGCTCTGGTTCCTGCTGCTGGCCGGTTCCCCGCTGCCGCGGGGTTGAGCAAGCCCTCAGCGGTTCGATGAAGGGTTTCAGCACCCATAGGAGTTGAAACCCTTCAACCGATCCCGGCGCCGGGGCCGGGCGGCCCCGGCCATCTTCGACGCGGCGCTCAGAGGACGAACTTGCCGCCTGCTTGGAGTCAGACGACGAACTTGCCGTCCACCGAGAGGTCCTCGCCGTCGACGACGATCCTGCCGCCCTGCCGCAGGTCGCATACGAGGTCGGTGTGCACCGCCGACTCGTTGACACCGCCGGATTCGGGGTAGCTGCGGCCGACCGCCATGTGGACGGTGCCGCCGATCTTCTCGTCCAGCAGGACCTCGAGGGTGCCACGATCGATGCCGTAGTTAGTGCCGATCCCCAACTCCCCCAGGCGGCGGGCGCCCTCGTCGGTGTCGAGCAGCTTGACCAGGAACTCCTCGCCGCGCTCTGCGCTGGCGTCCACCACCTTCCCGGCCTCGAACCGCAGGCGCACCCCGGAGACCTCGCGGCCACCGATCACCGCCGGCAGGTGGAAGCTGACCTCGCCCTCGACCGAGTCCTCGACAGGCCCGGTGAAGAACTCGCCGTCTGGCATGTTGTGGTCGCCGACGCAGGGGATGAACTTGCGCCCGGCGATGCCCAGCCGAATGTCGGTTCCCGGGGCCGTCACATGCACCTCCTCATGGCCCTCGATCCACTCCGCCAGGCGCCTTGTCTCCGATGATGCCCGCTCCCACGCGGTCAGGGGATCGGGGTCCGCCGCAAGGCAGGCGCCGTAGTAGAAGTCCTCGTAGTCCTCAGAGCTCATCTCTGCCTCCGAGGCGTAGGCGCTGGTCGGGAACAGCGTGTAGCACCAGCGAAAGCTGCCCTCGGCGCTGCGCTCCATCGCCCGCCCCATCAGATCGCCCATCGCCGCCTGCCGGCGGGTCTGGCGCTCGGGGGGGACCGCGGAAAGCTCGCGGGTGTTGGTGCTCGCCCCGACCGAGATGCGGACGTCGACGTTCTCGATCATCCACTCGGCAACCGGGGAGACCCAGTCGAGCTGGGCGTCGCCGGCGTGCTTGAAATAGGTCGCGGATTGGCCCTCGAGGCTCATGTTCAGGATCGGATGGGCGCCCGCCTTCAGCACCTCCTCATAGACTGCGGCCAGCAGCGGCTCGGCCGCGCTCTCACCGTCGATCGAGACGACCTCGCCCTGCTTGACCTTGGTTGAGTAGCCGACGAGAATCCTCGCCAGGCCCAGCACTCGCGGATCCTTCAACTGCTCGCCTCCTCGGTTTGCAGCGATCTCCGCTCTGCCGCCGAAGTCGCCATTGCCATGAAAAGTGCGTGCATGCGCGGGTCCTCGGTGAGCTCGGGGTGGAAGGCGCAGCTGAGGACCGAGCCGTCGCGGATCGCGACCGGGTGCCCTTCGTGGGACGCCAGCACCTCGACCCCGGGCCCGGCGCGCTCGATCCAGGGCGCCCGGATGAAGATTGCTCGCAGCGGCTCCTCACCCAGCCCCTCGACCCGCAGGTCGGTCTCGAAGCTCTGCAGCTGCCGGCCGAAGGCGTTGCGGCGGGCGCGGGCGTCCATCAGGCCGAGATGCTCGTCGTCGCAAACGATCATCCCGGCGCAGGTCCCGAGAACTGGCCGCCCGCTCCGGTGGTGGCGCCGGATCGCTGGCTCGAGACCGGCGGACTCGATGCCCATCGTGATCGTGGTGCTCTCACCGCCCGGGATGACGAGCCCGTCGAGCTCCTCCAGCTCCTCCGGCCGCCGGACCGCCGTCACCTCCGCGCCGAGCCCGCGCAGCATCTTCTCGTGGGCTGCAAAGTCCCCCTGAACCGCCACGACACCAATTGCCAGGTCAGGCACCGCGGTCTTGGAGCAGGGCGTCGGCCGCGGCCAGCTCGGAGATCTCCAGGCCGGGCATCGCGTCGCCAAGCTCCGCAGAAGCCGCCGCGACGCGCTCGGGGTCATCGGCGTGCGTGGTCGCCTCGACTATCGCCCGGGCTCGGCGCTCAGGGTCCGAGCTCTTGAAGATCCCCGAGCCGACGAAGTTGCCTTCGGCCCCCAGCTGCACCATCAGCGCAGCGTCGGCGGGCGTGGCGATGCCGCCGGCGCAGAAGAGCGGGACCGGCAGCCGGCCCGCCTCGGCCACCACGCGGACGACCTCGAGCGGCGCCCGGTGCTCCTTTGCGGCTGCGGAGTGCTCCTCGGGGCCGGCGGCGGCGAGGGCCTTGATTCCGGTGGTGATCTCGCGCATGTGGCGTACCGCCTCGACGATGTTGCCCGTGCCCGCCTCGCCCTTGGAACGGATCATCGCCGCTCCCTCGCCGATCCGCCGCAGGGCCTCGCCGAGGTTGGTCGCACCACAGACGAAGGGGACGTCGAAGGCGAACTTGTCGATGTGGTTGGCCTCGTCCGCCGGGGTCAGCACCTCGGACTCGTCTATGTAATCCACCTCGAGGGCCTGCAACACCTGTGCCTCGGCGAAGTGCCCGATCCTGGCCTTGGCCATCACCGGGATCGAGACGGCATGCTGGATCTCGATGATCTTCTGCGTCGGCGCCATCCTGGCGACGCCGCCCTCGGCGCGGATGTCGGCGGGGACGCGCTCGAGCGCCATCACAGCGCAGGCGCCGGTGCGTTCGGCGATCCGTGCCTGATCGGCGTCGGTGACGTCCATGATCACCCCGCCCTTGAGCATCTCCGCCAGGCCGGTCTTGAGTCGGAAGGTCGCACGCTCGCTCATGGCCCCAATATAGAAGGCCGGGCCCCGCGTTTGGAGCCCCGGAGACGACGAAGGGGCCCGCGTCGCGGGCCCCTTCGTCTGGCTCGGTATGGGCGATCGTGGGTGGTTACTTCAGCTTGTAGGCGCGGATCCGGTCGCGGTGGGCGGCCTCGTCGCGGGCGTAAACGCCGTGGGCGATCGCCTGGACGAGCGCCATCAGGGCGGTGTTGGAGCGCGCGTAGGAAGGACTGTTGGAGGAGTAGTAGAGAGTCAGCTCGGCGTGCTCGCCGATCTCCGAGAGGGTCGCATCGGAGATCGCCAGGGTTCGGGCGCGGCGGTGGAGCGCCAGCTTCATCGCCCGCTGAAGCAGTGGGTGGGCGCGGCCGGCGGAGAGCGCGATCACGAGCGTGTCCTCGTCGATGCGGCCGAGTCGCTGCAGCGACTCGCCCCCGGTGCTGGCGACGATCTCGGCGCGAACGTCGAGCAGGCTGAGCATGTGGCGCAGGTAGCTGGCGAAGAAGGCCATCTGGTCGACACCGACGATCACCACCCTGTGGGCGGTCGCAAGTGCCGAGACCGAGGCCTCGATCTGCTCGCGGGTGAGGTTGCGCGCGGTCTCCTCGAGATTGGCGTGGTCGGCTCCGAGCGAGGCCTCGAACTCGGAGTGGTCGAAGGCGAACAGGGGGCCGCCGGAGCTCTTCCCCTTGCTCTTGCCGCCGGCAGTGGTGCCGTTGGCGGTGGCGTTGCGGTACTCCTCGATCGCGGCCTGCTGAAGCTCGGGATACCCCTCGAATCCGAGCGCCTGGGAGAAGCGGACGACGGTCGAAGAGGAGGTGCTGGCGCGCCGCGCAAGCTCCTCGGCGGTGAGGAAGGCTGCCTCGTCGAGGTGGTCGACGATATAGCGGGCGACGTCCTTCTGCGAGCGCGAGAACTCGTCGAAGCGCTCGGTGATGTAGGCGGAGAGGCTCTTGCGCTCTGGGAGCGCCTTTGTCGCAGTCCGGGTCACGGCGGTGGATTTCGCCCCCCTCGCCGCTTTCCCTTCTAGCCGATTTCCTGAAGGCGCTCGTGCAGCGCCGCGGCGGGGTGTGGTTGGATGGGCGACGATGACCCTCGAGGACGCCCTGCGTCAGACGAACCGCAACATGATCGTCTTCGACCTGATTCTCGGCTCGGCCGCGATCGGGGCGCCGGAGGCGACGCTGCGGGTGCTCGGTCACGACGAGCCGACACCGGAGGCGACCCACCTGTTCCGCCGCTGCGGGCCGATCTGGCTCACCTTTGCCGCCGCCCACGCCGTTGCAGCCCGGCGCGGGGAGCCGCGCGACTGGTGGGCGCTGGCCTGGCTGCGAGGGACCGAGATCGCGACCGATGCCCTCTGGGCACAGTCGCCGGCGATCAGCCGCCCGGGGGCAAAGGCCGGGCTGCGGCTGGCCGGAGTCGCCAACCTGGCGATGGCCGCCGGCTTCGCCTGGCTCTCGCGGCGCTGATCAGCCGTTGGGATTGGGGTTGGGGCTGCACAGGGGGGTGATCCCGGCGGCCTTCGCCAGCCTGTGCCTCTCTGGTCCCTCGTCGAAGTTCTTCTGGCGGGCCGCCTGGAAGCCCGCCAGGTCGCCCCGCAAGGCCGCGGTGTGGGCCTCGATGTCGTAGCGGTGGACCCGCCTGCGGGCCCTTAGGTACGCCTTGTAGGGCGCGGCGACGCTGGGAGGGGGATTCAGCCTCGCCAGCCGATCGGCGTTCTCGGCGGAGATCTGGGTCAGTCGTCTCGAGAACGGCTTCGCTTCGTTGATGTCGGTCTCGCCGTTGGGAAATTCGCTGCGAGCAGAGACGAACTCGTCCTGGCTGGTGAGGCAGATCTCCCCCGCCTTGCGGGCCAGGGCCTGCTCGCTGAGGGTCTGCTCCTGCTTCGCCTTGGCGCCCCCGTTCACATTGGCCTGGCCACCCGAGGCATCCCCTCCCCCGCCCGAGGTGCCGAGGGCGATCGCAGCGGCGGCGACCGCGACCGCGGCGACCGCCCCGATCGCGATCCCGAGCTTGCGACGGGAGCGGGGTCGTTGCGGAGTTTGCGCGACCGGCTCGGTCACGATTGCGCCGGTCTCGGCAGTCGCCGACATCGGCGTGGTGGCATCTTCCCCGGATCCCTCCTGGACCGGCGTCTCCGCCGTCCGGGTCGCCGCCGCCCCGGTTGCCACGGTCCTCTCGGGCAGGGCGATCTCGCCCGAGAGGGCTGCGACGGCTGCCCGCCCTAGGTCCCCCGCCGAGGGGAAGCGATCGTCGGGGCTCTTCGCCATCGCCCGCGCGATCACGCGGTCGAGCGCCTTTGGCACCATCGGGGTGAACAGCGAGGCCGCCGGTGGCTCGTCGTTGAGGTGGGCGTAGAGTCGCGCCGCCTCGCCCTCGCGGGGGAACGGCACCTCGCCGGTGAGCAGCTTGAACAAGAGGCAGCCGAGGGCATAGACGTCGGCGCGGGCGTCCACCTCCCCCCCACGGATCTGCTCCGGAGCGACGTAGTCGAGGGTGCCGACGAAGCGACCCGTCTTCGTCAATCCGGAAGTCGAGGCGACATTGCGGGCTACGCCGAAGTCCGTGATGTATGCGTGCTCGGAGGCCTCCGGCCCGCTCAGCAGCACGTTTGCCGGCTTCACGTCGCGATGGACGAGACCGACTGCGTGGATCGCGTCCAGCCCGGCGGCCACCTGCTCGATCAGCGCCGTCGCCCGTGCCGGTTCCAGTCTCCCGCTCGACATCAGCTTGCGGTTGAGGTCCGAGCCGGAGACGTAGCGCATGGCGATGAACGGGATCCCGTCCTCCTCGCCGGCGGCGTAGATCGGGACCACGTTCGGGTGCTCGATCGAGGCGGCGATCTTCGACTCGTGGGTGAAGCGCGTGCGGAAGACCTCGTCGACGGCGGCGTCCGGGGCGACCAGCTTCAGCGCCACCCGCCGGTCGAGCCCCGGCTCGACCGCGAGGTAGACAATGCCCATCCCGCCGCGGCCAAGGCGTCGCTCGATCCGATAGCCGGCGAACTCAGAGCCCTCCGTCAACTCGACCCAGCGCACTTCTCCCTCGGTCATGGCTACACCCTAGCCCCGGCAGCCGAGGCAACCGTGCCGCCGGCGATGCGCGCCGACAGGCTCAGATCCCGCGGCTGCACTGCCGCAGCCCCACCTGCCGGGCCGCCTCGAAGCGGTATTGCTGGCCCCTGGCGATCTTGCGCTGCGCCCGCTGGTAGGCAGGGTTGTCCCCGCGGTTGGCCGCGTCGCGGGCCTGCTCGAAGCGGCGGATCTGGACCTCCCGCAGGCGAAGATAGGTGGCCCACTCCCCGGCGACCCCCGGTGGCACCGAGAGGTGGCGGAGCTGCTCCAGCGCCCGCTGGGAAACGACCCGCTCACGCTCAGCCTGGCGGGCGGCCTTCTCGAACGTGTCGGCCCGCTGCGAGGCGGCGGCGTTGAAGAGGCCGCGGCTCTCGGTGCAGATCTCATCCGCCCGGCCGATCAGGCGCTTGACCTCGGGCGAGGGCCCGGAATCGCTCGGGCGCTGGACCAGGTAAACGCCGACTCCGACGGCGGCGCCGAGCAGGCCGAAGATCAATGCCCGCGGTATCCGGCGGCGCTTGCGCGGGGGCTTTGGCGTCCCGGTCCCCAGCATCGGCGTCGGCTCCTCGTGCGCGTAGCGCCGTGCCAGGTCGCCGGTCGTCCCCTCTTCGTTCTCGAGCATCAGCTTCGGCGGCCCCGCGGCCGCGTCCCCGGTCGCGACCCAGCGCTCCGAGGCCGTCACCTCGCGGCCGGCGGCGGCCGCGACCGCAGCCCGCCCGAGGTCGCCAGCGGAGGGGTAGCGGTCCTCGGGCCGCTTCGCCATTGCCCGCTCGATCACCCCGTCGAACGCCACAGGCACGTTACCCAGGGCCGAGGGAGGGCGGGGGTCCTCGTGGACGTGGGCCCAGAGCTTGGCGGCGTCAGTCTCGCGCTCGAACGGAATCCTTCCGGTCAGGGCCTTGTAGAGGACGCACCCGAGCGAATAGACATCGGCCCGCGCGTCCACCGGGCGCTGCTCGATCTGCTCTGGCGAGACGTAGTCGAGGGTGCCGACCACCCGCCCCTGGCGGGTCAGTCCGCTGCTCGTCGCCGCCAGTTTGGCGAGACCGAAGTCGGCGACGTATGCGTGCTCGGAGCCCTCGTCTCCGGCCAGCAGGATGTTCGACGGCTTGACGTCGCGGTGGACAAGCCCGGCGGCATGGATCGCGTCGAGCCCCTCGGCGACCTGGGCGATCAATCGCGCGGCCTCGGCCGGGTCCAGGCGACGCCTCGAGAGCTTCTCCCCCAGGTCGAGGCCGGGGACGAGGCGCATAGCGATGAACAGCGTCTCGCCCTCCCGGCCGACGGTGTAGATCGGGATCACATGCGGGTCGTCGACCTTGGCCGCGACCCTGGACTCGCGCTCGAACTGCTCTCGGAAGACCTCGTCGCGGGCGGCCTCGGCGGCGATCACCTTGAGGGCGACGCGGCGATCGAGGGCGGTCTCGGTTGCCTCGTAGACGACCCCCATGCCGCCGCGGCCGAGCATCGGCCCGATGCGGTAGCCCGCGAAAAGGGTGCCTTCTTCCAGTTCAGCCATCCGTGGTCCGTGCCCGACGCGGCATCGGCCGGGATGGTGGCAGAAGAATCCCCCGTAATCTGCGCGGGATGGGGCGGCACGAGGGCTTACCGAACACCCGATTCAGTCTTCTCGGCCGAAACGAAGACGGCGACGAGGTCTGGCTGATCCGCGGCATCTCGCAGAAGCTCTACCGCTGCCCGGGCTGCCACGGGGAGATCGACATCGGCGCCGATCACGTCGTCGTCCAGAACGTCCGCCGCCTTGGCGGGACCGACCATCACCACTGGCACCGTCGCTGCGCCGAGGAGTTGCTGATCCCGGAGTTGCGCGGAGTCGAGCGGGTGCAGGCGAAGGAGGCTCGCCGCGACAGGCTCGAGGCTCGCGGGAAGGTGAAGTCGGGCCGGCGGCGGAAGCCCCGCCGCTGACGCCTACTTGTTCTTCTTCTGCTCTACCTCGACCTGCAGGCGGTTGACCCTGCGGGTCAGGGTGGCGACCGTGTCGCGGGTGCGGTTCTGCTGGTTCTTGAGCGCGTTGACGTCGTTGGTGAGGCCGTTAATGTCGCCCTGCATCGCCTTCAGCTGCGAGGAGAGCTTGTTCAGGTCCCCGCGGTCGATCGCCTGTCCCCCGGCGAGGCGCTTCTGGGCGCGCTCGGCCTGTCGCAGGCGGGCGCCCGCGGTCGCGATCGCCTTGCTCTGCGAGGCCAGGGCGAGCTTCAGCTGAGGCACCGATTTCTGGATCTCGCCGCGCACCGACTTGGCCAGATCCTCGTCGCTTGTGTTGCCGTTCTTGGCGTCGATCGCGATCAGGAGCGCGACCACCCCGACGACGAAGGCAAGTCCCCCGAGCACGAGCAACCAGATGGCGCGGCGGTCATCCACAGCGTCAACCTAACCCGTCGTCCGGCGGAAATTCGGTTTCGAGATCGGCTTCCTCCGCTCCCTCCCAAGTGAGCACCCAGAGGAGCATCACGATGCCGAGTGCGATGAATGCGATCACCTGGGACCTCCTCCCCTCGGGGACGACTGCTCAACCTCAGTCCAGCCATCGGTCTTCGTCCTGTCCGGCTTTAGCCGCGGGCGTGAACAGGCGCCGATGTTGCCGGGAACGGTGGCGGGGACTCGAAATGCATCTGACCGAAGGGAGTCGTCCCGGGCGGGATACTTCCCTCACCGATGTCGCATGAGGACGACCTCGCAACGTTGCGCCGTGTTTATGAGGAGTGGTCGCTGGGCGAGTTCTGGAACGAGTCGTTCTACGACCCCGAGATCGTCTTCGTACTCGGCGACAGCCTCCCCGACCCCGGCATCTACCACGGCATCGAGGAAATGGGCAAAGGGTTCCGCGGCTGGCTCGAGAGCTGGCGCAACCTTCGCTTCGACCTCGAGGAACTGATCCCGGCGGGGGACCGGATCGTCGCGATTTACCACATGACCGGCGACGGCCAGGCCAGCGGCGCCGCCGTCGATCTGCACGGCGGTCACGTCTGGGAAATGCGCGACTGCAGGGCGGTGCGTCTCGAGGTTCACGTCAGCCGCGAGGCCGCTATCGCTGCGGCGGGATTGCACGAGTAGCCGATACCGCTCGACCGTGCCCGAGGAGGTCGATCCAGAGCCATTCTGGGTGGCTGAGCCTCGCACTTCGGACCAATTGCCGGACCCCATGTTCGAGTTGACCCAGCGAGCAAGTTGGGCCTTGGGGAGGCTCATGATGCAGTCGCCGCCGAGCTGTCCAGGAACTCCCGCAACAGCGCGACCAGCCGCGCAGGCTGGTCCTCGGGGATGAATGTGCGCGAGTTCTCGACCAGCACGAAGCGACCCCCCGGTAGTAGCTCGGCGAGGCGGCGGCCGTGCTCGCGGGGGAAGAACCTGTCGTCGGCTCCCCATGCCACGAGGGCCGGCCGGTCGAAACTCGCGATCCCCTCGGAGGCGTGTTGCATGTGGCGGCGATCCGCCGCCCGCAGGAAGCGGGTGAAGTCGCGGCGCACGGCCGCGTCCGTGCGCACCGCGGTCAGATAGGAATCCATGATTCGAGGCTCGATCGGCGCGTGCGTGGCCCAGCCGTAGGTGATCGGCAGGCGCTGGATCGGCTGCAGCCGCGCCGCCTGCAGCAGCAGCCACATCGCGGGAGGCAGGCGCGCGGTCGGCTTCAGGTAGGCCACCGCCTTCGGTGGGTAGTTCTCGAACGCATCGCAGGAGGTGAGCACGAGTCGGCCGACCCGCTCGGGTCGGCTACCGACGAGCGCCTGCGAAATTGCTCCTCCCGTATCGTTCGCCACCACCGTCACCTCGCTCAGGTCCAACGCCTCGATGAAGGTCGCGAGAATCTCGCCGAGCCCGAAGAGCGAGAGGTCCGGCTCACCGTCCAGGGGCAGCGTATGTCCCCCAAGCGGCAGATCGGGGGTAATGCAGCGGTGGTCGCTAGCGAGCTCCGGCGCCACCTTGCGCCAGAGGTCGCCGTTGACAGCGGCGCCGTGCACGAAGATCAGCGGCGGCCCGCTGCCACGCTCGCGGTACTCGAGCCTGCCCGCCGGCAGCCCCACGGTGCTGCGCTCGCCGAGTTCCTCGCTGATCGCCATCTCCGCTTGCGGTCAACCTAGTCGAGGACCAACGTCGCTGCGTCGCTGGAGGCTGCTCCCGCGACCGAGCTGGGGGATCAGCGCTGGCGCGGGCTGCTGGAAGCTCACGCCGCGGCCACCCGGGATGCGCCGAGAGTTTCGGCGGCCGCGAGGTCAAGCCCACCGGCGACGGCTTCCTGGCGACCTTTGACGGCCCCGCCCGCGGGATCCGTTGTGCCGGATCCGTTGTGCCCGGGCCATCGCCGAAGCCTCCCGGCCCCTGGGTATCCGGACTCGCGCCGGCCTGCACACCGGCGAATGCGAGGTCATGGGGGACGACATCGGCGGCATCGCGGTCCACATCGCCGCGCGGTCAGCGCCCTCGCCGACGCTGACGAGGTCCTGGTCTCGCGCAGCGTCCGAGACCTGGCCGCCGGCACGGGCATCGAGTTCGCCGATCGCGGCGTGCACGAGCTGAAGGGTGTTCCGGACGAGTGAAAGATCCTCGCGTGAGCGGTTAAGGATCCCCCCGCGTCTCGGACCATCCTCCGAGGCATTCATGGGCGGGTGCGCCGCGAGGGTCAGATTGACGCTTCGATGTCCCCCGGAGACTCATTGCCTACTCCCGACGCCCGGCGGCATCGAGGGGTCCGATTCGGGGTCTGGTGCTAGGCGTCGTGCTGGCCGCCGAGCTCCGCCGCCTGGGGCCTACCTTGGTGCCCGGCTTCTTGCATGATCGGCGGGACCTCGGGGTCGGAGAGGAAGTTCTGCCAGCCCTCCTCATCCCAGTCGAAGACCGCCCAGACCCGGTCATCCTCATTGGGATCGCGAAAGACGTGCGAACCCTTGCAGCCGTGCTGCTTTCGCTTCTCGGCGCCCTTGGTTGAGAAGATATTCCAGAAGCGGTCGAAATCCTCGATCTTCGTCGTTGCCAGGATCAATTCTCTACTCCTCTGTGGGAAGTGTCGTCGCGCTCCTGCGACATAGCCCGCGCAGTATCCCACTCGGGGACTGCGGGCCGCCAGCGCCACAACTTTCAACGGTTAGTCACATTCCGTTAGGCCCGACTCTTGCCGGCGCTCAAGGTGGCGGCCTGATCGCTCGTGCTCCAGGCCGCTCGGCGGGAGAGTGATCGACTACTCCGACAACTCGGCGGCTTCGATGGCCTCCTCCCTGTTTCGGAAGGCCTGTTCTCGCACGCACCGGCCGTTCTTGATCGTGAAGAGGAAGGCGAACTGGTCACGGTCCTCCATGGCGATCTGGCTCAAGGGCCCGACTCCATTGACCTGGGCCACCGCGACCACCCGGTCTCCGGCGTCGATCAGCTCTATCGGGTCAACCGTGTACCCGGACAGCGTCTTTTGGTTCTCCTCGTAGATCAGACGTATGGCCTCGTTGCCGCGATGGGTTCCGAGGAGGAGCGTCTCGAAAACCGCGTCATCGTCATAGAACTGGACCAGAGCATCGAGGTCGCCGCGGTTGTGCGCGGCGAATCCTGCCCTGACGAGTTCCACGTTCTCCTCCGACA